>NZ_KV797970.1:0-26114 GCF_001809565.1 Rothia sp. HMSC072B03
TTGCGTTCACTGTATGGTTTTTGGATAACAATCCCGTAGGTTTGCGGTGATTATAGCGAGAGGGAAACGCCTGGTTCCATTCCGAACCCAGAAGCTAAGACTCTTTGCGCCGATGGTACTGCACTTTTGTGGGTGTGGGAGAGTAGGTCGTCGCCGCTTTATTATTCAATAGCCCCGGCTTCGCCGGGGCTATTTTTGTTTAACAAACTATTCTGCTTGACGGGTAGTGCGCCCGGTGGAAGAAACTCCGGGCAGAGAATAATAGGGGAGAGGTGCCTCTCCTCCCTAACGTCCACGGTCGAGGCCGCTCAGGCGCTTAGAGAGGCCGCGGATCCGCATCGCTACAGGTGCACGAAAGCCGCCCTCTATACTAGAATGGTATGGCTTATATTGGGCATTAAAGACGGGCCAAGCGCCCCTCCATAGAGTTGATGCCTCAGGCAGCGGACCGTCCGGACCGACTGCATCCACGACCCGCCACGAGCGGATACCTCCCAAGGAGATTCATGTCTGAGACCCCCCGCCACGAGTCTAACGGCTCCGGCCCCCGTCAGCACCGCAAGAACAACGGCGGCAAGGATTTCCGCTCCAAGAAGGGCGGCAAGAACTTCGGCGGTAAGGGCGGTTTCAAGCGTAACGATCGCGGAGGTAAAAAGTTCGACGGTCGCCGCTCTGACTCGCGTTCGAAAGCACCCCGCTCCAATGGCCCCGAGGGTGACGCCCCCCGCGAAGAGGTACGTAGCATCGGTGGCCGTGCAGGCTACCGTCCCGCTAAGCCCAAAGCACCCGAGATTGACAGCGATGTGACCGGTCGCGAACTGGACGGTGCAACCTATCGTCAGCTACGTGCCCTGGAGCCTCGTAACGCTGAGACCGTTGCCAAGCATCTGGTGATGGCGGGTCGTTACCTTGACATCGACCCCGAATTCGCGCTGGCGCACGCCGTTGCTGCCTCCCGTAGCGCCGGTCGTATCGCCGCCGTGCGTGAAGCCGTGGGTATCGCTGCCTACGTGGCAGAGGACTACGAGCTGGCCCTGCGTGAGCTGCGTACTCACCGTCGCATCAGCGGTTCCGTGGACCACCTTGCGCTGCTGGTGGACTGCGAACGTGCACTGGGACGACTGCCCAAGGCACAGGAAATGATTGCCGAATTCAAGCGTGAAGAGCTGCCTGCCGAGGTGCGTGTGGAACTGGCTATCGTCGAGTCCGGTATCCTGACCGATCAGGGCAAGAAGAGCCAGGCTGTGGTAGCCCTTCAGATTCCCCAGCTGAACCCCAAGCGCGCATTCGAATACAGCCCGCGTCTCTTTAGCGCCTACGCCGATGCCCTTGCCAACGCTGGCCGCGATCAGGAAGCCGAGCGTTGGGCACGCCTGTCTGTCGTGGCTGAGGCAGCGCTGGGCCAGGGCAACTTCGCGGAGCCCGAAATCTTCGACATTTTTGGCGAGGCAGACCTCTTCGAGAAGGAAGAGACGCCCGCAGAACGCCCGGTCAAGGCTGCAGATGAGGAAGCCTCCGAGAAGGCAGAAGCAACCGGCTCCGAAGAGAATACTTCCGGGGACTCCGCCGCGGAAGCACCTGAAGACTCTGAAGCCGAGGAAAAGGCCGAGGCTGACGTAGAGTAATAGCCTGTACATACCGAACCGCCGGATGCGGCTCCCCGAGAGCTCGCCTCCGGCGGTTCGCGCTATATCGGAGAGGCTACCCGTCCGAATAGGAACTGCCCGTGACGAACGATAGGCCCCGGTAGTGCGGAACGGGTACGATAGAGGGAAAATACTAGCCGCTCAGACCCCGGAAGAGGTTCCTATGACCACGACCGCACTCCTTGCCCGATACGACGCGCTCCTCTCAGACCTGGACGGCGTTGTCTACGCCGGCCCCTTCGCCATCGAGGGGGCTCCCGAAGCCCTCAACCGTGCGGAGGAAGAGCTCAACGTACCGGTCATCTTCGTGACTAACAACGCTTCCCGTTCGGTAGAATCCGTCGCAGAACACCTTCGCAACCTTGGAGTGCACACCCGGGCAGAACGAGTCGTCAGCTCCGCACAGGCCGGCGCAAAGCTTCTCGCGCAAAAGATTCCTGCGGGCTCCAAAGTGCTGATTACCGGTACCGAGGCCCTCGCCGACTGTGTGCGCGACGCAGGCCTGGAACCCGTACGCACCGAGGCCGAGGGGCCAGTAGCCCTCATTCAGGGCTTTGACCCGAAGATGGGCTGGGAGGATCTCGCGGAAGCCGCATACACCCTCGCTAACCCCGAGGTGCTGTGGATCGCCACTAACACCGACCAGACCATCCCTAAGGAACGCGGCCAGGCCCCCGGCAACGGCACCCTCGTCGCAGCCGTGGCAACCGCTTCGCGCCGTACCCCGCTCGTTGCGGGCAAACCCGAAGCCCCCATCTTCCACACCGCAGCACAGGCCCTGAACTCCGAGCGTCCCGTCATTGTGGGTGACCGCCTGGATACCGATATTCTCGGCGCTAATAACGCGCAGATGGACGGCGCGCTCGTGCTCACCGGTGTGCAGACCTACCGCGACGTCATCGAAGCCGTACCCGAACAGCGCCCGACCTACGTGCTGCGTACCCTGGACGACTTCTTCGCACCCTACCCCGAGATTGAGGTGCTCTTCGAAGGCTACGAGGTGATTGCGACCGGCCCCACCTGGCAGGCACGGGTGCGAGGCGAGAACCTGATTCTCACAGGCCCCGAGAACCTCGACGAGGGCACCTTCGCCGGAAGCGAGAGCGAAGCAGAGGCCTGGCGCGTCGCCTACGCCGCCTGGTGGGCAGCCAACCCCGAGCAGGCCGCCGTACCCGTCATCAAGGGTCTTCCCGGTGCCTAAACAGAACGAAACTATGAACGCCGAGACCACCGACCGTTCTATCGCGGATGCCGAATTTGAGCGGCAACTGGCGGCGACCCTCGCCATGGACCCGGTAGAACGCGTCAAACGTCTCGAAACGATGAGCGAGCAACTGGAAAAGGATCTCGAGAATCTCTCCTAACCTCGCGGCGGTGAGCTCTCAGACGGTAATGTTCTGAGGGTTCACGGCACTACACGACGACAGAAAGAAGATATGGGCAAAGACACCGCGCGCCTCGATAAGTACCTGGTCGAAGCCGGATTCGTGAGCTCCCGAACCCTCGCCGCAAAGCTCATTGCCGCTGGAGACGTGCAGGTCAATGGCAAGGCCGCGCGCAAAGCGTCCAGGCTCGTGGGACCGGAGGATACCCTCTACGTGCGTCAGAGCGAACTGACCGAATACGTCAGCCGCGCAGGCCACAAGCTCGCGGGTGCCCTCGATGCGTTCCCCGATATCGAGGTTGAAGGCAAGCGTTGCCTGGATGCGGGAGCATCCACCGGAGGCTTTACCGACGTGCTACTTCGTCGAGGGGCCCGGCATGTGGCGGCCGTGGACGTGGGGCACGGACAGCTCGTGGACGCGTTACGCGAAGATCCCCGAGTTGGCGTGTACGAAGGCCTCAACGTTCGTTACCTGAAGCCCGAAGATATCGGCGGACAGGTTGAGCTGACGGTCTCGGACCTGTCGTTCATCTCGCTGACCCTGGTCATGGAGGCGCTAGCGAACGCCACCGAAACCGGCGGTGATCTGGTGCTCATGGTCAAACCGCAGTTCGAGGTCGGCAAGCACCGCATCGGACGCGGGGGAGTGGTCTACGAAGAATCCGCCCGCCGTGAAGCGGTGGAAAAGGTACAAACCTCCGCCAACAGTCACGGGCTGCGGGTGATGGGCATGGAGCCCAGTCCGCTCCCCGGTCAGGACGGCAACGTGGAGTACTTCCTATGGTGTCGAAAAGAAAATAAATAGCGTTGAGATAGTCTGAGAGGACTCCAATCGAGCGTGAGTAAAGCGCTACGGCCGGGGACTTCTCGGGCTATCGCGCTATCGAGGTGCCTTGGCAACGGGCCTCCACAGATTATTCGAAATAATTTTCTAAAAATATAGCTCTTTAGAAAATATTCGAGAACATATTCGGTATGATGGGTGTAGATACACCAACTCAATACCCCAACCATGAATGGGAGAGAGTCGTTATGGCAGAACACAAAAGCCACGCACCGCAGGAAGCAACCGCACAGGTAGCTACCGCAGGTGCGCGTCATGGTTTCGAACACCACAGTTTCGAACCTCATGGTTCCGAAGACTCGGTGGAACAACGTCACCGTAAGATTCTCGTCTTCGCCCACGTGGGGCGCAAAGAAGCACGAGATGCCGCCCGACAGGCATGCACCCAGCTCTACGAAGAGGGACTCGCACCCGTCATGACTCGCTCCGATCTGGAGACCCTGAGTGAAAACTGGGACGAGCCCGTCCCCGTGCAGGTGGTGCATGAATCGGTGGCCCTTATCGATATTGAACTTGGCGTGGTGCTGGGCGGCGACGGCTCGATTCTGCGTGCCGCCGAGATGGTGCGCCGAACCAGTATTCCCCTGATTGGCGTGAATCTGGGGCACGTCGGCTTTCTCGCCGAATCCGAAGAGAGCGACCTGAGTGAGACGGTGCGTCACATCGTTAACAGCGAGTACACGGTCGAAGAGCGTATGGCCATTGACGTTGAAGTCTGGAACGACGGTAAGCGCGTGCATAGCGACTGGGCACTGAACGAAGCCAGTGTCGAAAAGGGTAACCGCGAAAAGATGATCGAGGTCATCATCGAGGTAGACTGCCGGCCGCTGAGTACCTTCGGCTGTGACGGCGTGGTCATGGGGACCCCCACCGGCTCGACCGCTTACGCTTTCTCGGGTGGTGGTCCGGTGGTCTGGCCCGAGGTTGAAGCGATCCTGATGGTTCCGCTCTCGGCCCATGCGCTCTTTGCGCGCCCGCTCGTGGCGGCTCCCACCTCAACCCTGGCGGTAGAGCTCATGCCCGAAAACGGTGCCTCCGGTGTGCTGTGGTGCGATGGTCGCCGCACTGTGGAGCTTGACCCTGGCTCGCGTATTGAAGTGCGTCGATCCGAGAAGTCCGTGCTGCTGGCCCGCATCCACCCCGCGCCCTTCTCGGAGCGTCTGGTGCGCAAATTTGAGTTGCCCATCCGTGGCTGGCGCGGTCCGCAGGAGGCTGAGACGCAGTCCTCCAAATAGGGGAGGCTACTTACAATATTCGCTACGCGACGGCAATTGTCACCTCTGCAGAGGGGGGGCGAGAAAAGTTCGAGACGGTCAAAAGAAAAGGAATGAACGTTCGTGATTGAGGAAATTCATATTCGAGACCTCGGCATCATTACCGATGCGAGGCTCCCCCTCGAACCGGGGTTCTCCGTTCTGACCGGTGAAACCGGTGCGGGTAAAACCATGGTTGTCACCGCCCTCGGAATGCTTCTGGGTGCTCGCTCGGACGCCTCCAGCGTGCGCAACGGCGCCAAGAATGCGCTCGCCGAGGCCGTCATCCGCTTGCCGCGAGGCCACCGTGCCCTCGCCCTGGCCGAAGAAGCCGGCGGAACCACCGAAGAGATTGACGAACAGAGCTCGGAGCTGTTGCTGGCTCGCACCGTCAACGCTTCCGGACGCTCGCGTGCTCACGTCGGCGGTTGCTCCGCACCCATCGGCACTCTCGCCCAGATTGGGCAGAGCCTCGTGGCCGTGCACGGCCAGTCGGACCAGCTACGCCTCAAATCGCCCGCAGAACAGCGACAATCCCTCGACCTGTATGCGGGGGAGGAGCTGGCCTCCCTACTGGAGAAGTATCGAGAGAACTACGAACGCTACCGTGCCGCTGCCGCGGAACTCAAGGAAGTTCGGGAGAACTCTCGCGCTCGCGCACTAGAGGCGCAGAGCCTGCAGGGGGCGCTCGAGGAGATCGCCGCCGTCAACCCCCGCGCGGGTGAAGAGGACGAGCTCAAGGCCGAAATGATGAAGCTCATGAACGTTGAGGCTCTGCGGATTGCCTCCGCGACCGCCCTGACCGCGCTGAGCGGTAGCGAATACTCGAGCGGCGAGGAAGCCAACGTTATGGGTCTGCTCGATGCCGCCCGTAGCGCCCTGCAGGGACAGGCCTCTGCCGATGAAGAGCTTGCCGCCCTGGAAGCTCGTGTCAACGAGCTCATGATCCTGACCACCGATATCGCCTCGGATCTTTCTTCCTATGCGGCTTCCCTGGATGTGGAGGGGCCCGAGCGTCTGGCGCAGGTGCAGACCCGCCGCGCCCAGCTGGCAACGCTCATGCGCAAGTACGGGGCGGATATCGCCGAGGTGCTTGAATGGGCCGAGGAATCCCGCGCCCGCCTGGACACCCTCGTTGACGACCCGCAGCGCCAGGAAACTCTCGAAACGGAACTCGTGCAGTTGCGCAAAGTCTTGGGGGAACAGGCAGAAGAGCTGACAAACCTGCGCCGCGCAGCCGCCCAAAAACTTGCCGATGCGGTGAGCGAGGAGCTGACCGCCCTGGCCATGCCGAACGCATCCCTTGTGGTGGAAGTTGCCGAGGCGGAGAAATTCTCGGTACACGGCCGCGACACCGTCACCTTCATGCTGGCACCCCACCGCACCGCCGTGCCCCGCCCGCTCGGCAAGGGTGCATCCGGCGGTGAGCTCTCCCGCGTGATGCTCGCCCTCGAAGTGGTACTCGCCGAAGTGGATCCCGTGCCCACCTTCATCTTTGACGAAGTCGACTCGGGTGTGGGCGGCAAGGCCGCCATCGAGATTGGTCGCCGACTGGCCATGCTCGCCCGGCACGTTCAGGTGCTGGTGGTGACCCACCTGCCGCAGGTGGCAGCCTTCGCCGACCAGCACATCCTGGTGCTCAAGAACGACGACGCCTCGCTGTCTAAAGTGCAGGTGCTCACGGAGGAAGAGCGCGTGGTGGAGTTGGCGCGAATGCTCTCCGGTCACGACCAATCCGAATCGGCTCGCGAGCACGCTCGGGAGCTGTTGGAAGCCGGGCGGCAGGTGTCCCAGGACCAGGAGTGAAACACCCCGAACCGCAAGTAATGTACCTCGAAATCCACCGCCTGAAAACGGGAGTACCGGACGACCAAACCCGGCGCACGTGGGGCGGAGGGTATGAGATACTCAAGGGGTACTTGAGGAAAATCTATGAACGGAGTTGCGGGAATATAAAACCCCCGCAGACGTTACAGTGGAGACAGAACCCGAGGGGAGAGCTCCGGCCTGCGAGAATCATCTCGCGGCGTAGTTCTCTGCTTGGATAGCAGACAAGAAAATGGTAGGCTTGAATTCCGTGGTGAATGAAAAAAATAACGCTCAGAATGCGTCCTCTAACGACAAGGTAACCCGCCAGATTTTCGTGACCGGCGGTGTTGCATCTTCTCTCGGTAAGGGCCTGTCGGCCTCTTCCCTCGGTCAGCTTCTTCGCTCTCGCGGCCTCTCTGTGACCATGCAGAAGTTCGACCCCTACCTGAACGTCGACCCCGGTACGATGAACCCCTTCCAGCACGGTGAAGTCTTTGTCACCGACGACGGTGCAGAAACCGACCTGGACATCGGACACTACGAGCGTTTCCTGGATGAGAACCTCGACCAGTCCGCTAACGTGACCACCGGTCAGGTTTACTCCTCCGTTATCGCGAAGGAGCGCCGCGGCGAATACCTCGGCGACACCGTCCAGGTGATTCCTCACATCACCGACGAAATCAAGTCCCGCATGCGTCACGCAGCGGAAATCGACAACGCCCCCGACATCATCATTACCGAAATCGGCGGCACCGTTGGCGATATCGAATCCTTGCCCTTCATGGAAGCCGCACGTCAGGTACGCCGCGATGTCGGACGCAAGAACGTCTTCTTCCTGCACGTCTCCCTGGTGCCCTACATCGGCCCCTCCGGCGAGCTGAAGACCAAGCCCACCCAGCACTCCGTCGCAGCACTGCGCGGCCTGGGTATTCAGCCTGACGGCCTGATTCTGCGCTGTGAGCGCGAGGTTCCCGCATCGCACCGCTCCAAGATCGGTAACGCCTGCGACGTGGACACCGACGCCGTCATCTCCTGCGCCGATGCCCCCAGCATCTACGACATCCCCAAGACCCTGCACAGCCAGAAGCTCGACGACTACATCCTCGACTACTTCGGCATCGAGGCACCCGAGCCCGACTTCACCCAGTGGGACCGCCTGCTCGACGCAGTGCACCGCCCCGCCGCAGAGGTGAACGTGGCCCTGGTCGGTAAGTACATCGACCTGCCCGACGCATACCTCTCGGTCTCCGAGGCTCTGCGCGCCGGCGGCTTCGCAAACAACGTGAAGGTCAACATCAAGTGGGTTGCCGCCGACCTGTGCGCAACCGACGAGGACGCAGACCACCAGCTGCGCGGCATGGACGCCATCCTGGTGCCCGGCGGCTTCGGCATCCGCGGCCTGGACGGCAAGATTGGCGCCCTCAAGTACGCACGCGAGCACAAGATCCCGACCCTGGGTATCTGCCTGGGTCTGCAGTCCATGGTGATTGAGTACGCGCGTAACGTGCTGGGTCTGCCCGAGGCGTCCTCCACCGAGTTCGACCCCGAGACCCCCGTACCCGTTATCGCCACCATCGAAGAGCAGAAGCAGTTCGTCGAGGGTGCCGGCGACCTGGGCGGCACCATGCGCCTGGGCCTCTACAAGGCAAACCTGGTGCCCGGCTCTCAGGTGGCTAAGGCATACGGCGCAACCGAAGTTGCAGAGCGTCACCGCCACCGCTACGAGGTGAACAACGAGTACCGCGAGCAGCTCGAAGAGGCTGGTCTCGTGATCTCCGGTACCTCCCCGGACTCCTCGCTGGTTGAGTACGTGGAGCTGCCCGCAGAGGTTCACCCCTACTACGTGGCAACTCAGGCACACCCCGAGTACCGCTCCCGTCCGACCCGCCCGCACCCGCTCTTTGCAGGCCTGATTAAGGCTGCCCTGGAGCGCCGCGGCGCATAAGGCGGCCGAACGCGTTGAGCGCCCCATCCGTCCCCTCGGCGGCTGGGGCGCTCGCCGTTTAACCGTCTTAACCCATCGGGGTCCGCCGAGTAACGGGGAGAAGTGCGAGGGAGTTCCGAAACGAACCCTCTAGAATAGAAATATGAGCGAAAACCAGCATATTATCGACGAACCCTCAGAACGTACGATTCGCACCCGGACCGTCAAATACAGCGGATACGTCATCGAAACCGCGGTCGAGGAATACGAGCTGAACGAGGACACCGTACTCACCCGCGACGTCGTGGAGATGCCCGGTGCCGTCGCCGTAGCGGTTCTCAACGAACACAACGAATTGCTGATGCTCAACCAGTACCGGCACCCGGTGCGCATGAACCTCTGGGAGGTGCCCGCCGGCCTGCTCGACATCGACGGTGAGGACCCTCTGCACGCCGCACAGCGCGAGCTCGCCGAGGAGACCGACCTGCGAGCCGCCAGCTGGCACGCCCTGACCGACTACTTCAGCAGCCCCGGCGCAACCAGCGAGGCGGGTCGCGTCTACCTGGCCCGCGACCTGAGCGTGCTGCCCCGCCAGGAGCGTACCGAACGCACCGAAGAAGAGGCGGAGATGACCTACCGCTGGGTTCCCCTGCAGGATGCGGTGCAGCTGGTTCTGGACAGTAAAGTGCACAACGCGCTGGCCATCCAGGCGATTCTGGCCACTTACGCCGCCTCAGCGCGCGGCTTCGAAGGCTTGCGCGAAGCCGCCGGCGGCTGGGAATTCCACCCCTACATGGGGCATCGCCGACAGAAGCCGCAGACCTTCCGCTAGGGTTCGGAGTCTTCTCGCCCGATCCCTCGAAGAGGCATTTCGCGCTACCGTGCGCATCCGAACAAATCCGAACGACCGCGTGAGAAGGGAAGAGATATGGCACAGCCCGCGCTGAAGGGCGCTACCCCCGCGGTTGAGGGGACCGGCGAGCAGACCCCCCTGGAGCGGGCCATCGACCAGTACCTGGTGCATCTGCGGGTCGAGCGGGGGAGTAGCGAGAACACCATCGCCTCGTACACGCGAGACCTGCGCCGCTACGCCGCGTACCTCTCCACCCTCGGGGTAATCGACCCCGAACGCATTACGACCGCGCAGGTACGTTCATTTATGCGCGAGCTTGCCGCGCCCACCGTGCCCCTACCCGGCCTGGCCGCCCCAGTTAAAAAACAGCCGGAGGAAGAGAACTCCGTGGATGCCGAGGAGGCCGCAGAATCCCTGGCCGTCCTCATCGCCGCCGACGGGGGTCGCGGTACCGAGCCGGGGGAGCGGGGGAGCGGCGAGGGAAGCATCCCGCTACCACTGGGTCCTAACTCCATCGCCCGCACCATGGCCGCCGTGCGCGGAGCCCACGCCTTCTGGGCCTCTGCCTTTCTGGTGGAAAAAGACCCCGCCGCGACCGTGACGCCTCCCAAAAACGTCAAGCGCCTACCCAAAGCTATTACCGTGGAGCAGATGCAGCGCCTCCTCGCCGTGCCGGATCGAGACACTCCCATCGGCCTGCGAAACCGCGCCATACTTGAATTCCTGTACGCCACCGGTGCCCGCGTGAGCGAAATGCTCAACGCCGATATCGACGACGTACACAGCGAAGAAACCCTGACCGACGAGGACGGCAACGACATCACCCTCCCCGGGTACGTGCGGCTCTTCGGCAAGGGGAGTAAGGAACGCCTCGTACCCCTCGGAAATTACGCTCACAAGGCCATTCAGGATTACCTGGTGCGCGGGCGGCCCGCGCTCGTGGCCCACGGCAAAGGCACCGCCGCGCTCTTCGTCAACGGGCGAGGCGGTAGGCTGGGGCGCCAGGGTGCGTGGCTCATCCTCAAGGAATCCGCCGAGGCGGCGGGCCTCAGCGCGGACTTCTCTCCGCACTCCATGCGGCACAGCTTCGCAACCCACCTGCTGCAGGGCGGCGCCGATATTCGCGTGGTGCAGGAGCTGCTGGGGCATGCCTCCATCGCGACCACGCAGGTGTACACCAAGGTCACTCCCGAGGGGCTCATGGAGGTTTACCGGATGGCGCATCCGCGTGCCCACGAGCGGGGATAAAACCCCGCCAATCCGCGGAACAGCCGCTCTTGAGGTAACCTTATAGACAACGCTTAAACTTAAAACTTCGAATTCATTGATGAAGGTGAACCATTGACTGAAGCTCAGGCACAAGAACTCGGCCCCACCGGTCGACCCCTGCGCGTGTACCCCGACCCGGCTCCGCTGAGCAGCCACGGTCCCGCCCGCATTATTTCTATGGTGAATCAGAAGGGCGGCGTGGGTAAGACCACCTCCACCATTAACCTGGGCGCGGCACTGGCAGAATGTGGCCGCAAGGTGCTGCTGGTCGACTTCGACCCGCAGGGTGCCCTCTCCGCAGGTTTCGGCGCGAACCCGCACGAGCTGGACCTGACCGTCTACAACGTCATGATGGACCGCAAGGTCGACATTAAGGACGTTATCCTGCCCACCGGCGTGGAGAACATCGACCTGCTGCCCGCGAACATCGACCTTTCCGCAGCCGAGGTGCAGCTGGTCAATGAGGTGGCTCGCGAGCAGGTTCTCGCTTCGGCCCTGCGCAAGGTGCGCGACGAGTACGACGTCATCCTCATCGACTGCCAGCCCTCCCTGGGTCTGCTGACCGTCAACGCGCTGACCGCCTCCGACGGCGTGATTATTCCGCTGATTTGTGAGTTCTTTGCCCTGCGTGCCGTGGCACTGCTGGTCGACTCCATTGAGAAGGTTCAGGATCGACTGAACCCCGACCTCGAGATTGTCGGCGTGCTGGCTACCATGTTCGATGCGCGCACCATCCACTCCAAGGAAGTTCTGGCGCGCATCGTGGACGCTTTCGGCGACAAGGTGTTCGACACCGTCATCAAGCGCACCGTGAAGTTCCCGGACGCATCGGTGTCTGCTGAGCCGATTCTCAGCTACGCCTCGAGCCATCCTGGTGCCGAGGCGTACCGTCAGGTTGCTCGCGAACTGATTTACAAGGGCGGCGCACGCTAGCCCTTCCCTCGATGCGCCCCCTACCGGTGCGGCTTGCGACCCCTTGAGCCGTGCCGGTAGGGGGCGTATAATTATGGGGATTCATTCCCGCTCGCACCGGCTACTTCGCCGATTAACGACCGAAGATGCCGAAGATGCCACCGAGAAATCGCTGAGAAATCGCCGAGAACGCGAGCCTCACGATACCGGCAGGCTTACCCGGCGCATCGACCGGATACAACGCACAGACCGCGGGACGGAAAACACATAAGGAGAACAGGTCTTTATGACCACACACGTCGCTGCCGTGAGGGTACCGACACCGAACGCAGAGGCCGCCCAGAACGCCCAATCCGAGGGCCGCGGCCTGCAGAACCCGGAACGCGGTTTCACCCTCACCCTCAGTAATTTTGAGGGCCCCTTTGACCTTCTGCTGACCCTCATTTCGCGCCGCAAACTCGACATTACCGACGTTGCGCTCGCCGAAGTGACCGATGAGTTCCTCGCCTACCTGCAGGCCCTCTACGCCGAGGGCACGGAGCGAGCCCTGGACGAGGCCAGTGAATTTCTGGTTACCGCCGCAACCCTCCTCGAGCTCAAGACCGCGCGCCTGCTACCGCGGCACCGCGAACCCCTTGAGGAAGATGTCGCCCTGCTCGAGGCCCGCGACCTACTCTTTGCGCGTCTGCTGCAGTACCGCGCCTACCGTGAGGTCGCCGATATCTTTGCCGAACGCTGGGCGCAGGAAACGCGGCGTTTTCCCCGCGCGGTTGCCCTCGAAGAACGCTTTGCCCACGCCCTACCCGAACTGGTTCTGGCCGGAGGCGCCGAAGAGTTTGCGCGCATTGCGGCCGCCGCGCTGAGCCGGCAGCCCGCCGAACCCGAGCCCGCCGCGGAAGAAATCGTGGAGGAGCTGAACGAGCACCTGCACGTTCCGGTCACCACCATCGCCGCCGAAGAACACTATCTGCTGCACACCCTGCTGGACGCCTCCGGGCGCGAACTGCGCTTTGACGAACTTGTGCGGGGCGCGGGCGACCTGGAAATTGCGGTGGTTCGTTTCTTGGCCCTGCTGGAGCTCTACAAGGAGGGCGCCCTGCACGTGGAACAGGAGCAACCCCTGGGCGAGATTCTGGTGCGAGCCAGCGCCACGGCGGGAAGCTTCGTGATTCGCCCCGAGGCTCTCCCCGCAGCGCGGGACGGCTCGGAACCTGTACTTCCCGAGAGCGCGGAAGCCCGCGAAACCCCGGAGGCGGAGTTCACCGAGAACGGCATCGAACCGGAGGAGGAACGTGACTAACCCCGAGAACGGATCGCGCTTCAACCGCGAATTCACCCCCGATGACCTGGCCATCGTGAACCTGGGCTACTGGAATCCGAACGCTGAGGACGATACAGAGCCGGCCGCCTCGACGCCGGTCGAGTCCGCGGTCGCACCCGCGGTCGCACCCGCGGTCGAACCGGTAGCTGAGAACCGGGAGCCGGTAACGGCTGAACCGGCTGAGCCTGATGCCGAACCCGCCGGGGAACCGGAAGAGCCTGAAACGGCGGAGGCACCCGACAGCCCGGAAGCACCGCAGGAACCTGCACCTCGTGCAGAGAAGAGCTCGGCGAAAATACCCGCGGGCGGGCCCTCCACAGCACCCAGCGTGGCGGTCGACCCCGACGCCGAGTTTTCCCGTGTCGAGGCTATCCCCGGCGGCGTCAAAAGCGCCATCGAAGCAATCCTCGCCGTCGCTGAGGCCCCCGTGAGCGTGCGCGAACTCTCCGCCGCGCTCATCGTCAGCGAACGAGCTGTTGAGCACGCGCTCGACCAGCTGTACCGCGAGTACAACGGCGAGGAGACGGAATACGGTGAGGAAGGCATCTCACCCGAGCCGCGCGGATTCCAGCTGCGTCGCATCGCCGGTGGCTGGAAGCTCTACGCCCGCGACGACTTCGCCCCCTGGGTGGCGCGCTTCGTGACCCGTTCCAAGAGCGCGACCCTGAGCAAGCCCGCCTACGAGACGCTTGCCGTGATTGCCTACCGGCAGCCGGTGACCCGCGCGAGGGTCGCCTCGATCCGCGGCGTGAACGCGGACGCGGCCATCCGCCAGCTGCTGCAACGGCAGCTGATTCGCGAGGCCGGGCGAGAAGCCGGAACCGGTGCGACCCTCTACGAAACCACGGATCTGCTGCTGGTAAAGCTTGGGCTGAACTCCCTGGAGGAGCTGCCGGCGCTCGCGCCCTTCCTGCCCGATGACACGGAAGCCGCGGTGCTTGCCGAGGGCAACGACTAAGACAACGAATCAATAAGACGAACGAACGTTCGGGAAGTACCTGAAACGTTCGCACTATACGACAGAAAAGAGAAGAACACCATGGCATACGGAAACTCCTCCCGCGGCGGCCGCTCTGCATCCGGTCGCCCCCAGAACTCCCGCGGTGGCCGACCCGGCGCAGGCCGTCCCGGCCAGGGCGGCAAGCCCGGCGCTAAGGGCGCAGGCGCACGCGGCGGTCGCCCCGGCGCACCGAAGGGTGGCGCTGGCAAGGGCGGCGTAAAGGGCTTCGGCGAGAAGAAGTTCGGTGAGAAGAAGTTTGGCGAGAAGAAGTTCGGCGCAGGCCGCGCAGGTTCCGGTCGCGGCCGCGGCACCGAACTGCCCAAGCGCGAACGCCGCGCACCCGGCCGCCCCTACCGCTCCGGCGAAGCCTTCGCCCACGAGCGCGGCGAGTACCGCGTCAGCAACTACGCCGGCCCGCACCGTCCCCGCCGCCCCCGCAACGCGCCGGTCGACCACTACGAGTTTTACGACCACGACGGCGTGCGCCTGCAGAAGCTGCTGGCTCAGGCCGGCGTGGCCTCCCGCCGTGTGTGTGAGGAAATGATTACCGAGGGCCGCGTCACCGTCAACGGTGAGGTCGTGACCGAACTGGGTGTGCGCGTTGACCCCTCCAAGGTGACCGTGCAGGTGGACGGCATGACCGTGCAGACTAACGACAAGCTCGTCTACATGGCCTTCAACAAGCCCGCCGGCGTGGTCTCCACCATGGAAGACCCCGAGGGTCGCCCCTGCATCTCTGACTTCCTGCGTTCCTCCATGAGCGAGCGCGTGTTCCACGTGGGCCGCCTGGACGTCGAGACCGAGGGCCTGCTGCTGCTGACCAACGACGGCGAGCTGGCCAACCGCCTGACCCACCCCTCCTACGAGGTGCCTAAGACCTACCTGGTGCAGGTGCCCGGCCCCATGGAGCCCGGCGTGGGCGCAGCCATGAAGAAGGGTATTCGCCTGGAGGACGGCGTGACCCGCGTGGACGAGTTCAAGCTGGTGGATTCCACCCCCGGCCACGTGCTCGTTGAGGTGACCATCCACTCCGGTAAGAACCGTATCGTGCGCCGCCTCTTCGACGCCGTCGGCTATCCGGTCGAGCGCCTGGTCCGCGTTGAGATGGGCCCGATCCGCATCGGTTCGCAGAAGCAGGGCACGATTCGTAACCTCTCGAAGGTGGAGATCGGTCACCTGCTCGCTTCGGTGGACATGTAAGAATCCGAGGAGAGTGTCATGAGCCCCTCTACGACATCCCTTCCGCCGGAGCTGCCGATGAGCCCGACCCTGAACGGCCCGGTGCTCATCATCGGCTCCGGCCTGCTGGGCGCCTCGATTGGCCTGGGTCTGCACGCGGCCGGATACGAGGACGTGTACGTTCAGGACATTTCACCCACCGCCGAGGCCGTGGCGCAGGATATTGGCGCCGGCACGAGCTTCTCCTCACTGACGGAGGACCAGCGGGCCCGCTTTGAGCCGCAGCTGGTGGTTGTGGCCGCCCCTCCGGATGTGGCCGGCACCGTGTGCGCGCAGGCCCTGCGGACGTACGGGCCGCGTCCCGAGACCGGCTACCCCGGCGCCACGGTGACCGATGTGGCCTCGGTGAAGGTGCGGCCCCTTGCGGATGTGCGGGCCTCCGGCGCGGATGCATCGCGCTACGTGGGTTCGCATCCGATGGCCGGCCGTGAGAAGTCCGGGCCGGTGGCGGCCCGCGGTGAGCTGTTCCAAGCGCGCCCGTGGATTATCTGCGAGCACGATTCGGTTCGCCCCGAGTGCGTGCGCCTGGTGCGTTCCGTGGCGGTGGAGCTGGGCGCGATTGTGACGGCGCTGAGCGTACAGGAGCACGATCATACGGTGGCCCTCATCTCGCATGTTCCGCAGGCGATGAGCTCGCTGCTGGCCTCGCGCCTGCAGGATACCCCGCTGTATGCTCTGTCCCTGGCGGGGCAGGGGCTACGCGATACGGTGCGTATCGCGGCTTCGGACCCGACGCTGTGGGTTCAGATCTTTGCGGCGAATTCCGAGCCGATTGTGCAGACCCTCTACGGGGTTCGCGATGACCTGAACCGGCTCATCTCGACGCTGGAGAACCCGACGGCTTCCGGCGCTCGCCTGGATTTGGCGCAGCTGATGAGCGAGGGTAATGCTGGTGTCGCCCGCATCCCGGGTAAGCACGGTACGGCTCCGGCGGCCTTCGCGACGATGACGGTGCTGGTGGACGATACCCCCGGCACCCTGGCCCGATTGCTCGCCGAGATTGGTGAGTTGGGCGCTAATATCGAGGACCTGCGGCTGGAACACTCGACGGGTGCTCCGGTGGGTATGGCTGAAATCTCGGTCAACCCCTCGATTCTGGAGTCGCTGGTCCGCGATTTGTCGGCCCGCGGCTGGCGCGTGGTGAAGTAGAGTTAATGCTGTATTTTCCGGCATGGAGCGAGACGAATTAAAGGAGTGCAATGCACGAGAACCCTAAACTGACGATTGCTATCGACGGACCTTCCGGCTCCGGCAAGTCGTCTGTGTCTAAGGAAGTGGCCCGTCACTTTGGCCTGGCCTACCTGGATACCGGTGCGATGTACCGCGCCGCAACCTACCGTGTGCTGGAGCTCGGCATTGACCTGAACGATGCCGAGGCCATCGCGAAGGCCGTCAAGGAGATGCCCCTGGTGTTCGGCACGAACATCAACGAGGAAGAGATCATGATGGGCTCCACCGATATCCGTGAGGAGATTCGTAGCGAGCGCATTTCTTCGGCCGTGTCTGCCGTGGCTTCGGTTCCGGCGGTTCGCGAGTACCTCATCGGTCTGCAGCGTTGGACGATTGACCACGCCGTGAACGGTATGGTCGCCGAGGGTCGCGATATTACGACCGTGGTGGCTCCCGATGCTGACGCACGCATCCTGCTGACCGCCTCCGAGGAAGTACGCATGGCTCGCCGCGGCCTGGAGAACTCCGAGAAGTCCGGCGCTTCGGGTGATTTGAGCAAGCAGATCGCCGAGCGTGACGCGAAGGATGCGAAGGTCAATAACTTCATGGAGGCCGCCGAGGGTGTGACCCTGGTGGACAGCTCGGACCTTGATTTTAATGAGACGGTCTCCGCGGTGATTAACGCCGTGAACGACCAGTTGAAGGCGAAGCGCGCGGGCTAGGTTCCGTGGAAACGCCGGGGGAGCGGGGTATTCGCTCCCGAGAAGACGTTGAGCCGCGCTCGCGTGCTGACCGATGGGTTGGCCGCGGGGCGGGTAGAGAAAGGAGCGCGCATGGCTGAGGACGCTATCCGCGACGATTACGAAGAGAAGTACCTGGGCGGTGGCGAGGACGACGTTACCGAGCGCCTGGCTGAGATTGACGACGAAACCGCCGACCAGCGTGCCCAGGCCTTGCTGGAGGGCCTGGAAGACTACGACCTGGATGAAGAGGACCGCGCCCTGCTGGGTGCCTGGGGCTTCGACATTGAGGAAGAGGAAGAGCAGCTGGCCGACCCGGTGGTGGCGATTGTTGGCCGCCCGAACGTGGGTAAGTCGACCATCATCAACCGTATTCTGGGCCGCCGTGAGGCCGTGGTGGAGGATAAGCCGGGCGTGACCCGCGACCGCGTGTCCTACAAGGCCGAGTGGCTGGGCAAGAGCTTCACCCTGGTGGATACCGGTGGCTGGGAGTCTGATGCCCGCGGTATTGATGCTCAGGTGGCCGATCAGGCCGAGATTGCGGTGGAGCAGGCCGATGTTGTGGTCCTGGTGGTGGATGCCCGCGTGGGCGTGACCGCCTCGGATGAGCAGATTGTGCGTATGCTGCGTCGCGTGAAGAAGCCGATCATTCTGATCGCCAACAAGATCGACGACGCCCACCTGGAGCCGGAGATTTATAACCTCTGGTCGCTGGGTATGGGTCAGCCGTTCCCCGTTTCGGGTCTGCACGGCCGCGGCCTGGCGGATGCCCTGGACGAGATCCTGGAGGTCATGCCGGAGCACTCGCAGTTCGCGCAGCCGGAGGCGCTGGGCGGCCCGCGTCGTGTGGCCCTGGTGGGTCGCCCGAACGTGGGTAAGTCCTCGCTCCTGAACAAGCTGGCGGGTTCCGAACGTGCCGTGGTGAACGACCTGGCCGGTACCACCCGCGACCCGATTGACGAGATCATCGAGCTGGGCGGCTACCCCTGGCGTTTTGTGGATACCGCGGGTATTCGCCGCCGCCAGCACATGGCGAAGGGCGCGGAGTTCTACTCCTCGCTGCGCACCCAGACCGCCCTGGAGCGTTCCGAGGTTGCCGTGGTGCTGCTGGATGTTTCCGAGCCGATTTCTGAGCAGGATGTGCGCATCGTGCAGACCGTGATTGACTCGGGCCGCGCGATGGTTCTGGCCTTCAACAAGTGGGATACCCTCGACGAGGATCGCCGCGAGATGCTGGAGCGCGAGATTGAGCGCGACCTGGCGCACGTGAAGTGGGCTCCTCGTGTGAATATTTCGGCGAAGACCGGTTGGCACAAGGACAAGCTGGTCCCGGCCCTGGAGCACTCGCTGGAGTCGTGGGATTCGCGTATTCCGACCGGCCGCCTGAACGCATTCCTGGGTGAGATTGTGGCCGCGCATCCGCACCCGCTGCGCGGTGGCAAGCAGCCGCGCATCCTGTTCGGTACTCAGGTGTCTTCGCGCCCGCCGAAGTTTGTGCTGTTTACGACCGGCTTCCTGGATCCGGGTTACCGACGCTTCATCATGCGTCGTCTGCGTGAGACCTTTGATTTCACAGGCACCCCGATTGAGATTTCGATGCGCGTGCGTGAGCGCCGCACCCTGGGGGAGCGCCAGAGTGCGAAGGCTAAGAAGGGTAAGGGTGGCCGCCGTTAGCGCGGTCTCGGCTCCTTGAATCGGAATGGGCTGCGCGCCGGGGTGACGGGTTGTGCCGTTGCTCCGGCGCGCGGTGCGTTCGGTGCCGGTTGCGTTTTCGGGAACGAGGTCGGCGGACCGACAGTAGATGCGTCCAAAAGATTTTTAAGATTTTTTCTAAAAACCGTGAATCTGGCTTGCGAGGTGCCGAAAACACCGGTATAGTTATTCGAGTGTTCGGGGGATGCCCCGGGCTAATCGTGAATAACGAATCGGGTTGTGGCGCAGCTTGGTAGCGCACTTGACTGGGGGTCAAGGGGTCGCAGGTTCAAATCCTGTCAACCCGACAGATAAAGCTCCGGGAGGATTTTCCTTCCGGAGCTTTTTTGTATGCTCTGAATCTTATACGGGCCATTTATCCGATTCGTGAGTATCGGCTGTTTGGCGCGACTGACGCGGTCGTGCGCTCGCTGGCGGTTAGAAAGTCCTTGCGCTTGTTCCACCCGTTGATGGAACCCTGGGCTAGGCCCGAGGAACCACTGAGCAATCTCTCCCGGCGAGAGCCTAGCTGACCTGTGCGCCAAGTGTATGTTGCGTTATGTTACCTCCTGCGGGCACAGATTTGGACGGGGGAGGGAGGGCTCGAGCCGCGAAACTGCCGATGGGACGGGTAGTTTGGGTAGAAATGTAAATATGAGCTTGAATCTAAATGTTGGAATACATCTGAATATGTGGGTATTCGATGGTACATTGGATACCAAGGAACCGTGTTTAAAGTTACGCAAACCACCCTTCAGGGGTTTAGATTTCCTTGATGTATCAAGGAATATTTGGGTTTATGTGACCTAAACACGGTCTGGCACACTCAGAATTCACAGCCGTAAAACCAACATAAACCCACGCGAAGACACCTCTTCGCACAGTACCTTTCTGGCACGACGAGAAGGACGCTCTCGGTATATCCCGCAGGGCAGGGAATCAGGCAGGTTTACGGCATAACGATCCCGCCCCTCGGGGCGCGGAAAGGAACGCAATACAATCATGTGGCAGCAAGTCTACGACCCGCTACACTCGAGTGCCCTCTCTGCACTCGTGGCAGCAGTCCCGATTATTTTCTTCCTTCTGGGCCTCACCGTCCTGAAGCTCAGCGGTATTAAATCTGCCGTCATCTCCCTGGCGCTCGCACTCGTGATTGGTTGCGCTATCTTCGGTATGCCCATCACTGCCGGTGCAGGCTCCATCCTCTACGGCTTCCTCTCGGGCATGTGGCCCATCGGCTGGATCGTGCTCATGGCAGTGTGGCTCTACCGCATTTCTGTGCGTTCCGGCGGCTTCGAAATTGTTCGCTCCTCCATCTCCTCCATCTCTACCGACCAGCGCATCCAGATGCTGTTGATCGCATTCTGCTTCGGCGGCTTCCTTGAAGGCGCTGCAGGCTTCGGTATCCCGATTGCTATCTGTGCTGCACTGCTCGTGTCCCTGGGCTTCAACCCGCTCAAGGCCGCAATGTTCGCACTGATTGCTAACGTGAGCTCCGGTGCATACGGCGCTATCGGTATCCCCGTGACCACCGCAGCAACCCGCGGCGGCGTGGACCTGCATGCACTGTCCATCGAAATGGTCCTGGTTATCCAGATCATGGCGGCTCTCATCCCCGTACTGCTTGTTGCTATTCAGGACGGTCTGCGCGGTATCCGCGAAGTCGGTCTGGTAGCACTGATTGTTGGTCTGATTTACTCTGGCGGCCAGTCTGTCCTGCTCGCAGGCCTCGGTAACCCCGAGCTCGTCGACATCATCCCGCCGCTACTGGCTCTGATTGCTCTGGCACTCATCATGCAGAAGTGGCAGCCCAAGAACATCTTCCGTGAGCCCACCGCTCCCTCCCTGGAAGAGGTTGAGGCTCAGCAGAGCGTCAAGCACACCGGTGGCGAAATCCTCAAGGCATGGAGCCCCTTCGTCTACCTGTCCGTCGTGATTCTGCTCTGGTCCACCGCGATGAAGCCGCTCTTTGCTAAGGGGGGCCTGCTGGCCTTCAGTAACATCACCTTCCCCGTTCCGTGGCTGCACCAGACCATCCAGCAGACCGCACCGATCGTTGCAACCCCCAAGGCAATTGACGTGACCTACACCTGGAACATCATTGGTGCTTCCGGTACCGCAATTCTGGTGGCTGCAATCATCACCATCCTGACCTCCTCCATCAGCTGGGGCGAGGCTATTGAGGAACTCGGTGCAACCTGGAAGCAGCTGCAGACCCCGATCATCATGATCTGCCTGGTCATGTCCGTTGCTAACGTCATGAACTACGCGGGTATGATTACCTCCATCGCACTGGCTGTTGCCGCTGTGGGCGCAATCTTCCCGCTGCTGTCCCCGATCATCGGTTGGATCGGCGTGTTCGTGACCGGCTCTGTGGTGAACAGCAACATCCTCTTCGCTGGCCTGCAGGCTACCACCGCACATCAGATTGGTGTCAGCCAGACCCTGCTGATTGCATCTAACACCGCCGGTGGTGTGATGGCGAAGATTGTTTCCCCGCAGTCCATCGCAATTGCAGCTGCTGCAGTAAACAGCGCCGGCGAGGAATCCAAGATTACCTCCATGGCAATCAAGTACAGCGCAATCCTGCTGGCTATCACCTGTGTTTGGAGTTACGTTCTGTCCCTGGTTGTTTCCTAAACAGCGTGAAGCTTCGATGCGTGTAACCTGCCTTCCCTGAAAGGTGAGGTACCGCGACACGGTTTAGCGAAAGCCCCCTTCTACTTCGGTAGGAGGGGGCTTTCGCATTTCTGTGTTTGTGTGCTGGGGAGGAGGTTCGCGGCTAAGGAGCGCAATTATGCACATAAGTATCATTTGTGCACACTTAAGGTCACCCTATCCTGAAGTCTCGAGGAAGACCTGTTAGCTTAGACAGATAAAGTCAAGAGCACCTAGTGAGAGGGAAAGGTTCCGCTCACCGCCGCCGCGCCACGGTATAGTGCCACGGTATATGGCCACGGTATATTGCCTCGGCATATCGCCACGTCATACAACCAAACGCCCGGCAGCTCAAGACCATCACGCTTCACCGATGGACCCATCCACGACGCAAGGACTGGGGCCATCGGTTTTTATGCGGCCTAACGCTTCCATACAGCGCAGGTGCCGTACCGGAAGAAGCGACCGCTAATACACACAGACCGAAAGGAACACCCCGCCCTATGTGGCAGCAAACCTACGACCCGCTGAACTCACCGGTGCTCTCCGCGCTGGTTGCCGCAGTGCCCATCATCCTCTTCCTGCTGGGCCTGACCGTCCTGAAACTCAGCGGCCTCAAATCAGCACTGCTGACCCTCGGCACCACCCTCATCATCGGTTGTGCCGTCTTCGGCCTGCCCATCACCGCAGGTGCCGGTTCCATCCTTTCCGGCTTCCTCTCGGGCGCATGGCCCATCGGCTGGATTGTGCTCATGGCGGTGTGGCTCTACCGCATCGCCGTGCGCGCCGGTAACTTCGACATCGTGCGTTCCTCCGTCTCCTCCATCTCGAACGACCAGCGCATCCAGGTGCTGCTGATTGCATTCTGCTTCGGCGGCTTCATCGAAGGCGCGGCGGGCTTCGGTATCCCGATCGCTATCTCTGCGGCACTGCTGGTATCCCTGGGCTTCAACCCCCTCAAGGCATCCATGCTGGCGCTGGTAGCTAACGCCGCATCCGGCGCCTACGGTGCTATCGGTATCCCCGTGACCACCGCAGCTAAGGTCGGCGGCCTGGACACCGCGCACCTGTCCGCAGGCATGGTTCCGGTACTGCAGATTTTCGTCGCCTTCGTGCCGCTGCTGATGGTTGCAATCCAGGACGGTATGCGCGGCATCCGCGAAGTCGGCCTGGTCGCACTCATGACCGGCATCATCTTCTCCGGCGGTCAGGCAGCTATCCTGATGCTGCTCGGCTCTCCCGAACTGGTCGACATCATCCCGCCGCTGCTGTCCCTGGTAGCACTGGCGCTCGTGATGCAGAAGTGGCAGCCCAAGCACATCTACCGCGAACCCACCGCACCCAGCCTCGAAGAAGCCCAGGCACAGCAGAACGTCAAGCACACCGGCGGCGAGATTGTTAAGGCGTGGAGCCCCTTCATCTTCCTCTCCGCAACCATCCTGCTCTGGTCCACCGCGCTCAAGCCCGTGTTCGCAACCACCGGCCCGCTCGGTGCTGCAACCCTGGCATTCCCCATCCCCGGTATTCACGAAGCCATCACCACCGGTGCCGGCAAGACCGTGACCGCGATGTTCTCCTGGAACACCCTGGGCGCATCCGGCACCGCAATTCTGGTGGCGGCACTCATCACCATCCTGACCTCGAACATCAGCTGGGGCGAAGCCTTCGAAGAACTCGGCGGTACCTGGAACCAGCTGAAGATGCCGATCCTCATGATCTGCCTGGTCATGTCCGTCGCAAACGTCATGAACTATGCCGGTATGACCACCTCCATCGCTCTGGCGCTCGCGGCAGCCGGCCCGGTCTTCCCGCTGCTGTCCCCGATCATCGGTTGGATTGGCGTGTTCGTGACCGGCTCCGTGACCAACGCTAACGTGCTCTTCGCGGGCCTGCAGTCCACCACCGCAGCTCAGATCGCTGTTGACCCGACCCTGCTTGTTGCCGCAAACACCGCCGGTGGCGTGATGGGTAAGATTGTCTCCCCGCAGTCCATCGCAATCGCTGCGGCCGCAGTGAACAGCGCAGGCGAGGAATCGAAGATTACCTCCATGTCCATCAAGTACAGCGCTATTCTGCTGGTCCTGGTGTGTGTCTGGTCCTACACTCTCTCGCTCATGGTGGGCTAATGCCGCTCACGGGTGCGGTTTGTGGGGCGACGGCACGATAGCCTCCCGACAAGCCGTAATGCGCCGGCCCCCTTCCCGATCGCCGACGGTCGGGAAGGGGGCCTTCGTGTTGAAGCGGGGAGTGTAAAGATGGCGTAAGGCTTGCGCTGTCCTCCCAGTCCGGGGACGCGGAATACAGAGCATGGATAATCAACATAGATAATCAATAAATGATAATGACACTCAAATGATATTTCGCTCTGTAAAAGCTCCTAACATTCAACAAACGATGGTGATAACCTTCTATATGGGCATTGGCGCCGAAGGCGAGCTACGGACTGAGAGATTTTAGCCTCGAGGCCTCCGGCGAGAGAACCGATGCCCCATATCGTGCCATATCCTTTCCCGCGCTACGCCTTCCGTCAGAGCCCAGCACACAGACATGATGTTGCTACGCCTTCCGGGCGAAACTCGCAGTAGCAGAGGCGGCGTGAGGTTGCGTCTCCGCACACCCCAAAAGGGTAAACGGGCGTACCTTAAAGCGACATCCAAGCCGCTGTAGGTACTCCTGCGGCGGGGAAGGACAGCATATGTGGTCTCAGACCTATGACCCTCTCAACGCCCCGGTGCTTTCGGCACTCGTGGCGGCATCCCCCATCATTCTTTTTCTGCTCTGCCTTACGGTATTCAAACTCAGCGGCATTAAATCAGCCCTGATTACCCTTGTCCTCACCCTGGGTATTGCACTGGGTGTTTTCCGGCTACCCGTGACGGCGGCGGCCGGTTCAATCCTCTATGGTTTCCTCTCCGCGTTCTGGCCCATCGGCTGGATTGTGCTCATGGCTGTGTGGCTTTACCGCATCACAGTGCGTAGCGGAAAGTTTGCCGTCGTGCGAGCCTCGGTTTCCTCTATTTCACCGGACCAGCGCATCCAGGTGCTACTCATTGCCCTCTGCTTTGCCGGATTTATTGAGGGTGCGGCTGGTTTCGGCATCCCGATTGCTATCTCGGTGGCGTTGCTGGTAGCCCTGGGATTCAACCCGCTCAAGGCCGCCATGCTCTCCCTGGTCGCCAACGCTACCGTGGGCGCGTACGGTGCGGTCGGTATTCCGGTGACCACCGGTGCCGCCATCGGTAACGTGGACCTGGGACATCTCTCCGACCAGATGGTCTGGGTTCTGCAGATTTTCGCGGCCCTCGTGCCCGTACTCGTGGTCGCCATTCAGGACGGCCTGCGGGGCGTCCGAGAGGTCGGCCCGATCGCTCTGGCTACCGGTATCGTGATTTCCGGCCTGCAGAGCATCATGCTGTGGGTCCTGCAGGCCCCCGAGCTCATCGGTATTCTGCCCCCGCTGGTCGGTCTGGTCTTCCTGGCAACTGTCATGCGTTTCTGGCAACCCAAGCACATCTACCGAGAGCCCACCGCCCCGACCCTGGAGGAGCTGGCGGGGAAGAAGGACCCGGCCTACAGCCTGCGTGAAATTGCCAACGCCTGGAGCCCCTTCATCTTCCTTTCCGCGACCATCCTGCTCTGGTCCACCGTGCTGAAGCCCGCCTTCGATGCTAATGGGCCGCTGGGCTTTGCAAACCTTAGCTTCCACGTGCCCGGTGTTCACCACCAGATTGGTGATGGCGAGGGCCTGGCAATTCACGCGGTCTTCAACTGGAACATTCTGGGTGCCGCGGGTACCGCGATTCTGGTGGCGGCTCTGCTCTCCGCCCTGACCTCGAAGATTACCGTGCGTGAGACCCTGCAGGAGCTCAACGGATCCTGGCAGCAGCTGAAGAAGCCCATCTATATGATTTGCCTGGTGATGTCCGTGGCAAACCTGATGAACTACGCGGGCATGACCTCTTCTATTGCTCTTGCGGTAGCTTCCGCCGGCGCACTCTTCCCGCTCTTCTCTCCCGCCATCGGCTGGGTCGGCGTGTTCGTGACCGGTTCGGTCACCAACAACAACGTGCTCTTTGCCGGATTGCAAGCAAGCACCGCGCAGCAGATTGGCGTGGACCCCGCTATGCTGGTGGCCGCCAATACCTCCGGTGGTGTGATGGGTAAGATCGTTTCCCCGCAGTCGATTGCGGTGGCGGTGGCCGCCGTGAACCAGGCCGGTCAGGAGTCGAAGGTTACCTCAATTACCATCAAGTACAGCCTCTTCCTGCTGGTGCTGCTGTGCATCTGGACCTACCTCCTCTCTCTGTTTATGCACTAGTCCGTCCCCGACTTCTCCTCTGAAGAAGTACGAGGGCTGAAGGCTTCTCGAGCGCCCGTTGCTACACGCCGTAGCGGCGGGG
>NZ_KV797970.1:26214-35394 GCF_001809565.1 Rothia sp. HMSC072B03
CGGCGGGCGCTCGCCGTATGCTCGGATGTCCGAATCTGAACATATGCGGCGGTGCAATGCAGGCATTACCGGGGAAGAGTAAAATAGATGCTTGTGCCCATGCACCGAAGACGACGCGTGCGGAGGCGGCCGCCGGACTGCCGGTCAGACAGTTACCCGCCCGTATATTGCGATGGATGCACACCTGACAGACGACCTACTAGTATGAGGAGACGGCGATGCAGAGCCTTGCAACGGTTACCACCGTTTTCGCCTTCGTGGCAATCGCAATTCACATCTACATCTGGGTTATTGAGTCCTTCCTCTGGACCAAGCCCAAGGGCCGTGAAATCTTCGGCATGACCGAGGAGTTCGCGGAATCCACCAGGGAAATGGCGGCTAACCAGGGCCTGTACAACCTGATGATTGCGTGGATTGCGGCAACCGGCCTGCTGGCTTTCTGGTTTGGTTCCCCGCAGGTTGGTGTGGCTCTGCTCTTCGCGGGCCTGGGCGCCATGGCTATCGCCGGCATCTACCTGTTCCTGACCTCCCCTGCTAAGCGTAAGCCCGCGTTGATCCAGCTGGTTCCGCCGCTGCTGTCCCTGATTTTCCTCTTCGTGACCATCCGCTAAGACCTGTCGGACTCGCAGAGGAACGCTAATCTTCAGGCCGCGCGCTGTATCGAAAGATACGGCGCGCGGTTTTTCTGTGCCCTCCGCGGTCACGCCACGGCTAATCGCGCCACGGGTGTAGAGGCGCGGCTAGTTGAAGAGGCCTGAGCATCCGCGCCGGTGCGAATCGAGCAGGTGCGCATCCACCATGCCCACTGCGCACATGAGCGCGTACGCGGTCACCGGCCCCAGGAAGACCCCACCTAACGCTTTGAAAGACTTGGCGAGCACCGCGGACTCGACGGTATCGGTTGGAATCTCCTCCAGAGTGCGCGGTGCAATGGTCTCGTTCGGTGCAAAGGACCACAGCCATGCGGGGAGCCCACCCGGAACGCGCGTACCGTCGGGTAGGGTGCGCTCGCGCATCCGTTCCAGCTCTTCAATGCTTAGCGTTCGGCCCCGGCGACGAACCGTGCGCGATACCTCGGCCTGTGGAGGTTCGGTGCGGCCCGCCTCGTTGGGGGCGGAGGAAGATGCGATGAGGGGGAGCGGAATCCCCTCGGCGGGAAAGCTATCGGAAGCTGCGGCCAGCTCGCGCATCCGCAGGGTGAGCTTGGCATTGGAAATTACCGCCCGAATCTTGCGTTCGTTACGGATGATGCCCTCATCCTCGAGCAGTCGCGCAACATCTTGCTCGTTAAAGGAAGCCACACGCTCGGGATCGAACCCCTCAAAAGCTCGTCGGAATGCCTCACGTCGCGCAAGAATCGTGCGCCAGGAGAGACCCACCTGGAATGCTTCGAGGCTGAGAGCCTCGAAGAGCCCGCGCTCATCGGTGACTGGAACGCCCCACTCCGTGTCGTAGTAGCCGCGCAGGAGCTCATCGGTGACCCACGCGGGGTAGCTCGGGGAGCTCTTGGTGGTGACGTTATTGGGAACCTGCGAAATCATGATTGCTCCTCTCTGAGAATCTCGGTCAATTCGCGCGCCCCGAAAGTTATTCCGGAGATATGTTCTACTTAAACACTAACGCTCCGCGCGGTAATTTCGCAAGTATATTCGATGCAGTGTTGCGTGATGGCTTGGAATCGAATACGAGTGCAGGAATACGGGTAGGCAAAAAGGGTGGGATGCCCACCGATAGACGGCATGCATCCCACCCTCTGCGCGGATTCTTTCTTCAACCCTGTCCCGCCCGACGAACGCAGCTGACGTTAGAAGAGCCTCGCCTCCCGCACCTCGGCGGGCTCCTCCAGAGCCAGCAGGAAACGCTTGCGGTCCACGCCTCCGGCATAGCCGGTCATGCTACCGTCGGCACCAACCACGCGGTGGCAGGGGATTATGATGGAAATCTTATTGCGGCCCACCGCCTGGCCCACCGCCTGCGCGGGGGCTCCCGGACCCACGGCCCGCGAAATGGCGCCGTACGTGGTGGTGTACCCGGCCGGGACAGTCTTTAGATGCTCCCAGACGATGAGCTGAAAGTCCGTGCCCTCCGGGTCGAGAGGGAGGTCAAAGGAGGTGCGCTCGCGGGTGAAGTACTCGTCCAGCTGTGTGCAAGCCAGCGCGAGTAGCTGTGCGGCGGCGTATTCGCCGGCAGGTTCGTCATCTTCCGCTGTGCCGTGCTCTCGCAGGTAAGCCTCGGGATTGTCGATGAGCGTGCCCAGCTCGTGGGGGAGAGGGAAGTGCTTCTGCTCCTCGTACCAGAGGCCCGTGATGGCGTCGGCCTTGGCCGCGATGTAGAGCGTGCCGACGGGGCTGTCGTGCCGGGTGTACCATCGTGCAGTTTCCTCCTCCTCTGAAGCCGGCGGCGCGATGTGCGGGGGCTGAATCTCGGCGGGTGGGTTTTCGACTGACGGGGCTTCACCCGTTGGGAGATCGGCGGGCTGGGGATCCTGCGAGTGCGGGGATGCGGTCGCTTCGGTCATGGTCTTCCTCGGTGGGCTTGCGGGCGCGGTTAAAGGGCGGTGCCCCTCCATCCATCATAGGGGAGGGGCACCTGTGCGCCGTCATCCTAGTGCTCGGGCTGTGCATCCTTATTTTCATGGTGCAGGTGCGGCAGGTGAGTCGAGTGCAGATCGTGACCGAGCACGTCGTGCGCATCGGGGTCCTCAACGGGGAGCACATGCGAGTACTCGGAGTAATAGCGGTAGACGGCGTAAGCACCAATCACGCTCAGAACAATAGCCACGCCAAGGGCCCAGGGTACGGCCGCGGCGGAATAAATCAGCGAGAAGATAACGAGCAGCCAGGATAGCGCGGCGGCGAGAACCGAAACGTTCATGGCGATAATAGCAAGCTTGCGGCGACGAACATCGACCATGGGTGGCGCGGCCTAAGCCGCTTCCTCCTTTCGGGAGCCTATGCTCCGCTACGGCAAACATCGGTATGCATCGTGTGCGCGCCTATCGTTATCGACGACCATGAGCGCGCCCCTATCTGCTGATATATCCATTGTACGGCGCTTTCAATAGACAGAGAAGGCGGGCAACGACGGGGCGGTGCGGCAGTCCGTAACGCAAGATGAAGGCGGAATGTTTGCCCGGGGTGATGTCGGCCGGGCGGTTAAAGACCCGTCCGCCGCGGCGTACGAGACGGCGCGGCGGACGGCGATAGGAGCTGTACATGTAGCAATAGCGCGAACCGGCGAGTCCAGCGGGAAAATACATGAAAACCATGCAAAAGACCCGTGCGACACTGACACCTCACGAACAGCGCAGCATTATGTAATCACCGGAAGATGCTACATCTACATTCACTAACGTTACAACGGCATTGAGAGTATTAGAAAATTGCCTTGCAACAAACGCTAAACGCTACGTCATAAAAGGTCTGGCGCTGAGGCACCGGGACATCGGCCGCGCTCTCGGCGCTAGGCCCCAGTGCGGGGTGCCTTCCACGGTTGAAAGGGTATGCGGAAGGGCCGGGCACCCGTGGTGGGTACCCGGCCCTTGCACATGCTTGAGGGAAAGAGCGCTCAACGAGCGCCAGCGCTCCAGATTGCTTAGGCGGTCGGAACGTCCTCGTCAACCCACTCGAGGGTGCGGGAGACAGCCTTCTTCCACAGGCGGTACTGGCGGTCAACCTCTGCGGGCTCCATGGAGGGCAGCCAGCGCTTGTCTTCAACCCAGTTGTCCACGACGTCCTGCTCGCCGGTCCAGAAACCAACGGCGATACCTGCAGCGTATGCTGCACCCAGAGCGGTGGTCTCAACAACCTTCGGGCGGATTACAGGAACACCGAGGATGTCAGCCTGGAACTGCATCAGGAACTCGTTGGCGGTCATACCGCCGTCCACGCGCAACTCGGAGAGCTCAACACCGGAATCGGCGTTCATTGCGTCGAGAACCTCTCGGGTCTGGAATGCGGTAGCCTCCAGTGCCGCACGCACGATGTGTGCGCGGTTCACGTAGCGGGTCAGACCCACGATGACGCCGCGAGCGTCAGAACGCCAGTGCGGTGCGAACAGGCCGGAGAACGCGGGAACCACGTAGCAACCGCCGGAATCCTCAACGGAGGTAGCCAGACCCTCGGACTCAGCGGCGTTCTCAATCATGCGCAGGTTGTCACGCAGCCACTGAATCAGGGAGCCACTCATCGCGACCGAGCCTTCCAGCGCGTACACGGGTGCCGCATCGCCAATCTTGTAGGCGACGGTGGTCAGCAGACCGTTGTCGGAGAAGACGGGTTCGTTGCCGGTGTTCATGAGCATGAAGTTACCGGTGCCGTAGGTGTTCTTCGCCATGCCCTTCTCGAAGCAAGCCTGGCCGAAGGTTGCAGCCTGCTGGTCGCCCAGAATACCCGCGATGGGGGTGCCGCTGAGCAGGCCGGTGGGGCGGCCGGAGCCGTACACCTCGGAGGAGGACTTAATCTCGGGCAGCATGCTCATGGGGATGCCCATGTCTGCGGCAATCTGCGGATCCCACTGCAGGGTGCGGATGTTCATCAGCAGGGTACGGGATGCGTTGGTCACGTCGGTGACGTGCACGCCGCCGTCCACACCGCCGGTCAGGTTCCAGACCAGCCAGGTGTCGGTGTTGCCGAAGAGCAGGTCGCCGCGCTCGGCGCGCTCGCGTGCACCCTCGACGTTGTCCAGGATCCACTTGATCTTGGGGCCGGAGAAGTAGGTGGAGAGGTTCAGGCCGACGATGTCGTGGTACTTGCCAACGCCCTCTTCGCCTGCGAGCTCTTCAACGATTTCCTGGGTGCGGGTGTCCTGCCAGACGATTGCGTTGTAGACGGGCTCACCGGTGTTCTTGTCCCACACGACGGTGGTTTCGCGCTGGTTGGTGATGCCGACTGCAGCGATTTCGTGGTGGTTGACTTCGCCGTTTGCCATGGCGGTTGCTACGACCTTACGGACGTTCTGCCAAATCTCGGTTGCGTCGTGCTCGACCCAGCCTGCCTTGGGGAAGATCTGCTCGTGCTCGAGCTGGCCCTGAGCCACGTTCTCGCCCGCCTTGTTGAACAGGATCGCGCGGGAGCTCGTCGTGCCCTGGTCGATGGAGAGAATGTACTTGCGGTCGACGTTGAGGGTTGCGGAGTGCAGCGAAGTCGTCATTGATTTTTCCTTAGAAGTAAAAGATGGGGAGTTGAGAAAGTCTTAGAGGGGCAGAACTGCCGGAACGATCAGGCCTGCGAGGATAGCGCCGATGATTGGGCCAACAACCGGAACCCATGCGTAAGACCAGTTGGAACCGGTCTTACCGGGGATGGGCAGGAAGGTGTAGGCGATACGGGGGCCGAGGTCACGTGCGGGGTTGATAGCGGAACCGGTTGCGCCACCGAGGCTCATACTGATGGATACAACGACCAGGGCAACAGCCAAGGGGCCAGTCTGGGCGGGGGTCTTACCGGATGCGATGATCCAGCCAATCAGGACGAAGGTGCCGATAATCTCGGTGAGCAAGTTCCAGCCGTAGGACTTGATGGCGGGGCCGGTTGCGAAGATGCCGAGGCGGTCGCCCGGGTCCTCATCGAAGTGCTTCTTGTAGGTGAGGTACGCTCCGGTTGCGCCGGCCATTGCGCCGAGCATCTGAGCGATGATGTACAGGGCGATGTTGCCTGCGGTTGCGGGAACACCGGTTGCCAGGTCGCGGCCTGCGGTTGCCAGGCCGACGGTCACTGCGGGGTTCAGGTGTGCACCGGAATGGAAGGAGAGGTACACGGCGGTGAACACTGCCAGACCCCATCCGAAGGTGATAACACCCCAGCCTGCGTCCTTAGCGTAGGACTTCTTGAGGGTCACTGCGGCGCATACGCCGGCACCGAGCAGAATCAGGATGAAGGTACCGAAGAACTCGGAAGCGAAGATTCCGAGGGTGGTGGGGGCGCCGGATGCATCCACGAGAGCGGAAGAGCCGGCTGCAAGTACAGTTCCTGCGGAAGCAAGAAGAGACATTGATGCTCCTTGAAGACGAAGCGTCTGGAAGGCAAGCGAACCTTTGCTTGCGCATTCCCGTGCGTCCTCACCGCACGGGCGGATCGGGGCACAACGCTGTGCTGAAATGTGTAGCGGTTGCTACGAAAAATTGATAGATGTTTCTGGATGAGAAGCAGATCGTACCAGTGGGTTAACCCTGTATTTAGCTCGCTGCTTCTTATGCAGGGGATTATCGTAAACGGTTATTTAACCTCTCGTCCACCCCTCACCGAAAATATGAGATAACCCATGCTCGGTGAGGGGTGAACGGTCGGTTCGTACCAAATAATCGGTTACGAAAGGTATGTGTGGAATCTTTAAGGATTAGAGCTTCACACGAGGTGCCACGGGGGTGACAGCCTCAATCTTTGCCGATGCCTCAGCGTCGGTGGAGGTGGACTCCGCCTCGCGGATAGCCTGCACGCGTGCGGCGTAGAGGTCGCGCTCTTCCTTGACCTTCTTGTCGTCCCAGCCGAGCTCGGCACGCATGATGTCGAGGATTTCGTCTGCTGCTGCCAGGCCGCGGTCGCGCTGCTCGAGGTCGAGGCGTACGCGGCGGACCAGCACGTCCTCCAGGTGCAGGGCGCCTTCGTAGCGGACAGCGAAGACGACGTCTGCACGCAGGAACTGGGGTGCCTTAGCCAGGGGAGCACCGAGGGAGGGGTCAGCGTCGATGAGAGCGCCGAGGTCCTCAATCTGCGCGCCGTAACGCTCGAGCAAGTGGGTGATACGGTCCTCATCCCAGCCGTAACGCTCTGCGTAGCGTGCACGGTTAGCAGCGATTGCGTGGTAGCCGTCTGCACCGACCAGGCCGATGGTTGCGGTCACGGAGGGGTTCTGCTTAGCCTGCTCGCCCAGTGCGAAGTCGACAGCGTCGGCAGCCATGACACGGTAGGTGGTGAGCTTGCCGCCTGCGATGGCGCTCATGCCGGGTGCAACCTCGGTCACGGTGTGCTCGCGGGAAACCTTGGTGGATGCTGCGCCGTCCTTGACCTTGGGCTGCAGCAGCGGGCGCAGACCGGTGTAGGTGCCGATGATGTCCTCGCGGGTCAGCGGGTTAGCGATCAGCTTGTTGGCCTGCATCAGGACGTAGTCGATGTCCTTGCTGGTTGCGACGGGGCGCTCGCGGTCCTCGGCGTAGGGGGTGTCGGTGGTGCCGATGATCCAGTAACGCTGCCAGGGGATGATGAAGAGAACGGACTTCTCGGTCTTGGTGAAGATACCGCTGGTTGCGTTGATGCGGTCGCGGGGAACCACGATGTGGATACCCTTGGAAGCCAGAACCTCCAGGCCACCCTCGGGGTTAGCGAGGGACTCAGACTCTTCGGTCCACACGCCGGTTGCGTTGATGATGTGCTTTGCGCGTACGTTCAGGCGCTCGCCGGTCTCCAAGTCTGCCAGCTCTGCGCCGATGACGCGGCCGGATGCATCCTTGGTGAAGCCGACAACCTGGGTGCGGGATGCAGCCAGTGCGCCGTAGCCTGCAGCGGTGCGGACGACGTCGATGACGAGGCGTGCGTCGTCAACGCGTGCATCGTAGAACTGGATTGCGCCGCTGAATGCGGAGTCCTTGATGTCGGGGAAGACGGTCTTGGTGCCGGTCTTGGTGAAGTGACGCTGGGAGGGGACGCCCTTGTTGCCGCGGGAACCGAGGAATGCGAGGGTGTCGTACATGCCGATGCCGATTGCGGAGTATGCGCGCTCGATGACGGGCATCTTCAGGGGCCACAGGAAGGGCTGTGCGTGCACCAGATGGGGTGCGATCTTGTTCAGCAGCAGGCCGCGCTCGGTCAGTGCTTCGGTCACGAGCTTGAAGTCGAGGTTGTAGAGGTAGCGCAGGCCGCCGTGCACGAGCTTGGAGGACCAGGCGCTGGTGCCTGCGGCCCAGTCGCCGGCTTCGACGATGCCGGTGCGCAGGCCGCGGGTTGCGGCGTCGAGGGCGATGCCGGCCCCGGTGATGCCGCCGCCGACCACGAGGACGTCGAGTTCTTCATTGGCCATGCTCTTGAGAGCCTGGGCGCGGGATGCAGCGGTCAGCTGCGACTGCTGTGCAAAGTGCTGGGAGCTCATGTGCTGTTCTCTTCTTTTCTGTGAGAGCCGCTACGGGGCGGCGTTGCCTGTCGTCTTGACTTAGTAAAACCCGATAATGAAATAATTACCAAGTAGAATGAACGGATTTTCACAGGGGGTCTTTGCCCATGAACGAACGCGCTAGCCACACCTACGAGGCCGCGGAGCTCTACTACATCCACAACATGACCATGGATGCCATCGCGAGTCGCATGGGAGTCTCGCGAGCCACGGTCTCGCGGCTGCTCAAAAGCGCCCGAGAAAACGGCATGGTGCAGATCCGACTGGACGACTCCTTCCGTACCCGCAGCGAGCTGGAGCGGCGCATCGGCGAACGCTACAAGGTGCGCGTGACCCTGGTGAACGTGCGCGCCGACGCCACGCCGATTGCCCGCATGAGCCAGGTTTCGCGCACCGCCGCCTCCCTGCTGGACTCGCTCATCGACGACGGCACCCGCCTGGGCGTGGCCTGGGGCTCCACCATGACCGAGGTGTCTCGGCACCTGCCGCGCCGCCCCCTGACCGGCGTGAAGGTCGTGCAGCTCAACGGCGCGGGCAACGCGCACCACTCGGGTATTCCGTACCTGGGTTCTCTGTTGGGGCAGCTGGCCAACGCCTACGAGGCGCAGACCGTGCACTTCCCGGTTCCTGCCTTCTTCGACTACGCCGAGACGAAGGAAGCCATGTGGCGCGAGCGCAGCGTGCAGGCAAGCCTGCGGGTGCAGCAGAGTGTGGACCTGGCCATCTTTGGCGTGGGTGCGTTCGGCGGCCCGATTCCTTCGCACGTGTACTCGGGCGGGTATTTTGACGCGGAGGAGCAGTACCGCCTGCGCGAGCTGGGAGTCGTGGGGGATATGTGCACCGTGCTATTGCGCGAGGATGGGTCGTGGGCTGATTTGGAGCTGAACCGGCGCGCATCGGGGCCCACTCCCAAGGAGCTGGCGCGTATCCCGCGACGTATTTGCGTGGCTTCGGGGGTGCACCGCGCGAGGGCGCTCCGCGGGGCTCTGCGCACCGGCGCGATTACGGATTTGGTGCTGGACGATGCGCTCGCCAAGGTTCTGATGGATAGGTAGCTTTCTCGGGGGGGGGGGGGGG
>NZ_KV797970.1:35494-55180 GCF_001809565.1 Rothia sp. HMSC072B03
GGGGGGGGGGGGGGGGGGGGGAAGGAGGTACTCCTCGACCGCCGCGAATTATTCGAGCTCGGCCTGAATGATGCTTCAAGGTGACACTGAAGTGTCGTCGTGAGGCGGTTCTTAGACGTACAATGTGAGTCGTTTGCACTGCACTCGGTGCAAATTTTTGCTTGCGGATGCAACATTCGCCTGCAGAACACCGATACAGAACACCGATGTCTACCGCTTACGTGCGCACCGCACGAATTGGCGAGTCACTCACCGTTGAAAGAACCAGCCACATGAACATCACCTATAACGCCCAGCGGAACCCGCACCTGGGCGCTCCCGGCGTCACCACCATGCACGGTGAGGCTCAGTCCTCCGACGCGACCCCTCTGCCCGGCCCCGGCGCGGGGCAGTGGCGCATCACCGGAACCAAGCTTGGCGGCGCCTGCCCGACGATCCTTGCCGGGCGCGACGGCTTCATCCAGGTGCTGTGCACCCAGGTCTTTGCGCACGGAGAATTCATCACCCCGAAGCTTTCGATTCTTGACCCGCACACGGGCCGCGAGCTTTCGCACCTGGACATCCCCAAGGGGGCCCTACTGGGAGGCGTGTACGCCTACCTTGACGCGAAGGACCGCATGGTTCTGGTGGACGGTTCGCAGTGCCTGCTGAAGCTGGGGCACTCGAGCGACGGCCGCACTATTCGCGTGGAGGAGCGCATCGACCTGAGCCGCATGCTGGCCCAGAGCCCCAAGGACGCGGTGGTCGGCCTGGTGCCCGATTGGGGCGGGCGCATCTGGGTCGCAACGAAGAACGGCTACGTCGCGGTCGTTGATGCGGAGCGCGGCACGATTCGTTCCATGCGCTTGAACAGGGCGTCGGTGGCCGGCGAGCGCATCGACAACTCGATTTCGGCCTGCCCGCTGGGGGTGAGCGTGGTGACTTCTCACGCGATCTACATGCTGCAGGCGAGCGCCGCGGGCGAGCCGACCCTGCGCTGGTGGCACGCCTACGACCGCGGCACGGCCCGCAAGCCGGGCAAGCTCGCCTGGGGCTCGGGCGCGTCCCCGACGTTCTTCGGCCCGAACGGCTCGGACTACGTGATGCTGACCGATAACGCGGACGTTCAGGAGTCGGTCATCGTGTACCGCACCGAGGACGGTTCGAAGGTGGGGAGTGCGGGGTTGTTCACCGCGGGTGCTTCGGGCACCGAGAACTCCATGATTGGCGTGGGGAACACGATGGTGGGCGCGAACACCTACGGCTATCCGTACCCCAAGTATCCGGAGGGGGCGGGCCCCTCGGTCCCGGCGACGGCTCTCTTTGCGCCCGGCATGGAGCGCTGGGATATTACCGACCGCGGCCTGCGTAAGGTTTGGGACCGCAAGGATGTGTATTCCTCGGCGGTTCCGCGTTATTCGGCGGCCGACGGGCTGATTTATACGTGTGAGCGTCGCCGCGGCCCGGCGGGGGCGGCGAACGGCGCCTACGCCTGGGCGGTGGCTCTGGATATGAAGACCGGCCGCACGGTGCACGAGCAGCGCCTGCCGCAGCACGTGAGCCTGCTGCTCGGCGGCGGCGATACCCTGCAGATGGTGGGCACGATTGATCGCTTTGGCACGTGGTGGCAGGGCACGATTAGCGGCGTGTACCGCATCGCGAAGGCTTAGGAAGGGCAGAAGAATGGAACGATACGCAATGAACACTTCCCGCCGTACCGCCCTGAAGGTGGCCGGCACCTCGGCGATGCTGGTGGCCGGCGGGGCCGCCCAGGGTGCGCAGGCCGCGACCCGTTCGGGTGGCCGTCGCTCGGCGAGCCCGCGACCGGTGACGCAACGGGGCGGTGGGGGTGCCGCATCGGCCTATCTGACGCGGATCCCGGTGCGGTTTACCGAACCGAGCGTACGCCTGGAATTGCGCGCGCAGAACCCCGAGGCGGTCACCCCGGTGCCACTGCAGGATCGGCCGGCCCGAACCCTGAACCTGCGGAACCTGCCGAATCTTATGGGCATCGTGAACGAGGGAAATACGACTCTGCCGGTGGGCACGCGCCTGCTCATTCGCGCTCGCGCTCAGGATCCGGCGACCGGTCTGCTCCTCACCCCGGAGGCAAGCTTGGTCGTTTCCGGCGGCGAGGCGGTTGCGGCCGGTGGGTCTGGCCCTTCGGTCCTGGTGCCTCCTGCGGATGCCCTCAGCCTGCAGGCCCTGGGCCGCGGTGAGCTGAACGGTGTGGCCGGAGCGGGTGGGGAGAGCGTGCTGGAGCTGCGCGTGGCTATTCCGGCGGGCCACCGCCTGGAGGTGCGCCTGCGCTACGCGGTCGCTTCGGGGGTGAGCGCCTCGCGCCTGAAGGGCGTGCACTGCTCGGCTTCCCTGGACATGGTTGCGGCTGGTCTGTCGCGGGGCTTCCATGAGGTGCAGAGCCCGGGCGTGGTCGCGGCGCTTGCCTAGTCGCGCCCCTGGCGTCCGCCGTCGGCTTCGTGCTCGCCGAAGGCCACCTTGACCGCGTGGTGGAGCGCCTCGCGCACCATGGCGATGGCGGGGTTGGCGGCGGACTCTCGGCGTACGGCGGTGAAGATTTTGCGGCAGGGCTTGCCGGGTAGCTCGACGATGCGCAACCCCTCGGTCGTCGAGAGCGAGGAGAGGATAAACCCGGGCACGATGGTGACGGCGAATCCTGCCTTGACGAGGTTGGAGTTCGTAATCATGTCGTTGGCGCTGTAGCGGATGACCGGTTCAAAGCCGGCGGTGCGGCACTGGTTGATAGCCCAGATGCGCGAGGTGTTCTGCTCCATCTCGAGTACCCAGGGGAGTGCGTGCGCTTCCTCAATTGAGGTGATGGTGGAGGTGCTGGGCACGATGAGGCTGAGCGGGTCCTCGGTAAGCAGCTCGGAGTGCAGTTCGGGGTATTCGGGGATGTGGTGGTGCGGGTAGGCTTCGGAGAGCACCATGTCGTATTCGCGGCTTCGGGTCAGTGAGGTGCCGGTTTCGGGGTCGATCTGCAGCACCTGTAGCGTGAGCGAGGGGGCGTGCTCGGCGAGGTAGGTGAGCGCGGCCGGTAGCAGGGCGAAGGCCGCGGATTGGAAGATGGTCAGGCGCACGCGTCCTGCGGGTTCTCCGGTGAGGTTGGCGACGGAGGTCTGCATGCGATCGAGCTCGCGCAGGATGCTGCGGGCGCTTTCGACGACGATGAGCCCGGCGCTGGTGAGCTGCACGCGCCGTCCAATGCGTTGCAGGAGTGCGGTGCCGGTTTCTTTTTCGAGGGTTGCAATCTGCTGGGAGACGGCGGAGGGGGTGAGGCTGAGCGCCTCTGCTGCGGCGATGATGGTGCCCCGCTCCTGGATTTCGAGGAGCATCTGCATGCGTCGGATGTCGTAGATGGACACGGTGTACTCCTGCTTTCTCCCGTGGGTGCTCCCGTCGAGGTTTTCGTTTCGGCGGGGAAGCGTCGTGCGCGGGTCAATTTCCTTGCGGCTGGGCGTCTCTGATAGTGGACTCTCGTCCATAGTAGCGCGCTCGGCAAACGCCAAAAATGTGCCGCCTTCGTGGGGGAATCGCTTCGGGGGAGGGGCGTTCCAAGCGGGTAGCTCGCGGATAGTGTCTTGTCCGGGGCTTTTTGCGGGTTGTGAGGGGTTTTCCTAGGTGTTTTTGATTCTGTTTTTGATGTGTTCGTATGTTACGGTCTAGGTTCGTCGTTTGGCCCCGGAAGTGCTAGCCTGGGAGGGATGGATAGCGATGTCGCTATCGTTTTTGCCTGTCCTCGCTGAACACGGTGTTTTGTGAGGGGAGCGGGCGGAATCATCTCTCGGGTTTATTTAGAAAATCTAAACAAACTTTGGAAAAAACATTCAGTTTTTCTAATGAGGTGTTCAGCACTCTTTTGTGGTGAAATAGAGACATCGCCAAACGTGGTGTGTACCGCACACAGTGAATTAGTTAGGAGTCAAGGATGACCCATCCTTTCGCATCTGAGCACTACCAGAAGATGGCTCAGGAAGCTCGTCAGCTCGTTCGTCAGTGGGTGAACGAGTCCCAGTCGATTAAGCCCACCTTCGCGGCTGAGCAGCTGGCAGGCGTTCTGAAGGACCCGAACGGTCTTCCCTTCACCGTCGGCTTCGTCGATGGCGTGATTCGCCCCGAGGATGACAACGTCTCCGGTCGTAACCTGTCCCGCATCGCTGGCCTGGCACCGTCCTTCCTTCCCTGGTACATGAAGTCCGCCGTTGGCTTCGGCGGCAAGCTGGCCGGCAAGGTTGCCTGGCCCACCGTTCCCGTCGCACGCCGCGTTCTGCGTGAGATGGTTGGCCACCTGATTGTCGACGCTTCCGAGGAGAAGCTGGGCGACGCTATCGCAGAGCTGACCAAGAGCGGTAACCGCCTGAACGTCAACCTGCTCGGCGAGGCCGTGCTGGGTGACAAGGAAGCTGAGCACCGCCTGTCCGAGACCAAGCGTCTGCTGGCTCGCGACGACGTCGACTACGTCTCCATCAAGGTGTCCGCAGTCTCCGGCCCCCACCAGCACTGGGCATTCGACGAGGTCGTTGAGACCGCTGTTCGCCGCCTGACCCCGCTGTACGAGCTGGCTGCTTCTTCCTCCCCCAAGAAGTTCATCAACCTGGACATGGAGGAGTACAAGGACCTCGACCTGACCATCGAGGTGTTCACCAAGATTCTGGACCAGCCGCACCTGAAGGACCTGGAAGCCGGTATCGTGCTCCAGGCATACCTGCCCGACACCCTGGGCGCTATGCAGCGTCTGCAGGAATGGGCCGCTAAGCGTGTGGAGGCTGGCGGCTCTGGCGTCAAGGTCCGCCTGGTGAAGGGTGCAAACCTCTCCATGGAGATCGTGGAAGCCGTCATGCACGGCTGGCCGCTGACCACCTGGGACACCAAGCAGGCTGCTGACACCAACTACAAGCGCGTTCTGGACTACGCACTGCGCCCCGAGCACGTGAAGAACATCCGCCTCGGTATTGCAGGCCACAACCTCTTCGACGTTGCTTTCGCACTGCTGCTCTCCGAGGACCGCGGCGTGAAGGATCGCGTCGAGTTCGAGATGCTGATTGGTATGGCCGAGCAGCAGGCAGAGATCATCCGCCGCCGCGTGGGTCACCTGCTGCTGTACGTGCCCGTCGTGAACCCCAAGGAATTCGACGTTGCTATCGCATACCTGATCCGTCGTCTCGAGGAGAACGCCTCCTCCGAGAACTTCATGTCCGGTATCTTCGACCTGGCAACCGACGAGTCCATCTTCAAGCGCGAAGAGGACCGCTTCATGCGTGCACTGAACTCCGTCACCGACGAGGTTCCCGCATCCAAGCGCACCCAGAACCGTCTGACCGAGAACGAGGACAACGTCTTCGTGCCGGCTGGCCGCTTCGAGAACACCCCCGACACCGACCCCGCACTGGCCGGTAACCGCGAGTGGGGCCGCGCAATCCTCGAGCGCTCCAAGACCACCAAGCTGGGCATCGACACCCTGAAGGCTAACGAGCTGACCAGCGTTGCTGAGGCCGAGAAGCTGATCAAGGAAACCGAGGAAGCAGGCAAGGCTTGGGGCAAGCTCTCTGGCCACGAGCGCGCAGAGATTCTGCGTAAGGTCGGTAAGGCTATCGCCCTGCGTCGTGGCGATCTGCTGGAGGTCATGGCAGCTGAGGCTGGCAAGACCCTGGAGCAGGGCGACACCGAGGTCTCCGAGGCAATCGACTTCGCATACTACTACGCAATGCTGGCCGAGGACCTCGAGAAGATCGATGGCGCAAAGCCCAAGTCTGTGGACCTGACCCTGGTTGTTCCCCCGTGGAACTTCCCGACCGCTATTCCCGCCGGTGGTGTTCTGGCAGGTCTGGCAGCCGGCTCCGCAGTGATCTTCAAGCCCGCAACCATCACCGCTCGCACCGGTGCCCTGATCGCAGAGATCATGTGGGATGCAGGCGTCCCCAAGGAAGTTCTGAAGCTGGTCAAGGTTGTCGACCGCGAGGCCGGTAAGGTCCTCATCTCGCACCCCGAGGTGGACCGCCTGATCCTGACCGGTGGTTACGAGACCGCTGAGCTCTTCCGCTCCTGGCGTGATGACCTGCCCCTGTTCGGTGAGACCTCGGGTAAGAACTCCATCATCGTCACCCCGAACGCTGACATCGACCTCGCCGTCAAGGACGTCGTCTACTCGGCATTCGGTCACGCAGGTCAGAAGTGCTCCGCTGGCTCCACCGTCATCCTGGTTGGCTCCGTTGCACAGTCCGAGCGTTTCCGTCGTCAGCTGCTTGACTCCGTCAGCTCCCTGCACGTGGCACACCCGCAGGACATTGAGTCCGAGATGGGCCCCGTCGTTCAGAAGCCGGAAGAGAAGCTGCTGCGCGGTCTGACCACCCTCGGCCCGGGCGAGCGCTGGCTCGTTCAGCCCAAGGAACTGGACGAGACCGGCCGCCTGTGGAGCCCCGGTGTTCGCGAAGGCGTCAAGCCCGGTTCCGAGTACCACATGACCGAGTACTTCGGCCCCATCCTGGGTATCATGACCGCTGACACCCTGGAAGAGGCAATCGAGCTGCAGAACGCACCCGACTACGGTCTGACCGCCGGCCTGCACTCGCTGGATGCCGACGAGCTCGAGCTGTGGCTCTCCAAGGTTCAGGCAGGTAACCTGTACGTGAACCGTGCAATTACCGGTGCAATCGTTCAGCGTCAGCCCTTCGGTGGTTGGAAGAAGTCCACCGTGGGTTCGGGTACCAAGGCCGGTGGCCCCAGCTACCTGATTGCCCTGTCCGATTGGGAGCCCGTCCAGTCCACCGCAACCGCAACCACCCACTCGGTGACCGTTCGCGAGACCCTGGCTACCATCGAGAACTCCGAGCTGGGCAAGCGCGATGACTTCGCCTTCATCAAGCGCGGCGTCTCCTCCGACGCACACGCTTGGGATACCGAATTTGGCTTCGGCCACGACCCCTCGAAGCTGGGCGTCGAGCGCAACATCCTGCGCTACGTTCCCACCCAGGTTCTGGTTCGTGCCGACGAGTCCGCATCCCCGGCAGAAGCCCTGCGCGTTGTGCTCGCCGGCCTGGCAGCTAACGCACCGGTCGCTCTGTCCGTCGGTAAGGACCTGCCGGTCGACGTCCGCGGCGTCCTGGAGAACAAGGGTGTCAAGTACGAGGTCAAGTCGGACGCTCAGTTCCGCGAGTACCTGGCTTCGAACGCTAAGACCCCGGTTCGCGCACTGGCCGGTACCCCGCTGGAAGGCACCCGCATCCGCTACATCGGCAACGATGTGAAGTCCATCTACTCGGCACTGGGTGGTCGCCCGGATGTTGCAGTGTACTTCGCACCGGTCACCGAGGCTGGCCGCATCGAGATGCTGCCCTTCCTCCGCGAGCAGGCCGTTTCGATTACCGCACACCGTTTCGGTAACCCGAACCGCTTCTCCGAGCGCGTCATTTCTTCCCGCTAAGGTCTGATGCTCTGAGCCTCTTGTAGAGAGGCTCAGGCACCGGCTTCAGGCGATGAGCCCCGCATCCCTCGTGGATGCGGGGCTCATCGCTGTTAACGGGCGCGACCTGCAGGAGGCCACTGTCTAACGATGACGGGGGAGGAGAGCGCTCCGATGCACGGCCTGGAAATATGGCGTCATTGATGCGGTACCGGGGTGTTTGAACGTGCCCCGCGTTACTTCTTATGTGATAATTGTGATACAACGTTCCGCTATCCCACGTGCGGAGCGGACCGGGACGCGGGAAGGCCCGCGCCACGCAAGAACACACTGAAAGGAAACCGCTGCTATGAGCAACGTTCCCGCAGAACTCTCGTACACTTCCGAGCACGAGTGGGTCTCTGCTCTCACCGCTGAGGGCACCGTCCGCGTCGGCATTACCGACCACGCTCAGGACGCTCTGGGTGACGTCGTGTATGTTGACCTTCCCAGCGTTGGCGACTCCGTGGCCGCCGAGGAAAGCTTTGGCGAGATCGAGTCCACCAAGTCTGTCTCCGATCTCTTTGCACCCATCTCCGGCGAGATTGTCGCCGTCAATGAGGGCCTGGAGGACGACCCCGCACAGGTGAACTCCGATCCCTACGGTGAGGGCTGGATCGTTGAGATTCGTCCCGAGAACGCTGATGACCTGGCAAACCTGCTGACTGCAGAGGGCTACCAGGCAGAGCTGGACAAGCTTTAAGCCTTAAGAACCCGCCCCTGTAGGGGGCGTCCAGAGTTAAAGCGGCGAGACCAAATTGGTCTCGCCGCTTTTCTTTGTAGGTGCACATAAACGCAAATAAACGGGCATCTTTAAGGTTCTTTGCGAGGATTTCTGAAGTCATTGAAGGAGGGTGAAATAGTGCTAAACCCCAAGTGGGGGGCTCTTTGAGGTTAAATGTGATGAAAACTTCAACCATCGCGAGAAGATAAAATTTTCCTTGTAAAGCAGTCCAATATTTGGAGGTTATGTTTAGCTTTCGGGTTTCTTGCTAAAATTGGTACCGTTACTGCGGAATTGTGTTTGAATTTGTGGTTATTTTTGGGTTCCAGAAGGGCTTGAAATGACCCTTCTGAATAGCGAAATGCCTTGTGAGGCTATAAGATTATCTGGAAGGTTCACGGTTTATCATTTCGTGATAAACAAATGAGCCGATCTATCACACTCTCAACACAAGAAGCAAAGACAACCGGCACGAAGCGATACCTTTTCCTCGAAGGGGCGCACTACTCACTCAACTCGGTGCGTAACGTAATCGGCCGGTACATACCCGAAAGACATAGATGACCTCACGCATCGATGATGGCTTCAGCAAGTCTGAGGCCGCACTGGACAGCGCGGAGCACGGTGCCTCTGACCGTAACCCGCGCGAGGTGAAGAGCCGAACCATCGGTCAGGTTCTAAGCCAGCTCGACCTGGAATTCCCCGGGATTAGCGCCTCCAAGATCCGATTCCTGGAGGAGCGAGGCCTGGTGCATCCCAGCCGTACCGAAACCGGATACCGCAAGTACTCCCAGACGGATATCGAGCGTCTGCGCTACATCCTCACCATGCAGCGCGATCACTACATGCCGCTGAAGGTAATCCGTCAGCACCTGGATGACCTGGAGGCCGGTCGAGTCCTGAACTCCATGCCGACCACCGTCAGCGAGGAAGTCCTGGACAGCGTCCTCGGCACCAACGCACAGGAGGGTCGTACCTACACTCTGCGCGAGCTGGCCGAGTACGCGAACACCACTCCCGAGCTCATCCGTGACCTGATTGACTTCGGTCTTTTGGAAGACGGAGCGGACCACGAGTACACCGACTACGATGTGCTGATTGCCCGCGTTAGCGCGGAACTGACCCAGCACGGTATTCAGCCTCGTCACCTGCGCGCCTTCAAGTCGGCCGCGGATCGCGAGATTTCCCTCGTGGAAATCGCTGTGGCCCCTCTGGCCTCTCGTCGCGATGCGGCGTCGCAGGCCCAGGCACAGGACCGAGCCGATAAGATTCGCAAGCTCTGCCTGCAGTTGCATGCGACTCTCGTCGAGTCGGCCATGCCCACCTACGAGTAGGAGGGCGACTCCGCGGCGCGATTCCTCAAAGAGTCGGTCGCGACCGGGTGGTGTTATCTGCCCATTCCCCGGGGATACGTCCTTTGTGATGTAAGCCCATGGTTACCGTCCGTACGCGGGTGGTAACCCCCAAGATTTGGACGATGCCGCTTCTAAAAAGCGGATTTCTACCCCTTCGTCCAACACGAAGAGCTTCTATACCAGGGGCTCCCGGCCTGCCAAAGGCTATTCACTTAACTCAGCGGCGAATGCGTGCCAATCTCCGGATTGGCGCGCATTCGCTATTTAAGGCCGGGGGAGGGGGGAGAGAGTGGAAGCGGAGGCCCGTGGGCTCGATACCCGACGAAGAATTGTAACTCGGTGGCAGCTTCGCCTTCGGGACGACCCGCGAGATTACCCGGGGCAGATATCGTGGGCTTGCCGTGGGGGCGTGAGGGGCATCCTGAGCGGATTCTGAGAGGAGAAAGAACGACTCTCACGGTGCGTTCGATTTTAAGTAGGGCACCGTATCGGTTAAAATGGAGTGAATGAGCCGCGCCTATCGCGCACCGGTCGCTCTGTCGACCCTCGAATCGTTCTCCAGCGGAACGACGTATTCGGGGCGATACCGGCCGCCGATTGATGGGGCGCGGTGTATCGCTTAACGGCTCCCGCTACGCCCAACGGGCATCCGGGAACCGGGCGAAAACTAGCTAAGACGCGTGACTGGCATTCTGCGGATGCCGCATACGAGGACACAAAAGGAGGGGCCGTGGTGGAGCACCAGACCGGCGAGAGCGCAGGCACTGACGAGGCGTACCCGAGCTTCGACCAGCCCCTGGACGGATTCGACGCGCTCTTTCCCTCGGCACCGCCTCCTCGCGGTGAACAGGGCGTGCTCTTCGCGGACCCCGTTTCTGTGGTGGAGGAAAACCTGGGTTACCGTGGTGCTGTCGCCTGTAAGGCAGCCGGTATCACCTACCGCCAGCTCGACTACTGGGCCCGCACCGACCTTGTGGTTCCCACCGTGCGCGGCGCATCCGGTTCCGGTACCCAGCGCCTCTACAGCTTCCGCGACGTTCTCGTGCTCAAGATCGTGAAGCGCCTGCTCGATACCGGCGTGTCCCTGCAGCAGATTCGCCTCTCCATCGAGCACCTGCGAAGCCGAGGCCTGGATGACCTGGCCGATATCACGCTCATGAGCGATGGCACCACCGTGTACGAGTGCACCTCACCCAGCGAGGTCATCGACCTGGTGCAGGCCGGTCAGGGTGTCTTCGGCATCGCTATTGGTCGCGTGTGGCGAGAAATCGAGATGAACCTCAATGGCCAGCCCGGCGAGGAAATGCACGAATCCTTCGAAGGTGACGAACTCGCCGCCCGCCGCGCCCGCCGCGCCCAGGCCTAATACCCGTCTGATCCGTCGGTCATAGTTGCGGGGATCCAGCCTCATAAACCCATACTTTTTCTTCTGCCCGCCCGAGCACCAACGAAGCATGGGCGGGCAGAACGCTATCTTCGGGGGAGAGGGTAAGAACACTCAGGGTCCAAAAAGGCGCATCGAGACCGCATGGTGGGCATAACGAGCAAATATTCAAGGACAGGTTGAGAAAAAACTCACGTTACCCCCTGTCAGGTCCGGAAGAAGCACACGGATTCGCTAGAATGAAGGAGCATTACACCTCACTCATATCACGGATTCTCAATGTCCCGAATCGTTAGTATCAGTAGCCTCAAGGGCGGCGTGGGTAAAACCTCCATCACCCTGGGGCTCGCCTCCGCGGCGCTACACAGCGGTCTTTCCGCACTCGTTATTGACCTCGACCCTCACGGAGACGCCAGCACCGGCCTAGCCGTCGACGAAAGCATCCCCGACGTGGCCTCCCTGATTGCCAGCACCAATGAACGAGCCTTCGCCGATGAAGCCGGAGAGTCCGCCTGGAACAGGCTGGTGGGCAAACCAACCCTGCTGACCAACACCCCCGTCGACACCGGTAGCGTGCGGGTCGCTCGCGGGTCGGCACGTTCCACCCTCGTGGACCGTCAGGAAGCCGCACCGTTCATTCGCAGATTCAAGCGCATGGTGGACGCCGCGGCGGGCGCCTACGACGTGATTCTGATTGACTGCCCGCCCTTCCTGGGGACGCTTTCCTCGATGGGCTGGGCCGCCAGCCAGCGCATCCTCTCCGTGGCCGAGCCCTCCCTCTTCTCTGTGGCCGGCACGGAACGCACCCTGCGCGCCATCCTGCGCTTCCAGCAGGAGAGCGGCACAAGCATCGACGGGGCCGGGGTCGTCATCAACAAGATGCGCCCGGACGACAGCGAGCACCAGTACCGTCGAGACGAGATGCGCTCGCTCTTTGGCGACCTCGTGGCCGAACCCGTACTGCGAGAAAGCCCCGTGCTGCAGCGAGCCCAGGGTGCCGCCTACCCGATTCACTTCTGGCCCGACGAAGAATCCGTCGAACCCGCCGTGGACTTTACCCGACTGCTGGTCGGGCTCATGGCCGACCTGTAGGCCGTCAACCGGATTGTCGACCGGGCGAAGAGGTGAACGTTCGAGTTGCGTGCCGCATCGTGTTCCGGGTCGCTCTGGCGATATGTACTTCTGCGGGAATAGCCGTGCTCCTCGACGCGTTATAGTAGCAGTAAAAGAGCCGCACGCTCGCAGGAATCCCCGAACGTTGTACAGGGCCGCGGTCGTGCCGCAGGTAAGACGGAGAAAGAGAAGAACATCGTGAGCATCGAACACCTGGAACGCATCGACGGGGTAGCCCAGTACGACCTCATCGTGATTGGTTCCGGCTCGGGCAACACCCTTATCGGCCCCGAATGGGACGATAAGAAGGTTGCACTGGTCGACGGCGGCATCTTTGGCGGAACCTGCCTGAACGTGGGCTGTATCCCCACCAAGATGTACGTCTACCCGGCAACCATCGCGCAGAAGACCCGCGAGGTCAAGCACCTGGGCGTCGACGCGCACGTGGATGCCGTGCACTGGTCCGAGATCCGCGACCGTATCTTTGCCTCCCGCATCGACCGTATTTCCGAGGGCGGCCGCGACTGGCGTGCAGGCCTGCCCAACGTAGACTTCTACGCTCAGTACGCACGCTTCGTCGGTTCGCACACGCTGGAGCTGACCGACGGCACCCGCCTGCACGGTCGGCAGGTCGTGATTGCCGCTGGATCCCGTGCCGTGTTGCCTCCCGTGCCCGGTATTGACTCCTCCAAGGTCTACACCAACGACAACGTCATGCGCCTGGACGAACTGCCCGCCCGCATGGTCGTCATCGGCGGTGGTGTGATTGCGGCAGAATTCTCCCACGTTTTCTCCGCCCTCGGTACCGAAGTAACCCAGCTGAACCGCTCCTCCCGCCTGCTGCGCGGGGTGGATGCGGAGGTCGTGGCACGCTTCGAAGAAGCCGCAAGCAAGCAGTGGAACATCGTCAAGGAAGCCTCCCTCTCCGAAATCCGTGAGAACGCCGACGGCAGCGTAACCGTCGTAGCGAAGCGCACCACCGAGAACGGTGAAGAACTGCTCGAAATCCCGGCAGACGCTGTGCTTGTGGCCACCGGCCGCCGCCCCAACACCGACGTGCTGAACGCCAAGAACTACTTCGACGTGCAGGACGGCGGCCTGCTCAGCGTCGATAAGTACCAGCGCGTGCTCTACAACGGCGCGCCCGTCCCCGGCGTCTTCGCCCTAGGCGATGTCTCCAGCCGCTACCAGCTCAAGCACGTGGCAAACCACGAGGCCCGCGTTGTGCAGCACAACCTCAGCCACCCCGAGGACCTGCGTGCCAGCGACCACCGCTACGTACCGGCTGCCGTCTTCAGCAACCCACAGATTGCCGTGGTCGGCATGACCGAAGAGCAGGCCCGCGAGGCTGCCGCTCGCGAAGGATTCGAGATTACCGTCAAGGCCCAGAACTTTGGTGATACCGCCTACGGCTGGGCTATGGAAGATCAGATTGGCCTGTGCAAGCTCATCGCGCGCAAGGACAACGGCGAGCTGCTCGGTGCGCACCTGGTGGGTGAGGAATCCTCCGTGCTCATCCAGCCGCTGATTCAGGCCATGAGCTTCAACCAGGATGCCCGCACCCTGGCCCGCGGTCAGTACTGGATTCACCCGGCACTGACCGAAATCATTGAGAACGCGCTGCTCGGCCTGGAATTCGACGAGCCCGCTCAGGCCTAACGCCCGGGCACATGGAACACCTCTGAAGCCTTGAATCTCGGGGGCGCAAAACACCAAAGGAGGGGGTCGCACCGAATCGGTGCGACCCCCTCCTACTTGCGTTTATTGCTTTGGCCAGAACTAGAGCGGCGCGGCCCTAGCTCCGCTACTCGGGCTTCTTTTCTGCGTGCTGAGCTTCTGCCCGCGGAGCATCCTGCGAACCCGGCTCTTCTGCGGTCTCGGCAGACGTGTCGGCGCCCTTCGCGTTTTTTGTGCTTTCCGCGGATTCCTCAGTCTCTTCAGAATCCCCGACGGCTACCGCACGGTTCTCCTGGTATTCCTGAATCATCTCGACGGCCTGTTCACGCAGCTCGCCCAGGCGCTCGGTTGCTTGGTCACGGAACTCGGCCAGACGCTCGGCCTGCTGATCGGCGTACTCGGCCAGGCGCTCGGTCGCCTGGTCGCGCAGCTCCACGAGTCGCTCCGTCTGCTCGGCGGCGTAGTCCTGCAGTCGGGACAGTGAATCCGACGTGGTGGCGGTAACCCGGCCGTACATTTCATCCACGTAGGAGGAGAAATCCTGCAGCACCTTCGCACGGCGAATCTTGTGCGAGGGGGTCAGATAGCCGTCCTCCTCGGTCAGGTCGCGGTTCATGATGCGGAACTCACGGATACCCTCGGCGCGCGAGACCAGCTGATTCGCCTCGTCCACAATTCGCTGCACGGCGGCGCGTACCGCCGGATGCACGGCCGCCTCCGGGATGGACAGTGAACGCGGCAGCCCCAGGTGCTCGAGCTGCTCGGGCAGGGTATCCGGATCCAGGGTCACGAGGGCCGCGATGAAGGGCTTCTCATCCCCCACCAGCATGGCCTGAGAGACCAGGGGAGAGGTGCGCAGATGGTTCTCCGCAATGCCCGGAATGACGTTCTTGCCGCCGGCGGTGACGATGATTTCCTTCTTGCGTCCCACAATCTTCAGCAACCCGGCCTCGTCGAACTCGGCCAGGTCGCCGGTGCGGAACCAGCCGTCCTCGGTGAAGGCCTGGGCGTCCTCCTCGGGGTTCTTGTAGTACCCCTTCATGACGCCCACACCGCGCACCAGCAGCTCGCCGTCCTCGGCGATGGTGCCCTCGGCACCCGGAAGGAGCGGGCCGATTCTACCGATCTGATACGGGGTGATACGCCCGGCCGCGATGGGAGCGCAGGTCTCGGTCAGGCCGTAGCCCTCGATGACCTGCACGCCCACCGCGTGGAAGAAGTGCGCGAGGCGCTCGCCCAGCGGGCCGCCTCCGGAGACAGCGTAGTGTAGCTGCCCGCCCAGGGCCGCACGCAGCTTGGAGTACACGAGACGGTCGTACAGGGCGTACTGCGCCGCGAGCTTGAAAGATACATGGCCGGTGACCTTCGCCTTCGACCAGGCAATCGCGATATCCACCGAGCGGTCGAAAAGAGCCTTGTTGAGAGAACCGCCCTTTTCGGCCTTGGCCTTGGCCCCCTCGTACACCTTCTCGAAGACTCGGGGGACTACCAGCAGCATGGTCGGCTTGAAGCTATCAAGATCGGCCGCGAGGTTCTTAATGTTCGGGGAGTGGCCGATAACCACACCGGCGTCCAGGGCCAGCACCTGAATCAGGCGAGCCAGCACGTGGGCCAGCGGCAGGAAGAGAATCGACGAGTTGCGGGGGTTTGCAATCTCGCTTTCCACGAAGCGCGTGTTGGCGCTCAGGTTCAGGAAATTGCCGTGGGTGAGCGGGCAACCCTTGGGGCGGCCGGTCGTGCCGGAGGTGTACACAATGGTCGCGATGTCATCGCAGGTGGCGCGGGTGCGTGCCTGCTCAAGCTGTTCGTCGCTGACCTCGGAAGCACGGGCGCTCAGTGAATCCAGGTCGCCGTTCTCGATGACCCAGCGGTGCTTCAGCTGCATGGGCTCTTCGGCGGATGCGGAAAGCTCCTCGGCCTCCTTGATGCGGCCCAGCAGCTTCTCATCCTCGACGAAGACCGCGGTGGCCTCGGAGTGGGAGAGCGCCCAGGAGGCCTGGGCGGGGGCATTCGTTTCGTAGACCGGCACGGAGATAGCACCGGCGTACCAGATGGCGAAGTCGATTACGGTCCACTCGAAGCGGGTACGGCTCATAATGCCCACGCGGTCACCCGGGCGGATACCCGCGGCAATCATGCCCTTCGCCAGGTCGGCCACCATACGGTAAAACTCGCTGGCGCGTACCGGCTGCCAATTGCCCGGGGACATCTGGCGACGGTACAGCACGGGGTCCGCGCTGTTGGCGCGGTGACGCTCAACGAGGCTCGTGAGGTTCAACGAGGGGTCGACAATGACCTCTGCGGGGGAAGAAAAGACTTTCATGATGCGCCTTTCGGTTGGGGCGGCCTCTGCACGGTCCCGGTGCGGCTCTACGGGAGTCGCGGGGTGGAATACGGTACTGCGCCTACGGGGTGATGCGGTCCGCGGGAGCAGGGCGGTGGGCTATTTCGGTGACAAAATCCTGGAGCGAGGCGAGCACATACTCGGCGTCGTAGTCGAGCGTCGCCACGTGGTAGCTACGGGTTAGCCATCTAAATTCTACAGGAGCTGAACAATGTTCGAGAAAATATTTATGGGAGCTATCGGACACAGTGTGATCGCCTAGCGAGCGAAGGCACAGCACCGGCGCCTTCAGGCGCGGCAACAGCTCGCGGGTCTCGGCCCCCAGCAGGTGTAGCTGGTACACCGAGGCGGTGGGCGTCAGCCGGTACGCGCCCTCGCTCACGCCCGGAATGGCGATGTCCGAGCCCACCGACTTAAGCGCCGGCAGAAGCTTCGAGACGACCCCGGCGTGGCGCATCAGCGGGTTCACATCCACCATGTAGGGGTTAATGACTGCGGTGCCGAGCACCGGCAGACGCGCGGAGAGGTTCACGGCCAGCGTGCCACCCATCGACATGCCGATGACGACGACCCGAAGGCCCTCGTCGGTGAGGCGACGGTAGGCGGACTCGACCGAGTTCAGCCAATCGCGGTAATCCGTCAGGCGCATATCCTGCCAGCGGGTACCGTGCCCCGCGAGTAGCGGCATCTCCACGGGGTAGCCCAGCGCCGCGAAACGCTCGGCGATGGGGCGCATGCTGTGCGGGGAACCGGTGAAACCGTGCACGATAAGGATGCCCACGCCGGGCTCAGAGGCTCCAACCCCGCGGGAACCTTCGGCGCTCTGGGGCTCCGGACGGAAGGATAGCGGGGAATGATCGAAGACATTGGGGTCGCCCCCGAAACGGTGCTCCAGCATCTCTCGCACCTCCCGGGTGGCCAGGAGGCGGCGCTCGCGGGCCTTGCGCCGCATACGCTTAATTGGTTCAAGCGAGCTATCAAAAATACTCATGGCCCTCCTTAGACAATGCCGGGGGCGCGGGCTAACGGCCGGCGCGGGGGAGAGACGCGCACCGCCCCTCGGCCCTAGAATACCTCGCCCGCCTCGACGGCACCTGTGAGGTGAGCCTGCCGGCGGAGGAGGACGACGGATTCAGCGGAGGGCGGAGCAGGTAGCCGACTCGTGTCGCACATTCGCCGTAATGCGAACGCGGAATACGGTGACAGTCGGGGAGAGCCGCAGAGACAGGCTAGAATTGAGCCGGGAATATTCAGAGAGGAGATCCCCATGCCGACCACCGCCCTGTACCGAAGCCTCAAGATTCTTGGCTCGCCACTGCTGACGGGCCTGTACCACCACGAGGTGATGGGGCTAGAGAACCTGCCCAAGGGCCCCTTCATCGTCGCCAGCAATCACCTGGCTTTCTGCGATTCCATTTTTATTCCGCTTGCGCTGCCCCGCACCGTGAACTTCCTCGCCAAGAGCGACTACTTTACGACCCCGGGGCTCAAGGGCCGCGCGATGGCCGCATTCTTCCGCGGGGTGGGCCAGCTGCCCATGGACCGTTCCGGCGGTCAGAAGAGCCAGGAATCCCTCGACGCCGGCGCGCGGGTTCTCGCCGAGGGCGGCATCATCGGCATTTATCCCGAGGGAACGCGTAGCCCCGACGGCCGCGGCTACCGTCCCAAGGTGGGCGTGGCCCGCCTGGCCCTCGAGTCACGGGTGCCCGTCGTTCCCATCGGGCAGATTGGCACCGACCTGATTCAGCCCTCCGGTTCGAACCGCATCCACCTGCGCCACGATGGCGAGCCGATTCGCGTGCGCACCGTCATCGGCAAGCCCCTCACATTCGAGAAGTACACCGCCGACGTCGAGATCAGCTACCGCTCCCAGCGCGAGGTTGCCGATACCATCGGCGCGGCGATTCGCGCCCTGAGCGGGCAGGAGTACGTGGACGTCTACGCGGATCGCGTCAAGAAGCTCATGGCCGACGAGCACCTGAGCGCCGACGAGGCCGCGTCCCGACTGCAGAACGAGAAACGCTAGAAGGCATAGGCGGACGGCACGGCCACACGGGCCGACTAGGGGTTATCTGAATCCTGAGATGAAGCCCCGGCCCGGGGCGTTCGTAAACACCGTAAGAGTACAATATACCCATCTCTTCCCCGTCCGCGCGGGGTCGAGAGACGACGCACAAGACCATCCCAACGGAGTGAATGATGAGCACCCAGAACCTCAACACCGCGCAGACCGACGACCACGGTCTGGATAACTGGCGCGAGCTACACATTGACCAGCAGCCCACCTGGAGCGAGCACGAAGACTTCGCCAGCACCATCGCAGAGCTGAACTCGGTTCCCCCGCTCGTCTTTGCCGGCGAGGTGGACGCCATGCGCCAGGCGCTCGGCGAGGTGGCCGAAGGTCGCGCCTTCCTGCTGCAGGGTGGCGACTGCGCAGAAACCTTCGCGGGTGCAACCGCCGACAAGATCTCCGGCCGCGTCAAGACCATCCTGCAGATGTCCGCTGTGCTCACCTACGGCGCCTCCATGCCCGTGGTGAAGATGGGCCGCATGGCCGGCCAGTTCTCCAAGCCGCGCTCCGCAGACATGGAAACCCGCGGCGACGTCACCCTGCCCTCCTTCCGCGGCGAGACCGTCAACGGCTTCGACTTCACCCCCGAAGCACGCGTGCACGACCCCAAGCGCATGCTGCGCGGCTACCACACCAGCGCATCCACCCTGAACCTGGTGCGCGCCTTCACCAAGGGCGGCTTCGCAGACCTGCGCGCCGTACACCAGTGGAACCGCGGCTTCACCTCCAACCCCGCCCACGAACGCTACGAGAAGACCGCCAACGAAATCGGTCGCGCCCTCAAGTTCATGGAAGCCTGCGGCGTGAACTTCGAAGCCCTCAAGACCACCGACATGTACGTCGGCCACGAGGCACTCGTGCTGGACTACGAGCGCGCCCTGACCCGCATCGATTCGCGCACCCAGCTGCCCTACGACACCTCCGCACACTTCCTGTGGATTGGTGAGCGCACCCGCGGCATCGACGATGCACACGTGGACTTCCTCTCCAAGGTCCGCAACCCGATCGGCGTAAAGCTCGGCCCGACCACCACCGCAGAGGACGCCCTCGCGCTGATCGATAAGCTCGACCCGAACCGCGAGCCCGGCCGCCTGACCTTCATCACCCGCATGGGCGCGAAGAACATTCGCGAGAAGCTGCCCTCCATCGTCGAGGGTGTGCAGGCTGAAGGCGCGAAGGTCGTGTGGGTTACCGACCCGATGCACGGCAACACCATCTCCGTGCCCTCCGGCTACAAGACCCGCCGCTTCGACGACGTGCTCGACGAGGTTCGCGGCTTCTTCGAGGTGCACGAGGCTCTGGGCTCGTTCCCCGGCGGTATTCACGTGGAGATGACCGGCGACGACGTGACCGAGTGCCTGGGCGGCTCCGACGCTATCGACGAGGCAGCACTGGCTGACCGCTACGAGTCCCTGTGCGACCCGCGTCTGAACCACTCGCAGTCCCTGGAAATCGCGTTCCTGGTCTCCGAGTACCTCAAGAACCGCGGTAACCGCGGCTAAGGACGCTTGCGTCTCATCGCTTCTCGTACGCCCTTGCGACGTACTAACGGGCCCGGCCCCTCAAGAGTTGAGGGGCCGGGC
>NZ_KV797970.1:55280-203051 GCF_001809565.1 Rothia sp. HMSC072B03
CCCCGGCGGAATCCCGATGAAACCCGATTCCTGATGAAACCCGATGAATCCAGGCGGCTGAGCATCTAGTAGCTCAGGCCGAAGAAGCTCGCGAAGTTCTTCCACCACTCCGACTGCAGGATGGAGGTCGCGAGCCACCACCCGCTGAAGCTGGCGCTCATGCCCAACAGAATCACCATCAGCGCCCACACGCCCATCGCCGCGCCTGAGGGGGGAGGGGTGAGCTCACGTACCGGCAGTCGGCGGTCGCGGTGGAGAGCATCCCGCGACGTGAAGCCGGAGGAATCGGTGGAACCGGTGCTCCCGCCGGAATCCCGCCGAGAAGTATCAGGGGTGTGCGCCCCGTCCGGGCTTTGCGCGGCATCGGAGTAGTCAGGGTAGGCGTTGAGCGCGCGCTCGGCGTAGATGGGGGCGTACTCACCGAAGGTCGAGATAAACTCCTGCTCGGTCTGCGGCCCGATGCCGACGGACGGTGCATCGGATGAGGCGCCGGAGCTTTGAGCCCCATCCGACCCCCGCGAGTCATCGGCCTCGTTGGGCTCGCCGCCATCGGCGGCAACCGAAGCCTCGGGTGCCGAACTCTTGAGCGGGGGAATACCCTCGGGGTTGAGCACCGAGTCCTCCGCGTCCACGTCGGCCAGATGCATCTCCTCTCGGAAACCGGTGAGCAGGCTATCCGGAGAATAAACGTCGTAGGCGAGCAGGTCTCCGGCATCGCTAAACGCGCTGATGGGGGTGTTGCGCACCATCTGCCCCGCGCCGCTGCGCTCGGCGATCTCGGCCACCGCCTCCCACAGGCTTGAGGTAGGCTCCGGGACGCTCGGAGCTCGCCAGGACAGCTCGGACTCGCCGAGAGACTCGGCAACCTCCTTGAGAGAGGCGAAAAGCTCGGTGGCGTCCTCGGGGCGGGCCTGCGGCTGCTTGCGGGTGCACCAGGCAATAATTCCGGCCACGTCGCGGTCGATGCCCGGGGCGATATCGCCGAGCGGGGGCATCTCAATATTGGCATTGTGGTACAGCACCTGCTGGTCGTTCTCCAAACCCACGAAGGGCAGTCGCCCTGCCAGCATGCGGTACATCATGACGCCGAGCGCGAAGATATCGGCCTGCGCGCCCACCTTCACCTGCGGGTCCAGGACCTCCGGCGCCACGTAGGCGGGAGTACCCATGGGGGCGCCGGAATCCACCTGATCGTCGCGGCGTGACAGACCGAAGTCCGTCAGCTTCACCTGGCCGTTGGCGTCCAGAAGAATATTGCCCGGCTTAATATCACCGTGCAGGTAGCGGTTGGCGTGCACCTCCGAGAGGGCATCCACCACCGGCAGCAGAACATCCAGCGCCTCGCCCAGGCTCAGGGCGCGCCGCGTGCGCAATAGCTGGCTGAGCGTGCATCCGTGCACGTATTCGAGCACGATATACATGACCATCTGCCCGGCCACGTACTCGGTGCCCGAAGAGATGACACCCACCGTGTGTCCGCCGCCCACCTGGCGCATCGAGCGTTCCTCGCGGTGGAATTTCTGCCGGTTGGCGGCGTCCTGCGCCAGGGAAGGGGAGAGGATTTTGAGCGCCACAGGATTGTTCGACCACAGATCCAGCGCGTAGTAGACCTCGCTCATGCCGCCCCGCCCAATCAGCGAGCCCACCTGGTAGTGCCCCTCGATAATGGCACCGCTCAGCCACTCCGAAGAGCCGACCGTGGCACCCTGTGCGGGCGCGGTGGTGGCCGGAGGAACAGTAGAAGAGACGGGAGGATGCGAGGGCGATGAGTGAGTGTGCGCGGAAGAACGGGGGCGCGGGAGGGGAATATTCATACGGCCTCTATCTTATCGCTCGGCCCAATCGCGCGGCGGGGAAAAGGTCATCGGGAGGGCAATACTCAGCTGATTCTAAGGCAACCGCCTGAGCTGAATGTGACGCTCCGCGCGGCTGAGCGGGTCGAAAGTGGTAAATATGAGTCGGCTCTGGCACTCTTAAAAGGTGACTAACGAAAACATTGCTCAGACCTTCGCCCTCGTCGGCGATTGGGTCACTATTCCCGATATTGCGCAGGCCCTCGATCTGAAGGTGACCCGCGTGCACAACCTGATTTCTGACGGTACGCTCATCGCCCTGCGCGACCCCGAAACCAATGTGCGCAAGGTTCCCGCGCTGTTCCTGAACGGTTCGCGCGTGCTGGAATCCCTCAAGGGCACCCTCGTGGTGCTGAAGGACTCCGGCTTCAGCGATGAGGAAGCCATCGTCTGGCTGTACACCGAGGACGAATCCCTGCCCGGCCGCCCGATCGACGCACTGATTGACGGCCGCAAGACCGAGATTCGTCGCCGCGCCCAGGCCCTGGCCTGGTAGCACCGGAGGGTAGCGCCGCAACGCGGAGGCGCAGGGGGCCGGTAAACACTCCGGCCCGGGTGCTCTTCGCACGGCGGGAACTCAACTGATAAAACAGCGGATGGGGTAGCGTGAACGCTACCCCATCCGCTGTCGTTTAACGGTCTCTTCGCTGCGCCTCGCCGCTATTCCTACGTCTTTTTCACGCCCCGCGGTGAAGGCCCCGCGGGCTGAAAACACGCCCGTTTAGGACTTGCGACGTAGCGCGCGGTCCACGATATCGCTCAGCGCCGCGCGCACGAGCTCGTCGAGCTCCAGCGCATCCAGAGCCTCAAAGACCGCATGGGACTTCTGCTCAATCAGCCGCTCGTGCTCGGCGAAAGCACCCGAAGACACCATGAGCTCACGGATGCGCTCCACCTGCTCATCGCTCAGGTTGGGGTTGCCCAGGCTGTCGTGCAGGAGCGCTACCTCCTGCTCGCTGAGGGCCGCGGAGGTCAGCGCCACCAGGACGGTGCGCTTACCCTCGCGCAGGTCGTCACCGGCGGGCTTGCCGGTCACCTCGGGACGACCGAAAACGCCCAGCTCGTCGTCGCGCAGCTGGAAGCCCTCACCGAGCGGCAGACCGAAGGCCCGGTAGCCGGCAAGCACCGGGTGCTCCTCGCTGATTGCACCGGCCCCGCTCTCCAAAGCCCGCGCCTGCAGCGCCAGGGCCCCACCGATCGTGAAGGGGTGCTCGCACGAGTACTTGGCGGACTTGAAGCGGATCACGTTGAGCGCTCGTTGCAGGGCCGAACTGGCATCTTCGGTGTCGAGCACCTCGGAGTAGACGTCCAGGTACTGCCCGGCCAGAACCTCTGAACGCATACGGTCAAAAATGGTGCGCGCCGGGGAACCGTATAATGCGCCCTCGCCCAGGGACGCAAAGACCTCCGCCGACCAGGCGAGGGTCAGGTCGCCGGCCAGGATGCCGCCGGTCAGACCGTAGTTGAAGGCGTCGCCGCGCCAGTTATTCTGCTCGTGCGCGGCCTCGAAACGCTTGTGCACGGAGGGGGCGCCGCGGCGGGTGTCGGAGCGGTCGATGATGTCGTCGTGAATGAGCGCGGAGGTCTGGAATAGCTCCACCGCCATGCCGGCCTTCACGATGGACCAGGTGCCGCGGTTCTCGGTCACGGGTGCGCCTCCCGCCCCGCGCCAACCCCAATAGCTCAGCAGGGCACGCAGACGCTTGCCGCCGGTAGAAAGGGATTCGATGGCCTCCAGCAGGGGGAGGGTCTCGGGGGAGATGCCCTCCAATAGTTCGCGCTGCGCGGCAAAGAACTCGGCCATCAGGGTATTGAAGGCGTTCAGGTAGGCGCTCTGCTCATGTTCGAGAGCCTCGGCGATGCCTGCGGGCAGCTCTGCGGAGCCTCCGGCGGGGGAAGGGGTCGTCATACTATCCTCGGTGTACGTGGGGACGATGGGCATGGGTGCGGTGTGCACCCCTCTAGCTTAGTGGAGAAACGCGTCACACGGGGTATTTGCGAATATGTTTACTAATATTTGGGAGCTTAATTCGTAGACGTGTGCTATATTTAGGGTGTGGTGAAAGCTGTCGAAGGGAGGTTGAGGGGTGAGTAAGCCGGGCCGCGATAATGCGCGCGTCATTATGCATCTCGATATGGATGCCTTCTTTGTCAACGTCGAACTCCTCGAGAACCCCTCGCTTCGGGGTAAGCCCATTATCGTTGCGCCGACGGGCCCTCGCTCAGTGGTATGCTCGGCCTCCTATGAGGCGCGCGCCCACGGGGTTCATTCGGGCATGCCTCTCAGCTGTGCCCTCTCCGAGGTTCCGCACGCTACGGTCCTTCCCCTGCGCGCGGATTACCGGTACTATTCCCGAGCCGTCATGGGTATTCTGCGTGACCTTAGCCCGCTGGTAGAGCAGGTGAGCGTGGACGAGGCCTTCGTGGATCTTACGGGCGCCTACCGGCACGGGCAGGACCCCGTGCAATTGGCGCAGCGGGCGCGTGAGCGCATCGCAGGGGAACTCTCCCTGCCTTCCTCGGCGGGGGTGGCTCCCAATAAACTGCTGGCCAAGATGGCCTCGACCGGCAGTAAGCCCAACGGCCTATGGGTCGTGCCGCCCGGCCGCGTGCAGGAATTCCTCGACCCGCGCCCGGTCTCGGCGCTGTGGGGCGTGGGCTCGAAAAGCACAAAGCTTTTGGCCGGCTACGGAATCCAGACCATTGCGCAATTGCGGTCCATGAGCATCGAGTGGCTTCGGGACCGTTTCGGTACCTCCCACGGGGAATACCTCTGGACTGTTGCGAGGGGTATTGATGACCGGCCCGTCCTGACCGAACGCGATGAGAAGAGCATGGGTGGCGAGCATACCTTCTCCGAAGATACCGTCGATGCCGCCGCCATCAGCGGGGTTGTGCGCGAGCTGAGTCTCAAGCTCGGGCGGCGTCTGCGCGAATCCGGTCGCCTCGCGGGGCGGCTGAGCCTGAAAATTCGCTATGCGGGTTTCGAGACCCACACTCGATCCGTGCCCCTCAGCTCGCCCCTGGATTCGGGGATGCGCATCGCCGAGCTGGCGCTGGAGGCGCTGCGGGCCGACGGAATCCTGACCGGGGACGAGGCACCGCGACCCATCCGCCTGATTGGCGTGCGGGCTGAGAAACTGGCTCGCGCCGAGGACGGGGTGCAGCAGGCTCTCTTCGAATCCATCGAGTACAAGCCCGCCGGGCGGGGGTCGAGGAATCGGGGGAGCGGAGGCGCGGTGAACCTCGGGGATCTGAACTCTCGATCGTCGAAGCTCGCGCCGGAGGCTACCGAGGCGGTGCTCGTGAAGGCCGGTCGCTGGTCCGAGGTTGAGCACGTCATGGACGCGATTCAGCGGAAGTACTCGGCCGAGAGCATCAAGCCGGCCTCGGGGGTTGCGCTACCCGTCCGGAAGACCGACGACCGTTCGGGAGGGGCCGAGGCGGGCTCCGCGGAAGAGGCTCGTAACGGATAGAGGGACAGGAGAATCGGTGGACCATCGCAGCGGCGAAGGCTGAAAGAAACGGGCGGCTGGTGGGTTCCCCGGCCCCGTCGCATCCACGTGTCGAAATAGCCCCAAAATGGTTCGTAAAATAAGTAGCTGAGAGGCTAAAAATAGTGCGTTGCTCGCGCCTTGCGCGGTAGGATGGAACCAAAGAGTGCGTGCGCGCCACGGGATGCGTTTCAACCCGCTGTGGATACCGGCGCGAACGCGTTGTCAGAAAGACAAAGGAGAACACGATGGCACTGTCCGAGCGTGAACAGAAAGTTCTTGAGCAGCTCGAAGAACTCATGAGCAATGAGGATCCGAACTTTGCCTCGTCCATGTCCTCCACCGGCAATACTGCTCCCGTATTTAGTGCTCGACAGTTGGCGCTCGGAATTCTCTGCGTGCTAATCGGTCTGGGCATTATCATTGGTGCCGTCGCCTCTCACCTCATCTGGCTGGGCGTGCTCGGCTTCCTCTTTGCAGCCTTCGGCGTGTACTTCACCAGCACCAGCAAGAAGACCCCCGTGGATTCCTTCCTGGGAGGCAAAGCCGGCGGTGCCGCCCGCGCCCGCTCCCGCGAGCAGAAGGAGCGCTCGGCCTTCATGAACCGCCTGGAGGAGCGCTGGGACGAGCGCAACAACGGTCAGAACTAAAACCCGCTGATGGCCCGGGACAGCAGGTTTCGGACCGAAGATACCGGGGTGAAAATACCGAGGTGAAAATACCTGGCTAAGGATGCCGAGTTGAAGGGTGCAAGCCGGAACTCATAATGACTTTCCCAAGCGGAGGCGAGACGTATGTCTCGCCTCCGCTTTTTCGTGCCCGGTGCCTTTCCAGAGCGGCCCTTTCTTGCTCGGGGGGGCTTGTGGGCTTCGCTTTCAATCCTTCTGCGTACGGCAAGCTGGTTGCCCCGGGTGAAGGCATATATAGCCCGCCCGGAATAGGAGCTAACTCCTTTTGTGTGTGCCTCGCGCCACTCCGCTACTGTGTATCTAAGTTCTGCCGCTAAACGGCTCTAACCTGTGTAGAAGCTGTGCGTTGAGATAAAAAATGCAAAAGAAGGAATAAAAACCCTAAAAGACCTTCCTCGAGGTGGGGGAGGTGGTGGAAAGTGGGGTAAAGTGGAGGAGAAGGCTGAAGCCCCCTCCCTCAGCCGTGCTCCGCACCCGTTTCCGCTGTGGTGCAGGGCGCACGTCGTATTCTTCCGCTCGCTCCGCAAGCGCCATCGGAAGGGACGTGAGGCGAGGGCGCACGACAGGCTCAGCATCAGGCACACACGGGGGAGGTGACGCGAATGTTCCTGGGAACCTATTCGCCACGGATGGACGCCAAAGGGCGCATCATCCTCCCCGCCAAATTCCGTGAGGAACTCTCAGCAGGCCTCGTTCTGACCCGCGGTCAGGAACGATGCCTGTACGTTTTCCCCTCCGCGGAATTCGAGCGCATCCACGAGCGGATGCGCAGCGCACCCCTGCCGGGGCGAGCCGCCCGCGACTTCCTGCGAGTATTCCTCTCGGGAGCCTCGGATGAGCTACCCGATAAACAGGGGCGCATCACCATCCCTCCGATTCTTCGGCAGTACGCCGGGCTTGGCGACCAGCTTGTGGTCATCGGGTCCGGAACCCGGGCGGAAATCTGGGACGCCTCCGCCTGGGAGGAGTACCTGGCCCGCACGGAAGCCGAGTTCGCGGCCCTGGATGAAGACCCCTTCAGCCCCCTGCTCTAACGACTCGACGGCTCGTCGAATCGGCAGAGACACGGAGACGACAGGAACGCCGAGCCGGCAGGGCGGTAAATCGGTGCGGACCCGATGCGCGGTCTGCGCCCCCTCCACACGCTTTATCGACACACCACTCACCACCACGCAGGATTACCTCACACAGGAGCACCCATGAGCGTAGAACGCGCCCCCGAAGCCGGCACCTCCGGCTCCTCGGTGAAGGTCACCGGCGCCTCCATCGACAATCTTTCCGAGCGTGACGCCAGCGAGCGCCACGTGCCCGTCATGCTGGACCGCTGCATCAACCTGCTGGCACCCGGCATTGAGCGTGCCGTGGAGGAACGCGGAACCGCCTACGTGATTGACGGAACCCTGGGCATGGGCGGCCACTCCGAGGCGCTGCTGGAGCGGTTCGAGAACCTGGTGCTCATCGGTATCGACCGGGACCTGCAGGCCCACTCCATCGCGGGGGAGCGTCTGGCACGCTTCGGCGAGCGTTTTGTGCCTGTACACGCGGTCTACGACGAAATCGACCGCGCCATGGAAACCGCCGAGGTGCAGGGAATTGACGGCGTCCTGCTGGACCTTGGCGTCTCCTCCATGCAGCTAGACGAACGCGCCCGTGGCTTCGCGTACTCCTACGACGCGCCCCTGGACATGCGCATGAACTCCGAGGACGAGCTCACCGCGCGCATCGTGGTCAACGAGTACAGTGAGGACCAGCTGCGCCGCATTATCCGCAATTGGGGCGAGGAGAAGTTCGCCTCGCGCATCGCCCGCGCCATCTGCACTGCCCGCGCCAACGCGCCCCTGGAGACTACCGGCGAGCTCGTGCGCATTATTCAGAAGGCGGTTCCCGTCGCGGCCCAGCGTACCGGCGGCCACCCCGCCAAGCGCACCTTCCAGGCGCTGCGCATCGAGGTCAACCACGAGCTGGAGGCGCTCGAACGGGCCGTTCCCGCGGCCCTGGATGCGCTGAACCTGGGCGGCCGATTCGTTGCGATGAGCTACCACAGCCTGGAAGACAAAATCGTGAAGCGCGCTCTCACAGCCGAGGCGACCTCCAAGGCGCCGAAGGGATTCCCTGTGGAACTCGAGGAGCACAAGCCCACGATCAAGATTATTACCCGCGGCGCGGAGCCGCCCACCGAGGAAGAGATTGCGCAAAACTCTCGCGCGGCCAGCGCCAAGCTGCGCGCAGCCGAGAAGATTCGAATCCCCGCCCAGTAGCGATTTGCTCGCCCGCAGGCGACAGACGCTAGTAACCACCTAAGACGAAGATTAGAGAGCGAATGAGCACCCAGCACGCATCCCAGCGCCCCACCCGCGCCCAGGGTACCCCGCGGACTCGACGCGCCGGTTCTTCGCGCCCCTCGGCGGGTGCATCCGGCGCTCTGAGCTCGAGCCTGGGCTCCTCGAACGCCTCGCACAGCGCGGGCGTGACCCGCACCTCCAAGGGCGTACATTCCGGCCGTACCCGTAGCGCGCGGGTGGATCCGGTTACCGCTTCTCAGCCCGTGGTTCGCCCGGCAAGCACCGCAGCCTCCCACGGGGGTAAGCGCACCGCGGGCCACGTTCCCGGACCGGTGCGTGCCGCGGCCCGAACCGAGGAACCGCGCGAGGAAGAGGTCGTCACCCGACGCACGCCGCTGTCCGCGGTGACCCGCCGCGCCCGCCGATTGAGCCCGCCGACCATGCTGGCCGTTTTTGCCGCTATCCCGCTGACCCTGATTTTTATTCTGCTGCTTAACGTGCTGATTGTGACCCGACAGTACGACATGGTGGATTTGCGCGCGCAGGAACAGCGCCTCGTGCAGGAGAACCAGGCGCTGCAGCAGGAGATTGGTTTCAAGGAAGCCCCGCAGGATTTGGCGATACGCGCCAGTACCCTGGGCATGTTTGTGAGCTCTTCGCAGGCGACCCTGAACCTGCAGACTTCCACGATTGAGGGCACCCCCGCCCCGGCTGCAAGCCCCACCGGTATTGAAGGATCCAAGCAGGAGAACCTGATTTCGCCGCCGGCAGCGGGTTCGGAAGAAAGCTACGCCAAGGGCATTGTGGATGCTGACAAGTCTGTTCAGCAGCGCCACGGCCAGGCGAGCGCGGCGGCTAAGGCATCTGCAAGCGCCTCGGCGAGCCCTGCTCAGCAAACTAACTCAGCTCAGCAGGCCAACCCCGCACCGGCGAATAGCGCCCCTGCTAGCCCGGCTGCTTCCGCCGCACCGAGCGCCGCTCAGCAGCCCGCAGCTAGCCCCGCGGCAAGCCAGGTTGCACGATAAACAATATTGACCACAGGATGCGTAGCATCACCGATAGACTAGACCAGCGAAAGGACCACCGCATGAGCTCCGACGCGCGTAAGAACGCGAACGAATCGGCATCCGGTCAGCCGGATCTGACCCGCCGTGGCTTCGTCGCAGGCGCCGCAGCCACCTGCGCTCTGGGCGTTATCGGTGCGAACCTGTTTATCCGCCAGGGCTTTGACCCCGGTGCAGTGGCGAATGCGTCCCGTCAGAAGCGTTTGCGCTCCCAGGTGCTGCCTGCTGTGCGCGGTCAGATTCTCGATATCAACGGCAACGTCATGGCGCGTACTGTGCAGCGTTATAACCTGACTGCTGACCAGAGCGCCGTGGCGACCTTCAAACGCTACAACGAGGATCGCACCCAGAAGGTTGAGGTCACCCCCAACCAGCTGGTGTACGAGATGGTCGATATTCTCAAGACCGTTGACCCGGGCATTACCGACGAGTTCATCAAGTCCAAGCTGGACGGCACCTCAAAGTACTCGGTGATCAAAGCAAATATCACCCCGGAAATTTTCAATAAGATTGATGCCCTGGGTGCGCCCTTCATCTACGGTGAGGCGTTCTCTCAGCGCCTGTACCCCAACGGTAGTGTGGGCGGTTCCGTGGTCGGTAAGTACAACATTGTTGAAGAGGCAGACGGCAACGGTACGGGCGGTACGGTGTCCCGTAACTACTCCGTGGGCATTGAGCGTGTCTTTGAGAAGGAGCTTGCCGGTACCCCCGGTGAGCGCACCTACGAGATTAGCGCTGATGGCGTGCGTATCCCCGTAGCGAAGGAAGAGCAGCGCCTGGCGGTGGACGGTAAGAATATTCGCCTAACCATTAACCGTGATGTGCAGTATTTTGCGCAGCAGGTGGTGCGTGCCCGCGCCGAGGAGCTGAAAGCTGAATGGTGTACCGCCATTGTTATGGATGTGCGTGACGGCTCCATTTTGGCTCTTGCTGATTCCTCCACGATGGACCCGGGCGCGGCAACCATTGAGGACGCGGCGGACATGACCCCGCGCGCTATTTCGCAGAGCGTGGAGCCCGGTTCGACCGAGAAGATGCTAACTGCTTCGGCGCTGATTGAGCAGGGCCTGACGACTCCGACTAGTGTGTATGATGTGCCCGCGACCCTCACGATTGACGGCCAGACTTTCAAGGATGCGTTTGAGCACGGGGCGCAGCGGCGTACTTTCTCGGGCATTATTCATGACTCGATGAACACCGGTACGGTGCTGGTCGGTCAGAAGCTCAGCAAGGAAGAGCGCTACAACTGGTTGAAGAAGTACGGCGTCGGCGAGTTTACCGGCATTGAGCTGACCGGTGAGGAGCAGGGTATAATCGCTGATTGGCGTGATTGGGATGGCCGTCAGCAGTACACTGTGCTGTTCGGTCAGGGTGTTGCGCAGACTCCGTTGCAGACCGCCATGATTTTCCAGGCGCTGGGCAATAAGGGCGTTCGTCTGAAGCCGCGCATTGTGGACGCGATCATTGACGCCGACGGTACCGAACATAAGCGTGCCGTAGAGCCTGGCGAACGCATGGTCAGCGAGGAGACTGCCGCTTCCTGCCTGACTCTCATGGAGAATGTGGTGGAGCAAGGCCACGCCCGTCCGGCGAAGGTGACCGGCTACCGCGTGGGCGGTAAGACCGGTACTGCGGAAACTCCGAGTGAGAAGGGCGGCTACGACGGCAACACGACGTCCTTTATTGGTGTGGCGCCGATTGAGAACCCGCAGTTCTTGGTGGCGGTGACCATGCAGCGTCCTGAGGGTAGCGTGGGTGCGAACGGTACGACGGCTGAGTTCTCCAAGATTATGGAGAAGACCCTGCACACCTATAATGTGCCGCGTTCTACCGGTGAACCGGAGTTGATTCCGCTTTTTGCTGAGGATAGCCCCAATAAGACGAGCTAAAGGCGAGCGGGGGAGAGGTTCCCGGTAGCTGATTCGTGATGAAGAAGCCCCGGGACTGAACACCTGTCGAAGCCTAAAGCCCGTAGAATATTGAATGACCCTGTGTGCCTTGAGCGCATTGACCATACAGAGCTCACCGCTTCGGACAGCGGAGAGGAAAGAAGGACGATGGATACCGCATCTCACGCACCCGGCCAGAACCTGCTGGGCGGCGACGCTCAGACTCTGCGCCCGAATTCTGTGCGCCCGGTGAGTTTGGCGCACCTTCGCGAACATCTGCAGGGATTGGGTGCTCAGGTGAGTTCCCAGCTGGCTAGTGGCGTTCAGGGTTCTGAATCCGGTGATTCTGTTGAGGTTACCGGTATTAGCATGGACTCCCGAGGCGTGCGTCCGCAGGACCTGTACGTGGCTCTGCCCGGTGCGAAGGTGCACGGCGCACAGTTTGCTGAGGCTGCGTTGAAGCTGGGTGCTTCCGCTATTTTGACGGATGCTGCCGGTGCGCAGCTGCTGGGCGAGGCGCCGGTGCCTGTCCTGGTGACGGAGAACCTCCGCGAGTACGTGGGTCCGTTGGCTGCGCTGATTTATGGTTCGGCGTCGTTCCCCGCCACTCACCGTTATGCTGTGACCGGTACGAACGGTAAGACCACCTCCACCTACATGCTGGAGTCGGTGTTCCGCACCGGTCTGGGGGTGAAGACCGGTCTGATTGGCACTATTCAGATTCTGATTGATGGTGTGTCGGTTCCTTCGAAGATGACCACCCCGGAGTCTCCTCACGTGCATTCTTTGCTGACGATTATGGGTCAGCATCAGGTGCGTTGCGCCGCAATGGAGGTTTCCTCACACGCGATTGATTACCACCGTGTGGACGGCGTGAAGTACGCGGTTGCTGGCTTCACGAACCTGACTCAGGATCACCTGGATCTGCACGGCACTATGGAGCACTACTTCGACTCGAAGGCTCAGCTGTTCACCCCCGAGCGTGCCGAGCTGGCTGTGATTACTGCTGATGACGAGTGGGGCGAGAAGATGTTCTCCGCCGCTTGCGAGCAGATGGGTGCGCAGCAGGTGCACCGTCTGGTGACTGCGCGCGGTGCCGGTCTGGCTGAGGTGCCCGCAGAGTTTGGTGCCCGCGACTGGGCTGTGGTGAAGGTTCAGCGTGAGGGTCTGGGCCACCGCTTCCACGTGGCTAATGGCACCGGTGAGAGCGTTGAATGCTACACCGGTCTGCCCGCTGATTTTAACGTTTCGAATGCTGCGCTGGCGGCGCTCATGGCGTACCTGGACACTGACTCCGCTGAGCGTGAGCGCCTGCTGCCCGAGCTGGCGTCCGGTTCGGCTCTGACTCCGGTGGTGCCGGGTCGTATGCAGCTGATTTCTTTGGCTCCGCACGCGATTGTGGACTTTGCCCACAACCCTGACGGCCTGACTCGTGCCCTGGAGGCGATGGATCGCCCCGGTGATGGCAAGGTCATGATTGTTTTCGGTGCGACCGGTGAGCGTGACCAGCTCAAGCGCCCGATTATGGGTGCGATTGCTGCGCAGAATGCAGATATCGTCATCGTGACTGATGATGATCCGCACGGTGAGGCACCCGCGCCGATTCGTGCCGCCGTTGAGGAGGGCGCGCAGAAGGCTGAGAACCGCCGTGCCACCCAGATTCTGAACATTTCTCCGCGTGCGGCTGCTATTGATGCGGCGATTGCCCTTGCTGGCGAACACGACGCCATCCTGATTGCTGGCCGCGGCCACGAAACCGAACAAGATGTTGACGGCGTGGATATCGCCCTGGACGACCGTGTTGAAACCGCCCGTGCCCTGCGTGCGCACGGTTTCGAGATTCTGCCTGACTACCAGCGCATGCTCGATGAAAGTGACTCTGAAACCGCTGAAGGTATGGTGAAGAATGATTAAGCTCAGCGCCGCCCAGATTATTGAGGCAACCGGCGGCACCGCTATCGGCCTAGAGGGCCGTGAGGAGCAGGTGTACGCAGACTTCGCCACCACCGACTCCCGTGAGGTGCAGACCGGTACCCTGTTCGTGGCGAAGCCCGGTGCGGTCACTGACGGTCACAGGTTCATCCCCATGGCGTTTGAGCGGGGCGCGACCCTGGCGCTGGTCGAGCGCGAAGTACTCGACGAGCAGGGCGTGCCCTACCCGAGCATCCAGGTGCCCGATGTGGTGCTGGCGATGGGTGATTTGGCGCGCTACTCCATTGAGCAGATGCGTGCTCAGGGTGAGCTGACCGTTATCGGTATTACCGGTTCTGCCGGTAAGACCACCACCAAGGACCTTCTTGCCGCCATTTTCACCCCGGAGGGCCCGACCGTTGCCCCGGTCGGCTCCTACAACAGTGAGGTGGGCGTGCCCCTGACCGTTTTCCGTGCGGATGAGTCCACCCGCTACCTGGTCATTGAGATGGGGGCCGACCACGTGGGCAACATCGAGTACCTGGCGAATATTGCGCACCCTGATCACGGCGCAATTCTGAAGGTTGGTACCGCGCATGCTGGCGAGTTCGGCGGCGTGGACAATATTGAGCGTACCAAGGGTGAGCTGGCTGAGGGCGTTCAGCCGACCGGCTCCCTGGCTCTGAACGCTGACGATGAGCGCGTACTGCGTATGGCGTCGCGTTCGGTTGCACCCATTACGTACTTTGGCGTGGGCGAGAAGACCGACGCGAACGGTCAGCCCTACGAACGCTACGTGGCGGCGCTGAACCTGCGCACCACCGACGCTGGCTGCCCCGAGTTTACTCTGCGCCTGCCCGACGGTAGCGAGTACGAGATTTCCTCGCAGCTGATCGGTGAGCACCACGTGCACAACCTGCTGGCTGCGGCGACGATCGCCTACAACAGCGGTATTTCGGGTGAGAAGATTGCTCGCGCGCTCAACAAGGCGGCGGCAGCTTCGAAGTGGCGTATGGCTCGCACCGACCGTGCCGACGGCGTGACCGTCATTAACGACGCGTACAACGCGAACCCTGAGTCGATGGCGGCGGCACTGCGCACCCTGGCGCAGCTGGGCCGCACCGTTGACCCAGCGACCGGTCAGCCGCACCGCACCTGGGCTGTTCTGGGCGCCATGCTGGAGCTCGGTGACGCCTCCCTGGAGGAGCACGACCGCATCGGCCGCCTCGTGGTGCGCATGAACATTTCCAAGCTGATTGCTGTGGGCGACGAGACGAAGCCCACCTACAATGCGGCTCACCTGGAAGGCTCCTGGGGTAATGAGGCGACCTGGGTGAAGACCCCGGAAGAGGCAGAGCAGATTCTGCGCGCCGAGGTTCGCCCCGGTGACATTGTGCTTTTCAAGTCCTCGAACGGCGCGAAGCTGGGCATTCTGGGTGACCAGGTTGCTTTCGCCGAGTACACCTTCGGTGCTGAGGAAGAGCAGGCACCGACCTGGCTTTCTGCCGGTGACTTTGTTGAAACCACCGATTTGAGCGACCACCTTGCCGCTCACCTGGACGGCACCGCTAACGGCGACCGTACTTCGACCGAACAGACCACGAACGAAGGGTAGCGCTTTATGATTACCGTGCTGATTGCTGGAATCTTCGGATTCCTCATCTCCCTCACCGCGCTGCCGGTGTTCATCAAGAAGATGTCGGCCCTCAACCTTGGCCAGCTCATCCGTGAGGAAGGCCCGGCAGCCCACCAGCACAAGGCGGGCACCCCCACCATGGCGGGTCTGATCTTCATCCCCGCGGCGATTCTCGCCTACTTCTTGACCCTGGCGGTGAGCGCACTGCTCTTCGGAACCGCGCCGGTACCGACCGCTACCGCGTGGCTGACCATCGCCTTCACCCTGGGCATGCTCGGTGTGGGCGCGGCGGACGACATCATGAAGTTCCGCAATAAGGGCAACGAGGGCCTGACCGAGAAGCAGAAGACCATTGGTCTTCTGGGCGTGACCCTGCCCTTTGCGTACCTGGCGTTCCAGTTCCCGAATGAGTCGGGTGCTCGTCCGGCGTCGACCGCCATCTCTTTCGTACGTGACCTGCCCATTGACCTGTTCGCGGCGGGCGCGGTCTTCGGCTCCATCCTGCTGGTTGGTTGGATTACCCTCATCTCCCTGTCCGGTACGAACGCGGTGAACTTCACCGATGGTCTGGATGGCCTGGCTGGCGGCATCATGATGACCATCTTCTCCGGCTACCTGACCATCAGCATCTGGCAGTACGTACACGCCTGCTCCGCTGGCGCTGGCACCGCCTGCTACGATGTGCGCGACCCCGGTTCACTGGCGCTGATTGCTGCTTCCCTGGTGGGTTCGCTGGCTGGCTTCCTCTGGTGGAACGTGTCGAAGGCACAGATCTTCATGGGCGACTCCGGTTCCCTGGCGCTCGGTGGCGCAATGGTTGCTTTCGCGTTGTTTACCCGCACCGAACTGCTTCTGCTGGTCATCGCTCTGATTCCCGTGCTGGAAGTGTTCTCTGTGATCGTGCAGAAGTTCGTGTTCAAGACCAGCCGTAAGCGTTCGGTCGCAGCGGGGGAGAAGCCCCTGCATGCGCACCGTTACTTCCGTATGACCCCCTTCCACCACCACATGGAGAAGGTCGGCGTCAACGGCAAGTACTCAATTGATAAGCGAGGCATTGCCCCCGGTACCGTCAGCAGCGGCGAAGTGAACTCCGTGTTCCGCCTCTGGGTTGTTAACGCCCTCTGCGTGCTCGTTGCCCTGGCGCTGTTCTTCGGTGACTGGTTCTCGCAGACTTCTGGAGTGATTCACTAATGTCAACTAATGAACAGCCGGATACAGCTCGCATTGAAGCGAACGCCGCCGCTATTGCGGTGAACCCGGTGTATGAGAACGAGCGCCTCGCGGAACTGACTCACTGGGGTGCGCCCTGGGCTAACCTGCGCGTGGTCGTGGTGGGCATGGGTACCAGCGGCGACGCTGTGACCGATGTGCTCGCCCAGCTGGGTGCACATATCGTTGTCATCGACGGGGCTGATACCCCGGAGAAGCGTGAGCGCATCGAGATTTACAAGAACGCCTACGGTAATGTTGAGGGCCTGTTCGGTCCCGAGCACATGCGTGCACTGCCCCTGGTGGACGGTCAGGAACCCGAGCTTGTGGTGACCTCCCCGGGTGTGCGTCCCGACCATCCGGTTATGCTGGACGCTTATGAGCGTCGCATCCAGATTTGGGGCGATGTGGAGCTGGCGTGGCGCCTGAATGAGCGTAGCGACCGCCTGACCCCCAAGTGGCTGTGCCTGACCGGTACGAACGGTAAGACCACCACCGTGGGCATGGTTGATTCCATCCTGAAGGCTGCTGGTAAGAAGTCTATTCAGGTGGGTAACGTGGGCATGCCCATCGTGTACGCGATTGCCGACGATGAGCCCTACGAGTTCTTCGCGGTGGAGCTGTCCAGCTTCCAGCTGCACTGGACCTACTCGATGTCCCCGTACGCTTCGGTGGTTCTGAACATCGCTGAGGATCACGTGGACTGGCACGGCTCGTTCGACGCCTACAAGGCCGATAAGGCACGCGTGTACGAGAACACCCAGGTGGCCTGCATCTTCAACACCGACCACGCCGACACCCTGCGCATGGTGGAGGATGCCGACGTGGTGGAGGGCGCTCGCGCGATTGGCTTCAGCGCCACCCAGATGCCTGCCGTGTCGATGCTCGGCCTGGCTGAGAATATCATCGTGGACCGCGCCTTCCTGAAGAACCGCTACAACGAGGCGCTCGAGCTGGGCGTCGTGCAGGATTTGGCCCCCGCGCCGGGTAAGATGCCGGCCCAGTACACGGTCGAGAACGCCCTGGCCGCGGCCGCCCTGTGCCGTGCCGCCGACGTCGATCCGAAGGCCGTGGGTGCGGGTCTGCGTTCCTTCAAGACCGGTGCGCACCGCAACCAGCTGGTGGGGTACGCTGATGACATCATGTGGGTGAACGACTCGAAGGCCACGAACCCGCACGCGGCCAATGCCTCGATGAGCGGTTACCCCTCGCTGGTGTGGATTGCCGGCGGCTTGTCGAAGGGCGTGGAGTACGACGAGCTGATTACCGATCACGCTAAGCGCCTGAAGGCCGTGCTCATCATCGGCACGGATACCGCAGGCCTCAAGGCTGCTCTGGCCAATCACGCCCCGCAGGTTCCGACCTATAACCTGACCGCCTCGGTGGCCGACCCCTCGGACGGCATCGCCGTCATGAACGCCGCGGTGGCGAAGGCCGCCGAGATCGCTCAGCCGGGTGATACGGTGCTGATGGCACCGGCCGCGGCATCGATGGACCAGTTCAAGAACTACGCGGTGCGCGGCGAGGCGTTTGCGAACGCCGTGGCCGATCAGCTGGCCCAGTCGTAGCCTATTCGGCCCCGGCCGGTACCCTAGCGCGTAGCGGCGTTCGCGGCCCGTGCCGCCTAAGCCGCGCTCTCGGGGGTGGGACGTTTTGGGTTCCACCCCCGCCTCTTTTCCCAATTGTTATCGCCGCCGCGATTCATCGCTGTGGGTTGTGGCGTTCCAAGCCTTAGGAGGGCATGTGAGTACCAGCGCATCCTCGAAGCGTTCTGCATCTTCGCGGGCTGGCCGTTCCGAACAGACCGGGCACGCCTCGTCCCCGTGGACTGCCCTGAAGGAGATGACGGCACCGGCCCGTTCGTTTGGCAAGCGCCTGTACCGTCGCGGTCTGAAGGCTGACCTGTGGGATGTGCCGGTCATGCTACTGGTCACGACCCTGGGTTTGGCGATTTTCGGCTGCATCATGGTGCTCTCGGCTTCGAGCGTCACCATGATTTCGCAGGGCCAGTCGCCGTTCTCTCAGGTGTCCTCGCAGATTCTCTTCCTGGTGCTCGGTGTGGTGGCGATGGCCGTCATTACGAATATTCCGGTGGGGTGGTATCACAAGCAGGTCGTGGTGAACACGATGCTTGCGGTGGCCCTGGTGCTGCAGTTGGCGGTGGTGGTTATCGGCGTCGAGGTGAACGGTAACCGTAACTGGATTAAGCTGGGCCCCGTGCAGATGCAGCCTTCGGAGTTCTCGAAGCTTGCAATCGTGATGTGGCTGGCGTGGGTGTATAACCGCCAGGGCGATATTTCGCGGAGCCTCTGGCGTACCCTGTTCCCCTCCATCTACGGTGTGGGCGCCCTGATTCTGCTGATTATGGTCGGCGGCGATATGGGTACGGCCCTGGTGTACGGCTTTATTTTCCTGGGCATGATGTGGATGGCCGGTGCCTCACGCCGGTCAATGCTGCAGATTGGCGGCGCGGTTGCCGCGCTGGCCCTGTTGGGCGTTTTGAGTAGCCCGAACCGAGTGGCCCGTATCTTCGGCATCTGGGGTTCGTGCACGAACGCTAACTGTGATCAGGCGAACTCGGGTGAGGTGGCGTTGGCGACCGGTGGCTTCCTGGGCGTTGGCCTGGGCCAGTCGCGCCAGAAGTACAACTACCTGGCAGAGGCCCACAACGACTACATTTTCGCGATTATTGGCGAGGAACTGGGCCTTCTGGGCACGATGGCGGTTCTACTGCTGTACGTGGGTCTGGTGTACTGTGCGGTGCGTATCATGCTGCGCACCGCCGATCCGCTGGTGCGCCTGGCGACGGGCGGCATTATGGTATGGCTGACCTCTCAGGCCATCATCAACATGGGCATGGTGTCCCGTATTCTGCCGGTGATTGGCGTGCCGCTGCCCTTTGTCTCCTACGGTGGTTCCTCGTTGCTATCTTCGCTGTGCGCGGCGGGCCTACTATTGGCCTTTGCCCGGCAGACGCCCCTGCGAGGCGCGACAGCCCCGTCGAGCGTTGAGAACCAGAGCGCTCGCGAGATTCGCCGCGCAAACGCCGATTGGAAGCGCCGCCTGCCCCTGCAGGCCGTGGTGGAGCAGGAGGCCGCGGAGCGTGCCGAGGCCGGTGGCCACCTGATGCAGGAGCAGCATCCGCTGTCGAAGCTGGGCAGCCTGAGCGGTTTTGTCCGGCGCTGGTTGGGCTTCGATCCGGAGCAGCGTCGCGAGTTGAAGCGCATCGAACAGCAGCGTGAGGCAGAGCGCGCCCGCGAAGAGGCCCGCGCGGCTCGTGAGGAGGCGCGCCTGGCTCGTGAGGAAGCGGCCCGTGAGAAGGCTGAGCGGCAGAAGCTGGCTCGCCGTGCCCGTGAGGAGGCCCGTGCGGCTCGTGAGGAAGCGGCCCGCGAGAAGGCTGAGCGGCAGAAGGCCCTGGAGGAGGCCGAACGGCAGAAGACGGACCGCGAGAAGGCGGCCCGCACGAGGGAAACCCGAGAGCAGAAGGCCCGAGAGCGCCGAGCCCCCGGCAAGGCTGCACCCGGCAAGACCGAGCAGCCCCGACCCGCCCGCCCGGTTCAGCGTCCGGCCGAGCAGGGCTCGAAGGAACAGCAGACCCGAGGCCGGCGTCCCGGGCAGGGGGAGCGTCGTCGTCCGCAGAATCAGCGCGGTGGTCTGCCCGCCGGCCTGCAGCCTCTGCATCCCGAGGACCGCGCCCGCCGAGCTCAGCGTCAGCAGCGTCAGCACGGTCAGTCGCCGCGCCGTCAGCCCGGTGGGGGAGAGCGGTAGAGAGATTTTCCGAGGTGGACAGCGGTCGAGAACGGCCTTACCTCTCGGCCCCGCGTTCCTTCAAAGCGCCCCCGACCTGAGCTAGAGCTCGCGGTCGGGGGCGTTCCGCCGCGCTCTGTGGTGCGGGGCGATAGCGTAAAATGATGCTGTACCGATGTATTGGGAGAGAGACCTATGACGAAGAAGGCACCCTCTATAGTCTTCGCCGGTGGTGGCACCGCCGGTCACATTAATCCGATGCTTGCGATTGCCCGCGCCGTTCGCGACCTTGAACCGAACGCCAAGATTCTGATGCTGGGCACTGCGGATAAGATGGAAGCCGACCTGGTTCCGGCGGCCGGCTTCGATATCGAGTTCATTCCTCGCGCGGCCTTCCCCCGTAGCATTAACCGCGCGGCGCTTGCCTTCCCCGCGAAGTTCCTGGGCGGCCTGTCGAAGACCCGCCGCATCCTCAAGGATGTAGATGCAGACGTGGTTGTTGGCGTGGGCGGCTACGTGTGCCCGCCTGCGTATTTGTCGGCGTTGAGCGCTAAGATTCCCGTGGTCATTCACGAGGCGAACGCGAAGCCCGGCCTGGCTAACCGTCTGGGCGGCCGCTTCGCGAAGTTTACGGGTGTGGCCTTCCCCAATACACCCTTCCCGCACGCGACCCTGGTGGGCATGCCGATGAAGGATGAGATTGCCTACCTGAACCGCGACGCGCACCGTTCGAAAGCCCGCCGCAACTTGGGCCTGGACCCGAAGAAGCCCACCGTTATCGTGACCGGTGGTTCGCTGGGCGCGCTGAGCCTGAACAACGCCGTGTCGGCCTGCCGTGATCGCTTCGCAGAGTGGGACTTCCAGATTCTGCACATCACCGGTAAGGGCAAGACCGTTCTGGACGAGAACGGCGAGCCCCTGAGCGCCCCGAACTACCGTCAGATTGAGTTCAGCAACGGCATGCAGGACGTGTACGCCGCCGCCGATTTGCTGCTGGTGCGCGCCGGTGCGGCCACGGTGAGCGAGGTTGCCGCGGTGGGCGTGCCCGCTATTTTTGTGCCGCTCCCCATTGGTAATGGTGAGCAGGCCCTGAATGCTCGTTCCCTGGTGGAGGCCTCCGCGGCCCTGCTGGTGAAGGACGCAGAAGTCACCGGTGAGTGGTTTGCCCGTGAGATTCCGGAGCTGATGGCAAACCCCGAAGAACTGGAGCGCATGGGCGCTGCAGCCTATAAACTTGGTATCCGTGACGCGGCTCGCGTTATGGCCGAAGCAGTATTGAAGGCAGCTGAGAACTAATGACTGAACTGATGAATCTTGAGATGGTGCTGCCGGCACCCCTGAACCCGCCGTTCCCCGAGCGCCACGCGATGGACGCGCTGGGTCGCGTGCACTTCATCGGCATCGGCGGCGCGGGTATGAGCGCTATCGCCGCGCTGATGCTGCAGGCCGGCGTGACCGTGAGCGGTTCGGACCGCGCGGAATCTTCGGCCGTTGAATCGCTGCGTGCCGCCGGCGCCCACGTGAGCGTGCCCCAGTCCGCCGAGAACATCGTTGACGTCGACACCGTGGTGATTTCCACCGCGATTCGCGAGGATAACCCCGAGCTGGCCGCTGCCCGCGCGCAGGGCCTTCCGGTTCTGCACCGCTCCGAGGCGCTGGCCGCCGTGATGGGGCTTTCGCAGGTGGTGGCGGTAGCCGGTACCCACGGCAAGAGCACGACCAGCTCCATGATTTCCGTGATGTTCGATCAGCTGGGCCGCAACCCCTCCTTCGCCGTGGGCACCGTGATCGCCGGTCGCGGCACGAACGCGCACCTGGGCGCGCAGGGCCCCGACTCGATCTTTGTGGCCGAGGCCGACGAATCGGACGGCTCCTTTGTGCGTTACCGCCCGGCTATTGCCGTGGTGACGAACGTTGAGCCCGACCACCTGGACTTCTACGAGACCGACGAGCGCGTCTTTGAGGCGTTCAACCGCTTCGTGGGTTCGCTGGCCCCCGGCGGTGTGCTGGTAACCTGCGCCGATGACGCCGGTGCCGCCTCCCTGGCCGCCCGTTCCCGCGCAGCCGGCGTGCCGGTTGTGACCTACGGCGAGTCTGAGGATGCCGACCTGCGCATCCGTGAGATTACGAGCGCGGGTTCCTCCTCCTCGTCGACGGTGGAGTGGTCCTTCGAATGTCGCGGTGAGCGCTTCGAGGGCAAGCAGGAGCTGGCGCTGAAGGTTCCCGGCATCCACAATCAGCTGAACGCCGCGGCCGCCTTCATCACCGCACTGCTGACCGGTGCTCAGGGCCCCGAAATCGCCGCCGCCCTGGGCGAGTTTGTGGGTGCTGACCGTCGCTTTACGCTGCGAGGCGAGGTCGCGGGCGTGAAGGTCTTCGACGATTACGCACACCACCCGACCGAGGTGTTCCGTGCCCTGCAGACCGGCCGCACCGTTGCCGACGGCCACAACCTGTACGTGATTTTCCAGCCGCACTTGTTCTCGCGCACCCGCGAGTTCGCGAAGGAGTTCGCGGAGTCCCTGTCGATGGCCGATCGCGCCTACGTGCTGGATATCTACCCGGCTCGCGAGCAGCCCATTGAGGGCGTGACCAGCGAGCTGATTACGGGTGCCGGTTTCTCCGAGGTGCGCTACGCGACCGCGGAGAGTGCTATCGAGGACATCGCCTCGTACGCTCAGAGTGGTGACATTGTGATGACCGTTGGCGCCGGCGACGTGACGGCTCTGGGCCCGCGCCTGCTGGAGGCCCTGCAGATTCGTCACGACGGCGACCTGACCAAGAAGTCGGAGGCTTAGGCTGTGCCGATGAGTCCCATGCCCCCGTCGGAGGGGCATTCGCGCGCGCCGAAGGCCCCGCGCTCGCGTGCTCGTCGGCGCGCTCAGGAGCTTGTGCAGGAACAGCCTGCGGCTCAGCACACGGCGGAGGCGCAGCCCACCGCTGACGCGCAGACCCCCGCGGCCGGTGCCCCCGCGGCCGGTGTCCCCGAGCAGAAGAAATCTCACGGGTCTGAGTCTCAGACCTCTGGTTCTCACTCGGGCACCGCCTCCACCGTGGGTCGTCGCCCCTCGGGGGCTACGATTCGTCCCACCAGCCCGGCTCGTGCCGAGAGCGTGGCCCTTGTGGACGGCGCGATTCGTCGCGTGCCCGCGGCTACCTCCGGTTCGCAGGAGCTCTTCGACGTGGAGGCCTTCGAAGATTCTCCCAAGGAGACCGAGAAGGTATCCGGTCGGTCGGCGCAGGCTGAAAGCGCGCGGACTGAAAATGCGAAGGACGCGGCGGGGGAGAAGCCCAGCGATAAGCACGGCGAGAAGACCGAAAAGGGCGCCGACCGGGCCGAAAAGACCGGCGACGGTGATGCTTCTTCCGAGCGGAAGACTTCCGCCGACTCCCCGTCGGCGGGGGACGATTCCGCTGAGACCGAGCCCGCCGAGCAGGCCCGCCCCGCAAGCCGCTTCGGCCGCTGGCGCGTGGAGCGAGAACGACAGCGCGCCGCCGAGATCGAGAAGGAACGCGAGCGCGAGCGCCGGGAGGCGCAGCACGAGCGCATCCTGAAGGATCCCGGCTTGGACGGCCTGCGTGCCGAGGAGCGTCCGCGCAAGGAACGCACCCCGCTCACCCGGGCCCGCAAGCTGCTGTACACGGCGATTGCGCTGGCCCTCGTGGCGGTGCTGTACGTGGTGCTGGTCTTCTTCTCGCCCCTGCTGGCCACTCAGACCATCACGGTGCGCGGTGCCTCCCTGCTGGAAACCACCCAGGTGGAGCAGAAGCTGGAGCCCCTGCGCGGGGTTCCGCTGACCCGCATCGACGAGAAGCGCGTGCGCGAGCTGATCGGTCAGGACAATGTGCTTCGCAGCGTTCAGGTGGAGAGCCGCCCGCCGCACGAGCTGGTTGTGACCCTGAAGGAACGCGCCGCCATTGCAATCGTCAAGGTGGGGGAGACCTACCATACAGTGGACACCGACGGGGTGAGCCTGATGGAGTCTTCCTCCGAGCCGAGCACCTCGGTTCCCCTGGTACGATTGAATGGTGATGACCCGCAGCATTCGGATGAGTTCCGCACGATTTCGACGGCCTTGTCAGCGATGCCGGCTGAGCTTCTGGCTCAGGTAAAGGAAGCGAGCGCGACCTCAACCTCGAGTATTACCCTCACGCTGCGGGATAATACGACGGTGCAGTGGGGTACCGCCCAGGAGAGCGAGCTGAAGGCTAAGGTGCTTCTGTCGCTCCGCCAGGCGGTAGCTCAACGGGCTCAGGAAGAAGCCTCTTCAGGTGCCCAAGCGCAGAAGGTGACCGTCTATGACGTGTCGGCCCCGCGCGTACCGGTGACCCGTTAGGGGAACTACCAATGGGCGCTTTCCCTCCCCTTTTTGTGTGAATTCCGCAAAAAGAGGGGGTAATTGCGCTGTGTAGCTAGGAACCACCAAAAACAGTTTGGTATCCTAACAGATAAAGTCATTCTTTAGAGGAAACCTTTAGGCTTAGATTGAGCTGGGGGTCTTCCGAAGCTGGAACACGGAACAATCGAGGATTACATGGACGCTGGAACTCCCCAGAACTACTTGGCAGTCATCAAGGTCGTTGGTATCGGCGGCGGTGGCGTCAACGCAGTCAACCGAATGATTGAGGTTGGCCTGCGCGGCGTTGAGTTCATTGCTATTAACACTGACGCCCAGGCTCTGCTCATGTCCGATGCAGACGTCAAGCTGGACGTCGGTCGTGAGCTGACCCGCGGTCTTGGCGCGGGCGCAAACCCCGAGGTTGGCCGTCAGGCAGCCGAGGATCACTCGCAGGAAATTGAGGAAGTCCTCAAGGGCGCAGATATGGTCTTCGTGACCGCTGGTGAGGGTGGTGGCACCGGTACCGGTGGCGCACCCGTCGTGGCACGCATCGCCCGCTCCCTGGGCGCTCTGACCATCGGTGTCGTGACCCGCCCCTTCACCTTCGAGGGTCGTCGTCGCTCCAACCAGGCCGAGACCGGTATTGCCGCTCTGCGCGACGAGGTCGACACCCTGATTGTGATCCCGAACGACCGACTGCTGTCGATTTCGGACCGCAACGTGTCGATGCTGGACGCCTTCAAGTCCGCCGACCAGGTGCTGCTCTCCGGTGTTCAGGGCATTACCGACCTGATCACTACCCCGGGCCTGATTAACCTTGACTTCGCAGACGTTAAGTCCGTGATGCAGGGTGCCGGTTCGGCTCTGATGGGTATCGGCTCGGCCTCGGGTGAGGACCGCGCCGTGAAGGCAGCCGAGCTGGCTATCGCCTCCCCGCTGCTGGAAGCATCCATCGACGGTGCGCACGGCGTGCTGCTGTCGATTCAGGGTGGTTCCGACCTGGGTCTGTTCGAGATCAACGAGGCTGCACGCCTGGTTCAGGAAGTGGCTCACCCCGACGCCAACATCATCTTCGGTGCCGTCATTGATGATGCCCTGGGTGACGAGGCTCGCGTGACCGTGATTGCCGCTGGCTTTGACGCCGTGAACCCCGAGACCAACTCGAACGCTTCGGCTTCCGCTCAGCCCCAGCGTGCACAGGGCTCCTTCGGCGGCTCGAACGCTGCCGCTCCGGCTTCTAACGGCTACGGCTTCAACGCTCCCGCCGCCGCTCCGGCTTCCACCGGCGCCGCTGGCTTCGACGTTGATCTGCCCCCGGTCGTTGAGGAAGCACCGGCTCGCCGCGACACCCTGGACGTCCCCGACTTCCTGAAGTAGTCGCGCCGCGTGCGTCAGCACGCCGCCCCGTAGGGTTTTGATGGAGGGGAGCTGAGAATAGTCCAACTGTTCTCAGCTCCCCTTCGCTCTACCCGCTTTCGCTCCGAGCACCCAGTACAGCCCCGAGAAAGACATAATGATGAGCAACGCCCCCAAAACTCCGCTGCTGGCCACCGCCGACACCCGCATCCTGGGTCCCTGGCGCGTGCGGGTGGGGTTTACCTCCCGCGAGGCGGGGAACCTGGGCCTGCACGTGGACGACGAGCTGGGTGGTGGCGTGGATGCCTCCATGGTGCGCACCCTCAACCACCGTGCGGCGCTCGAGGAGGCGCTGGGTGCGGGACCGTTCTTCTACCTGAACCAGGTGCACGGCGTTGAGGTGGCCCGCCCCGAGGACTACGCCCCGGCCTCCTACGCGCCGGGCACCCCCGCAGAACGCACCGTCGAGCGCGCCCGCGCCATCGCGAAGCTGGCCCCCGTGGCCGATGCCGCGGTGAGCGTCGAGGGTCGCCCGCTGGCGATTATGGTGGCCGATTGCATCCCCGTGGTGCTGGTCGGTTCCGTCGAGGATGAGAAGACCGTGCCCGTTTTGGCGGTGGCTCACGCGGGCCGCCGCGGCCTGCTGGACGGGGTACTGCAGACCACCGTGGCGCGCATGCGGGAGCTGGGCGCTGCGCACATCACCGCGTGGCTGGGCCCCAGCATCTGCGGTGCCTGCTACGAGGTGCCCGAGGCGATGCGAGCCGAATCGACCGAGCTGATCCCGCAGGTTCACTCGGTGACGGGCGCGAACACCCCGGGTCTGGACCTGCCGGCCGGCGCTCGCGCGGTGCTGGAGGCCGCCGGAGTGGAGGTATCCACGGAGTGCGCCCGCTGCACGTACGAGGAACCGAGCGTGTACTCGCACCGCGGGTTTACGAATCGCGGCGAGAAGCCCGGGCGCATCGCGGGTCTGGTGTGGGTTGAGAAGCTGGCGGAACCCGCCGAATAGAGTCGCTGAAGGAGAACAAAATGTCTGAACTGAAGGGACCTGACGTGAACGTCGAAGCGCAGGATTTGAAGTACACTCCCGAGCGCGCCGAGCAGCTGCTGCAGAACTACCGCCGGGTACTCGAGCGAATTCGAGCGGCGGAGCAGGACCGCAGCGGGGTGCGCACCGAGCAGAGCGCGCCCGTGCGCCTGGTGACGGTGACCAAATTCTTCCCGGCCTCCGACGCGGCGGCCCTGCTGGACGGCGGCGTGACCCTCTTCGGCGAGAACCGCGACCAGGAGGCCAGCGCGAAGGCCCGCGAGCTGGCCGCCTACTGCGAGCAGCGTGCGGTACAACCCCCGCACTGGGCGTTTATCGGTCAGCTGCAGACCAACAAGGCGAAGTCCGTGGTGAAGTACGCCTCCAGCGTTCACTCGGTGGACCGCCCCTCCCTGGCCGATGCACTGGCGAAGGCCTACGCGAACCAGCTGACCCGCTACGAGGCGGGGGAGGCGCAGGCCCCCGCGGCTCTGGAAAACGGCGGTCTGGACTGCCTGGTGCAGGTCTCCCTGGCCGAGGAGGCGACGGCCGGCCACGCCGCCGAGGGAGCGCGAGGCGGTACGAGCGCCTCGGAGCTTCTGGAGCTGGCCGAACGCATCGAGAACCACGCGAACCTGCGGTGCGCCGGCGTAATGGCGGTGGCACCCCTGGATGCGGACCCGGACGCCGCTTTCGAGAAGCTTTACGGATTGGCGGCCCGGCTGCGCGAGCACCTGCCGCACGCGACCGAAATCTCGGCGGGCATGAGCGGCGACCTGGAGGCGGCTGTTCGCTGGGGCTCCACCTGCGTGCGCGTGGGCAGCGACATCATGGGCCGACGCCCCGCACGCTAAAGCGGCGGGCGGATATGCCGCGCTGTGAGAAGCCGGACGCTGTTATACCGGCTGGAAGAGCCCGTACGCTGGTAATATATACATGCCGGTGCACGACGTTTTGACGTGCGACCGAACCTTCTGAACGAGGGGCCCGCCCGCGGTGCTCCTCGAGAGGCACCGCCGCAACAGGCGGCCGCCCGCGTTCAGTAGCCTGTCCCTGTACCCTAGCGAAGCGAGAGAAACATGCCGAAGCAAAGCCGCCTGGCGGGTTTCCTCGGCCTGGAGCCCTACAACGCCAAGGACTCTGACGCCCAGGACTCCAATACCGCGGATACCGCGCCCGAGGAGCCCCGCTCCCACGAGCAGTCGGGTCGCGGCGGGGAGCACCACCGCGCGGAGGCCCACCGTGTAGAGGCCCGCGCCGAAGAGCCTCGAGCCGACGACCGCGCCGCGCGAGACCGCTCGCTGGGGGAGCACACCGCATCCAAGCACGGTGCGCCCGCAGTCGCACACCCGTACACACCCGAAACCACAGACGAGGCGGAGGAACCCCGCGAGGATCGCCGAGGCGATGAGCCCCGGTACGAGCCCGCGAGCGAACCCGCAGACCATTGGGAGGACGCCCCGGTGCCGAACACCGAATACACCGAGCAGTACGCCGACACCTACTCGAACGACGGCTACTACGACCAGGGCTACGAGCCCGAAGAGACCAACGGATACACCTACGGTTACGAGGAAGAAGAGGACGAATTGCGTCGTATCACCACTATCCACCCCCGCTCCTACAATGACGCAAAGATTATCGGTGAGGCGTTCCGCGAGAACATCCCCGTGATTATGAACGTCGAGGAAATGCCGGACGCCGACGCCAAGCGCCTGGTGGACTTCGCCTCCGGTCTGGCCTTCGCGCTGGAGGGTCGCATCGAGCGCGTGACCTCGAAGGTCTTCCTGCTGACCCCCTCCAACCTCGAGGTGCTGGGCGTCGCCAACTCCGAGAACGCCGCAGACTTCAACTCCGAGGGTGAATTCCCCTTCGACCAGGGCTAAGGACTGATTAATGGGTTATCTTTTCGCTCTCGTGACGATTGCGCTGTACCTGTTCTACGTCTTCATGCTGCTGCGCATGCTCTTCGACTGGGTACGCATGTTCGCACCCGGCTGGCGTCCCAAGGGGATTGCCCTGCTGTGTGCAAGCGCCGTTTACGCTGTGACGGACTGGCCCATGGAGAAGTTGCGCCGAGTGATTCCCCCGGTGCGCGTGGGCAACGTCGCGCTGGATACCGGTTTTCTGATCCTGATTGTGGTCGTCTCGATGCTGTTGGGCCCCATGATGAGCCTGACCGCCCGATTCTCCTAACGATCGGAGCCTGGATGCGCCCCGCGGAATGTTACTCAACATTCTGCGGGGCGCACACGTTTAACGGGATACACGCGCTTAATAGGCCACGGACGTGCGCAAACGCTCCGGGGGAGCGGGGGTCGGGGCCGTTGCGCCATGCGTATATTTTGTTGTCTGTACGACAGAAACCCCGGAGCCGAGGTCCAATGATAGTAAAATGGGTGCCAACGACTGTCTGCGCGATGCGGCACACCGCGCCCGATGCGGGGGCCGAACGCTCCCGCCGGGTTGCCCCATCGGCGCACTCAACTTCGAACCCAACCCGTACTAGAGGAGAAGCCACATGGCCATCACCCCCGAAGACCTGATTACGAAGAGCTTTAAGATCGTGACCGAGGAGTCCGGTTACGACCGCAACGAGGTCGACGACTTCCTGGACGAGCTCGTCGTTGAGCTGCGTGCCCTGTACTCCGAGCGCGACGCCCTGGAGCGCCAGGTGGAGCAGCTCTCCGTCTCGGCTCCCGCATCCCCGGCCGCCGCCGTCTCCCAGGAGGCTCCCTCCGCCGCCGGCGCCCAGGACGCCGCAGCCCTGCTGGCCATGGCCCAGAAGGTGCACGACGACTACGTGGCCCAGGGCGAAAAGGCCAAGGCCGAGCTGTTGGACGAGGCAGAGAAGAAGGCCGACGCCCTCGTGAGCGAGGCTCGCCAGCAGCGCGAAGAGGTTCTGGCCCGCCTGACCGACGAGAAGGAAGAGCTGGAGATTGCCGTGGAGGCACTGCGCGGCTTCGAGAGCCGTTACCGCACCAAGCTGCTGGACCACCTGAACAACCAGGTGGAGGAGCTGAAGAACCTCAAGTCCATCGAGGCTTCCGCCTAAAGCACCGCGCGACCCCGCCGAGGGGCGCTACCGTCCGGATTCTTATCGGCCCGTTTTGCCGGGTTCAGCCTAAGCCGCGGATAAGGAACCGGGCGGTATTTTGCGCTCTCGGGAGGGCTCGGAAACCCCGTGGACCCCGTTCGCGAGGCGACGAGCGGGGCACGAGAATTTCCCCTCATTTGCTAAGCTAGAGGGGCACCGTAGTGCGTCGTCGCGGGGACCGCCCCGCTGTCGGCGCCACTATTCACACGACCCGAGGAGAGCCTTGCCCACCACCCCGAATCACGCTGAATCCTCGGCCCCCGTACGCACCGCGGAAACCGCTACCGAGAGCACCGGCCGCGCATCGCGCATCCTGAGCGGACGCACCGCCTGGCTGAGCGCCCTGGTGCTCGCCGCCGTCGTGTTCGCCATCGACCAGGGCACCAAGTACCTGGTCGTCACCCAGATGCAGCTGGGGGAGCGCATCACCGTGATCGACGGGCTGCTGTGGTGGTACTCGATTCGCAACTCGGGGGCCGCGTTCAGCATGGGCGAGAACGTGACCTGGATTTTTACCCTCGTCATGGTGGCCGCCGCGATTGTGGTGCTCTACCTGCTGCGCCGCACGCGCTCACTGTCCTGGACCCTCGCGTTGGGCGGCCTGCTCGGCGGCATCTGCGGCAACCTCTTTGACCGCCTCTTCCGCGAGCCCGGCTTCGGTTCCGGGCACGTGGTTGACTTCATCTCGGTACCGAACTTCGCCATCTTCAACGTTGCGGACTCGGCGATTTGCGTGTGCATGGCGCTCGTCGTGCTCCTAAACTTCATGGGCCTGAACCTCAACGGCACGAAGGCTCCGCAGGAGAGCGCCTCGAAGAAGGCTAAGACCCTAAAGAGCGCGGAAGCCGACGGCGAGGACACCGGCGCCTAACGGTACGTCACGACGTACAGCACAGACCGCCAACCCACAGCATAGACCACAGCACAGACCGCAGCGCGAGGAGAGAATCATGAGCGAGGAAACCACCGCGGAGCGCATCAGCGCCGAATTCACCGTTGAGGACGCCCTGGCCGGCATACGCCTGGACGCTGCCCTCGCCGGAGCCCTCGACGCGCCCCGCACCCGCACCTCCGGGTGGATTCGCGACGGGCACGTGAGCATCACCAACGGTGGGCGTGCCGTGAAGGTCGGCAAATCCTACAAGCTCTCCGCCGGAGATTTGGTCGTCGTGGACGCCCCCGCGCCGCGCGACCTGGCCGATATTCGACCCGAGAAGGTGGACGGCTTCGGCATCGTGTACCTGGACGACGATATCGTCGTGGTGGATAAGCCCGCCGGCGTGGCGGCGCACCCCTCACCCGGCTGGCACGGCCCCACCGTGATTTCCGCGCTGATGGGGGAGGGCATCTCCGTGGCCACCTCTGGCGCGGCCGAACGCCAGGGCATCGTGCACCGCCTGGACGTGGGCACGAGCGGCCTGATGGTCGTGGCCCGCAGCGAGCGCGCCTACACCGAGCTCAAGCGCGCCTTCAAGGAACGCACGGTCGACAAGATTTACCACACGCTGGTGCAGGGCCTGCCCGATCCGCTGCGCGGCACGATTGACGCGCCGATTGGCCGTCACCCCGGCAACGAATGGAAGTTCGCGGTGGTTGAGGGCGGCCGTAACTCCATCACCCACTACGACGTCATCGAGGCCTTCGGCCCGGCCTCCCTCGTGGAGGTGCACCTGGAGACCGGACGAACCCACCAGATTCGCGTGCACTTCTCGGCGATGCGTCACCCCTGCTGCGGCGACCTGACCTACGGTGCCGACCCGCGCTTCAGCGCCGAGCTGGGCCTGACCCGCCAGTGGTTGCACGCCCACCGCCTCAGCTTCGACCACCCTGCCACCGGTGAGCGTGTGAGCTTCACCAGCGAGTACCCGCTGGATTTGGCCTACGCGCTTGACGCCCTGCGCGAGGGCCGCGTGCAGCTCGGGTAGGTACCGCATACCTAGCTCAGTCAGAGAGCCGTCCGGGCCCCGGGGCCGCACGGCTCACCCCGGGGCCGCACGGCTTACCCCGGGGCCGCACGGCTTACCCCGGGACCGCCCCGCCCCGCCGACCGTCAAACGAATCGGTCGGAACACCCCCCACACCTTCAGGAGATATCCGTGGCAACCAAAGACTTTGCGCACCTGCACGTGCACACCGAGTACTCCATGCTGGACGGTGCCGCGCGCCTGGGCGACCTCTTCAGCTACGCCAAGGAGCTGGGCATGAGTTCCATGGCTACCAGCGACCACGGCTTCCTCTTCGGCGCCTTCGACTTCTGGCGCCAGGCCAAGGCCCACGACATTAAGCCCATCATCGGCGTGGAGGCGTACCTGACCCCCGGCACGCACCGCACCGACCGCTCCCGCGTGCGCTGGGGCGATGGCTCGCGCGATGACGTGTCCGGCGGTGGCGCCTACACCCACATGACCATGTGGGCCGAAACCACCGAGGGCATGCACAATCTGTTCCGTGCCTCCTCCCTCGCCTCGCTCGAGGGGCAGCTGTACAAGCCGCGCATGGACCGCGAGGTGCTGCAGACCTACTCGAAGGGACTGATTGCAACCACCGGCTGCCCCTCCGGCGAGATTCAGACCCGCCTGCGCCTGGGCCAGTTCGATGAGGCGCTGCAGGCCGCCAGCGACTTCCGCGATATCTTCGGCAAGGACAACTTCTACTGCGAGGTCATGGACCACGGCCTCGACATTGAACGCAACGTGCAGGAGGATTTGCACCGCCTGGCCAAGCAGCTGAACCTGCCTTACGTGGCCACCAACGACCTGCACTACACCCGGCAGGAAGACCACACCGCCCACGCGGCGCTGCTGTGCGTGCAGTCCGGATCGACCCTGACCGACCCCAAGCGCTTCAAGTTCGACGCGGATAACTTCTACCTGCGCTCGCCCGAGGAAATGTACTCCATTTTTGGTGACATTCCCGGCGCCTGCGAGAACACCCTCGAAATTGCCGAGCGCTGCAACGTGGAGTTCAACACCAAGGCAAACTACATGCCGAACTTCCCCGTGCCCGAGGGCGAGAACGAGGAATCCTGGTTCGTGAAGGAGGTCGAGAAGGGCCTGCACTACCGATTCCCGCAGGGTATTCCCGATAGGGTGCGCAAGCAGGCCGAGTACGAGGTGGGGGTCATTACCTCCATGGGCTTCCCCGGCTACTTCCTGGTCGTGGCGGACTTCATCAACTGGGCCAAGCGCAACGGTATTCGCGTGGGCCCTGGCCGTGGTTCGGGTGCGGGCTCGATGGTGGCGTACGCGATGCGCATCACCGAGCTGAACCCGCTCGACCACGACCTGATTTTCGAGCGATTCCTTAACCCCGACCGCGTCTCCATGCCCGACTTCGATGTGGACTTCGACGATCGTCGCCGCGGCGAGGTCATCGACTATGTGACCGATAAGTACGGCGAGGACAAGGTCGCGCAGATCGTCACCTTCGGCACCATTAAGGCGAAGCAGGCGCTTAAGGACGCCTCCCGCGTGATGGACCAGCCGTACTCGGTAGGCGAGCGCCTGACCAAGGCGATGCCGCCGGACGTCATGGGCAAGAACATCGCCCTGGCGAACGTGTACAACGAAGAGGATAAGCGCTACGCCGAGGCCGCCGACCTACGCGCCCTCATCGAGGATCCGGTCGATAAGGTTTACGGCCAGGTGTTCGAAACCGCGAAGGGCTTGGAGGGCCTGAAGCGTCAGTGGGGCGTGCACGCCGCGGGCGTGATTATGTCCAGCAAGAACCTGGTGGACGTGATTCCCGTGATGCGCCGCGAGGCTGACGGCCAGGTCATCACCCAGTTCGATTACCCCACCTGCGAGGGCCTGGGCCTGATCAAGATGGACTTCCTGGGTCTGCGTAACCTGACGATTATTTCCGATGCCATCGAGAACATTAAGAACAACCGAGGCATCGACCTGGAGCTGGAGTCCCTCTCGCTGGACGATCCGGAATCCTACCGTCTGCTGGCCCGAGGCGACACCCTCGGCGTGTTCCAGCTCGACGGCGGCCCCATGCGCGCGCTGCTCAAGCTCATGGAGCCCGAGGAATTCGAGCACATTTCGGCAGTGCTCGCGCTCTACCGACCCGGCCCGATGGGTGCGAACTCGCACACCAACTACGCGCTGCGTAAGAACGGCAAGCAAGAGATCGAGCCGATTCACCCCGAGCTGGCCGAGCCGCTCAAGGACATCCTCGACACCACCTACGGCCTGATCGTGTATCAGGAGCAGGTGATGGCGATTGCCCAGAAGGTCGCGAACTACACGCTCGGTGAGGCAGACCTGCTGCGCCGTGCGATGGGTAAGAAGAAGAAGGCGGAGCTGGATAAGCAGTACGCCACCTTCCACGACGGCATGATTTCTAACGGCTACTCCGAGGGCGCCGTGAAGGCCCTCTGGGATATTCTGCTGCCCTTCTCGGACTACGCGTTCAACAAGGCGCACACCGCCGCATACGGCCTGGTGTCTTACTGGACGGCCTACCTGAAGGCGCACTACCCGCAGGAGTACATGGCCGCGCTGCTGACCAGCGTGGGCGATAACAAGGACAAGCTCGCGCTGTACCTGAACGAGTGCCGCGCCATGGGCATCACCGTGCTCGCCCCGGACGTCAACGAATCCGCCCTGACCTTCACCCCCGTGGGTGAGGATATCCGCTTCGGCATGGGCGCAATCCGCAACGTGGGCGCGAACGTGGTCGAGGGCATGGTCGCCGCCCGCGAGGAGAAGGGCCGCTACGAGTCCTTCAACGACTTCCTGAAGAAGGTGCCGCTGCAGGTGTGCAATAAGCGCACCATCGAGTCGCTCATCAAGGCGGGCGCCTTCGACGACCTGGGTCACACCCGCCGCTCGCTGTCCCTCATTCACGAGGCGGCGGTGGATGCGGCCGTGGCCGTCAAGCGCAAGGAGGCGGCGGGCCAGTTCGACCTCTTCGGCTCTCTCGGCATGGACGACGCCCTGGGCGACGAGCTGACCGTGACCATCCCGGACGTGCCCGAATGGGATCGCCGCGAGAAGCTGAACTTCGAGCGCGACATGCTGGGCCTGTACGTTTCGGATCACCCGCTGCGCGGCCTGGAGCGTGCCCTCTCGGATGCCGCCTCGCACTCGGTGCACGACATCATCAGCGAGGACTCGCACGTGCGCGACGGCGAAACCGTCACGATTGCCGGCATGCTCACCGGCGTTTCGCGCCGCATCGCCAAGTCCAGCGGTAACCAGTACGCCTCCGTGGAGCTGGAGGACCCCTCGGGCGCGACCATCACGGTCATGTTCTTCTCCCGCGCCTACGAGACGATGGGGGCCGCCCTGGCGGACGATCTCATCTGCTCGATTCGTGGCCGCGTGCAGCGCCGCGACGACGGTAGCGTGAACATGAGCGCCCAGGAACTGCAGATCCTGGAAATCAGCGATGACGGCCGAGCCGCACCCATCACGATTGCGGTGCCCGAGTACCTGGTGACCGAGGCGAAGCTGCGCGAGCTGAAGGAGACCCTGCGCGACCACAAGGGTACCGCGGACGTGCGCATGCTCATCCGTACCCGCGATAAAGAACAGCTGGTGCTGCTGGACTCGAGCGTGCGCGTGGAACCGAACCCGAGCCTCTTCGGCGAGATCAAGACGATTTTCGGTCCGAGCTGTATTCGTCGCTAAAAGAAGAAGACCTCCGCGAGGGGCGGGCAACGCTCAGGGCGGATTCCGAACGTTCTTAAACGTTGGAGTCCACCCTGAGCGTATATTTGCGTATATTCAACGTCACTATTCGGCTCATCCGCCGTCTATCGCGTTAGAATGGGTATAAATATTCTTGAGCGCTGTATATACGGGCGCCACACCGAGCGCCCAGCCAAGGAGAAACGCATGTACTGCCCCTATTGCAAGCACACCGATTCGCGCGTTGTCGACTCCCGCACCACCGATGACGGCGCCGCCATCCGCCGCCGCCGTCAGTGCACCTCCTGCGCTCGCCGCTTTACCACGGTCGAAACCACCACCATTTCGGTGATTAAGCGTTCGGGCGTGACCGAGCCCTTCGACCGCTCCAAGATTGCCGCCGGCGTGCGCAAGGCCTGCCAGGGCCGCCCCGTGGGGGAGGACGACCTCGCCAAGCTGGCCCAGGAGGTCGAGGAGCTGATTCGTGCCCGCGGCCTGGCGGAAATTAACGCTCACGAGGTGGGCCTGACCATTCTGGAGCCGCTGTCGAAGCTGGACGCGGTCGCCTACCTGCGTTTCGCGAGCGTGTACCAGGCCTTCGAGAACCTTGAGGACTTTGAAGAGGCAATTGCCCGTCTGCGTGAGGACCGCATTAACCCGTAGCGCAGAGTAGCGCCGAGACTTCAAGAGACGCAACAGAAGGGGCCGCCTTCCGAATGATTCGGAAGGCGGCCCCTTCTGTACGTATGTGAAGCGCTATCCGAGGCGGATAGCAGGAAGCAAACTCTTATGCTTCGCCGCGGCTCTGACGCGGCCGCGGGTGGGTTGAGGAGACCTTACGCCTCGCCGCGGCGCTTACGCTCGGGCAGCATACCGCCGGCCCACAGCGCGGCACCCACAATACCCGCGTTGTTACGCAGGGCAGCCATGACCATGGGGGTACGAATCTGATCCTCAAAGTAGGGCATGAACTTCTCCGGGTTCTTGGAGATGCCGCCGCCAATGATGAACAGGTCGGGGGAGAAGAGCATCTGAACGTGCTCGAAGTAGCGGTACAGGCGCTTGCCGTACTTCTTCCAGGACAGCTCGTGCACCTCGCGGGCGCGGGCAGAAGCCTGAGACTCGGCGTTGTGGCCGTCAATCTCCAGGTGACCCAGCTCGGTGTTCGGGATCAGCACGCCGTCGTTGATGAGGGCGGAGCCGATGCCGGTACCCAGGGTGATGACAGCGATCAGGCCGTCACGGTTACGGCCCTGACCGTAGGTTGCCTCAGCCAGACCGGCTGCGTCAGCGTCGTTGAGGCCGTAGACGGTGCGGCCGCCCAGCGCCTCGCTCATGACCTGCTCCAGGTCGGTGTTAATCCAGGAGTCGTCCACGTTCGCTGCGGAGAAAACCATGCCGTTCTTCACCACTGCGGGGAAGTCGATGCCGACGGCCGACTCGGGATCCGGTGCCAGGTCGCGGCTCTGCAGCTCATCGACTACGCGGCGTACGACCTCAGCCACAGCCTCGGGGGTTGCGGGCTTGGGGGTGTCGATGCGGAAGCGGTCGGACACGAGGTCGCCGGTGCGCAGGTCAACGATGCCGCCCTTAATGCCGGTGCCTCCAATGTCCACACCAATCTGCAGGTCCTTGGGGGTGGGGGCGGGCAGCTCGGTGATGACGCCGGGCTCGGCGTAGTTAGCCATGATTTCCCTTTCTGTCCTCCGCGCTCGCGGAGGCACGTGTCTGTGATAACGAGTGATAATGAATCGATTCGGCGCGTTCGCCGAAAGAACTGGGCTGACCTAGGGGAGGGTCAGGATATCCGCGCCGTCGGCGGTCACCACGAGGGTGTGCTCAAACTGGGCGGTGCGCTTGCGGTCGCGGGTGACGACGGTCCAGTCGTCATCCCACAGATCCCACTGGATGGTGCCGAGGGTGAGCATGGGCTCGATGGTGAAAATCATGCCCTCGCGAATCTCGGTGTCGTAGGCGGGGGCCGCATCGTAGTGGGGGATGATGAGGCCCGAGTGGAACTCACGACCCACGCCGTGACCGGTGTAGTCGCGGACAACACCGTAACCGAAGCGGGCGGCGTACTTCTCGATGACGCGGCCGATGACGTTCACCTGGCGGCCGGGCTTCACAGCCTTAATCGCGCGGTTGAGAGCCTCCTCGGTGCGTTCGACCAGCAGTCGGGACTCCTCGTCCACGTTGCCGATGAGCAGGGTCTTGTTGGTATCGCCGTGCATGCCGTCCAGGTACGCGGTCACGTCCAGGTTGAGGATATCGCCGTCCTCCAACACCGTGGTGTCCGGAATACCGTGGCAGATGACCTCGTTCAGGGAGGTGCACACGGACTTGGGGTAGCCGCGGTAATCCACGGTCGAGGGGTAGGCGCCGTGATCGCAGATGTACTCGTGGACCAGCACGTCAATCTCGTCGGTGGTGGTGCCGGGCACGCAAATCTTGGATGCTTCAACGATGGCGCCGGCGGCAATCTTGCCGGCGGCGCGGACCCGCTCAACTTCCTCGGGGGTGTACATGTTCGAGTCGTTACCCTCGTTGGCGGTGGGCTTACCCACGTACTCGGGGCGAACAATGTGCGAGGGGACCGGGCGCATCGGGCTGACGCGTCCGGGGGTCAGGCAACCGACGGGTGCGTGACCGGGTTCGGCGGGCAGGTTGTGCGAAGTATTCTTTTTGGTTGAAGACATAGCTTCATCTTACCGGGCTTAGGGGGTATCTGTCCGGTGCGGGGACGCGGAAAATCGGGCGAACCGAAACCCGTACCTTTTTCCCAGATTGTGAATAAAATTTCACGGCTGTAGGCGCCGGGACAGGGAACTCGGGAGAGGCCATGGAAGCGCGGTGCGTGAGGCCGCCCCTGCCTCGTTGCTACACGCGTACGCGTGTGAGATGCTAGACATACTGACTCAATACCGTCGAAGGAGCACCATGAGCAAGAACCACCTGGGCGAAGCCATCGAATCGGCAGTCGAAAAGACCCTGAACGCCGCCACCGAAGCTACCAGCCCCCGGGGCGAAGAGTACTGGTACAACCTCGCCACCGGTGAGGTTGAGCGCGGCCAGCAGAGCGCCGTGACCTCCCTCTGGGGCCCCTTCAAGACCTACGAGGAGGCGGCACACGCCATGGACCGCGCCCGCGAACGCAACGAGGCGTGGGACAAGGACGGCGGCCTGCTCTAAAACGCAGCTCCACCCCCTCAAGCGCTCGGGTTCTTGAACGTCCCGAGTACTTGCACCTAGCAGAAGACCCCCGAACCCGGAAACACCGGGTACGGGGGTCGTTCTTCCAAAGCTTTTTTAAACCTCAAGCCTACTCAAAGGTGTGCTCGGCCGCCGGGAACTCGCCCGAACGCACCTGATCGCGGTAGGCGCGGGCGGCGTCCTCCATGACCTTGCCGATCTGCGCGAACTGCTTCACGAAGCGCGGCACGCGGCCCTCGCGCAGGCCCATCATGTCCTGCCAGACCAGCACCTGACCGGTCGTCACGTTCGACGCACCGATGCCGATAGTCGGCACCGCGCCCACGGCCTCATCCACGCGGCGCGCAACCTCCGCGGTCACCATCTCCATGAGCACGCAGAACGCGCCGGCCTCAGCCAGAGCAACGGCATCCGCAAGGACGCGCTCGGCGGCCTCACCACGACCCTGCACGCGGAAGCCGCCCAGGGCGTGCTCCGACTGCGGGGTGAAACCAACATGCGCCACCACCGGAATACCGGTACGCACCAGGGCGCGAACCCACTCGGTCATCGAGGCATCCGCCTCAATCTTGACCGCGTGCGCGCCGCCCTCCTTCATGAGGCGAACCGCGCTCGCCACCGCCTGCTGCGGCGACTGCTCGTAGGAGCCAAACGGCAGGTCGGCAACCACCATGGCGCGGGAGGCACCGCGAGAAACCGCCGCAGCCAGCGGAATCATTTCGTCCAGGGTAATGGTCAGGGTCGATTCGTAACCGAGCACCACGTTCGCCGCGGAATCACCCACCAGAAGCATCTCGATGCCGGCGCGGTCAAAGACCTGCGCGGTCAGAGCGTCGTAACAAGTCAGCATGGAGAATTTCTGCCCGGTCGCCTTCGCCTGCGCCAGGTGCACGGTGCGCACCTTCTTGACGGTATCGAGGTCAAAAGGCTTCTGCGCGCCGGAAGCAGCAGGGGCGGATGCGGAGGTAACGGCAGGCTGTGCCGCATAGGGCGAAGAGATCTCGGAAGAACGCTCAGTAGTCATGCTGACTATTCTAACCCTGCGCGGCCTCAACCTAGCGTACCGCTCACCGTGCAGGAACCACGCCTAGTTCCAGATGAGGTTGATGTAGTAGGTCGGGAACGACGCATTCGTGTTCTTGCGCAGAAGCTCCGGAATGGTGAGGGCGGCCTCCTCGAACTCGCGCGGCAAATCGCGCTGAAGGAGCGCCTGCTGCACCATGGCATCCCAGTAGACCTGCATGACCGAGTAGGTGCAGACCTCCTGCACCACGTCCGCGGCGTACGATTCCCACGCCTTCAATGCTTCATCCTCCGGACCGAAGAACCCCTCGTAGCCCTGAGAGAGGCCCTTATCGCAGGCGCTCACCGCGTTCTTCGAGTACTGCAACCAGTAGCTGCGGCTCAGCTCATCCGAACTGTTGAACGTAAATGCCTCATAGTCTGCCTTCAGCAGGGCGTAAGATGCCTGAATCGAACCGGCCAGCGGGGCGTGCGATGAGAAGACAATAACGTCCAGAAGGGCGGCGATGTACTCCTTCTGTGCCTTCTCGTGGGCCATGCCGGAGGGCCGCGCCGACTGCGCGTAAAGCTGCACGAGGGCGTCCACGGAATTCACGAAGCGCTGAACGTCGGCCGTAGCCTTCACCATCAGATTCAGTAGGCGCTGAACACGCTGGTAGTCTTCGGCTACCTGCGAGAACAGACCGTAGGGCAGCACGCCTCGCTCCGAGGCCACCGCCGCCAGCACCTGGGCCGTCAAGCGCTGACTCTCCGCTTCAGCCCTCGCCACGCTCAGCAGTAGGGCACCACAATAGGCCGAAGCACGGCGATCCACCAGCTGGGGCTGCTGCTGATGCAGCGGCAGAAGGCACTCGTGAATCTGCCGGAAAATCGCGCTCTGCGCCAGGGCCTTCTGGCCCAGCTCCCCGGCCTTCAGGCGCACAGTGTCGGCGGAGAAATCGCGCGGGGTAAAACGGCGGGCGTCCTCGGCGGCAAAGGGCGAATAGGGGCGGCCCATCAGCGGCTGCAGCAGCGACATCGTGGTAAACAGCGAGAAACGGGCCGATACCGGGTACAGAGAATCTGGGTAGCTCGGCGCATCCACCGCGTTCACTCGCTCCGTGCACAGCGTCAGCCAGGTCTGCTCCACCGACTTCGGCGAATAGGCAGGTGTGCCGATGCCAAGGATGCTCTCACCAAAGGCCTCCGAGGGAATCTTGCCGGGGTTCATCTGGCGCAGCTGCATCTGAGCCAGCGCCAGCTCCACCGTGTAGTTCGTGCGGCGCTTCTTGCCCGCCTCATCAAGATTCTGGAAAGGACGCACCGCCGCAATCTTTTGGGCGCGCGCCTGAGTATGCAGCTCCTTGTTCATCGCGAATTGCTGCGGGTTGCGCTGAATCATTTTCGACACCGCGTAGGCGCTTTTCCCGTTCAGCTTCTCACGGCGCTGAGCACCCTCGGCCGAGAGCGCGTCGTACTTGCCGCGCGTCGCCTGCACGTAGCAGGAGCGAATCAGCTGAAGGGGCAGGAAGAAGAACGCAAACTTCCACGACCAGGTGAAGAGAACAATGGGGATCACGGCGCTCGACCCGACGCGACCCGTGTAACCGAGCCAATAGAGCTCCACGGCCGCACCAATCAGCGCGAACAGCGCCACGGTACGAGTTTTAAACGCGATGCGGGAGGGCCGATCCAGCAGGTAGGTCGTGCCGCCAGACTTGTTGTTCCTCATGACCAGCGGGCCAAACGCGGCAATCACCATGAGGCAGGCCAGGTAGATGACGAAGAAAACAATCGGTGCCGCGACCAGCAACAGCCACTCTAAACCGGTGGGATCGGCACCCACGATGCCGGCCGCCAGCGGAATCTGCGCGACTGAAGAGAGAGGAAGGGAATGTAGCATACGTCCATTATGGCAAGGGGAACGTGGGGGCACCGAGCGGACGGTCATTTGCCGGTATTTCGGACGAGCCCCGAAGGGGAAAACCGGAAGAGACGGGCCGAACGGGGGAGGGGAGCGCACGAGGCACCGGGCCTTGACTGGAGAGCCCCGCTACGAGAATTTACACAAACGAAACCTCGCGCCCGCCCCTTACACCGCCGAACCCGATAGGCTAGAGAGACAAGGAACAGACACCCGGTGCTCGCACCCCGCAAGGATGCGCCCCGACGCACCGGCACCCCAAGCGAGAGGCCACCCATGGACCGCCAACAGGAATTCGTACTGCGCACCATCGAAGAACGCGACATCCGCTTTATCCGCCTCTGGTTCACCGACGTGGTGGGAACCCTTAAATCCGTCGCGCTCGCACCCGCCGAGGTTGAAAGCGCCTTCGACGAGGGCCTGGGCTTTGACGGCTCCTCCATCGAGGGTTTCTCCCGCGTCTACGAATCCGACATGCTACTGCAGCCCGATCCCTCCACCTTCCAGATTCTGCCCTGGCGTGGTGAGGAAGACATCACCTCCCGCATGTTCTGCGATGTGCTCACCCCCGACGGCGAAGTCAGCGCCTCTGACACTCGCGGCGTGCTCAAGCGCGTGCTCAACAAGGCCGCCGAGATGGGCTTCACCTGCTACACCTCGCCCGAAATCGAGTTCTACCTGCTGGAGTCCTCCAAGCTCGGCGCAGACGGCTTCCCCGTGCCCGTGGACCATGAATCCTACTTCGACCACACCCCCGGCGGCATCGTGCAGGAATTCCGCCGCAAGGCCGTGACTATGCTCGAAGAGGTTGGCATCTCCGTGGAATTCAGCCACCATGAAACCGGCCCCGGCCAGAACGAAATCGACCTGCGCCACGCCGACGCCCTGCAGACCGCGGACAACGTCATGACCTTCCGCACCGTCATCAAGGAGGTCGCCTACTCGCAGGGCATGTACGCCACCTTCATGCCCAAGCCCTTCACCAAGTACGCCGGCAGCGGCATGCACACCCACTTCTCCCTCTTCGAGGGCGACACCAACGCCTTCTTCGAGGCCGGCGCCGAGTACCAGCTCTCCAAGACCGCGCGCCACTTTATCGCGGGAATCCTCAAGCACGCCCCCGAGTTCACCTCGGTGACCAACCAGTTCATCAACTCCTACAAGCGCCTCTGGGGCGGCGGCGAGGCACCCTCCTACGTCTCCTGGGGCCACAACAACCGCTCCGCCCTCGTGCGCGTGCCCCTGTACAAGCCGAACAAGATGCAGTCCGCCCGCATCGAGTACCGCGGTCTCGATTCGGCCTCCAACCCCTACCTGGCCTACGCCGTGATCCTGGCTGCCGGTCTGAAGGGTATCGAAAACGAGTACCCGCTCATGCCCGCTGTGACCGAGGACCTCGCCGCGATGACTAACGCCGAGCGTCGCGCGATGGGCTACAACCCGCTGCCCGCATCCCTGCGCGAGGCCATTAACATCACCGAGGAATCCGAATTCATGGCGGAGGTCCTGGGCGAGCAGGTCTTCGACCACTTCCTGCGCAACAAGCGTGCCGACTGGGATCTGTACCAGGCGCAGGTGACCCCCTACGAGCTCAAGTACAACCTCGGAATCCTCTAAAGCGATCGCTGACGGATCAGGGCGGTACCCGCTACCGGTGACATACCGGCGGGTACCGCCCGCAGGCCTATCCGCCGCACCTAGCAGCTTCACCTTCACCGCCGATTTTTTACCGCCGAATCTTTACTCCCCACCCCACGGATTTCTACCCACAGTTCTCACGCTATGACTGACAGCTCACACTACCCGCCCACCGGGCTGATTCGCATCGTCGACCCGGCCAAGGAACCCAAACCCATCAGCGATATCGCCCCCGAGGTACTCGACGAAGCCCAGCGCGCCGAAGCCGAACGCAAGGCCCAGTTGCGCCTGCGCACCCGCATGATTGCCGCGGGCTTCCACGACCCGTCCAAAGCCGAACGCTGGCTCAACGCCCCCGAGCTGGCCTCGGTCTCGCAGGATGCGCTCCTGAGCGGCCTGCGCCTCTCGCCCTCCCCGGACACCGCGCTACCGGCCCTCGTACGCCTCATCGAGAAGCACCCGGCAGTGGCCGAGCGCGCCAACCGCGGCGAAGAAGAATTCGGCATGTACCGCATACTCGGCGCCTCCCAGGCGATTGGTGATTTCCTCTACCGCCGCCCCGAGCTCATCGACCCGCTCTTCGACACGCAGGTGTACCCGGCCGAGAGCGCTCTGATTCGCTCCCAGCATCCGGCCTCGATTCTGCCGGAGACCGACGGGGAATTCCTAACCCCCATCGCGCCGCTGGACACCCCCTACCGCCGCGATATCCTCACCGCCCTCGGAGCCGACCCGCACGCGGAGCGTCCGCGCGCGGCCGCCGAACAGACCGGCAAGGACGGCTACGTGACCCTGCGCGTGGCCTACCGGGCCGCCCTAGCGCGCATCGCCATGATTGACGTGTGCTGCGAAGACCCGGTAGAGATGATGCCGACCATCGGCCGCCACCTCGCCGATTTGGCCGCCGCCGCGCTGGAGGGTGCGCTCGCCATCGCGCGCACCGAGGTGGCGGAGGGGCTGGGCCCGGGCCTGGCGGCTCCTCGCCGCGGTGAGGCCGTGGACGCCCTGGACCTGGCTATTATCGGCATGGGCAAGTGCGGTGCCCGCGAGCTGAACTACATCTCCGACGTTGACGTGGTGTACGTGGTTGCGCCCGTGGAACCCGCCGCCGCTGGCACCGCACCCAGCGCCGGGGCAGACGGGGAACCGGCCCCGCTCAAGCTCACCGAGAACGAATGTTCCACCATCGGCACGGAACTCGTGCACGCCCTCACCCGCGCCATCATGGGCCCCGCGCCCGAGCCCGCCCTCTGGGAGGTCGACGCGAACCTGCGACCCGAGGGCAAGGACGGCCCGCTCGTTCGCACCGTCGAATCCTACGTGCAGTACTACAAGCGCTGGGCCGAAAACTGGGAGTTCCAGGCGCTTCTCAAGGCGCGTCCCATCGCCGGTTCGGCGCAGCTGGGTGCCCGCTACGCCCGTGCGATTGACCCCTTCGTCTGGGAGTCTGCCGCCCGTGAATCCTTCGTGGAATCCGTGCAGGCCATGCGAGCCCGCGTGACCGACAATATCCCCTCGCACCAGGTGGACCGCCAGATTAAGCTGGGCCCGGGCGGCCTGCGCGATATCGAGTTCACCGTGCAGCTGCTGCAGCTCGTGCACGGCCGCACCGACCCCGCGGTGCGCACCAAGTCCACGGTGGACTCTCTCGCAGCGCTGACGGCGGTCAGCTACATCAGCCGCACCGACGCCGAGGCGTTCAGCCGCGATTACAAGAAGCTGCGCGTGCTGGAGCACCGCATCCAGCTGCAGCAGCTGCGCCGCACCCACCTGATGCCCGAGAAGGAAGCTGAACAGCGCGCCCTGGCCCGCTCGATTCTCTCTCCGGAACGCAACGGCACGCTCTCCGCCGAGCAGATGCTCAAGGCATGGCAGAAAATTAAACGGAACGTCCGTTCACTGCACGAGCGGATCTTCTTCCGCCCGCTGCTCGCCGCCGTCTCCACACTTAGCCGCGACGAAGTGGTGCTCAGCGAACAGGCGGCACAGGACCGCCTCGCAGCCCTCGGCTACCGCGACCCGCGCGGCGCCATGCGCCACATCAAGGCGCTCACCACGGGACTTTCCCGCAGTGCAGACATTCAGCGGCACCTCATGCCCGTGCTACTGGGCTGGTTCGCCCGCGGTGTGGACGCGGACGCCGGCCTGCTCGGATTCCGTATCGTCTCCGAGTCGCTCGGTAGCACCAGCTGGTACCTGCGTATGCTCCGCGACTCGCCGGCCGCCGCTGAGCGCCTCAGCCAGCTACTCTCCAGCTCGCGCCCCATGACCGACCTGCTCGAGGATGCCTCCGCCTCCATCGCCTGGCTGGACAAGGTTGCCGACCTCAAACCGCTGGGGGAGGAAGCGCTCGCCTCCGAGATTTCCTCCCTGCTGGCACGCCACGCGGACGCCGCCGAGGCGATGCGCGCCGTGCGCTACCTGCGCCGCCGCGAAACCCTGCGCACCGCCATGGGCTGGACCCTGGGCATCGTCGACGTTGAGGACACCTGCGCCGGTCTTGCCGCCATCGACGAGTGCACAATCGGTGCGGCGCTGCAGATTGCCCTGCGTGAACTCCAGAGCACCGCGGAAGAATCCGAAGCCGGGGAGACGGCGGGGGAGCAACTACTCACTCGCATCGCCATCATCGGCATGGGTCGCCTGGGCGGGGCCGAGAACGGCTTCGGGTCCGACGCGGACGTCATGTTCGTACACGAACCTCTCGAAGGGGTCGACGAGGACGCCGCGCAGGAACAGGCCGCGCGCATCGTGAACCGCACCCTCGCCCTGCTCAAGCAGCCCGTCAAGCCCCCGATTCGCGCCGAACGCCCCCTCGAAGTGGACGCCGACCTGCGCCCCGAAGGCAAGCAGGGTGCCATCGTGCGATCGTTGGACTCCTACCGCTCCTACTACGAGCGTTGGGCCGAAACCTGGGAGTTCCAGGCGCTCACCCGCGCCCGCCCCATCGGCGGCGACCCACAGCTCGGCGAGGCCTTCGTGGAGCTCATCGACCCGTACCGCTACCCGGCGGCAACCTTCACGCCCGAGCAGGTGCAGCAGATTCGCCGCATGAAGGCGCGCGTGGAGAACGAACGCATGCCTCACGGTGCCGACCGCACCCGCCAGCTCAAGCTGGGCCGCGGCGGCCTGTCGGACGTTGAGTGGCTCGTGCAGCTGCTGCAGCTGCGGCACGCGCACACGGTGCCGGGTCTGCGCACCACCTCCACGCTGAAGGCGCTGGATGCGGCGGTCGAGGCGGGCCTGGTCGCCGCCGAGGACGCCGAGGTGCTCAGCGGCGCATGGTTGCTCGCCACGAAGATTCGCGGCGGCAACGTGCTACGCGGCGTGCGCCAATCCGACACCCTGCCCTCCGGTCGCGCCGACCTTGAGGCCATCGCGCGCTGGTGCGGATACCCCGCCGGCAGCGCCCGCGCCCTCGAAGAGGACTACCTGCGCCAGACCCGCAACGCCCGCAAGGTCTACGAGCGGCTCTTCTTTGACGAAGCCTAGAAAGGAACGAGTCCTAGAAAAACCAGCCTGATATTTTCGTTGCTGCGGTTTTCATAGGGGAGGGGCGGGGAATCAAAATTGGTTCCTCGCCCCTTTTACGCGCCCCGCAGAAGTTTTTCGAGGTGACAGAATTTTCCGCGAGTGTTCCGCATCGAGTGTTGGTGAGGGCAGAACGGCTCCGGCCTCGAAATGTATAAATGTGACCGGCACCATGAAAATAAATTTTGTTGACCCCCGTCGAAAATGAGTCAAAATGCCCTGTTTTAGCCCGGAATTTCGCGGAACGCGGGGTGTTGTGCGAAGGATTTGGCAAACACTCAAAAACCCCGTATAGTATTTACCTGTCAGCACGACGGAGCGAAAAACTCCAACGGAATGATTCAAATTGAATACGCTGATATGCGGTTGTAGCTCAGTTGGTAGAGCACCACCTTGCCAAGGTGGATGTCGCGAGTTCAAGTCTCGTCAACCGCTCGTAAGGACTCCAAGAGTTCGAACGCGTTCCCCTCGGGGGAGCGTATGCGGTGAGGTGGTCGAGTGGTTAGGCAGCGGCCTGCAAAGCCGTGTACGCGGGTTCGAATCCCGTCCTCACCTCGCAACAAAACAACTGTTTTGTGAGCGCGATTGGCGCAGCGGTAGCGCGCTTCCCTGACACGGAAGAGGTCACTGGTTCGATCCCAGTATCGCGCACAGATGAAGCCCTTAGCTTTCGAGCTAAGGGCTTTTGTGTTTAACTTTTTTGGTTTTGGTTAGAGGGGCGGTACTCCTCAGCTGACTTGTGTTTGTTCTGGAGGCGGTGCTCCGTATATTTCCTCCGCGCCGTCGCAGGGAACCCGCCCTCGCTTCGCTTCGGGCACCCTGAGGGCGCTTCCGGAAAATACGCTCGCCCCGCTCCGTGTCCCCGATGTCACGACGGAGGGCACCATCCCTCCGCCCCGTAGGTAAAACACTCGAGCCCGGTTCAGTAAGGGCAGGGCTTGTGTGCGCGATACCGGTATAACGAACTTAAGGGGGAGGGGTTGTCGCCTTCTCAGTCTTCTGCTGGCTCCGCCCAGCCTGTTTGGTGAGGCTCGCCCCGCTCCGTGTCCCCGATGTCACGACGGAGGGCACCATCCCTCCGCCCCGTAGGTAAAACACTCGAGCCCGGTTCAGTAAGGGCAGGGCTTGTGTGCGCGATACCGGTATAACGAACTTAAGGGGGAGGGGCTGTCGCCTTCTCAGCCTTTTGCTGGCTTCGCCGGGTCTACATTTGTAGGGCGTGCATCTTACACACTTCCTCCGCGCCGTCGCAGGGAACCCGCCCTCGCTTCGCTTCGGGCACCCTGAGGGCGCTTCCGGAAGGTGTAAGTCTGCCGCCGAATCTCTTCAATAGCTCACCGATACGACCAATTGCTTTGCACACCGCCCCTACCTCCGATACCCTAATGGAGGAAATCTACACTCACAGATACACCGCCGTATCGCAAAGGAACACCCGTGAAATCCTCCCTTAAAGGGTTCGGCATCTTCTTCGCCGTATGCCTCGCCTTCTCCCTCTGGTACGTCGTCCTCGGCGTCGTCATTATCGTAGTCATCGTGGGCATCATCCTAACCATCCGCAAAAACCGGTACTTCGCATCCCCCGAATTCCAGATGCACCGCCAACGCACCGCCACGCTCGCCAGTGAATACAACGAAATCGCCAGCTACGTGCACGACATCTACACTCGCGGAATCTACGAACTCGGCACCTCCACCAACGGCATGTACGGTCACCTCGCCACCGTCGAAGTTCAGCAACCCAAAACCTGGCAGACGCTGCTGCGGAAGAAAACTGACGAACGTCCCCCGCACGTCTACAAGGCATCCGAACAGGTCGTTCTCGAAGCCGAGCGGGACCCCATCGGCAGCCTCACCAAGTACTTCAATATCGAAGCCGACCTGCAAACCCTCAAAGACGTGCAGCGCCTCTCCGACGATATCGCGCGCCTCGAAACCGCCGTCGACAACGTGCGACGCCGCGAAGAGGACATGCTTGCACACATCAACCCGCCCCAATTCATCACCAAACAATACGCCGACGAATTCTGGAAAAAACTCAACGTCTACCACGTGGGGCTGAGCGTGCCGTACCCCGTCTACCGATTCGAATACACCTCAGCAGATGGTAAAGAAAACCGTGCCGTCACCGTCACCCTCGACACCCCAACCCTCGACGCGCTCTCCGAAACCCTCGAACGCAAAATACGCTGGGCATGGCCCGAAGGCGGCGAACGCACCCTCATGACCGCGCAGCTACGCCAACGCATCAAGGAACGCGATAACTACACCTGCCAAAACCCCGGATGCGGCAACTCCATCATGCGTGAACGAATCCTCGTCCTGGAGGTTGTCCACAAGGTTCCGCTGTCTAACGGCGGCAATAATGAGCCCGAGAACCTGCAGACCCTCTGCTGGCGTTGCGTGCGCGGACGGAACCTGCGGCTCGCATAAAGCCGCGCCTTCCGAAAGCGACATCAGGGTGCCCGCCCGGGCGCTCTCCGCAGCGAAGCAAGGATGAGCGGAGCGTCCGGGTGCGAGGGGCCCTGTAGGAGCGCAGGAAGGGAGCGGCGCGAGGCGTCCAAAGATCCCCATACTGTGCTCGAGCTAGGGATTTATGTTAAAGCTGAGGTTAAGGGTATTCTTTTGAACGGCGCCGAGTTTCTTTCCAAAGCAAGCAATTCGATGCTTGCTTGGATTCAGATACCGTCGCGCCGCACACCACCTAATATTTTCCTCATCCTAAAGGGCATACCATGTCTTCATCCCTGACCCGCCGCAAGCTTGTCGCGGGCGTAGCCTGGGCGGCACCGGTCGTCGCGGCATCGGCAACCGTTCCGTCCTACGCGGCATCCGTCGCCGCAGACTGTACCCTGGCGGCCAGCCCTGCCTACAGCATCTCTGGCACCGACGAGGGCGCCAAGACCGTCAAGACATTCACCGTCCCCAACAACGTCTACAAGCTCCGCTTCGAGCTGGTTGGCGGCGCGGGTGGCACCAACAACCGCATGACCCCGGCGGGTTCCGGCGCGAAGGTCACCGGCGTTGTTGCGGTTACCCCCGGATCCACCGTGCAGATCGTGGCAGCCGCGGGCGGCATCGGCGACGGTTCGCTCACCCCCACGGCCGGCGGCGAAGGCTACGGCAACGGCGGCTCCGTGCCCGCCTACACCATCCCCGCCAGCGTCACCGCGCAGGTGGACGCAAAGTACGCTGACCCGGCAAACTCCAAGAGCCAGGCGTACGCGGCATCCGGCGGCGGCTCCTCCGCGCTACTCATCGACGGCACCGTGGTTGCTGTCGCCGGCGGCGGTGGCGGCGCGGGCATGACCAGCTCCGGCGTGTCCTACGCGGACCCCTGGTACTCCAACCTCGACGGCCAGATCGATGCCGGTGTGGCGGCCCTCGGCTCGGATGCATCCCCGCAGTTCGGTGCGGCGGGTAGCGCCTCCGCAGCGGCAGGCTCCAACGGTACCCCCGGCTACGAAGTCTACAACGCTGAACGCTCTAAGGTCCTGATCTACAACTCCGGTTCCGGCGGCGCGGCGGGTGCGGGCGGTTCCGGCGGTGCGGCGGGTACCCTGCCGGTCAGCGGCCCCGTCATCGGTTTCGAGACCACCAACGACCAGGTGCTGTTTAGCCAGTTCGTCGCAGGTAACGCGGGCACGAGCGGCTTCGCGGGCAACGGTGGCGACGGCGCGGGCGCATACTCCTACCAGCTGGATGAGAACCCCGCCAGCGTGCATGAGAAGGGCACCTACGAGGACCGCAGCTGGGACCTGGACGTCTACAACGACGAGGGCGCGTACGCGCAGAACTTTAACGGCTACCAGTCCGTGGTGTCCGGCGGCGGCGGCGCGGGCTACGGCGGCGGCGGTTCCGGCGCGGCGCAGTCTGTCTCCTCGATTGTGCTGACCCAGAAGTGGCTGAACAGCCCGACCGGTGTGCGCCAGGGCCTGGGCTACACGATGCAGGGCGGCGCCGGTGGCGCGGGCGGCTCGTACCTCGCCCCGTCGGTGAGCGACGGCGCCATCGCCTCGGCCGAGAACGCGCCGCAGTGGATGCACGACCGCGGTAACGGTTCGGTGACGGTGACCTTCTGCGAGGCGGCAGCCTAACCGTTTCTCACGCTGAGAGGCGGTGTTCGTCCTCGCTCCTACACGCGTATAGGTGCGCCGCATGTTTCCTCCGCGCCTACGCAGGGGCACCCGTCACCCGGACGCTCCGCCCTCTCCTTGCTTCGCTGCGGAGAGCGTCCGTGTGACACCCTGAGGGCGCTTCCGGAAAACACGGCTGCACCTGTAACGCAAGCAAAGAGCCCCCACACGAGGTGATCGTGTGGGGGCTCTTTGCCGTTCACAGCACAAGCTGAGGTGGGAACCTACCGCGGACAGGCGGTGTCGTCCGTAGCGACATCAGGGTGCCCGAGCTCTGCGAGGGCGGGTGCCCCTGTAGGAGCGAGGACGAACACCGCCATCCGCACAACCCGTACTCTCGCAAGCTAACGCTTGATAGCGTCCAGCGCCTCACGCTGAGCCTTCGCAATGCGCTTCTCAGACACCGTGTAGGCGGTACCAAGTTCCTGGGCGAAGAAGCTGACGCGCAGCTCCTCAATCATCCAGTTCACGCGGCGGAGCGCATCCGGCACGATGGTGCCTGCCGGTAGCGACTTGACCGCGTTATCGTAGGAGTCTTCCAGGTCCTGCACGGTGAGCATGAGCTGGTTGTCGCGGTGCAGGTTCGGTCCGAGCTTCGTCAGGCGCACCTGGGCAGCCTTCAGGTAACGCGGCAGGTGAACCAGCTGGTCGTAGCCGGTCTGCGCCACGAACCCGGGGTAGACCAGGTTCTCCATCTGAGCCTTCACATCGGAGACGGCGTGCATGGTCGTCAGCGAGGTTGCCTTTTTGATTGCCTTCTTCAGCGCGGTGGCTTCGGAGAGGATTTCGGCGACGAGCTTGGTGACGTCGAAGACCGTCTCGATGAGTTCGGCACGCACGTGCTCGTAGAGTTCGCTGTATTCGGCGTGCGTGAAGATGGGCGTGTGCGGCACGAGGTGGTCGAGCGCCGCGACGGTGCAGTCGCGAATGAGTTCGTCGATGGAGCCGTGCGGGTTCTGCGTGAAGACGATTTTCTCCTTGTGGGAGAGGTGTTCGCTCACGTAGCGTACGGGCGAGGGCACCTGCAGCTGGAGCAGGCGGATGATGCCGCGGCGCTGCGCGTGCAGCTGCTCTGCTTCGGTGGGGAAGATGCGCAGGCCTACGCTAGAGCCTTCGTCCACGAGAGCGGGGTAGCCGTTGACTGCCTGGGTGGCGATGATGCGCTGTACCTTGCGGGGGATGGCTCCGTCCGGGAACATGTCGGCGGGGAATTCGGTGAGGCCGGTGACCTCGCGTACTCCGCCGGATGCACCCGCCTCGGACTGGGTGCCCTTCGCCGGGTTCTTCGCGCCCTTTGCGCTGCCCGGACGAGCGGGGCCACTCGCGTTGCTCGAGCCGCCCTGGGCGAGCGCAACCATCTTCGCCATGGCCTCGTCGGATGCGCCGAGCGAGTCGGCGAGGGCGCTGCGAATCTCCTTGTGTAGCTGCTGCTGCAGGGCTCGCAGGTCCTTGCCCTCACCCAGGATTTTGTTGCGGGCGTTGCGCACCTGGAAGCCCATCTTCAGGTGCTCGGGCACGGCGTCCCAGTTGAAGGCTTCGGGTTCGACGACCACGCCGCGCAGGCGGCGCAGTACGAGCGCGAGAGAGGGGAGCAGCTCGTCGGTTGCGGGGGAGTAGTCCTCTTCCAAGGCGGCGCAGGCGGCGCGCGCCACGTCGGGTGCGGGCACGAAGTTGCGTCGAATCGCCTTGGGCAGCGACTTGATGAGCGCGGTCACGAGCTCGTGGCGCAGGCCGGGGATCTGCCAGCGGAACGGTTCGGGGCTCAGCTGGTTGAGGAAGAGAATCGGTACCTGCACGGCCACACCGTCGCGCTTGGCGGCGTCGGTGCGTGCGCCTCCGATGCCGGCGGTGGGGGCGTATTCGTAGCGCAGGTCGAGGGTGAGTTCGCCGCTGTCGGTGCGCTGCACCCACTGGCGGGGGAACTGGGAGTCGTCGTAGTCGGCGGCTTCCTCGTTGATGAGCTTTTCGGGGTTGAAGTCCAGGTAGTTGTCGTCTTCGAGACGTGCCTGCTTCCACCACTTGTCGAAGGCGCGCACATCCGTCACGTGGGCGGGGATGCGGGCATCGTAGAAGGCGAAGAGCACGGAGTCGTCCACGCGCAGGTCGCGGCGGCGCAGGCGTGCCTCAAGCTCTTCGACCTCGGCGAGGGCGCGCTGGTTGCGCAGGTAGAACTTGTGCTGGGTGTGCCATTGGCCTTCGACGAGGGCGGACTGGATGAAGATTTCGCGGGCCGCGGCGGCGTCTACGCGGGCGTACTGCACGGGGCGGTCGGCGTAGATGGTCAGGCCGAAGAGGGTGCCCTTGGCGTAGGCGACGGCCGCGCCAGAGCTGAGGGACCAGTGCGGTTCGGAGTATTGCACGCTGATGAGGTGCTTGCCGACCTCTTCGATCCACTGCGGTTCGATGGCGGCGTTGGTGCGCGCCCACAGGCGGGAGGTTTCGACGAGTTCGGCGGAGAGCACCCAGTCGGGCCCCTTCTTGAACAGGCCGGAGCCGGGGAAGATTGCGAACTTGGTGCCGCGTGCGCCGAGGTATTCGCGGGGGCCGCGGTTGCGTCCCTTGGAGTCCTTCTCGCGTTCTTCCTTGACGCCCACGTGCGAGAGCAGACCGGTGAGCAGGCTCTTGTGGATGTCTACCTCGTGCGCGGAGGCGTTAATATCGCGACCGCCGCTGGCGTGAATGTTGGCGGTTCGGCCCATTTCGCGCAGCTGGGCGAAGAGGTCCTGCCATTCGCGGATGCGCAGGTAGTTGATGAACTCGCGGTGGCACATCTTGCGCAGCTGCGAGGAGGACAGCGCCGCCTGCTGCTCGTTGATGTAGTCCCAGAGCAGCAGGAAGGAGGAGAAATCGGAGGTGTCGTCGACGAAGCGGGCGTGCATGGCGTCGGCTTCTGCGCGCACGTCGGCGGGGCGTTCGCGCGGGTCCTGGATGGTCAGGGCGGCGGCGAGCACCATCATTTCCTTGGCGCAGCCGCGGCGGCCACCCTCGATAATCATGCGGGCCAGGCGCGGGTCCACGGGGAAGGCCGCCATGGCTCGGCCGATGGCGGTGAGGGTTGCGCTGTTGTTACCGCCTCGTCCCTTGCGGCGGGTGCGTTCGGTGAGCGCGCCGAGTTCGCGCAGCAGGTTCACGCCGTCGTTAATGGCGCGGGATGCGGGCGGCTGCACGAACGGGAAGCGCGAGATGTCGCCGGGTTCGCGCACCACGCCGATGGCGATCATCTGCAGGATGACGGCTGCGAGGTTGGTGCGCAGAATTTCGGGGTCGGTGAACTCGGGACGCGAGTTGAAGTCTTCCTCGGAGTAGAGGCGGATGGCGATGCCATCGCTGACGCGGCCGCATCGGCCCGAACGCTGGTTGGCGCTGGCCTGCGAGATGCGTTCGATGGGCAGACGCTGCACCTTGGTGCGTGCGGAGTAGCGCGAGATGCGGGCGGTGCCGGTGTCGATGACGTACTTGATGCCGGGCACGGTCAGCGAGGTTTCGGCAACGTTCGTGGCGAGCACGATGCGTGGGCGCGATCCGGGGGAGAACACGCGGTGCTGCTCGGCGAGCGAGAGGCGCGCGTACAGGGGCAGCACTTCGTAGTTCAGGCGCGGGGACTTGGCGACCATCGCCTCGATGGCGTCCTTGGCGTCGCGGATTTCGCGCTCGCCGGAGAAGAAGATGAGGATGTCGCCGGGGGCTTCCTTGGAGAGTTCCTTGATGGCGTCGAGAATCGCGTCGGTGGGGTCGCGGTCTTCGGCCACTTCCTCGTCGTCCAGGTAGGCGTCTTCCTCGCCCTCGAGGGGGCGGTAGCGGATTTCGACGGGGTAGGTGCGGCCGGAGACCTCGATGATGGGCGGCGCGTCGTCGGGCAGGATTGCTTCGGCGATTTCGCGTTCTTCATCGCTGAGGTTCTCGTCGACGATTCCCTTACCCGGCACGTAGCTGGGGGAGAAGTGGCGGGCGAAGCGTTCGGGGTCGATGGTCGCGGAGGTGATGATGACCTTCAGGTCCGGGCGCTGCGGCAGGATGCGCTTGAGGTAGCCGAGGATGAAATCGATGTTCAGGCTGCGTTCGTGCGCCTCGTCAATGATGAGGGTCGAGTAGCGGCGCAGCAGCTTGTCGTTCTGAATTTCGGCGAGCAGAATACCGTCGGTCATGAGCTTGATGGCGCTGTGTTCTCCGACCTCGGAGGTGAATCGCACCTGGTAGCCGACGGTTTCGCCGATCTTCTGGCCGAGCTCTTCGGCGATGCGCTCGGCCACGGAGCGCGCGGCGAGGCGGCGCGGCTGGGTGTGACCGATGAGGCCCTTCTCGCCCAGGCCGAGCTCGAGGCACATCTTGGGAATCTGGGTGGTCTTACCGGAGCCGGTTTCACCCGCGATGATGACGACCTGGTTGTCGCGGATCGCGTTCATGATGTCGTCGCGGCGTTCGCTGACGGGCAGCTCTTCGGGGTAGGTGATGACCTCGGGAATGAAGGGCTCGTAGCGGCGCGGGGTGGGGCGGTTCTGCTGCTGGTTACCCTTGTTACCGCCCTGCTGGTTGCCCTTGCTGTTACCCTGCTTGCGGGCGCGGCCGGTGCCGCCTCCGCGTCGATTGGAGCGGGAGGCGTTGGAGGAGTTCTTGCGGTCTACGTTGTTCTTCTGTGCACCCTTCTTTGGGGCGCCGTTCTTTACCGCGTTCTTCTCGGTGTTTTTCTCGGTGTTTTTGCCGGCGGGTTTTTCGGTGCTTTTTTCAGCGTTCTTTTCGGAGGCGCGCACCTTGGCCGCGTGGATGGCGGCGGCCATGCTCGCCATGGTGGGGGCGGTTCGGGGCGCCCCGGTTTTAGGCGCGCGGGAGGTCTTATCTGCGTGATGGGTTTTCTGCTCAGACATATCCTATCCAGTGTACTCGCCCCCTTCGCGGCGGGGAACGGGAGTATGCACCGGGCGAATATTGCGTCATATTTGGGCTGGTTGCGTTCCTCGAAAGGGAGGGCTCGTCATCTGTGTGCGAGCGAGATCGAGCTCAAGACGTTTCAAAAAGCATCAAAATTATTAAAGAAGCCAATAAATTGGTTATTAATATTTCAAGTATGACGGATGCGAAATAAGTATCTTGTTCGGCTTTCTTTCGATACTTTCGTTCAGGTGTTACAGTGGTGTATAACACAGTAACGAAGGAGTGACTATGCCAACGCCCAAGACGTACACCTCCTCACGCACTCCAGTGTTGGACTGCTGCGAGGACGCACGCCACGAAGAAATCCACCACCGCAGCGAAGAACTGTTCCAGGCCCTCGTCCACGCGAGTCTTCGCACGCACTTTGAACGCCTGAGCTCCGCCGAAACCCTGTACCTGGTGACCGGCGACGGGGAAAGGGTACAGATTTCCCCCGAAATGTACGGCCCCATCACCTCGGTGGCACGGGCCTTCGCCGACCGCAAGGACGTGTGCGTGGTCCGCCAGGACCGCCTCATGACCACCCAGGAGGCCGCCGACTACCTGGGGGTATCGCGACCGACCATCGTGCGACTCCTCGAGCGCGGCGAGATTCCCTTCGAACGCATCAACACGCACCGTCGCGTGGCGTTCGACGACCTGGAACGCTACCGCCTCGACCACGAGCACGTCAGCCGACGAAACCGATAGGCTGAACGCTCGATAGGCCGAGCCGAACTGAGCCGAGCGGCGTTCACGATTCGCGGCCCTAACGATAGGTAGCGAGCCGCCTACACCGTGGCGTTCAGGAAAGACAGCATCCGCTGAACAATCTCGGGGCTAAAGCAGCGAGAATCCCCGTGTTCGGCGCCCGGAACCAGCACCATATCGGTGGGTACCTGCCGCGTGCGCAGGGCCTGATACACCCGCACCGATTGCTGGTACGGCACGCACGAATCGGCGATGCCGTGCACAAGCATCAGGGCAGTGGCGCCGCCGCTCGCACCCGGTGCAGAGGCACTTTCGACCTTATTCACTCGTTTCTGGGGGCGTACCGCATCAATAGGATGCGCACGCTCCCAGTTCTTTTGGGCGCGCTCGATGCAGACACCCGGAACCGCCCGCTCACCCTTGGAAGCGTCGATAGTCGACACGTCAGCGGGGACCGGGTGGGTGCTTCCCAGCAGTCGCCATTCGGCGCCGTCATCCTCGGGGTGGTCGAGAGCGTAGCCAGCCAGGGGCCGGTCGGTGAAGATGGTCCTCAAATCGCTGACCCCGTAAAACGAAGCCGCCGCCGCCACCTGTGAACTGTGGGACGGGTAGGCGCTCGCCGCCCTGCCTTCAAAGTATTCGTCGTGCTCGGGTGCGCTCGCAGAATCCCCACCTCTACCGTTACCGGCGGCGGAATCTCCCGTATGCGCAACCATCATGCTCAGGTGCCCGCCGGCGCTTCCTCCGGCAATCGCGATGCGCCCGGGGTCGATACCGAACTCGGCGGCGCGAGCGCGGAAGAAACGCACGGCCTCCTTAACGTCGTGCAGGGCGCCCGGGAAAATCGCCTGGTGCGAGTAGCGGTAGTTGATGGCCGCGACCGTCCAGCCCTGTTCCTGCAGGGCGCGGCGCATGAGGGTCTGCCGGTTCGTGCGCGGCCCCTCGGGGGTCATGATCTCCACCTCGCGCAGGCCCCGGTTGGTGCCGAAGCGCCAGGCGCCACCGTGAACCCACACCAGCAGCGGCGCGGAGGACGAGATATTCCCGGTCGCGGGGAAGAAATCGTAGGCGAAAGCCTCGCGAGTTACCGGCGACTGCGCGCCGTAGTCGGGTAGCGAGTGGGCATCGTAAAAGCCCGCCTCGCGGTAAAAACCGGAGCGGTACTCGGTGCTCTCAACGGTCGGCGCGCCCTCTACATTCGGCGCGTCCTCAGCGTTCAATGCGCCCTCAACCTTCGGCGCGCTCTCAGAAATCTGCATGAATCAGCGCCGCGTTAGGGAACCAGCACGATCTTGCCGCGGGTGCGACCCGTCGCCACTAGGGCGTGAGCCTGCGCAGCCTGCGAAAAATCAAGCACCTGATCCACGTGCACCTTCAGCAGGCCCAGAGACATGAGCCGGGCGATCTCCTGCATCTGCGTACGGTCCGGGTGAGCCGTCAGCCACTGCGCCTCAAACCCGCGCTCGCGGGCCACATCCAGCGGGTCGGGATTCGTCAGCGTCACGATGCGCCCGCCGGGGACCAGTACCTCCAACGAATCGAGGAAGGTCTGCCTGCCGGTCGAGTTGAGTACCACGTCCATGGTCCGACCCAGCACCGCGCGGAAATCCTCGGTGCGGTAGTCGATGGGCTGGGCCCCCAGCGAGCGCACGAACTCGTGATTCGCGGCGGAGGCGGTCGCAAAAACCTGCGCGCCCGCCTGAATGGCCAGCTGCACGGCGAGGTGGCCGACGCCTCCGGCACCGGCGTGGATGAGTACGCGCTCACCTTCCTTCAGACGCGCCACCTCGAAGAGCGACTGGTAGGCGGTGAGCCCGGCAAGCGGTGCGCCGCCGAGCTGGGCGCACGGAACGTCGGAGGGAACCTTGGCCAGCTGGTAGGCGGGTGCGAGGACATACTCGGCGTACGCGCCGCCGGGGTACGGGAAGGTCACCATGCCGAAAACGCCGTCGCCGACTTTGAACCCCGTATAGTCGCCGGCGGTGGCGACCACGGTGCCGGCAACATCCCATCCGGGCACGAAGGGTCTATAGGAGGGGTCGGCCAGCTGCGCGGCGGGGCCCAGGCCCTTGCGGGTGGTCACGTCGATGGGGTTCACGCCCGCGGCGACCGTCTTGATGAGCACGTGACCGCGCACCGGGGTGGGGATGGGCACGTTCGCCTCGTGCAGAACGCTTTCGTCGCCCCATTCGGTGAGCTGAATCTGGCGCATGGTGGTCACGGTTTACCTCCGCTGGTGTGGTGTTGTCGTGCTTGTTTGAACGGTGTGCGCGTTTCCCTATTCTCTCAACTGCGGGGCCTCCGGAACAACAGGGGAGCGGAGGCGTCCAGCCTCTGATGCTTCCACCCGAGATATAAAGCAGAAATAAAAAGGAGCCGACCCCGCTGGGCGAGTATCGGCTCCCGTGTTCCCTCTCGAATAAGAACATCGTGCCCCTGAAAGGATTCGAACCTTCGACCCCCAGTACCGGAAACTGGTGCTCTAATCCGCTGAGCTACAGAGGCAACCCCACCATGGTATCAGATATGCGTCGGATAAACGGTCAGCCCCGGCCCAATGCTTGCTAGAATAGGTTCTTATGACTCCTGAAGAACTCTCCGAAGCCATTGCGCTTGCCCTAGAAGAAACCATTTCCTCCGGCCAGCTGACCCTCGTGGAGGGCGCTGAACTGCCCGCCGTCCGAGTGGAGCGCCCCAAGTCCCGTGAGCACGGCGACTGGGCCACCAACGTCGCTCTGCAGCTCGCCAAGAAGGTGGGCAAGAACCCGCGCGAGGTAGCAGCTCTTCTGGCAGAGAAGATCGGTGCCATCCCCGGCGTGGCATCCGTTGACATCGCGGGCCCCGGCTTCCTGAACATCACCCTGGACGCCGCCGCAGCAGGCGAGCTCGCCGCCACCATCGTTGAGGCTGGCGAAGCCTACGGCCGCAGCGACAAGTTCGCCGGCAAGACCATTAACCTTGAGTTCGTCTCCGCGAACCCGACCGGCCCCATCCACCTGGGTGGTACCCGCTGGGCCGCCGTGGGCGATGCGCTCGCCCGCGTGCTGGAGGCTGAGGGCGCTAACGTGGTGCGCGAGTACTACTTCAACGACCACGGCACCCAGATTGACCGCTTCGTGCGTTCCCTGATTGCCGCCGCCCGCGGTGAGGAGACCCCCGAGGACGGCTACGCTGGCGCGTACATTGTGGACATTAAGGATCAAATTCTGGCTCAGCGCCCCGACGCGCTTGAGGCTGAGAACCCCGAAGAGATTTTCCGCGAAATCGGTACTCACCTGATGTTCGATCAGATTAAGGAGTCTCTGGCGGCCTTCGGTACCCACTTCGACGTGTTCTTCCATGAGAACTCCGTGTTCGAGGGCGGCAAGGTGGATGCCCTGCTCGAGACCATGCGCGAGAACGGCCAGCTCTTCGAGGCCGACGGCGCCTGGTGGATGCGCACCACCGACTACGGCGACGACAAGGACCGCGTAGTCATTAAGTCCGACGGCAACCACGCCTACGTGGCGGGCGATATCGCCTACTACCAGGACAAGATGACCCGCGCAGTAAACCCCGCCGACGTGGCGATCTACATGCTCGGCGCTGACCACAACGGCTACGTGGGCCGCCTGAAGGCCATCGCCCAGATTCTCGGCTACCGCTCCGACCAGATTGAGGTCATGATCGGTCAGCTGGTGAACCTGGTCAAGGACGGCAAGCCCGTCCGCATGTCCAAGCGCGCCGGCACCGTGGTCACCCTCGAGGACCTGGTCGAGGCCGTTGGCGTTGACGCGGCACGCTACGAGCTGACCCGCTACTCGGTGGACACCCCCATCGACATTGACCTGGGCCTACTGACCTCCAAGAGCAACGAGAACCCGGTCTACTACGTACAGTACGCTCACGCACGCACCGCCGCCGTGGCACGTAACGCCGCGGAGGCCGGCGTGAAGATTGAGGACGGCGTGGACACCTCCCTGCTCGACTCCGCCGCTGACGGCGAGCTGCTGGCTGTGCTCGGCCAGTTCCCCGCTGCCGTGCGCGACGCCGCGAAGTTCTACGAGCCGCACCGCGTGAACCGCTACCTGGAGCAGCTCGCTTCGGCCTACCACAGCTGGTACGGCGTCTCCCGCGTCACCCCCAAGGCGGATGAAGAGGTCACCGACCTGCACCGTACCCGCCTGCTGCTGAACAACGCGGCACAGCAGGTGCTGGCTAACGGCCTGAACCTGCTGGGTGTGAGCGCACCCGAGCGCATGTAATACCCCTCGATTCAACCCCCGACCCGGTGCTACCGGGGCGGGGGTTGAACGTATGCCGCCGCCGGTGGCTTCATTGCCCAACCCGGCACAGCGCACAGAGGGCACAATGCACAAGGCACAGTGCCCAGACAGACTACACAGGCAAGCTGAACAGACAGAGAACCGCCGCCGCGCCGAGGGCGTTGACCCCGGAGCGTGGCGGGCAAGAACATCCAGAAAGAGACACGATGAGCGAAGCCCGTTCCCTCTACCGCCCCGAATGGCTGACCCAGCCTGAGAACCCCGCCGACCTGTCCCGAAGCATCTGGACCGATTCCTTCACCCGCAATGCGGAGGGTGAGCTTTGCATCGACGGTGTGACCGTCAGCGAGCTGGCCGCCGAGCACGGCACCCCGCAGTACGTTTTCTCCGAGACCACCTTCCGCGCCCGTGCCCGCGCCTACCGCACCGCTTTTGAGCAGGCTTTCGCCAAGCATGGCGCGCAGGTGAGCGTCTACTACGCCGGCAAGTCCTTCCTCTCCACCGCGGTCGTTCGCTGGGTTCGTGAGGAGGGCCTGTGCCTGGACACCGCCTCCGGTGGCGAGCTGGCGCTGGCACTGCGCGGCGGCATGCCCGGCGAGCGCATCGCCCTGCACGGCAACAACAAGTCGGAAGCCGAAATCGCCCGCGCGATTCGTAGCGGCCTGGGCCGCGTGGTGGCCGATTCGGTGGACGAAATCAAGCTGATTGAGCGGGTGTACGCCGAGCTGGCCGCCGAGCGCGTGGCGGAGGGCGAGGAGCCCTACCCGCCCGTTCCGGTGCTGATTCGCATCACCCCGGGCGTGCACGCCTCTACCCACGAGTCGATCGCGACCGCTCACGAGGACCAGAAGTTCGGCATGTCCCTGCAGCCCGGTACCGCTGCGCTTGCCGGCCTGGACGAGGCAGAGCTGGAGCACTGGGGCGTGGAGGCCTCCGATTCCTACGCTGCGCTGGCGGCGGCAATCCTGAATGTGACCGACTCCCTGGATTTCCGCGGTATTCACTGCCACATCGGTTCGCAGATTTTTGAGGCGGAGGGCTTCGAGCAGGCGGCAACCACCGCTCTGGAATTCATGAACCGCCTCAACCGTGACCTGGACGTGACCCTGCCGGAGCTGGACCTGGGCGGCGGCTACGGCATCGCCTACACCGAGGCGGATCGCCCCCGCTCCATCGCCGAGGTGACCGAATCCATCGCCGCTTCGGTTGCGGCCACCTGCGAGCGCCTGGGCATGGCGATTCCGCACATGTCCTTCGAGCCTGGTCGCTCGATTTCGGGCCCCTCGGGCGCAACCCTGTACACGGTGGGCACCATCAAGAACGTGAGCATTGAGGACGAAAACGGCGAGATTCGCGTGCGCCGTTACGTCTCGGTGGACGGCGGCATGAGCGATAACGCCCGCCCGGTGCTGTACGAATCGGACTACTCGGCAACCCTGGCGAACCGTGCCCCGGAGGGGGAGCAGGTGCTCTGCCGCGTGGTGGGTAAGCACTGCGAATCCGGCGATATTGTGGTGCGTTACTGCTACCTGCCGGCCGACCTGCAGGCGGGCGATATTCTGGCGGTTCCGGCGACGGGCGCGTACTGCTACGTGCTGGGGTCGAACTACAACTTCCTGACCCGCCCGCCGGTGATTGCGACCGCCGAGGGTCGTCCCTCCCGCGTGATGATTCGCCGCCAGAGCGAGGACGACATGCTCGCCCTGGACATGGGTTCGGATATCTAAGAACCCCATCCCAGAATCTAAGAAACCGTGAAGTCCCCGTCTCTGAACTGCACGCCGTGAGGCGGCGGTTGCAGGCGGGGCTTCACGGTATTGCGCGTTCAAGACTCCGCCGACGATAAGGCTCACCTCATGATTGTGAGGGATGCCTCATCTCAGAGAATAAAAGTCGCAGCTTGAGGCCGATGGCTTCATCCCGCCTCTTGATAAAGTGGTGTTGAGTGCGTGCTCCGCGTAGCGCGCCGCACCGTAGCCCGAAGAGACCCCGGGGAACGCCCCGGAACGACCGTAGAAAGAGACTATCGTGGCTGACAAAATCAAAGTTGCCCTGCTGGGTGCCGGTAACGTCGGTTCCCAGGCGGCACGCATCCTGATAGAGGATAACGCCGTCCTTGAGAAGCGCATTGGTGCGCCCGTCGAGCTGATCGGCATTGCCGTGCGTGATACTCGGGCAACTCGCCACTGGAATGCCGACCCCTCGCTGTACACCACCGACGCCGAAGCTTTGATTGACGCCGCCGACGTGGTGATCGAGCTGACCGGCGGCATCGAGCCGGCCCGCACCCGCATCCTGCGCGCGCTGAACGCCGGCAAGTCCGTCGTTTCGGGCAACAAGGCCCTGCTGGCCAAGCACGGCGTGGAGCTGCAGGCCGCCGCCGATGCATCCGGCGCGCAGCTGTCCTACGAGGCCGCCGTGGCCGGTGCGATTCCGATTCTGCGCCCGCTGCGCGACTCCCTGGCCGGTGACCGCGTGACCCGCGTTCTGGGCATCATGAACGGCACCACCAACTACATTCTTGATCAGATGGACACCACCGGCGCCTCCTTCTCGGATGCGCTGGCCGACGCCCAGAAGCTGGGCTACGCCGAGGCCGACCCCACCGCCGACGTTGAGGGCCTCGACGCCGCTTCGAAGGCCGCTATTGTTGCTTCGCTGGCGTTCCACTCGGACTTCACGATTGATGACGTGCACACCGAGGGCATTACCGCCATCACCGCCGATGACGTTGCGGCCGCGGACGCCGACGGCTACGTCATCAAGCTGCTGGCTATCTGCGAGCGCGAGGGTGAAGACGGTGTGAACATTCGCGTGAACCCGACCCTGATTCCGCGCCAGCACCCGCTGGCCGGCGTGCACGGTGCGTTCAACGCCGTGTTCGTCGAGGCTGAGAACGCCGGTGAGCTGATGTTCTACGGTCCCGGTGCGGGTGGCGCTCCTACTGCTTCGGCTGTTCTGGGTGACTTCGTGTCCCTGGCTCGTCGCCTCGTGCTGGGCGGCCCCGGTGTTCCCGAGACCTCCCACGCTCAACTGCACGCAACCAGCCTGGACAACGTGATTTCTCGCTACTCGGTGGGCGTTCTGGTGGAGGACCGTCTGGGTGTTCTGGCGAACATTACCCGCATCCTGGCCGAGCACGGCATTTCGGTGGATTCGCTGCGTCAGTCCGCCCCGAAGGAGGGTGTGGCTCAGATTCGCATGGTGACCCACTCCGCGAAGGACTCCGACCTGCGCCGCGCCATCGCCGTGATTGACGCGCTCGATACGGTGCGTGAGGTGAACTCCGTGATTCGCGTGGAGTCCGAGAAGCACTAGGTGCACGTCGAGAGACTATCCAATCCCGCGGCCTGATGCGCCGCACTAAACCTGCGAGGGCAACCCGCGAGGCCCCTCGCTCACTGACGAACCCGCGTACCCGCTACCGGGGTCACAGGACCCCGACGGGCGGTGCGCCTCAAGATTAAAGGAGAAGCCAATGGCACACGTGTGGCAGGGCGTTATCAAGGAATACCGTGACCGTCTGCCCTTCGGTGAGGACGTTCAGGTCGTGACTCTGGGTGAGGGTGGTACCCCGCTGATTCACGCCCCGGCGCTGTCCGCCGAGACCGGCAACACCGTTTACCTGAAGTTCGAGGGTATGAACCCGACCGGTTCCTTCAAGGACCGCGGCATGACCAGCGCCATGACCGCCGCTAAGCGTGACGGTGCGAAGGCTGTTGTGTGTGCTTCGACCGGTAACACTTCCGCTTCCGCCGCAGCCTACGCGCTGCAGGCCGGCCTGCGCTGCGCCGTGCTGGTTCCGGACGGCAAGATTTCCATGGGTAAGCTCTCCCAGGCGATTGCTCACGGTGCCGACATCATCCAGATTGACGGCAACTTCGACAACTGCCTCGAGATTGCTCGCAAGCTCAGCGAGAACTACCCCGTGTTCCTGGTGAACTCGGTGAACCCCTACCGTATCGAGGGTCAGAAGACCGGTTCCTTTGAGGTTGTTGACACCCTGGGTGACGCCCCCGATTACCACCTGCTGCCGGTTGGCAACGCCGGTAACATCACCGCGTACTGGAAGGGCTACAAGGAGTACTCCGAGCCCTACACCAACCGTGACGGCGAGGTTCTGGAGCCCGTGGCCACCAAGCGCCCGATCATGTGGGGCTTCCAGGCCGCCGGTGCCGCCCCGATCGTGGCGGGTCACCCCATCGAGAACCCCGAGACCATTGCAACCGCGATCCGCATCGGTAACCCCGCTTCGTGGGAGAAGGCCGAGGCCGCCCGCGACGAGTCCGGCGGCGTGATTGAGGCCGTGACCGACGAGGAGATTCTCGAGGCGCACCGCTGGCTGTCCTCGCGCGAGGGCGTGTTCGTGGAGCCTGCTTCGGCCGCCGGTGTGGCGGGTCTGCTGAAGAAGCACCGCGCGGGTGAGGCCCCCGAGGGTAAGACCATCGTCATCACCGTGACCGGCCACGGCCTGAAGGACCCGCAGTGGGCCCTGGAGGCAGTGAACGGCGTGAAGGTCGAGCCGACCAAGGCCCCCTTCGACGTGGTTGCTGTGGCAAATATTCTCGATTTGCACTAGCCTATTCGTACTACGAGGTGCACTCCGTCCCGGTTTTCGGGGCGGGGTGCACCTGCATGATGGCGGGGCCCGTACCCCGCCACCACCCATTGTTATGGCGGATGTGCGGATTATCAGCATCCCGCTCGCTCACTCCGTCACCGATCGCGAGGTACCTCTTCACATGTCTTCCCTGAACCTTTCTGATATTCCCGTGGGCGCATCCGTCACCGTGCGCGTGCCCGCCACGAGCGCCAATTTGGGTCCCGGCTACGACAGCCTGGGCCTGGGCCTGGGATTCTACGATGAGCTGAGGGTTGAGCGCATCGAGTCCGGCCTGGAATTTGAGCTGACGGGTGAGGGTAGCGCCGAGGTTCCGCGCAACGAAAATCACCTGGTGGTTCGCGCCATGAAGGCGGCTTTTGAGGCGGCCGGCCTGGAGGAGCTGCCCCCGCTGAAGCTGATTGCGGATAACAAGATTCCGCACTCGCGCGGCATGGGCTCTTCGGCCTCCGCGATTGTTGCCGGCGTGGCGGCCGCCAGCGCGCTGCTGCCCGAGGAGCACCGCCTGGACCGCGAGCGTATGCTGCAGGTCGCCTCCGATATGGAGGGTCACCCCGATAACGTGGCTCCGGCGATTTACGGTAACCTCTCTGTGTCCTGGGGACAGCTGGGGGAGTGGCACTCCCTGATTATTCCGGTACACCCGCAGGTGCGTCCGGTCGTGGCCGTGCCCGACTACGAGGTGTCCACGAAGCTGGCCCGTTCCCTGATTCCCGCGGAGATTCCTCACGCTCGGGCCGCCGCCAATTCGGCGCGTTCCGCGCTGCTGGTGCGTTCGCTCTCGGATGCTCCCGAGTACCTGATGGATGCGACGGTGGACTACCTGCATCAGGGCTACCGCGTTCCCGCCATGGAGCCGTCGGCCGCCCTGGTTGCCTTCCTGCGCGAGCGCGGCCTGGCCGCCGTGATTTCGGGCGCTGGCCCGACTGTCCTGACCTTCGCCCGCGGTGATGAGCAGGTGCAGCAGGCCGCCGAGGCTATTGCCGAGTTCGAGGCGCAGAGCCCCGCGAGCGAGGTGGAGGACCGTCGTCTGAAGTGGCGCGTGCTCCCTCTTGAAATTGATACTGAAGGTGTTATAGTTACTCAGTAGGACGTGTAACGTCCTATCGCGGGTTCTACCCGCCGTTCGACGACGACCGTAATTGACGCTTCCTCGCGGGTACGTTCTGTACCTCACCCCGTTTCGCCCCTTTCCGGACCTTGTACCCGGTTGGGCCTCGGAGGGGAGCTTACCTTCTACAATGCCTCACCCGCAGGGTGCCGACGTGAAGGGACGGTCTCGGTCACGGCGATTGAACCCTCCCGACCGTTCATTCTTGACCCGCCGGCCCCAGGTGCGGGTCCGATGAATGAGGGGTGCACGCATAATGATAGAGCGCCTTATCTTCCGTGTGTGCTCGCCGTGTCTGAATCGGCGGGTACGGTAAGAGACGCGAACCGCCTCCAGTGCGGTTCGAGGGAGTCGAAGGTGCAGGTCGCCGCGTTCTGCGGCGGCGCAGGAACCTTTGACCGCGCTATAGCGCCCGCCCGATCTTTATTCTGAAGATTTTCAGGGCTTACAACCAAAGGAATTGTAGTTGGCAAAAAATATTGTTGTCACCGATGAGTTCGGCACGGCATCGACCGCGCCGGAACTGGCAAATTTGAAGGTCGCGCAGTTGCGCGTCCTGGCTCAGCAGCTGGGTATTCGTGGCTACCTGAAGCTGAAGAAGGCGGAGCTGGTTCAGGCTCTGGAGGAGCACCAGCGTGGTGGCGCCGTAGCTGCCCCGGCCGCTCCGAAGGCCGAGACCCCCGCCGAGAAGACTTCCGAAAAGCCCACCGCGAATGCCGAGGAGAAGGCCGCCGAGGCCTCCGCTGAGGCTCCCGCCGAGGGTGAGAAGGACTCCGAGCCTGTTCAGAAGACTCGCCGTACCCGCCGTACCCGCGTCCAGAAGGATGCTGAGGCACAGGCCGAGAAGGCAGAAAAGAGCGAGTCCGAGGGCTCCGAAAAGTCTGAGAAGTCCGAGAAGCGCACCCGCTCTTCGCGTTATGAGACCCCCGCTCAGAAGCGTGCTCGCGCTCGCCGCGCCGCCGAGGGTCAGGAGGCCCCCGAGGCCTCCGAGAAGGGTGAGAAGTCCGAGAAGTCGGAGAAGTCCGAGAAGCGCACCCGCCGTAGCCGCAAGGATGAGAAGCCCGCAGAGCTTCCCCCGCTGGATGTGCGCGCCGAGCTGGCCGCGGAGCGTATCTCTGAGCGTTCCGAGCCGGGCGATTCGGCTCCGAACTCCTCCGAGCTGAAGGCATCCACCGCCGATGGCACCGCAAGCCTGGACAGCCTGAACGCCGCCCTGGACATGACCTTCGGCGCCGTTGACGGCGAGAAGAGCTCCAAGCGCACCCGCACCCGCGAGCGTCGCCGCGATCAGGACGGCGAACGCACCGAACGCGCAGAGCGTACCGAGCGCCGTTCCAAGCGTGACCGTCAGGCCGAGCGCGCAGAGCGTGCCGAGCGTAAGAACTCCGAGCGTACCGAGCGCCGTTCCAAGCGTGACCGTCAGGCCGAGCGCACCGAGAAGCAGGCTCGCCGCCGCGAAGAGAACGAGCCCCGCCTGAACGAAGACGATGTGCTGGCACCGATTTCGGGTGTGCTGGACATCCTCGACAACTACGCGTTCGTGCGCACCACCGGCTACCTGCCGGGCACCAACGACGTGTACGTCTCCCTGGCCCAGGTGAAGAAGTACAACCTGCGTAAGGGCGACCACGTGCTCGGCGCGATTCGCGTGCCGCGCGAGGGCGAGTCGAACAGCCGCCAGCGCTTCAACGCCCTGGTTCAGGTTGAGGCGATTAACGGTCAGAGCGTTGAAGAGGCCGCTAACCGCCGCGTGTTCTCCAAGCTGACCCCGCTCTACCCCAAGGAGCGTCTGCGCCTGGAGACCACCCCGAAGAAGCTGGGCACTCGCGTGGTGGACCTGGTGTCCCCGATTGGTAAGGGTCAGCGTGGTCTGATTGTGTCCCCGCCGAAGGCGGGTAAGACCCTCATGCTGCAGTCCATCGCGAACGCGATTACTGTGAACAACCCGGACGTGTACCTGATGATGGTCCTGGTGGACGAGCGTCCTGAAGAAGTGACCGACATGCAGCGCACCGTCAAGGGCGAGGTTATCGCCTCGACCTTCGACCGCCCCGCCGAGGACCACACCACGGTTGCCGAGCTGGCTATTGAGCGCGCTAAGCGCATGGTGGAGCTGGGCTACGACGTGGTCGTGCTGCTGGACTCCATGACCCGCCTGGGCCGCGCATACAACCTGGCGGCTCCCGCCTCGGGCCGCATCCTCTCCGGTGGTGTGGATTCCGCCGCGCTGTACCCGCCGAAGAAGTTCTTCGGTGCCGCCCGCAACATCGAAGAGGGCGGTTCGCTGACCATTCTGGCTACCGCCCTGGTCGAGACCGGCTCGAAGATGGACGAAGTGATCTTCGAGGAGTTCAAGGGCACCGGTAACATGGAGCTACGTCTGTCCCGCCAGCTGGCCGACAAGCGTATTTTCCCGGCCGTGGACATCAACGCCTCCGGTACTCGCCGCGAAGAGAACCTGCTCTCCCCGGACGAAATCAAGATCATGTGGGGTCTGCGCCGTGCCCTGGCCGGCATGGAGCCCGAGCAGGCCCTGGGCGTTCTGACCAACCAGCTACGCAAGACCGAAAGCAACGTGGAGTTCCTGCTCACGGTGCAGAAGAACGGCCTGCGCCTGGTCGACTAAGACCCGTGTTTCACGCGCCCCACCCCGGTACGACGGTGGGGCGCGTGAGGCGTTCACCCGTGCCTCCCAGCGAGGCGCCCCGTCAGGGGAGTGACGAATTCTAGTGCCCGCCCGTGCGGCGTAAAGTGCGGGAGATGGAAGAGAGAATGTTTGAATCTATTCAGGTTCTGCTGGACGAGCACGCTGACCTGCAGAATCAGCTGGCCGATCCCGCCGTGCAGTCGAACCAGGGTAAGGCACGCCGAGTGGGCCGCCGCTACGCGGAGCTGACCGGTATCGTGACCGCCTACAACAAGTACACCTCGCTCAAGGACGACCTCGAGGCCGCTCGCGAGATGGCCGAGGAGGACCCGGAGTTCGCCGCGGAGATTCCCGGCCTGGAGGAGGAGCTGGAGGTAGCTCAGGAGAAGCTGCGCCGCCTGCTGATTCCGCGTGACCCGGACGATGGCCGTAACGTCATTCTTGAGGTGAAAGCCGGTGCCGGTGGTGACGAGGCCGCTCTGTTCGCGGGTGACCTGCTTCGCATGTACATGCGTTACGCCGAGCACAAGGGCTGGAAGACCGAGATTATCTCGTCGACCAGCACCGATGTTGGCGGTTACAAGGACGCTCAGATTGCTATTAAGGGCTCCTCGAATGAGCCGGCTGAGGGCGTGTGGGCGCACCTGAAATACGAGGGTGGCGTGCACCGCGTGCAGCGTGTTCCGGCGACCGAGTCTCAGGGCCGTATTCACACTTCCGCCGCCGGTGTGCTGGTGTTCCCCGAGGTGGATGAGCCCGAGGAAATCGAGATTAACCAGAACGACCTGAAGATTGACGTGTACCGTTCTTCGGGCCCCGGCGGTCAGTCGGTGAACACCACCGACTCGGCGGTGCGTATTACCCACCTGCCGACCGGTATTGTCGTGGCGATGCAGAACGAGAAGTCTCAGCTGCAGAACCGTGAAGCCGCGATGCGCGTGCTGCGTGCGCGACTGCTGGCTCACCAGCAGGAGCAGATTGACGCCGAGAACGCGGCACACCGTGCTTCGCAGGTGCGCACCATGGACCGTTCGGAGCGCATCCGTACCTACAACTTCCCGGAGAACCGCATCGCCGATCACCGTACCGGCTACAAGGCATACAACCTGGACGCCGTGCTGAACGGTGACCTGGAGCCGGTGGTTCAGTCCGCTATTGAGATGGACGAGGCGCACCGCCTCGCTCAGGTGGGCCAGGAGCAGAAGTAACCCTGTGCAGAAGCAGTTCTGTATAGGCTTATGCCGATTTTTTGATTCGGCATGAAACGTTGGTGAGGGGCTCGCCGCTGCGGCGGTGGAGCCCCTCAGCTATATGTTGTGACAGGCAGTGTGCCGTCAAGATACGAGGAGGAGAGCTCATGAAGGTGAACGTGCACGACCCGCGCGGGGAAGAACTCGCGCAGGTACTTGTGCGCGCCACCGCGGCACTGGCGCAGGTGCCCAGCCCCCGCGTGGACGCCGAGCTACTCGCCGCGCACCTGCTCTACGGCGGCTCGCGTTCGCGCCTACAGCACGCGGCGCTGATGGGGGAGCGACTCACCCCTGCGCAGGTCGCTGAGTACGAGGCGCTGGTTGCCCGTCGCGCCGCGCGCGAGCCGCTGCAGCACATCACCGGGTGTGCCCCCTTCCATCACCTGGAGCTGTCCGTTGGGCCGGGCGTATTCGTACCCCGGCCCGAAACGGAACTGCTCGTCGAAGAAGCCCTCAAGGTGCTGAGCGCACGCGCCGAGTCGGCGACCGGTCAGTTGCGCATCGTCGACCTGTGCACAGGATCCGGCGCCATTGCGGCGGCGGTCAAGAGCGAATTGCCGAACGCCCAAGTCTTCGCGGTGGAGCTCTCCGAAGAGGCCATCCCCTACGCCCGCAAGAACCTGGAGTCGCTCGGCGTGCACCTGGTGCAGGGGGACGCCCTCACCGCCCTCACCGAGCTGGCCGGCCGCTTCGACGCGGTGCTCTCCAACCCGCCGTACATTCCGTCGGCGAACGTGCCCGCCGACCCGGAGGCCGCCCTGCACGACCCGGAGATGGCGCTGTACGGCGGGGGAGCGGACGGCATGCAGATGCCCTCCGCCATCGCCGCGCGCGCCTACGAGCTGCTGGCCCCCGGAGGCTTCTTCATGATGGAGCACGACGACACCCAGGAAGAAGCCGTCGCTGAGCTCCTGGCGCGCGTTGGCTTCGAACGGTGCTACCCGGTACGGGACCTGAATGGCAGGCCCCGGCACAGCGCGGGCTACAAACCTGCCGCCGCAGGCTCCTAGCATCGGGGCCGACTCCTAGCCTCCGAGCCGGGCGGGGCCACCGAACGGAGCCGCCGCGCATCCTAACCGTCGTATCAGCCGCCGACGAGGCGCGACGCGTCAACCCCGTGACGCGCACCCTCCCCGGCGTATCGCCGCAATCCATAAAACGTGAGACAATATAACCCGTGACTGCAAAGCTGTACCCCGTAACGACTGAAACCGAGACCCGCGAGGCGCTGGACGCCGCCCGCGAGGCCCTCAAGGCGCACGACACGATTGTGATGCCCACCGATACCGTCTACGGTATTGCCGCCGATGCCTTCTCGCATCAGGGCGTTGCCAAACTGCTGGCAGATAAAGGCCGCGACCGCACCATGCCGCCGCCCGTACTCATCTTTGATATCGCGGCGCTCGCCGGCGTGGTGGATGACGTTCCGGACGACATCTACGACCTGGGCTACCGTTTCTGGCCCGGCGCGCTGACCATCATTCTTCACGCCTACCCCTCGCTGAGCTGGGACCTGGGCGAGACCCGAGGCACCGTCGCGGTGCGTGTTCCCGACGACGAGTTTGCCCTGAAACTGCTGACCGAGCACGGCCCGCTGGCCGTCTCGAGCGCTAACAAGACCGGCCAGGAGGCTGCCGCGACCGCCCAGGCCGCCATGGACTCCCTGGGCGAGGACGTCGCGGTGATTATTGACGGTGGCCCCCGCCCGAAGCCGCACGAATCAGAGCCCAACGAGGACGGCGTCACGGTGGTGACCGAACGCGAGCCGGCTCCCTCGACCATCCTGGACTGCACCTCGTTTCCCTACGTGGTGGTGCGCGAGGGCGCGATTCCCGTTGAGGAGCTCCGCGAGGTGATCCCCTCGATTCTGACCCGCGCCGAGGCCGACGAACAGGCGGCCCGCAAGGTTGAGGAGGCGCAGGCCTCATCGCAGAGCGCGTCGAACACCTCGGACGCCTCCCAGCAGGCGCTGGACGAGCAGGAGGGCCTGGACGAAGCCTACGAGCAGTGGGACAGTACCCACACGGTGAGCGGCGAACCCGCCCGCCGCGCCGAGGCACCCGCGGCTGGTTCGATTGCCGCCTCCCTGCTGGGCGCTACGAGCGCGCTGGGTTCGGGCTTCGGCATCAGCTCGGTGGACCAGGAGCGCTCGCGCGGCTACCGCGACAACACTCCCAAGCCGATTCGCGCTGATGAGCCGCGGGTTCAGCCCGTCCCTGCCGATACTGCCCGCGCCCTGGTCTTTGGCGAGGCACCCGCCGCCCCGAAGACTGAAGCGAAGGCTGAGCAGAAGAAGACCGAACCTGAAGCCAAGGCCGAGGCTGAATCTAAGACCGAGGCCCCGGAAGCCGCCGAGGATCGCCTGTAGGCCCGGCCACGGTTAAAACTCAGGAGTAAAACTTAAGGGAACGCCCGATACATCAACAGATGTATCGGGCGTTCCCTTATGCTATCTCTCGCCAGAGGCGGCGCCACCTAGCTATTGGCGAAGCGGCGGTCCTTCTTCTTACCCAGTGCCGTGTGGGCGGTGCGCAACACCTCGCGCACGCGCGGGGTGGGTAGCAGGTTGTTCTTGCGGGCCCAGGAATCGTCAATACCCTGACCGAACCACATGACCTCGACCTTACGCACGGAGCCGGAGAACCTATCGTTCATGAGCTCAGATACCTTGTAGCCGGCCTTGATGGCCGCGCGGCAGAGCCACTCGGGCAGGTGATGGGGCTTGCGGCGGCCCGCATCCAGCGATGCGGAGGCGACGGTTGCGCCTTCCCAGGGCTGCAGCACGATGGTGGGCAGCTCGCCGGGGAAGGTTCCGAGCATCACCACGAACTCGGCCAGCGCGTACACGCTGGAGACGGGGGACTTACCCTGGCCCGCACCGGCCACCGATGCGAAGGGGGAGGAGGCCATCTTGGCAAAGAGCTCGGTCGTGCGGCGGCCGCGACCCTGAACGCTGGTTGCGCGCAGGATGCACAGCTCGGGTGCGCTCTCGGGATGCTCCTCCAGGAAGTAGTCCTGCAGGTCGAGCAGCGCTTCCTCGCCAAGGGTCTTGGAGAACGAGTAGGCGCTAAAGGGGGCGGTCTCCTCGGATGCGTCGAGCACGGGGCGGGGGCCCTGCACCGCGGCAGAGGAGAGATGAATGACGCGGCGCACGCCGGTGCGCTGGGCGGCAATCGCGATGACGGCCGGCAGCAGGGCGTTCGCACCCATGAGCGGGGGCAGGTCCTGCATGTTCGGGGCGGCGAGGCCGGCGGCGTTCACCACGACCTGCGCGCTGGCGAAGGCTTCGGCGAGGGAATCGATGATGCCCTCCAGCTGTTCTGCCTCGTCGATAATGCTGTCTACGTCAAGGGAGCGGGTGGCGAGGCGGGGCGCTTCAATGGGATCGACGCTGATCCCCTCTGCGTTCAGACGCGCAACGATGGCGGAGCCAACAAAGCCGCTGGCGCCAATGACTTTCCACCTGGATTCGGACATGTCTTTACCTCTCAAAAGCCCGCGGTCGGTGCGGGGAAAAACAGGGTCATTTCAACTTTCGCATATTTGCACCGGTTATGGTGAATTGTTGGGGCGGTGACCGGTTTTTGGTCGCTTTTTCGCACGACGGGCACAGCTCGGGCACAGGGGAGCCATCGAAAACAGCCTTGAAAACATTGGCTGAACGGCACCTTGCTTCGCCGCGGGCCGTAATACCAGCTCGTAACCTGCGCCTCCACCTAATCCTTAGAGGTTATTCACCCTCTGGCGAAGGGTGAACTGCCGCGGGGCCGGCGCAGTCCGACATACGGAAAACAACCGATTGAGGTTGAATATGCGTCATAATGGGTGCGTTAGTGGGGGAAGATTCACCTCGAGGTGAAGACCCCGGTAAAATGGTCACTTTGGAGAGTTATATCCTCATCCAGCAGCGTCGCGGACACCGCCGAAACACCCGGTCCCCGCACGGAGAAGGATATGCCTCAACGTTGAACGGATAAGGTGCCTCGGCGCCGCGGAGGGAGAACACTATGGCAGAACAGCACAGCGACCGACCCGCGCCTACCCAGCACCCCGCCGAACATGACGGTCAGCACGAACCCCGCGCCGTCGCGGTGGTCGTAACCTACAACCGCCGCGATTTGCTTCCCAAGACCCTGGCGGGCATCGCCTCGGGCCGGATGCGCCCGGTCGCCGTGGTCATCGTCGATAACGCTTCCACCGATGACACCGCCGCATACCTGGACTCCCTGGAGTACGACCTGCCGGTGGACCGCATTACCCTGCGGCAGAACATGGGCGGCGCCGGCGGTTTCGCGGTGGGCATCGACCGCGCCCTGGAACGCCACAACCCCGACCTCGTGTGGGTCATGGATGATGACACCGAGCCGACCGAGAACACCCTGGCCGAAGCCGTTGAGGCGTGGCTCGGCTACTCCGAGGTTCCCGCCGAACGCCCCGCGGTGGTGGCCTCTCGCGTGGTGTGGACGAACGGTGAGGACCACCCCATGAACACCCCTCGCACGATGTTCGCGGCGGGGGAGCAGCGCCACGCCCGCGCCCGCGCGGTGGGGGCCCGCCCGATTCGCAGCGCCTCCTTCGTCTCGATTCTCATGGACGCGCAGGCCATCCGCCGTAACGGCGGCCTGCCCATCGCCGAATTCTTCATCTGGAACGACGATTTCGAATTCTCGACCCGCCTGATTCACCACCGCGACGGCATTGCGGTGCCTTCCTCGGTGGCGAAGCACCACACCAAGACCTTCGGCACGACGAACGCCAACCCCGGCCCGCGCTTCTATAACGACGTGCGCAATAAGCTGTGGGTGTTTACGCGCTCGCGTACCCTGAACCCGCTGGAAAAGCTGCTCTACGGTGGTTCTTCGGCCCGCCTGTGGGTCTCCACCCTGCTTCGTACCGACGACCGCCGTACCTACCTGGGGTACTTCCTGAACGGTCTGCGTGACGGCCTGCGCCCGCCCACCCCGAACCGCCGGGTGCTGGAGGGCATCTACCCGCTGACCTTCCCGGGGCGCTACGGCGTTCCGGCCTCGAACCCCGAGCCGGTCGTGACCGGGAACGCCGGGGCCGCTGGATGCGTGAGCTCCGCCCCCGACTTCTCGGTGCTCATGAGCGTGTACGCGAAGGAGAACCCCGCGTACCTGGAACAGGCGCTGGAATCGAATCTGTTGAACCAGACCCTGCGCCCCTCCGAGCTCGTGCTGGTTCTGGACGGTCCGCTCACCCCCGAGCTGCGCGCCGTGGTGGACCGCTGGGGTGCCCGCGCTGAGAACCTGGATTGCCCGCCGATTCAGCTCGTGGAGCTACCGCAGAACGTGGGTTTGGCCGAGGCCCTGAACGCGGGTCTGCGGGCCTGCAGCTACGAGCTGGTGGCGCGCGCCGATTCTGACGATATTTCCGAGCCCACCCGCTTCGCCGAGCTGATTCCGGCCCTGGCCGCGGGTGGCTACGCGCTACTCGGTTCGGCCATGCTCGAGGTCAACGAGAACAACTCGGCGGTCGAATCGGTTCGCGAGGCCATCGTCGAGCCCAAACGACTGCTCCGCGCCATGGATTCGCGTAACCCGATCTACCACCCCTCGGTGGCATTCCGTAAGAGCGCCGTGCAGACCCTCGGCGGTTACGAGTACGTGCCCGGTGCCGAGGACTGGTGGCTGTGGATGCGCCTGCGCGACGCCGGCTACCGCCTGGGCAACCTGCCCGCACCTCTCGTGCGCTACCGCGTGGGCGCCGGCGCCTACACGAAGCGCGGGGGAGTGGACGCCTGGAAGCAGGACTGGGCGATTCAACGCCGACTGTACACGGGCCACGCCATTTCGAAGGCCCGCTGGGCGCAGAACATGGCGGTGCGCAGCGTGTACCGCTTCGTGCCCGAATCCCTGCGCCGCAACGCTTTCCGTGCGCTGTCTACCGTGGCCGCACGCGCATCCTCTACTCGCTCATCTTCGGACCGTTTCACCGGTGCCGCATCTGAAGGAGGCTTTTAATGGCCCAGCTGAAATCTGACGCCCACGAGGCGGTACGACGTGCTGCTCAGCGCGGCACGCTGATGACGGAGGGCGATTCCGGAGCCGTTCTGGTGAATCGTCTGTACGAGCGCAAGCCGTGGTGGCTGATTGCGCAGGCGCTGATTGACTCGAGCGCCTGGGTTCTTGCGGTGCTGTTCGCGTACATGCTGCGCTATAGCGTGCTACTTAGCAATGGCTCGGTGTTTGACATCATCCACCCCATTTCGCTGACGATTACGGCCGCCGGGGCGGTGCTGCTACAGCTGATTTTCGGTTTGGCGGCAGCCAAGATTTATAACGGCGTGTACTCCTACGGATCCTTTGACGAGTCGTGGCGCGCCGCGGCGGCGGCGCTGAGCACGGGCGTGGTGCTGACCGGTTTCTCCTTTGTGGATGAGCTTGTTGGCCTGCCGCACATTCCGCACAGTGTGCCCGCGATTGCCGCGGCGTTCAGCCTGATTATGATGGCCGGTGCCCGCATGGCCAAGCGCGTCTATACCGAGCGCGGCGCGGTGCGTGAGCTGACGGGCGAACCGGTGATCGTGTACGGCGCCGGTTTCATCGGCGGCATGGTGATGGATTCCATGCTGCACGATGAGGAGGCGAAGCTGCGCCCCGTGGCGGTCTTCGACGATGACCCGCTGAAGGCCGGCACTAAGTTCCACGGTATCCAGGTGATTACGACCTACCGCGAGCTTGAGCGAGCGATTCGCGAATCGGGCACTCACAAGGTGATCGTCACGATTTCCGATATGCCGGAGGACTATTTTGAGGCCTTCTGCGAGCGCATGCGTCGCCTGAAGGTTGAGGTGCAGCGTATCAGCAGTGCGAACGCCCGCCTGATGGGTGAGCGCCTGGTGAACGCGAGCGATAACGACCTGATGCGCGTAATCCGCGGTGAGATTAACTACGATATCGATCGCGATATCCTCCGTTCGTACCTGCACGGCAAGCGCGTTCTGGTGACGGGTGCTGGCGGTTCGATTGGTTCTGAGCTCTGCCGCCAGATTAGCGAATTTGAGCCCGAGACCCTGATGATGCTCGACCACGACGAGACTCTGCTGATGGACACCAAGGTGTCGATTACGCACGAGTCAAGCCTGGACGACGACCGCATCATCCTCGCGGATATTCGCGAGGGCGATACCCTGCTGGAGATTTTCCGGGAGCGCCGCCCCGAGGTGGTGTTCCACGCCGCCGCGCTGAAGCACGTGTCGGCGCTGGAGGCCTACCCGCAGGAGGCCTGGAAGACGAACTCCCTGGGCACCCTGAACGTGCTGCGTGCCGCCGAGGCCGTGGGTGTAAAGACCTTCGTGAACGTCTCGACCGATAAGGCGGCGGACCCGAAGACGGCCCTGGGCCAGTCCAAGCGCGTGGCGGAGCGCCTGACCGCGTACTTTGGCGAGAAAACCGGCAACACCTACGTTTCGGTGCGATTCGGCAATGTGTTTGGTTCGCGCGGCTCGATTAAGCCGCTCTTCACCAAGCAGATTCTCTCTGGCGGCCCGATTACCCTGACCGATAAGCGCGCGACCCGCTACTTCATGCTCATCGCGGATGCCTGCCTGCTCGTGATGCTGGCCGGTGCGATTGGCCGTCCGGGCGAGGTCATGGTGCTGGATATGGGCCAGCCGGTCAAGATCCTGGACGTGGCCAAGGCGATGCGCCAGGCCTACGAACGCTACGACGTTGAAATCAAGGAGATTGGTCTTCGCAAGGGTGAGAAGCTGGATGAGACTCTCTTCGGCGGTACCGAGAAGCTGGTGCCGAGCGAGGAAAACCGGTATATTTCCCGGTCGAGTGCCCCGGCACTTGACCCTGATGAGCTCGATTATAAGCTGTGGATTCAGAACTACCGCGAGCACAGCGGCTACGAACGCCACGGCCTGGAGCGCGCACCCGATCCGCGCACCCTGGAGAACGCGCAGACCTTCTAACCGACCGGCTCTTCGACGCCGCCCCTATCGGAGCGTCTTCCCGGCGCCCCGGGGGCGGCGGAGCCATACGATAAACACATTCACGAGACAGTACGACCCGGAGCCATCATGACCTCCTTTCCCGAGCTAACGAGCATTTTCGTTCTTGCGGTGATTGCCGGTGCCCTCCTGCCCTTTGCGGTGCGTCCGATTCTGCATCGCTACAACATGGTGGACATCCCCAACGAACGGTCCTCGCACACCACGCCGACCTACCGCGGCATGGGCCTGGCGACGGCCGCGGCGACCCTGCTGGCTTTCCTCGTGGCGACCCTGCTGGGCTGGACCTACCGCTCCGCCGAGTCCCTGCAGCTGGCCATCACGATTGCCGCCGCCATGCTTTTCTCCCTGGCCCTGGGCTGGCTCGAAGATATTCGCGGCGTGAGTATCGTTCGTCGCGCTGCCCTGCAGCTGGTCATCGGTGTGCTGGTGAGCGTCAGTTTCGCGACGGTTCAGGGTACCAACCCGCTGCTGGTGGTGGTCGGTGCCGTGTTCATCGCGGGCTACATTAACGTGGCCAACTTTATGGACGGCATCAACGGCATCTCGGGTGCTCACGGCCTGGTGGCCGGTTTGGCGTACGCGCTGACCGGTTGGATGGTCAACCTGCCCTGGCTGGCTATGGGGGGTGTAGCGGTGGCCGGCGCGTACCTGGCGTTTCTGCCGTGGAACGTGCGCCCGGGCAAGAACGTCTTTCTGGGGGATGCCGGTTCCTACGTGCTGGGTACGGCCCTGGGTACTCTGGCGGTGGGCGCCTGGTTTGCTGACGTTCCGGTGCTGCTGGCCTTCGCTCCTCTCGTTACCTATCTGGCCGATGCCGGTTCGACTCTCTTCCGCCGCTTCATGGCGGGGGAGCAGTGGTACAAGCCGCACCGCACTCACGTGTATCAGCGCCTGACGGACGTGGGCTTCAGCCATCTGGGATCGACCGCAGTGGTCACGGGCATGACGATTTTGGTGTGGGTCCTGCTGGCCTTCGCCTCCGACCTGTACACCTCGGGTGCTGGTTTTGCCGCGCTCGGCGTGGTGCTTGTGGCGCTCGCCGTGCTGGCCGTGTACCTGCGCATGCCGCAGCTTTTTGGTGGTGAAGCCCCCAGCTCAACGATTGACCTGACGAAGGCGGCGAAGGGCGGCTCCTCTGCCGAGGCCGGTACCCCCTCGTCGGCTTCTCCCGCGGAGCAGCCGGCAGCCCCGAAGAAGGCGGGTCGGGGCACCTCGTCTTCTTCTGCGACCGGTGTTCCCGCAACCCCGGAGCGGGTGGAGCCGACCTCCCTGCATCCCGCGCCCATCATTCCGGACTCGGTGAAAGATTGCGCGGAGCAGCCTTCTAATGAGCGCTCTTCTGCGCCTCAGTCGAAACAGAACCGTGGGGAGAAACACTAATGGTGTCTAGGTCGCCACAACCTCAAAAGGAAGCTGTAGCAGAGCCCGTCTGGAGGCGCGTGGCCGATGTTCTGTGGTATCCACCCGCGGAGCGTAGGAGGCAACGGGAACGTCGCCGAGAGCGTGCCCGGGTAGGACTGAGGGCATCTTCTTACGAGAGTCAAGAGCTTTCCTGGAAATTTTTGTTCTACAGGGTATCGGTATGCTCTTTGCCGGCTTGGTTCGGCGGTATGATGAGTGCGTACCTGTTTGCGGGCCCCGTGGGCGCGCTAGGAATAACATTGGGCTTTCTGATAATCTATATATGCTTCACTCTGGGCGTATTAGTTATGCTGATTGCTCCCATTTTCGACTGGGGCGTACCCAAATCGCTGGTGGTGAGCTACCTTGTGAAGATTGCCCTGCTCGGTCTGGTGTTGATGTTTGTTCCGTTCCCAGAGAACCTGAGGCACGGTTGGACTCTTGCAGGCGCATGCACCGGCGTGATTCTGTGGATTGTTATCGAGACAGTCAGCATTGCACGATTGAGAATTTTGTACTTCGACACCGACTCGGAAGACCATAGTCGGTAACACGATAGGTGTTTGAAAGGAATATACGTTTGGCCGAGGAGAAGAAGTGGTGGGACGGAGATCGAAAGCTCCGCACCACCGGAGAATTGGTATCCGGCGGAGGTCTCTCCGGCGCCGTGATGTCAATTCTCTACCTGATCATCGGCGTTGCGGTGTGGGGAGGTATTGGTTACCTCGGTGACCTGGTCTTCTCCACCACCTGGATGGTATGGGTTGGCGTCTTAATCGGCGCCATCGGGGGTTTAACCCTCGTCTTCACCCATATGGCCAGGCAGAATACGGACCGCTAGGTCATTGAACGCGGACCGCTAGGTCACACATTCATCCATGTAGTTAGCATGTCAGTCACGCAAGAGCTGGCATGGGCTCTTGATAGCCACAAGCAGCAAGAAAGGACTTGCTTTGATCGAGAACGGGTTGATCCTCGCGGAAGCCGGGGCCTATGTTCCGCCGAACCCCGAAGACATGCATCTTCCCCCCTTCTTCACCATTGGTGATTTCGCCTTTGGTAAGCAGAACGTGCTGGTGCTACTCTCCGTGGTGATTATTGCGGTCTTCTTCCTCACCGCAGCACGCAAGCGTGCCATGGTTCCCGGAAAGACTCAGTTCATCGCTGAATCCGGCTACCTATTTGCTCGCAACTCTCTGGGCAAGGAAACTCTGGGCGTTCAGCACTACAAGCCTTTCGTTCCGATTCTGTTCGCCTCCTTCTTCTTTGTTCTGGTGAACAACCTTTACGGCGCGATTCCGTTCATCCAGCTGCCCTCCTTCTCCCACCCCGGTAGCGCCTACGCGCTGGCTGGCGTGGCATACCTGACCTGGGTCGGCGTGGGCATCAAGCGCAAGGGCCTGGGCGGCTTCTTCAAGGACATCACCATGCCTGCGGGCCTGCCGTTTTGGATTTACCCCATTCTGATCCCGATCGAGTTCTTCTCGAACATGCTGATTCGTCCCGCAACCCACGCACTGCGTCTGTTCGCCACCATGTTCGGTGGTCACCTGGCGCTGATGGTTGCCTCCAGCATGGTGACCTACATGGTTGAGGCTCTTGGCGGTATCGGCTACCTGGCCGCCATCGCTCCCGGCGCCCTGGGCCTGTTCCTGTACTTCCTGGAATTCATGATTCAGTGCATCCAGGCGTACGTGTTCGCTCTGCTGCTGGCTGTGTACCTGCAGGGCTCGGTTTCTGAGGGTCACTAGTCAGTTTGCTGACACTCTAAATTTTTTATTAGGTTTTCGCGTTCGGGGCTGGGGTACCGGCTCCGGACAAGAATAAAGCAACCCACACGTTCATTGTGCGGGCTATAACTCAAATCAAACTCTGTTCGGTCCGGGTATGTTCCCGGTTGAGCACTGTTGAAAGGAAAAATAATGGTTGGTTCCATCACTGCGGTTGGCTACGGTCTGGCAGCTATCGGCGGCGGCATCGGCGTGGGTCTGGTCTTCGCGGCTTACATGACCAGCGTTGCTCGTCAGCCCGAGTCTCAGAAGACTCTGCAGCCCATGCTGTTCCTGGGCTTCGCGCTGGTCGAGGCACTGGCAATTCTGGGCCTGGTTCTCGTCTTCATCAAGTAACCGGCTCCGCCACATCCTAAACGACCCATCCCATAGAACAGGATTCCCTCCATGATTTATCTGGCAAGCGAAGGGGGAGCGGAGGCAGCTTCGAACCCCCTCATTCCCGACGTCGGGGAAATTGTCATTACCCTCATCGGATTCCTGATCCTCTACTACATCGTTGCTAAGTACGTCGTCCCGGCGTTCGAGAAGATCTACCAGGACCGTAAGGAAGCAATCGAAGGTGGCCTTGCCAAGGCCGAGAAGGCACAGGCAGAGGCTGCAGCGGCTCGCGATGAGTACACCCAGCAGCTCGAAAGCGCTCGACTGGAGGCTCAGAAGATTCGTGAAGAGGCACGCGCAGAGGGCGAGGCAATCATTGCCGACGCTCGCGAGCGTGCAACCGCTGAAGCACAGCGCATTAGCGATAACGCGTTGAAGGCTATCGAGGCAGAGCGTGCGGCAGCAGCAGTGTCCCTCCGTTCCGAGGTTGGCACTCTGGCTACGACCCTTGCCGGCAAGATTGTGGGCGAAGCCCTCAACGATGATGAGCGATCGGCCCGTGTGGTAGATCGTTTTCTTGCTGACCTTGAAACCGAGAAGCAGAACGCAGGTGCGGCTCGGTAATGGCAGGAGTATCTACTGAATCACTGAGCAAGGTGGAAGAGGTTCTGGAAGCCCACGCTTCCCTGCAGCCTCTGAAGCTTGCGGGCGAGCTTTTCGCACTGGTCGACGTGCTCGACCACAACGGCACCCTTCGCCGCGCCGTCACCGATTCTTCGCGTGACGCAGCGGCCCGCCAGGGAATCGTCAATTCCGTTTTTGACGGCAAGATCTCTTCGCAGGCCATGGCTGTACTCACCAACGCGGTGGCTCAGCGCTGGTCCGAGGATTCCGACCTGGCGGATGCCCTGGAACGTGCAGCGGTGCTCGCCGTGATCGCATCGGCTCAGTCTCGCGGTGGCGTGGATGCCCTGGACGAGGTACTCAACGAACTACTCACCTTTGTGCGTACCGTTGATTCCAACGCTCAGGCGCAGGAAGCGCTGTCCGACCATCAGGCAAGCAAAGAAGCAAAGAAGAAGCTCGCCGTGGCGCTCGGTGGCCCCGCCACCACCGCCGAGGGTGTGCTTCTGCTCGAACGAGTTGGCTCTAATCCTCGTGGCCTTCACGCCGCGCGGGCTGCCGACGAGTTCGCAGAAATCATCGTCAAGCGACAGAACCGTTACATTGCGCGCGTTACCAGCGCAATCAACCTGTCGCAGGCACAGCTTGAACGTCTCGGTCGCGCACTCAACGCCGTGTACGGCCGCGAGCTGAAGCTCGACGTTTCGGTGGATCCCGCCGTTCTGGGCGGTTTGCGTGTTCAGGTGGGCGACGAGGTGATCGACGGTACCGTCGAGACCCGTATGTCCGACCTGTCTCGTTCCATCGGCTAGCGGCTCAAGCTAGCGACGCTGAACCGTTCGTCGCAACGGTGATTTAGAAGATACCTCGGGTAGGCGGGTGCGCGGCGTATGCCTCCTCCAACGCGGAGGCGGCATGGCCCGCCCGTTGAACCCGGATTGCAAGTTTCGGTTAGTTCCGTTGATGGAACGTAACCACAATGAGAGAGCAGGGACACAAGATGGCCGAACTGACCATCAATGCCGACGATGTCCGTAATGCGCTGAACGAGTTTGCAGCGTCTTACGAACCCGGCAATGCAGAACGTGTTGAGGTGGGTCGAGTTGTATCGGCCTCCGACGGTATCGCTCGCGTCGAGGGCCTTCCCTCGGTGATGGCGAATGAGCTGCTTCGTTTCGAAGACGGCACCCTCGGCCTCGCACAGAACCTGGATACCCGCAATATTGGTGTGATTGTCCTGGGTGACTTCACCGGTATTGAAGAGGGTCAGGTTGTACACCGCACCGGTGAGGTTCTCTCGGTGCCCGTTGGCGACGCGTACCTCGGTCGCGTTGTTGACCCCCTCGGTAACCCGATTGACGACCTGGGCCCCATCGAGGCTGAAGGCCGCCGCGCACTGGAGCTGCAGGCTCCCGGCGTGACCCAGCGTAAGTCGGTTCACGAGCCGCTGCAGACCGGTCTGAAGGCAATCGACTCGATGATTCCGATCGGCCGCGGTCAGCGTCAGCTGATTATTGGTGACCGCCAGACCGGTAAGACCGCTATCGCGATCGACACCATCCTGAACCAGAAGGACAACTGGGCTTCGGGCGACCCCAACAAGCAGGTTCGATGCATCTACGTGGCCGTCGGCCAGAAGGCATCCACCATTGCGGCTGTCCGCCACACCCTGGAGACCCGCGGCGCGCTGGAGTACACCACCATCGTGGCATCTCCCGCATCCGACGCAGCCGGCTTCAAGTACCTGGCACCCTACACCGGTTCGGCTATCGGCCAGCACTGGATGTACGGTGGCAAGCACGTCCTCATCATCTTCGACGACCTGTCGAAGCAGGCAGAAGCATACCGCGCTGTGTCCCTGCTGCTGCGCCGCCCGCCGGGACGTGAAGCATACCCCGGTGACGTCTTCTACCTGCACTCCCGCCTGCTGGAGCGTTGCGCTAAGCTCTCCGACGACCTCGGCGCAGGTTCGATGACCGGCTTCCCGATCATTGAGACCAAGGCAAACGACGTTTCCGCCTTCATTCCGACCAACGTCATCTCCATTACTGACGGCCAGATCTTCCTGCAGTCCGACCTGTTCAACGCTAACCAGCGTCCGGCAGTCGACGTCGGTATCTCCGTCTCCCGTGTTGGTGGTGCCGCACAGACCAAGGCTATGAAGAAGGTCTCCGGTACCCTGAAGCTGGAGCTGGCACAGTACCGTTCGATGGAAGCGTTCGCAATGTTCGCATCCGACCTGGACGATGCAACCAAGGCACAGCTGACCCGCGGTTCTCGCCTGACCGAGCTGCTGCGTCAGCCGCAGTACACCCCGTACGCAGTTGAAGAGCAGGTTGTCTCCATTTGGGCTGGTACCTCCGGTCACCTCGACGACATCGAGATTTCCGACGTGCTGCGCTTCGAGGAAGGCTTCATCGAGTACCTGCGTCACAAGACCTCGGTACTGACCGATATCGCTTCCTCCGGCAAGCTTGAGGATGACACCGTTGCAGCTCTGAAGTCCGCAGTTGCTGACTTCAAGCAGGGTTTCAAGTCTGAGGGCAGCAGCCACCTCGTCGACGCAGGTCACGAGGAGCACAAGGCAGCTCGCGATAGCGACATCACTCAGGAAACCATCGGTTAGCGATTAGTCCTCGCCTTCTCCCCGCCTCAGCTATGAGGCTGGGGCGGGGCAGAAAGCAAGGAGAAAGGAAGCTCTATGGGAGCCCAGATTAGGGTTTACCGACAGAAGATTGCTTCGACGTCGTCTATGAAGAAGATCTTCAAGGCGATGGAGATGATCGCGACCTCCCGCATTAACAAGGCTCGTAACGCTGCTCAGGCAGCCGGCCCTTACGCGAACGCTCTGACCCGCGTGGTGACTGCGGTTGCGACTCAGCACGGTATTAAGCACCCGCTGATTCACAAGCCGCACGAGTTCGGAACCTACGAACACCGTCGCTCCGCAATCCTGGTTGTTACCAGTGACCGCGGTCTGGCAGGTTCGTACTCCTCCGCTATCCTGCGTCGTACCGAATCTCTGATTGAGAGGCTGCGCTCTAACGGCCAGGAGGTACAGCTGTACCTGGTTGGCCGTAAGGCAAAGGCTTACTTCGAGTTCCGTGAGCGCCCCTACGCCCGTGCGTGGGAGGGGCACACCGATGCACCTCGTGTTGAAACTGCCGTCGAAATTCGTGACGCGCTGCTCGAAGCCTACGACCTGCCCTTCGAAGAGGGCGGCGTGGACGAACTGCACATCGTATACACCGAGTTCAAGTCGATGGTTGTTCAGGAACCCAAGATCCTGCGCCTGCTGCCCATCCACGTGGGTGACGCAAAGGCTATGGGCGAGGAAATCGTTCCCGACCAGGAACTGACCAAGGCTGAGTACGAGCAGGCGGCATCCTTCGAGTTCGAGCCCTCCGCCGAGGAAGTGCTCAACGCGCTGTTGCCGCGCTACATTGCATCGCGTATCTTCTCCTGCCTCCTGCAGGCAGCAGCAAGTGAGCTGGCATCCCGCCAGCGCGCGATGAAGACCGCAGGTGACAACGCTGAGACGCTGATTACCAAGTACACCCGTTTGATGAACAACGCACGTCAGGCGGAAATTACTCAGGAGCTCTCCGAAATCGTGGGCGGCGCAGACGCCCTCGGCTCCTAGTACTTGTACGCCAACGAAGCCATCAACTGTCCAAACTTTCTAAGTAAGTGAGAAATATGACTGCCACCTACAACGAATCGGTCTCCGCACCGACTCAGGGCGCAACGGGTCGTATTGCCCGCGTCATCGGCCCCGTGGTCGACGTCGAGTTCCCCGCCGGTCAGGTCCCCGAGATTTACAACGCTCTGACCACCGAGCTGACCCTCGACGGTCGCACCCGCACCATCACCTTCGAGACCGCACAGCACCTGGGCGACTCGATCGTTCGCGCTATCTCCCTGCAGCAGACTGACGGCCTGGTCCGCGGTCAGGCTGTAGTCGACACCGGCGCACCGATCTCCGTCCCCGTTGGTGACGGCGTGAAGGGCCACATCTTCAACGTTCTCGGTGACGCACTCGACGTGCCGAACTCCGAGATCAAGGCTGACACCTACTGGCCGATCCACCGTGCCGCTCCCGGCTTCGCAGAGCTGGAAGGCTCCACCGAAATGCTGGAGACTGGTATTAAGTCCATCGACCTTCTGACCCCCTACATCAAGGGCGGTAAGATTGGTCTGTTCGGTGGTGCAGGCGTGGGTAAGACCGTGCTGATCCAGGAAATGATTACCCGTGTGGCTCGTAACTTCGGTGGTACCTCCGTGTTCACCGGTGTTGGCGAGCGTACCCGTGAGGGTAACGACCTGTGGGTCGAAATGGAAGAAGCAGGCGTTCTGAAGGACACCGCTCTTGTGTTCGGCCAGATGGATGAGCCCCCGGGAACCCGTCTGCGCGTGGCACTGACCGGTCTGACCATGGCGGAGTACTTCCGCGATGTTCAGAACCAGGACGTGCTGCTGTTCATCGACAACATCTTCCGTTTCACTCAGGCAGGTTCTGAGGTTTCCACCCTGCTGGGCCGCATGCCCTCCGCAGTGGGTTACCAGCCGAACCTGGCGGACGAAATGGGTCTGCTGCAGGAGCGTATTACCTCCACCCGCGGTCACTCCATCACCTCCATGCAGGCAATTTACGTGCCTGCGGATGACTACACCGACCCGGCGCCGGCAACCACCTTCGCGCACCTGGATGCGACCACCGAGCTCTCTCGTGAAATCGCATCGCGCGGTCTGTACCCGGCAATTGACCCGCTGTCCTCCACCTCCCGAATTCTGGACGCACAGTACATCGGTCAGGAGCACTACGACACCGCAATTCGTGTGAAGGCTATTCTGCAGGAAAACAAGGAACTGCAGGACATCATCGCGATTCTGGGTGTGGACGAGCTCTCCGAGGAGCAGAAGATCGTCGTGGCACGTGCACGTCGTATCGAGCAGTTCCTCTCCCAGAACACCTACACTGCAAAGCAGTTCACCGGTGTCGAGGGTTCGACCGTTCCGCTGAAGGACACCATCGAGTCCTTCCAGATGATCTGCAACGGCGATGTCGACCACATCCCCGAGCAGGCGTTCTACAACATTGGTGGTATGGACGACGTTATGCGCCGCTACGAGGAAATCAAGGCACAGACTGGAGCTAAGTAATCATGGCTCTGAAAGTTGAAGTTGTTTCCCGCGAACGCGTCGTGTGGACTGGCGAAGCGAAGTACGTTCGTGCACGCTCCGTCAGCGGTGACCTCGGCATCCTGCCGGGCATGATCCCCACCTGCACGCTGCTGGCACAGGACGGCGAGCTGCTCATTGAACCCGTTGATGGTGAGCCCATTAAGACCATCCTCAACGCAGGTTTCTTGACCGTCTCGAACGATCACGTGACCATCGTTGCAAAGCACGCACAGATCTAAAGCTGGTTCCCCTCAGCGGGAATTAGCCACTGTGTACACCTCGCCGGTGTTCCACCCTGAAAGGGGAGGGGCACCGGCGATTGGTGTATCCGGGGGTAGATTGTTTACGCAGAACGAGAGTGTGCACAGAAAGAACGCGTGCGCCGAAAGAGCGCGGGCAGAAAGATGATGGGCTGAAAAGGGGCGCCTCCCATGGTCGGGAGGCGCCCCTCAAGCTATGTGCAGCTGCTTAGCCTAGAGCCGTTTAGAACAGACGGTCAGCTAGAACAGACGGTCAGCGGAGTCGTCCACGCCGCGCATCGCATCGTAGTCCAGGCTCACGCAGCGGATACCGCGGTCCTCAGCCAGGGTACGTGCCTGCGGCTTAATCGTCTGTGCCGCAAATACGCCGCGCACCGGTGCCAGCAGCGGGTCACGGTTGAGCAACTCCAGGTAACGGGTCAGCTGCTCCACACCGTCAATATCGCCCACACGCTTGAGCTCAACCGCCACGGAGACGCCGTGCGCATCCTTCGCCATGATGTCTACCGGACCGATAGCGGTCGGGTACTCGCGGCGCACCAGCGAATAGCCCTCACCGAGAGTGTGGATCTGCTCTGCGAGCAGACGCTGCAGATCAGCCTCCACACCGTCCTTGATGAGGCCGGGATCAACACCCAGGTCGGTGGCGTGCTCGTGCTCAATCTTGTAGATGCGAATCATGAGGCGGTCATCGCTCTTAGCTGCCTGAACGGTCCACAGCTGCTGAACATCGGACTCTAGGTCCTCACGGATGCTCTGCGGAACGTCCTCACGCTCAGCTACCAGCAGGGAGCAGGGAGGGCTCATCCAGTTCAGGGGCTTGTAGGAACCGCCGTCGGAGTGAATGAGGACGGAGCCGTCATTCTTGACCATCAGCAGGCGGGTAGCGCGGGGCAGGTGGGCGCGGAGGCGGCCCTCATAATCTACGGAGCATTCAGCAATGACAATACGCATCCGTCCACTCTAGCAGGTACGAGTGTTTGGCTCTAGCAGGTGAGGGTATGAGCTAGGGAACCTGAGCTTGGTACAGGTCGCGGTACGGGGGCACAGTAGGGAAGTACGGCACAGTAGGGAGGTGCGGCACAGAGCGGGGGAGTACCGCCTCAGCATGAGTACCACGCCAGTATGAGGAAGAGCGCAGAGCGAACAGCGGCAGGGTAGGTAGATAGAGATAGCTGAGCAGCGCGGTAGAATAGGGCTCATGGCACGTAAGAATCATCCCGGCAGGCGAGTATCCGGCACCACCAGCGATAAGTGGCACCGTCAAGCACCCGCAGGGCGTGATATCAGCAGGATCCTCGACCCTGCACCTCGACTGGAACGTGACCGATACGGTGACTGGCTGGTGCAATACATTCCCGCCGTCAACGCCCAAAAAACCTACACCTGCCCCGAATGCTACCGCTCGATTCCGCCCAGAACAGCGCACCTGGTGGTGTGGCAGGAAAGCCACACGATGGGCCGTAGCCGCGCCATTGATGAGCGCAGGCACTGGCATCAGCATTGCTGGCGCACCCGCCGCAAATAGGCTGAACACTGCACTTAAGGTGCAGCCTAAGACTACATTCTTGACCAAAACCACATTCTCGAATCCATTTCTTGAAGGAACGCAATGAGCAACCCGCCGATATCACCCGCGCGCAGGAATTTGATCCCGCCCGCTACGTCTTCAGCACCGCCGCTGAGCCCACCCCCATTAAGGCACGTACTGTGCTTCCGGCACGCCGTGAGAACTTTACCGTCACCACTGCGGACGGCAAGCGCCTCGTCGGTGAACTCGCCCTGCCCGAAGGCGAAGTCAAGGCAACCCTGGTGACCTTCCACCCGCTACCCACCCACGGCGGCTACATGGACTCGCACGTGTACAAGAAGGCGTCCTTCCGCCTGCCGGCGCTGTCGAACATTGCGGTGCTGCGTTTCAACACTCGCGGCACCTCCTCGATTCGCGGCACCAGCGAAGGCGTCTTTGACGGCGGCTTTGCCGAGAAGAAGGACTTCGACGCAATCCTGAAGTTCGTACGCGAGCGCGCCCTGCCGAACCCCTGGCTGGTCGGCTGGTCCTTCGGCACCGAGCTGGTGCTCAAGTACGCGCCCGAATACGCGAACGAGTTCACCGGCGCTATTCTGCTCTCCCCGCCGCTGCACCGCGTGCACCCGGCTGAGCTGGACGAATGGAACAAGATCTCGAACCCGCTGTACGCGCTGGTGCCCGAGCACGACGACTACCTGCAGCCTCCGGCAGCGCGTGAGCGTTTTGCGGCTGTACCGCGTACTCGGGTGATTCCCTTTGAGGGGTGCAAGCACTTGTGGGTGGGCGAGAAGTCCGTGCAGCAGGTCCTCAACACCGTGGTCAGCATCGTGACCGGCACCGAAACCGAGCTGCCCACCGAATACAGCGGCCCCGTGGCGGAAGAAATTACCGAGCTCTAAAGGTTCGGTATAAAAACACGGCATAAAACATAAAGGCGGCGGCTTTGGATGGAGAATCCAAAGCCGCCGCCTTCTTGCCTCCGGTGCTTTCCCGCGGGGAAGCGAACGTGAAACCTTAGAGCTGGTCCTGGCGAGGAATGAACACCTCACGCACCAGAATCAGCATGGAAGCCGCCGCCGGAATAGCAATCAGTGCGCCCAGCACGCCCCAGAGCGCGCCACCGGCAGCCACCGAAATAATCGCAACACCGGCAGGGACCGACACAGCGCGAGCCATAATACGCGGAGAAATCAGGTACGCCTCCACCTGCAAGTACAGGAAGTACGCCACCGCAAACCACAGCGCCATGCTCCAGCCCTGGGTCAGCAGAATCAGCGAGGTCAGAATCAGCGCCACCACGCCGCCAACCAGCGGGATGAACGCCAGAATTAGGATGACGATGGCCATCAACTGGGGGAAGCTGAACCCCAGGAAGAGCATGGTGAAGAATGCGAAAAGGGCGTTGCAGATGGCCACCATAGCCTGGCCCATCACGTAGTTACCCACCGAGTCGGTGATCTTATCGGTGATGTACTTGACGCGGGCGCGCTTGGAACCCGGCGCCAGACGCACACCCCAGGCCTTGATGGTGTTCATCGAGGTGAGGAAGTACAGGGACAGGAACAGAACAATAATTACGCCGGTCACGCTCTGCGCCAGGGTAGAACCGGCAGACAACAGGCTCGACATAAAGCTATTGACCTGCGAGGAAGAGAACGTTGACTCCAGGAACTTGGGGACGTTCTCATTCACCCAGCTGCTGATGTTAAAGCGCTGATCGAGCTCGTGGTACCAATCAGAATCGATAGTGTTTTGGTAAATATTCGGGGCATACTGCACAAACTTGGAGGCCTGCTCGCTAATAATCGGGCCGATGCTCATCACCAGGGCGGCAACGGCACCGGCAAAACCGGCGAGAACCACGATCACACCGATGTTGCGCTTAATGCCCCAGGCCTCCAGGCGACGCACAATCGGGTCCAGACCCAGCGCAATGAAAATAGCGCCGGTCACCCAGCCCACCAGGGCACCCACGTTGTTGAAGATGTAGTAGGCCAGCAGGGCCAGACCCACACCGACGGTCATGAGGAAGCCGAACGCGACGGGGTTGTGCATCATGGAGGTCTTGCCGTTACCGAGGACCTTCGGCGGTGGGGGAGTATCGCTACCGGCCGCCGACACCACGGGTAGGGTGTCGGTCGGGGGCATGGATGCGCGTCGGCGGTTGGAGCGCACCTGGCTGATGCTCTCGGTCAGATCGGTGAGGGTACCCGTCAGCTGATCGGCGAGGGATTCCTTCTTGTGGTGTTCCTCGGAGTGCTGGTCCCCGCCATCGCCGGAGGGGTGCTTCTGATTGCTCATACGGGTCCTTTTCAAGGGAATCGGAGGTTTGTGCGTTGCGACGTCGCGTATGTCTGCGGCGTTTCTCTACTGTGCCATTCTACCGGCTCACGGTCGCGATGGTTGTGTCCACCGCGATGGGGCCGACCCGTGAGAGTTCGGTTGCCCCGCCGCGGCCCCCCGCCGGTTCGGATGTGCTGAGAGCTAAGGGGCGGGAGTTATTGACCCCGGGCGCGCCGAACCGGAGATAATGGAGGGGAGGGCCGCAGCAGATTGGGCTATCGCGCGAGAACGTCCGGGCTCAAAGCCGTCGTGAACGACGTGCGCGCGGCACGAGAAGTTGAATGGCGGGAAACGCCGAACAACGTGAACGGAAGGAACGCAGGATGAGCATTATCTTTGACCCGGCAGACCGCGGGCAGAACAACGCCGTACGGGGTGGGGCGCAGGCTGCGCCGGCCGAGGCGAACATCCCCGCCTCGGTGCGCAACGCCGTGGAGCTGAACCCCACCTCCGGCACGCAGGGGTCCGCGGCATCCTCGGGCAATCAGCCCGATGCCCCCGCCGCCCCCACCTGGCGCTACGACGTGAACACCCCCGAGGAGTTCCAGAAGTTCGTTCAGCTCTCCAGCCAGGGCGCCGTAATCTTCGCGCTCTACGCGCCCCATTCACCGTCTTCACTGCAGATGCTTGAGGGCGTGCAGAAGCTTGTGGACTCCGCCGCCGGATCCATGATTTGCGCCGCCGTGGACATCACCAAACTGCCCGAGGCCGCGCAGGCCTTCGGCATGAGCGGCGTACCCGCCGGCGTGGCCGTGCTGGGTGGGCGACCCGCCCCGATCTACACCGGCCCGGTCAGTGCCGAGGACCTGGCCGATGTGCTCTCGCAGGTTCTGCAGCTCGCCGCCCAGTACCAGCTTCCCGGCGGTTTTGATCCCGCCGTCCCCGAGGATGAAAAGCCCCTGCCGCCCCTGCACGCTGAGGCCGTGGCCGCCCTGGATCGCGGCGACCTGCCCGCCGCCCGTGAGGCCTACCGCAAGGCCATCGCCGAGAATCCCGGCGATAAGGAGGCGAAACTCGGCCTCGAACAGGTGGAGCTGCTGGCCCGCGTGAAGGACCTGGATCTGGCCACCGAACGCGCCGCCGCCGCATCCGACCCGCTGAATATTGAGGCGGCCTTTAACGTGGCCGACCTGGACCTGGTGGGCGGCCACGTGGAGGATGCCTACAACCGCCTGCTGCGCCTGTTCAGCGCGGTTGGCCCCGACGATAAGAAGCGCGTGCGCGAGCGCCTCGTGCAGCTCTTCGACGTGGTCGGCGCCTCGGACCCGCGCACGGTGAAGGCGCGTGCCGCGCTGACCATGGCGCTGTTCTAAAGAGGCTCCCCGGCGCGGCCGGGGCAACCTCCGGAGGGGGGACCCATCGGAGAATTGTACGGAATGGTGTGCAATAGGCGGGCCGCCGCCTCGTCGACCTGTAGTGTCGGCGGGGTGGCGGCCCGTTTGCGTGCGTAACGCACCGGCAGGGTAGGGTACGGCATCTTCGTCTTTGGGATGCTCTGCGGATAGCCTCTCTGCGAATGGCCCCAAACGCTCGGACTGCGGACAAAAGACGTTTTTTTGAGCATCTTTCAGAAAAAGGTATTTTGGCTAATGGGGGGGTGATAGGGTGAGAGCATGACCCGTTACTCTCACGCGTAAGGAACCAACGATGCCCCAGGATCCGGTGAACACCCCGCCCCACGACCCGCAGCACGGAACGCCGCAGAACGGTGCAGCGCAGAGCCCAGCTCAGCCTACCCCGGTTCAACCTAGCTCAGCTCAACCCGAACAGCCGGTAGCCCAGCATCCCGAACAAGCCGCCTACGCTCAGCCGGCCTATGCTCAGCCGGGTCAGCAACCCCCGCAGTTCCAGCCGGCCCCCGCGCAACTTCCCGTGGCGCCTCCCCAAGCACCGTCGCAGACCGGAGCCGCCGTCGAGATTCGGGGACTCGCTAAGCTCTTCGACGACAAGGTCGCGGTGGACCGCATTAACCTGACGATTCCCTCCGGCTCGTTCTACGGGCTGGTCGGCCGCAATGGCGCGGGTAAAACCACGACCATTTCCATGGTTACCGGCATGCTTCAGCCTACCGAGGGTACCGCGCTGATTCGCGGTATTGACATGTGGTCCGAACCGCTCAAGGCTAAGGCGCACCTGGGTGTGCTGCCCGACGGCGTGCACCTCTTCGACAAACTTACCGGCGAGCAGCTCATCACCTACTCCGGCTACCTGCACGGAATCGATAAGGAAACCGTTGCCTCCCGCGTCAAGGACCTGCTGGCCGCCATGGACCTGACCGACGCGGCCGGTCGCGCCGTCGCCGACTATTCCGCCGGTATGACCAAGAAGATTGCGCTCGCCGCGGCGCTCATCCACGCGCCCTCCGTGCTGATTCTGGATGAGCCCTTCGAGGCGGTAGACCCGGTTTCCGCCGCCAATATTCAGGACATCCTGCGCGGCTTCGTCGCCTCCGGCGGCACCGTCGTCATCTCCTCACACGTCATGGACCTCGTGCAACGCCTCTGCGATCATGTGGCGATTATGGACTCGGGCCGAATCCTCGCCGCCGGAACCGTCGACGAAGTACGTGCCGGCGTAAGCCTTGAAGAACGATTCGTGCAGCTGGTCGGTGGCCGCACCTCCTCGGAAGGATTGTCATGGTTGGGCACCTCGTCTCACTAAAGTGGAAGTACGTGCAGGCCTCCTTCCGCCGTAGCATCTGGGCGGTTATCGGTCTGGTCATCGCCGCCGTCTACGTGGTCCTCGCGCTCCTCGGTCTCGCCGTCGGGTACCTTGCGGCGGCCTTTGAAGCTCCCGAAACCGGTCCGCTCATCGCGCTGCTGGCCGGCTCGGTGCTCGCCATCGGCTGGGCCATCGTCCCCATCTTCTTCAGCGGCCTGGACGGCACCCTGGACGAAAGCCGATTCGTGCTCTTCCCCATCGAGCCCGCCACCCTGCAGAAGGGACAGTTCCTCGGCGGGTTCGTGGGCATCCCCGGCGTTGCCTCCGTGCTAGCCGTGCTCCTGGGCCTCATCGCGTACGGTTCCCAGCCGCTCCTGCTGATCGTGTACCTGGTCTGCGCGGTACTGGGTCTGGCCAACCTCATGGTGTGGGCACGCCTGGCCAACCGCCTGGGCATCATGCTGAGCGCAAACCCGCGCGTCGCCAACGTGCTGATGATTGTGGCTGCGGTGCTCATGATGAGCATGGGCTTTATCTCCGGCGGTACCGCAACCTACCTGATGAGGCACTGGGATGCGTTATTCCCGTTCCTGCCGTGGCTGGGCGTGACTCCCTTCGGTTCGGCCTACGCCGTACCCTACTGGCTCGCGGCGGGTAACGTTCCCGCGGCCCTCGGATGCCTGGTGCTGACCCTCGGCTACCTGGCCGGCGGCTGGTGGCTGTGGGGCAAGAACCTCGCGCGCTCCATGGCGAACGTTGGCGGTAGCGCCCACCGTGCGAGCGCAGCCGAAGTTGCCGCGGGCGACCTGGGTCTGTTCGCTCGGTTCCCCGCAACCCCGCGCGGCGCGGTGGCGGCCCGCACCCTACACTCGCTGCTCAAGGACAACCGCCTGCAGATGCTGACGGTTACCACGGTCATGATGTACCTGCTCCTGGCGGTTGGCTTTCCCCTCTTCATGTCGGCCACGGGCGGGAGCATCCATGGGGAGATTGGCTTCGGCCCCAACCCCGAGCAGGCTACACAAGTCGTCAATAGCGGCGTGATGCAGCTCTTCGGATTCTGGATCTACTTCTGCACCGTCTTCACCGGCTACTACATGTGCTACCTCGTTTCCTACGACAACACGGCCTTTAGCCTGCACGTGCTCTCCCCGCTGCGAGGTATCGACGACCGAATCGGTCGCCTGTGGGGCTACAGTATTCTCGTTGCTCCGATTGTGGTGCTGATGGTGCTGGTGGCCTCTGCGGTGAACGGGCACCTGGAACTCTTCCCCATCGTGCTGATGCACCAGCTGGGCGTGTTCGCGGCGGCGGCAGGTATGGGCTGTGTGCTGGATACCTTCATCACCCCGCCCGTGGCGCCTCCCGGTGCTAACCCGTTCAAGAACCCGAAGAATAACGAGGGCATGGGCAAGCAGCTGCTCCTCATGCTTTCAATGGCCGTGGTGATGCTCAGCGCCCTGCCCGGTGGTATCTCCGTGATCGTGTACGTTTTCCTCACGCAGAACCTGCTGACGCTGGTCATCGGAGGCGTACTGCAGCTGATGATCGGCGCGGGTCTGCTGGTCGGAGGTGTCGTCTGGGGCGGCCGCCGTTTCGACCGGATGAGCCCCCGCATGCTGGAACGCGTGGCGCGATTCAGCGTGAACTAGCGCCCGGCAGCTGACGCCGTGCTGGTTCGTCGCGCATCCCTTACGGCGCCCGGCGCAGAGCCCGCGGCCCGCAATCGTCACGGTTGCGGGCCGCGGGTTTGCTATGAGCCACTAGAATGGAGAGAGGCATGCACGAGCTAGGAGCCGCGGGGTGACCGCGCTCGCAAGAACTTAAAACACCAAGGAGAGAAGAATGAGCTCTATTGAAGGTATTGAAGATCCGTTCGGCCCCGGAACGGCCGGCGGCACGGCACTGCTGGAGCGCGAGGAAACCCAGCTATCCGAGCCGGGCGACCACGAGCGTTTCTCCCACTACGTGCGCAAGGAGAAGATTCTAGAGTCGGCGCTGACCGGTGAGCCGGTGCGTGCGCTCTGCGGCAAGATGTGGGTTCCGGGTCGCGACCCGCAGAAGTTCCCCGTCTGCCCGCAGTGCAAGGAGATTTACGAGGGCCTGGCACCCGGCAATGACGGCGATAACGGCTCGGGCGAATAATACAACCAGATAATACGACTCAGACAATACGCCTGGGTAAACCCGAGTGAATACATCTGAATAACACGCCTCAGCAGTAAAGCTCAGCGGCAAAACACCCCATGAGACTTTGCTGACGAGCACCAAATTCTTGCACCACAGCCCGGCCCAACCCGCGGCGGTGGTGCTAGAATTTAACCTCGCTGTGCCCGGAAACCGGTTTTATAACAGGCTCAGAACGGGCCGGCAGAGGCAGACGAGGAAGAAGGAGAGAATGAGCGCAGCACCAGAGGAACCCACGCTATTTGACAGCATGGTGAAGCCGAAGCTCTCCCCGGCATACCCCGACCGCGCCCCCTGGGGCACCTCGGTGCACCTGCGAGCCTGGCAGGCCGAGGCCATGCAGAAGTACTTCGAAAAGAACCCCCGCGACTTCATGGCCGTGGCAACCCCCGGCGCGGGTAAAACCACCTTCGCGCTCACCCTCGCCAAGGAACTCTTCAACCGCGGCACGGTGCGCCAGCTCATCGTTGTGGCGCCGACCGACCACCTGAAGAAGCAGTGGGCGGACGCCGCCGCGAAGGTCGGTATTCCGATTGACCCGAACTTTAAGAACGCGGACGTGACCATCAGCCGCCACTACAAGGGCGTGGCGCTGACCTACGCGCAGGTGGCGAATAAGCCGCAGCTGCACGCCCGCAACACCGAGGCGTCGAAGACCCTCGTTATTTTTGACGAGATTCACCACGCCGGAGACTCCCTTTCCTGGGGTGACGGCCTGCGTGAGGCCTTCGACGATGCGACCCGCCGCGTGGCGCTGACCGGTACCCCGTTCCGCTCGGATACCTCACCGATTCCGTTCGTCACCTACGAGGTCGACAACGACGGTATCCGCCGCTCCAAAGCGGACTACTCCTACGGCTACGGCCCGGCACTCAAGGATCACGTGGTGCGCCCGGTCATCTTCATGGCGTACTCGGGTCAGATGCGTTGGCGCACCTCCGCGGGCGAAGAAATGGCGGCAAACCTGGGCGAGGGCTTCACCAAGGACATCACCTCCCAGGCATGGCGCACCGCCCTGGACCCCAACGGCGAATGGATTCCGACCGTGCTCGCCGCCGCCGACAAGCGCCTGACCGAGGTGCGCCGCACCGTGCCCGACGCCGGCGCGCTCGTCATCGCCACCGACCACGCGGACGCCAAAGCCTACGCCGAACAGCTGCAGAAGATTACCGGCGAATATCCCACCGTGATCCTCTCGGACGACCGCGAGGCCTCCGCCAAGATCGACGAGTTCCGCGAGGGCACGCAGCGCTGGATGGTCGCCGTGCGCATGGTGTCCGAAGGCGTGGATGTGCCCCGCCTCGCCGTGGGCGTGTACGCCACCAGCACCAGCACCCCGCTGTTCTTTGCGCAGGCTATCGGTCGTTTCGTGCGTGCCCGCAAGCGCGGCGAAACCGCCTCTGTGTTCCTGCCGTCGGTGCCGCAGCTGATGATGCTCGCCAACGACATGGAAGTAGAACGTGACCATGCCCTCGACCGCGGCGCACCCCAGGAAATTGACCCTATGGTTGAGGGCCTGGACGACCACCTGATTGAGGAAGCGAACCGCGAGGAGCGCGCCTCCGAGCAGCTGGCACGCGGCAAGTTCGAGGCGCTCGGCTCCGAGGCATCCTTCCACGGCGTGCTCTTCGACGGTGCCGAGTTCGCCTCCGGCAACCTCGCCGTGGGCAGCGAGGAGGAGCAGGACTTCCTGGGTATTCCGGGCCTGCTGGACGCCGAGCAGGTGGGCACGCTGTTGCGCGCGCATCAGCGTGAGCACGCGGCTCGTCGCCCGGCAACCGCGGTGCCTTCGGTGGTGGATCATCGCCAGCTGAAGGCGCTGCGCAATAAGTTGGCGAAGAACGTGGCGGCCTGGTCGATTCGCTCGGGTAAGCCGCACGGCGTGATTCACAACGAGCTGCGTAAGATTTGTGGCGGCCCGGCGGTGGCGCAGGCATCTGCAGAGCAGATTCAGGCACGTCTCGATAAGCTGTCGGACTGGTTCGTTGGCCGACGCTAAAGCATGGATAGAACGTAGAGAAAAGCCCCGCGGGCGTGTATGCGCTCGCGGGGCTTTTGCGTGCATAAAATGCAAAAATATTGGGTCTGCAACACAATAATCATGGCAGCGCGGAGATAGAACGTGTAGCCTGGTGGGGGTAAGTTCTTTAGAAACATGGCATGGTCGCCGGGCTCAGGGAACTTTCCATTGATGCGCAGCATGTAGGTCTATGCTGGGTCATCAAAACTTTAAGAAACACCATGTAACCAACCCCAGGAAGGCGCGCACCCGGATAGTGCGCACTGGGACGGTTGTACCAACCTTTGAAGGACAGTGATGTCTCATATTTCGCGCCGTAAGGTCGTGAAGGGTGTCGCCTGGGCGACCCCCGTGATTGCGGCTTCTTCAGTAGTGCCGACCTTCGCCTCTTCTGTGGACTGTACGTTTGCCGAGAACGCCTATGTCTCCGCTCGGGGTGTGGGCAATTATGAACGCGTTGAAGAAGAATTTACCGTTCCAGCGGGCACCCATAAGCTACGTTTTGAGCTGACCGGCGGCGCAGGCGGAAGATACGAGAAGGGCCTGGATGGAGGATCCGGCGCCAAGGTCAGCGGAATCGTTGAAGTGAAACCCCACCAGACCGTCAAAATTATTGCTGGCGGTGGCGGTAGCTTTGGCCCTCAGTTCTACCCCAACGGTGGCGGGTACCGCACCGGTCCGGTGAAGGGTGGGTACGGATTCGGCGACGGAGGCTCGACTCCTGAGGTGAGAATCCCTAACGATGTTATGGATAAAGTATATGAGCGCTGGGTCTGGGCTCACCAATGGTCTTACGGACCCAATCCTTTGCCTATGGAAGAAGTCTACGGATGCTCGGGCGGTGGCTCATCGGCACTACTGATTGATGGTGAAGTCATTGCCGTTGCCGGTGGTGGCGGTGGCGTATCAATTGGCGGAAAACCATACACCGCAGAACCTAATCATCGTCATTTCCCCGGCATTGTGGATGTGCGCATGACCGGTCCTGAGCATCCGACCCACGCGCCCGTACACAGTGCAGCTGGCGTTGCTGGCGGGGCTCGTGGCAGTGACGCCACCGAAGGTCACGAATACTATGCTCAGGATTTGAGTCTTGAACTGACTGTTGAAGGCGGTAAAGGCGGCGGTAACGGTATCGGTGGCGCTGGCGGTGCTAAGCCAACCGTGCTGACCGGTACCCCTAACGATGTCTTTAGCTTCGATAGCCAGAATAATCAGATTCTTTATAGCTCCTCGACGGCAGGCAACCCCGGCACCAACGGCCTGGACGGCAAAGGTGGCGACGGCGTGATGTCGGTGAGCTACCTGCTGGACGATAACGAAGCAAGGTACCGTCAGGAAGACGTAGAAGTTCTTGAATTTCCCGATGGAACTCGAGAAGAAATCCACTACTACGGTGTAGCACCCTACTTTAACGGTGGGCAGATTATCGTGTCCGGTGGCGGTGGTGGCGGTTACGGCGGCGGCGGCTCCGGCGCGGCGCTCTCGCAGTCATCTATCACGATTGCCCAGAAGTGGAATAACAACCCGAAGGGTGTGCGCCAGAGCATCAGCTATGTGCAGCTGGCAGGCTCTGGTGGTGCGGGTGGTTCCTACCTGGCACCGCAGGTGATGGAGGGGGAGATTTCTAACTCCAATAACGTCACTTCCAGCGAGGCATTCAGCGGAGCAACGTACTCTCATAATGGTATCGTGAAGGTATTCCTTTGCCAGACCGGAAAGTAATTTGATATTGCTTAATCGCATGTTGAACTAGCTACTACCGGTATCAGCTCTTGGCTTGAAGCCCCGCGAACGTGTATACGCTCGCGGGGCTTCTGTGTGCCCGTAATATTTGTTTACGTAGATGCTTCGCGTAGACGCGATAGGGCGGGCATCCCGAGTACTCTCGGGGTGCCCGCCCTATCGTTGTGCGAGTTGCGTTGAGGCTAGAGGACCTCCACGACCTCCACGCCGTCGGCTTCCAGTGCCTCGGCGGTTTCGTCGAGCTTATCCTCGTGCACCGGCGCGGTCAGGTCAATCAGAACGCGGGTCTCGTAGCCGGCGTCGACCGCATCGCGCGCGGTGGCCGACACGCAGTAATCGGTGGCGATACCGACAACATCAACGTACTCGATACCGCGCTCATCCAGCCACTCCGACAGGGGAGTCTGCGGGCCGTCCTCGGAAGCATCCGCGCCCGGCTCGTGCTCACCGGTGGCCACCTCGTCCTCGGGAGCCAGCAAACCCTCGAAACCCGAGTATGCGGCCTCGTAGCGGCCCTTACGGAAGTACGCCTCAATGTAGTCAGTGTCCAGGTTCTCGTGAATCTGCGCACCCTTGCTCTTGGCCACGCAGTGCACGGGCCAGGAGTCCACAAAATCCGGGGTATCGGAGAAGTGCGAACCCGGATCGATATGCCAATCCTGGGTGGCCACGATTGCGTCGTAGCGGTGGTGGTTGTTCTCCACGAACTCGCTGATGAGCGAAGCAACCTCGGCGCCGCGCGCGGTCGCCAGGGAACCGCCCTCGCAGAAGTCGTTCTGCACGTCCACAATAATCAATGCCTTAGACATAGCCGTCCTTACAAGCCGTTCCTATACGGTCACGGGTAGAAGTATGGCGCGCCGCCCCGCGTGATTGCGCCGGATGCACCCCGTCCTTGAGGGGTATCGCGGCAGCTCGCGGGGCGGGCACCGTGGGGGAGTTTTAGATGAATTCGGTCGGGATAACCGGCTCGCCCTCGGAGAGGCGACGAGCGGCCTCGGGCAACTCGGCCAGGGACGCGGCGTGGCGGGCGGTTGCGCGGCGCACGCCCTCCTCGCCGGTGAAGCCGGGCAGCAGCTCGCCCTCGCGAACGAAGTCCACGAGCAGGGGGCGGGTGTCCTCGTGCAGGGCCGGGTCTTCGTGGGTTCCCAGAACCTCGGCCGTTGCGATGCCCATGCTGTTCAGGCGGCGGGCAGCGAGCTTGGCGCCACCCACCGAGGCCTTGCCGGCCGAGGCCTTCGCGACTGGCTGCATCTCGCCCGCGGAGTTCTCGCGGGCCACGACCTTGTACACCATGGAGGAGGTCGGCGCGCCCGAACCGGTCACCAGGCGGGTACCCACGCCGTAGGAGTCCACGGGGGCGGCGGCCAGCGAGGCGATGGCGTATTCGTCCAGGTCGCTGGTCACGGTGATCTTCGTGTTGGTGTTACCCAGCGAATCGAGCAGTTCGCGCACGTGGGCGGCGGTGGTGACCAGGTCACCCGAGTCCAGGCGAACGCCGCCGAGCTCCTCGCCGGCCAGTTCCACGCCCAGGCGCACGGCGTTGTCCACGTCGTAGGTGTCGACCAGCAGGGTCGTGCGGGCGCCGAGGGAACGCAGCTGCGCCTCGAAGGCTTCGCGCTCGTTGTCGTGTAGCAGGGTGAAGGCGTGGGCGCTGGTGCCGATGGTGTGCAGGCCGTAGGAGCGGCCCGCCTCCAGGTTGGAGGTGCCGGCGAAGCCAGCGATTACGGCGGCGCGGGCTGCGGAGACGGCGGCGCGCTCGTGGGCGCGGCGCGAACCCATTTCGAGGCAGGGGCGGTTGCCGGCGGCGGCGGTCATGCGCGAGGCGGCGCTGGCCACGGCGGAGTCAAAGTTCAGGATGGACAGCAGGTAGGTTTCGAGGATGCACGCCTCGGCGAAGGTGGACTCGACCTGCATGACGGGGGAGTGGGGGAAGAACGCCTCACCCTCGGCGTAGCCGCGGATGTTGCCGCTGAAGCGGAAGGACTCCAGGAAGGAGAGGGTCTCCTTGTTGACGACGTTGCGGGAGGAGAGGAACGAGAGCTCTTCGTCGGTGAAGCGGAACTCGGAGAGTCCCTCGAGGAAGCGGCCGGTGCCGGCGAGCACGCCGTAGCGGCGGCCCGCGGGAAGGCGGCGGGTGAAGACCTCGAAGGTGCACTTGCGCTGGGCGGCTCCGGAGGCGAGAGCTGCCTGAAGCATGGTCAGCTCGTAGTGATCGGTGAGAAGCGAAGTAGTAGTCATGTGTCCAATTGTAGAGGGGGGAGCGGGCGTTTTTCTTATTGTGACGGCGTGTCAATCACTACATAAAGTACTATTGACTATAAGTAGTGTAGTATGAAAAAGTACAGGCACTCTGCCCGCCGCCCGGCGCGTCCGGCCGTATAATCGAAAGAGATTCGGCCCCCGCACACACCGGCCGCGAGCCGCCGCCACGCTGCACGAAGTGGCGAGGCTCGGTTCCCAACAGCCCGGCCCCACGAACTCCGGAATCCATCAGACCGGACCCCGAAGGACCCCCATGAATAACGCAGTCGTGACCCTCTCCAGCGGAACCCTCACCGAAGGCGACACCGACCTGACGACCGAGCTCGAGAACATCCTCGCCGCTGATACCCCCTGGAACGTCATCGTCTGGAACGACCCCGTCAACCTCATGACCTACGTGGCATACGTCTTCCGCAGCCACTTCGGCTACTCCCGCGCCCGCTCAGAAGAACTCATGCTGCAGGTGCACCACAACGGCAAGGCTATCGTCTTCACCGGGCCCCGCGAGGACGCCGAAAAGCACACCCAGGCCATGCACGCCTGGGGTCTGCTGGCCACCTTCGAGAAAGTGGAGAACTAATGGCACGCCCCTTCCGACGCACCCCCGGCGGCTACACCGCACGCTTTGAACAACCCGAGCGCGAGCTCATCCGAGAACTCGCCGAGGACGTGCGCGCCCTGCTACGACCCTCCGACACCGCCGCCGACGGCAGTACCGTCGACCCGCTCGAGGCGCTGGTCGGCATCACCGAGAACCCCACGATTCCCGAGGACAGCGCCGTGGCTCGCCTGCTCCCCGTCGCCAGCAGCGACGAGGAAAGTGCGGCCGAGTATCGTCGCTACACCGAACGCGATTTGCGCGAAACCAAGCGCGCCAACCTGGCGATGCTCGCCTTCGACATTGAGTCGAGCGACCTGCGCCTGAACGAGGAGCACGCCCGTGCCTGGGCCGCTGCCCTCGGCGATATTCGCCTGGTGCTCGCCGACCGCTTGCAGATTACCGATGAAGAACGCGCCGACGAGATCGGCACCATCACCGACGCCTCGCAGGTCACTAACAATGAGGAGTACATGGCGATGGTGTACAACTTCATCTCGTGGGTGCAGGATTCGCTCATGCTTGCGATGATTGAGGGCCTGGACGAAGAGGAGTAGAGGCCTCTTCTCGGTTCATAAGGTGCACGCGTGCGCAGTAATATTGCCCGTCGACGTGCGATAGAACACCGCCCACTGAACGGATTTTTCGTTTGCCCCCTCGCACCGCCGTCACAGACCGTCTCATAATGGTGGTTCTGGACTCATCTAACCCCCTCCCGGGAAGAAACCACCCCGAACGCGGGTTAGCATAGAACGAGGAAACGACCGATACCGAAGTGTAGGTGACCCATGAGTGACAGCATCGACGCAACCAATCCCTACCGTGCCCGCACCCCCTGGGGAAGCCCCGAACCCGTAGCCCCCACCGCCGCGGCACCCATCGGCGTCTTCGACTCCGGCGTAGGCGGCCTTACCGTGGCCCGCGCCATCATGGATCAGCTGCCCCACGAACGCATCATCTACGTCGGCGACACCGCGCACGGCCCCTACGGCCCCCTCAAAATTGCAGAGGTGCGCGCCAACGCACTGCGCATCATGGACGAGCTCGTCGACTCCGGCGTGAAGATGCTCGTCATCGCCTGCAACACCGCATCCGCCGCCGTGCTGCGCGACGCCCGCGAACGTTACACCCGCCAGTACGGCATCCCCGTCATCGAGGTGATTCAGCCCGCCGCCCGCCGCGCGCTTGCCGCGACCCGCAACCGCAAGATCGGCGTGATTGCGACGGAGGCGACCGTCACCTCCCGCGCCTACGAGGACACCTTCGCGATTACCCCCAACCTTCAGGTGTACTCGGTGGCCTGCCCGCGCTTCGTGGAGTTTGTGGAGAAGGGCATTACCTCCGGCCCCGAACTGCTGGAGACCGCTCGCGAGTACCTGCAGCCCCTCAAGGATGCCGGGGTCGATACGCTCGTGCTCGGATGCACCCACTACCCGTTGCTGGCCGGCGTGATTTCCTACATCATGGGCGAGGACGTCACCCTTGTCTCCTCCGCGGATGAGACCGCCAAGGATGTGTACCGCGAACTGCTTAACCACGCCATCGAGAGCCCGGTTCCCGAGGAGCACCCGCACCACGAGTTCCTCGCTACCGGCGAATCTGAGACGTTCTCGCAGCTGGCGCGCCGCTTCCTCGGCCCCGAGGTCACGAACGTTCGCCACACCAAATCCGTGGCCGAGCGTTTCCCGACCGGCTCCTTTGCCACCATCACCCCCGAGATGCTGGCCGCACACCGCAACATCACCCTGGACGAAGACGTCGCCGAGGCCGAAGAGGCCGCGGCGACGCAGGAAGGTCCCGCATGCGCCTAACGATTATCGGTTGTACCGGTTCCTTCCCCGGCCCCGTCTCGCCGGCCAGCTGCTACATGCTCACCGCGACCGACTTCGCCGGCCGCACCTGGCGCGTCATCGTGGACATGGGCAACGGCTCCCTCGGCATGTTGCAGCGCCATATCGACCTGAGTGATATCGACGCGATTCTCATCTCGCACCTGCACCCGGACCATTGCATCGATCTGTCCGGTCTGCACGTGGCCGTCAAATGGGATCCGCGCGGCTGGCCCAAGGGACGTATTCCGCTCTACGGCCCGGCCGCCATTAACGAGTACCTTTCGGCGACCCACGGCCTGGACCCCGACCCGGGCATGAGCACCGAGTTTGAGTACCACACCTGGACCGAGGGCGAGCCCGTGCAGATTGGCCCGTTCCGCGTGGAACCATTCCGCGTGGTGCACCCCTCGAAGGATCCCTACGCCCTGCGCATCACCTGCAACGACCGCGAGGGCCACACGATTTTCGCCTACTCGGGTGATACCGACCTGTGCGAGGGCCTGGTTAAGGCCGCGCGCGGCGCCGACCTGTTCCTGTGCGAGGCCGCCTACCAGGAGGGTCGCGACGACGCCCTGCGCGGTATCCACCTGACCGGCAAGCGCGCTGGACAGGCCGCCCAGGAGGCGGGCGTACGCAACCTGCTGCTAACCCACCTGCCCGTATGGAACGACCCTGACATCGCCCGCGCCGAGGCCCGCAGCGCCTTCTCCGGCCCCGTGGGCGTTGCCGAAATGGCCGCAAGCTACCGTATCTACCCGCGCCCCACGCCGGCGCATCCGGTGACCTCCACGCTGAACGTGGTGGAGGTGCTGGACCCGCCGCTCAAGACCGCCATTGCCCTCCCTAAACCCTAGCTGGACTAGTACAAACCACATTCAACCCGACCAGGTTATAAGCACAACAGACCGACCGACCCAAGGAGAACCCATGACTGTGACCCGCGACGACGGCCGCGCCCTCAACGAACTGCGCCCCATCACCATTACCCGCGGCTGGTCCCGCAACGCCGAGGGCTCCGCCCTCATCGAGTTCGGAAACACCCGCGTGCTGTGCACCGCATCCTTCACCGAGGGCGTGCCGCGCTGGCTCAAGGGCGAGGGCAAGGGCTGGGTGACCGCCGAGTACGCCATGCTGCCGCGCGCCACCAACACCCGTTCTTCGCGCGAGTCGCTGAAGGGCCGCGTGGGCGGCCGCACCCACGAGATTTCCCGTCTGATTGGCCGCTCCCTGCGTGCGGTCATCAACATGGATGAGCTGGGCGAGAACACCATCGTGCTCGACTGTGATGTGCTGCAGGCTGACGGCGGTACCCGCACCGCCTCGATTACCGGCGCGTACGTGGCCCTGGCCGACGCTATCGCCTGGGCGAAGGAGCAGAAGATTATCTCCGCCAAGGCGAACCCGCTGATTGATTCGGTGTCCGCGATTTCGGTGGGCATCATCGACGGCACCCCCATGCTTGACCTGCCCTACACCGAGGACGTGCGCGCAGAGACCGACATGAACGTGGTCGTCACCGGTAGCGGCAAGTTCGTTGAGGTTCAGGGCACCGCCGAGGGCGCGCCCTTCGACCGCGAAGAGCTCAACAGCCTGCTCGACCTGGCCCTGGAGGGCACCGCAGAGCTGGCCCAGATTCAGCGCGAGGCCCTGAAAAACGACTAACCCGCACGGCGCCCCACCCCGCACCGTGTGCACCTGTTGCAAAGGAGAAACCATGGCAGAAGCAAAGATTGTTCTGGCAAGCCACAACAAGGGCAAGCTCAAGGAGCTGCGCGAGATTCTGCGCGGCCACATCGACGGCCTGGACGTTGACACCCAGGTCGTGGATGCAGCCAGCGTGAACGCACCCGATGTTCCTGAGACCGGTGTGACCTTCGCTGAGAACTCCCTGCTCAAGGCTCGCGCGGTCGCCCGGGCAACCGGCCTGATTGCTATTGCCGACGACTCGGGCCTGTCCGTGGACGTGCTCGGCGGCGCTCCCGGCATCTTCTCGGCCCGCTGGGCCGGCCGCCACGGCGATGGCACCGCGAACCTGAACCTGCTGCTGGCTCAGCTGAGCGATATCGCTCCGGAGCACCGCGGTGCGAAGTTCTGCTGCGCCGCATCGGTGGCCTCCCCGGACGGCTTCGAGGCGGTTGAATACGGCGAGCTACCCGGCGAGTTGCTGACCGCACCGGCGGGGGAGGGCGGCTTCGGCTACGACCCGATTCTGCGCCCCGTGGAGCTCAACGGTGAGAACGCCCTCTACGAGGGTAAGTACGCCGGCCAGTCCTGCGCGCAGATTCCCGCCGAGATCAAGAACTCGATTAGCCACCGCGCGCGTGCTTTTGAGGCGCTGATTCCGCAGATTGCTGCGGCTCTGGCCTAAAACCGTCACCGGGGCGTTACAGCTTGTTTGCTGTGCCTGATATCTGTCGGGTATCTGCCTGGCGGAGGGACGAGTGCGATTTATTCGTACACCGCGGCCAAAATCCCCCATACGAATACCACTTAAAGGCACAATAGGTAAAGAAGCTTTACCTCAGGGTTAGTGACACCAAAGAGACTCGTCTGCTGAAGGTACCTTCGGCAGACGAGTTTTGTTGTTGAAAAGCACTTCAACGGAGCATCTGCCTGATGCCTGCTGCCACCGACCCCGGTAGAAAAACCTGCCGCGAAAGAGAACGCACCGATGTTCATCCTTCTCTTGCTGATGGCGCTGATGCTTGCCGTCGCCCTCTGGTCCTACTCCTACGTGTGGCGCGGCCTCAACCGCCGTGTTATCGCCGCCGTCAAGGTGGTCGACCCCATGATTACGCTCGGCCCGTACGCCATGGTGGCCTGGGCGGGGTTGATGGGCATCATCGCCACGAATATGTGGGCGACCGGTACCCTCCAGCTGGTGCTGAGCGTGGTGTTGTGGGTGATTGTTGCCGGTACTCTCGGCTGGGCTGGTTTTTGGCTCCTCATGCACTGCCTGGGCGGCCAAACCCCCGGCAAGCGCCCCATGTGGTGGCGTGAGGCGGTTGCCGCGAAGTTCGCCTGGCGTAACCTGTCCCGTATGCCCGCCTACCTGGGCGCTCGCACCAGCATCCTGCCGGTGGAGAACCCGCACCTGACCAAGCCGTACTCGGGCTCGTGGACTCGCCCGCTCGGTGCGACCATGCCCGGGTACAGCTCCAACGGTGAGTTTATTGAGGGCTTTGACGAGTTCGGTCGCAAGATGCCGCGCCTCTACCCGGTGGGCCCCGAGCCGACTATTTTTGAGATGGCGCGCTGGGGTAAGTCGGTGAGCTCCGATCAGCTACTGACGACTTTTCTGCCGACTGCGCCGTTTGAGCGTCTGCGTCTGCCCGGCACCATGACCGGCCCCTTCACCTTTGCGGGGGAGGTGCCGCACGGTGCGGTGACGAAGTGGCCTCGCCGCAGCGGTGCGAACCGCGCCTTCGGCTCCTACGCTCGTCTGGGCGAAATCACCGAACGTAAGGTTGAGCTGCTGGTCGACCACCGCATCATTGCGGCACTGCAGACCACCCGCGAAAGCTACGAACGCCGACACAGCTGGATGCTCGCCTTCACCGATATCACGCCCGGGGACTTCGTTATCGACGCCAATGAACAGGGCAAGCTGCGCATCACCTTCGGCACCGCCACCGAGGGGTACGAAACCCCCTGGGTCTTCACGAGCACCCTGGAGGACAGCCCCCGCCTGCGCCGCAAGATTCGCCGCGCCATGCGCGAACGTCGCGTGCTCAAGCAGAGCAGCGGCGAGCTGATGGACTGGTACTTCGTGCCGAAGCTCAGCGAGTTCCCCCACGGCCCGGTCACCAATGAGCTTCCCGAAGAGTTCTACTTCAAGTCCAATATCATGGTCACGAACCGTCACGAGAGCTCCTCGAAGGCCACGGGTGAGGCACACTAGCGGGGTGAACGTGGGAACCACGCACGGCACCATCGGTGACCGTCCTGACCACCCTTTTCCCCAAGCCACGCTAGAATAGAGTTCCGAACGTTGAACGCTCTGCGGGGCACGACACGCGTCGTGCCCCGCATCCGTTCTGCCTAGTAGCACGTGAGCCGGGCCCTCACTCCGCCCTGCGTGCGGCGCGCGTTCACCACCGCAGACATATTCACCCGAAAGGAATCCCGTGGCGTCCTCGAACTACACCGCTCGCAACCTCTCCGTTCTGGAAGGTCTTGAAGCAGTCCGCAAACGCCCGGGCATGTACATCGGCTCCACCGATTCCCGCGGCCTCATGCACTGCCTCTGGGAGATTATCGACAACTCGGTGGACGAGGCGCTCGCCGGCTTCGGCCAGTCCATTCAGGTGATTCTCTACCGCGATGGTTCGGTGGAGGTTCGCGACGACGGCCGAGGCATCCCCACGGATATTGAGCCGCGTACCGGCCTATCCGGTGTGGAGGTCGTCTTCACCAAGCTTCACGCCGGCGGTAAGTTCGGCGGCGGTTCCTACACCGCCTCCGGCGGTCTGCACGGTGTGGGCGCATCCGTGGTGAACGCGCTGTCTTCGCGCCTGGATGTGCAGGTGGACCGCGGTTCGAAGACCTACCAGATGTCGTTCCGTCACGGTATTCCCGGCCACTTCGATTCGGGCCGTACCCCCAAGCCCGATGACCCGTTCACCCCCGCATCAGAGGGCACCGACGCCCTGCAGATTGTGGGTAAGGCGAAGCGCGGTGTGACCGGCACCCGCGTGCGCTACTGGGCTGACCCGCAGATTTTTACCCCCGACGCCAAGTTCAGCTACGAGGACCTGGTGGCTCGTGCGCGCCAGACCGCGTTCCTCATTCCGGGCCTGCGCATCTGTATTCGCGATGAGCGCCGGCTGCCCGGCACCCCCGGCGAACTGGAGGCACACGAGGAGGTCTTCCAGTACGACGGCGGCATCAGCGAGTTCGTGGAGTTCCTGGCGCACGACGAGCGCGTCACCGACATCTGGCGTTTCAGCGGTAGCGGAACCTTCACCGAGACCGTGCCCGTGCTGGGGGAGGACGGCCGCTCGCAGCTGACTGATGTGGAACGTGATTGCGAGGTGGACGTTGCCCTGCGCTGGGGCATCGGCTACGAGACCACGATTCGCAGCTTCGTGAACATTATTGCCACCCCCAAGGGCGGTACCCACACCGCGGGCTTTGAGCAGGGCCTGCTGCGCGTGATGCGCAAGCATCTGGCCGACAACGCCCGCAAGTACAAGGTGGGTAACGACAAGATTGAGAAGGACGACGTGCTCGCGGGCCTGACCGCCGTGCTGACCGTTCGTCTGGCCGAGCCGCAGTTTGAGGGTCAGACCAAGGAGATTCTGGGCACCCCGGCGGTTCGCCAGATTGTCTCCAAGGTGGTGGGCGATGCCCTGAAGGCCCGCCTGGAGTCGACCGCCCGCGCGGAGAAGGCGCAGGCTACGGCTCTGTGCGAGAAGGTCGTCTCTGAGATGAAGACCCGCGTCTCGGCGCGTATTCACAAGGAGACGCAGCGCCGCAAGACCGCGCTGGAGTCTTCATCCATGCCCACCAAGCTGGTGGATTGCCGTTCGACGAACGTCGAACATTCCGAGCTGTTCATTGTGGAGGGTGACTCGGCGCTGGGTACTGCGCGTCTGGCTCGTTCCTCCTCGTACCAGGCTCTGCTGCCGATTCGCGGTAAGATCCTGAACACTCAGCGCGCCTCGGTGACCGATGTGCTCGCGAACGCCGAGTGCGCGGCGCTGATTCAGGTGATTGGTGCCGGTTCGGGCCGCACCTTTGACCTAGAGTCTGCCCGTTACGGCAAGGTCATCATGATGACCGATGCGGACGTTGACGGCGCGCACATCCGCACCCTGCTGTTGACCCTGTTCTACCGTTACATGCGCCCGCTGATTGAGGCCGGTCGCGTGTACGCCGCGGTTCCGCCCCTGCACCGCGTGGAGGTGGTGCGCCGCGGTAAGCCGAACGAGATGGTGTACACCTACTCCGAGAAGCAGCTGCACGAGCTGCTGGATTCTCTGCGGGAGCAGGGCGTGACCTACAAGGAACCGATTCAGCGTTACAAGGGTCTGGGTGAGATGGACGCCGACCAGCTGGCCGAGACCACGATGGATCCGCGCCACCGCATGCTGCGCCGCATCCGCATCGAGGATGCTGAGGCTGCCGAGCGCGCCTTCTCGCTGCTGATGGGTTCCGAGGTGGCTCCGCGTAAGGAGTTCATTATCGCCGGCGCGCATCAGCTGGATACCGAGAACATCGATATGTAGCGGTTCTTCCCGTGTGTGTTTGCGTGTGTATTTTCTTGCGAGACTCGTGGAAAACATGCTGACGATTTGTCATAAAGTGGGAATTTTCTATGATTATTGTCACAATAGATTTCACCACGGCGCAAAAAATCAGTATTTTTGATGCAAATTTAATGAATTGGCACTGAATAACTATTGTGTCAGTTTCGATAAATCCGTCACCAAAATCTTGCAGACATCGCAATTTACTGCAAGGTTTGAGGGAGGGGTTGGAAAAGGCTTCCGTACTCCGGATGGTGACAGGCTGTTTCTAAACCGTCTCACCTCGGTATTTGCTGATAACGTGCGATGAACCTTTATCGAAACGTCAAACATTTAACGCCCAGTCGGCACACAGGTGCCTCACAGCCTTCAAAGAAAAACCTGTACCGTAGATGGGTGAGAGACACTGTGTCAGTAACTCTCGCACTCCCTTCACTGACGGGGGAGTGCCCGATTCTGGCGCACGCGCATATCAGTACACACATAGTAAGGACCTATCAATGGATCCCCTTGATTTTGGTAGGTGGCAGTTCGGTATCACCACCGTCTACCACTTCTTCATGGTTCCGCTGACCCTGGGTCTGGGCCTTGTAGTGACCTACCTGTACATTTGCTACGTTCGTACCAAGAAGGACGAATACAAGCGAATGACGAAGTTCTGGGGCAAGCTGTACCTCATTAACTTCGCCATGGGTGTGGCCACCGGTCTGGTTCAGGAGTTCCAGTTCGGTATGGCATGGAGTGAATACTCCCGCTTCGTGGGCGACGTCTTCGGCGCCCCGCTGGCTATGGAAGGCCTCTTCGCGTTCTTCGTCGAGTCGACCTTCCTGGGCCTGTGGATCTTCGGCTGGGATCGCCTCAAGCCCGCAGTCCACGCCTTCTCGCTGTTCATGGCTGTTCTTGGCTCCTGGATTTCCGCCTTCTTCATCCTGGTGGCAAACTCCTGGATGCAGCACCCCGTCGGCGCAGAAATGATTGACGGTCGTCCCCGTATGACCGACATCGGCGCCGTGCTGATGAACCCCACCGCATGGGTCACCTTCCCGCACGTCATCACCGCATCCATTCAGGTTGCCGGTGGCTTCCTGGTCGGTATCGCCTGGTACAAGCTGTGGCGCCGCCGCAAGGACGGCATTGACAAGGTCGTTGACGGCAAGGTTGTCGTTGGTGAGTCCGACAAGGGCGCACGCGACAAGAAGGACTTCCAGGTTTGGCTCAAGTCCCTGCGCCTGGGCGCAGTGGTGGGCCTCATCGGCTTCGCTGGTGTTGGCGCATCCGGCCACATGCAGGCACAGATGATGATTCACGAGCAGCCCATGAAGATGGCTGCCGCCGAGGCCGCCTGCCACGACGGTACCTCCTTCTCCGTGCTGACCGTTGGTGAGCTTGGCGCTCAGAGCTGCGACAAGATTCACACCATCATCGAGGTTCCCGGCGTGCTGTCCTTCCTGGCACACGACAACTTCAACACCCCGGTGAAGGGTATCCAGACCCTGGTTCCCGAGTACGAAGCTAAGTACGGCACCAACCTGCCCGATAACCCGCTCTACGGTGAGCGTGCAGGTCAGAAGATTGATTACCTGCCCTCCCTCGAGGTCTCCTACTGGGGCTTCCGCGGCATGATCGGTCTGGGCGCAGTCGTCGTTCCCTTCTACCTCTACGCACTGTGGGTTACCCGTAAGAAGGGCGTGGGCACCGTCCCCGAGTCCAAGCTGCTCAAGAACGTTGCCGTCTGGTCCATCCTGGCTCCCTTCTTCGCAATTGCACTGGGCTGGATCTTCACCGAAATGGGCCGTCAGCCCTTCGTGGTTGTCCCCAACCTTGAGGGCGATCCCGCAATCCGCCTGTACACCGCAGCAGCTATCTCCCCGGGTGTTTCCGGTGAAGAAATCCTCTTCTCCCTGCTCACCCTGGGCCTGCTCTACGGCGTGCTGATGGTGGTTGAGGTTTACCTGCTCATCAAGTACGTCAAGGCCGGTGTGGTTGCTGCAATGCCCGAGCTGGTTCAGTCGCACCACGAGGACGAGTCCAACGACAAGTCCAAGCGCGACGTGCTGGAGTTCGCCTACTAGGCGGGTAAGGATTGATTCACCATGAACTTTGATTTCAATATCTTTGCCGGTCAGCCTGGCCTGCCCACCCTCTGGTTTGTTGCCATTGGCGTCTTCCTCATCATGTACATGATCCTGGACGGTTTTGACCTGGGTGTCGGTATGCTGATGGGTTCCAAGTTCGCAAAGAACGAGAAGGAACGCCGTCTGCTGCTGAACATCATCGGCCCCGTCTGGGACGGTAACGAGGTGTGGATTGTGTCCGGTGGTGCTGCTATCTTCGCGGCATTCCCCATCTGGTACGCAGCCCTCTTCTCGGCTCTGTACATCCCCCTGACCCTCGCGCTGGTCTTCCTGATTCTGCGCGTGGTCGCAATTGAATACCGCGGTAAGAAGAACGACGAGAAGTGGATCCGTAACTGGAACATCGCTCTGTCCGTCTCCTCCTTCTTCATCGCTCTGCTCGTGGGCGCGCTGCTGGGCCTGACCTCCATGGGTCTGCCCATCAACGAGAACGGTGACCGCGTTGGCGGTGCCTTCGCCTGGATTTCTCTGCCCGTCCTGCTGGGCGGCCTGGGCTTCGTGGGCTTCGCTCTGGTTCAGGGTCTTGCCTTCGTCGCTCTGAAGACCGACGGCGATATCCGCGACCGTGCCCGCAACACCCTGGTGCGCTGGGCTCCCGTCCTGCTGCTGCCGATCGTCGCATGGGTTCTGACCCTGGACTTCACCAGCGGTAACGGCATCTCCTGGCTGTGCACCATCCTGGCTGTTGTTGCCGTTCTGATTGCTTGGGTCTCCGCTAAGGGCGGCCGCGAGGGTCGCGCTTTCGCCGGCCTGTCCGTGTTCGTCGCACTGGGCGCACTGGCAATCTTCACCGCAATGTACCCGAACGTGCTGCCCTCCACCCTGGACCCGGCATACTCGCTCACCATTGCGAACGCATCCAGCTCCGAGTACACCCTGGGCGTTATGACCTTCGTGACCTGCCTTGGTCTGCCGGTCGTGTTCGTCTACCAGGCTTGGACCTACTGGGTCTTCCGTAAGCGTCTGCACGTGGATCACATCCCCGAGGCTCACGACGCTACCGAACTGGCTGAACTGCCGACCAAGTAGCATGTAGCTGATTGAAAATCCCCCGGATTTCTCTTGCGAGAAGTTCGGGGGATTTTTTGTATTTGCGGGGAGAACACGGATCCAAGGTAGGTGAGAAGAGAATTCATAAAAATTTTTGGTGCACACCCCCCCCCGAAATTCGAGCGCGACAGGGAGCGGAACGTGTAATGTGGTGAGCAACTCACTCCTATGAAAGGTGTTCAACGATGAAATCTCTCAACCGCCGCACCGCCGCTCCTCGTACCGGCACGAGCCGCCGCCTGCTCGCCACGGGTGCCCTGCTCTGTGTCGGCATCATGCCCCTGAGTGCTTGCTCGCTCTTCAACCCGCCGCTGGAACGCGACGAAAGCGTCCACGCCATCTTTGACGCGGAGCAGGACATCGTGAAGATGCCCCTGGACGATTACACCTACTACGAGCGCACTCACTACGAATACACGGCCTTTCAGATTGCTATGAAGCAGTGCTTTGCCGAACACGGGCAGAACTACACCATCCAGGCTCCCTACTCTGAGGGTGCGCCCCGCGGCGAGATGGGGCGAAAGTACGGTCCCTGGAATGTCGAGTACGCCCAGAAGTACGGTTTTCAGAAGCGAGACCCCAACAACGCAGCCGCCCCCATCTCCTATAACTCGGGGGAGAGCATGAGCCCCGAGGACAAGCTTCGCACCGAATGCTACCCCAAGGCCCGCGAGACCCTGGAGGCCGCGGTGCCCGAAGGTAAGAGGCCCGAGAATGAAGGGCAGTCCACAAACAGTCGTATCTCTACCGAGGCGGGTAACGCTGTGTACGGTAGCAAACTGCACCGCGAGCTCGAAGAGAAGTGGAAGCAGTGCGTCTCAGACCGCGGCCTCACCCCTCGCTCGGCAGGCTCCGTCGCCGAGGAAACCCCGCTGGCTGAGCAGCTGAGCAAGAACGACGGATTCAACAAGCCCGCCTCCGAAGAAGAGATTCGCATCGCCACCATCCAGGCCGAATGTAACCAGCAGGTCGGCATGAGCAAGCAGCTCTACGACCTGGAGGCACAGTATCAGATGCCGCTCATCCGCAAGTACCAGTCGCAGCTTGAGCAGGACCGCAAAGCAGAACGTGAGCGTGACGAGAAGTTCAAGCAGTACGTTCTGGAGCACCAGTAAACCGGGGCACTAAAAGACAGCGCACCGAAAGACGGCGCTAAGAAATAGGCAGCGCAGAGAAATAGACAGCGCTGACACAGTTCAGAAAGACACCGCCATGACCACTCACACGAAAAACCAAAACAGCGGGCACCGCTTCAGCGAACGCATCGCCCGACCCCGCGTGCTCCTGCTGCTGGCTATCCTCGCCATCGGCTCGCTCATGCTGTCCTTCTACCTGGGCACCCGCTACGCCGCCACGGGCCCCGACCCGGCCGTGCAGGCGAAAACCGTGATTCCGGTCTGGGCGAAGGTCGAAGAACGAACCGTCAGCGAGGGCCTCGCCATTGCCGGAACCACCAAGGCTGGGGAGACCGCCCCGATTAGCGCGCGCACCAACGGTGAGCCGGTGCTCGTCTACCAGAACCAGAAGCCCGGTAACGTGCTCAAGGCCGGTGACTTCATCGGCATCATTGGCGCCGACCCCGTCTTCGTGCTGGAGGGGCCGCTGCCGCTGTATCGCGACCTCAACCTGGGCGATAACGGCGACGACGTGCTCGCCTTCCAGAAGGCGCTGAACTCCGCCGGGTACTCCACCGTGCAGAGCGGCACCGTCACCGAAGACACCCTCGACGCCGTCACGCGCCTGCACCGCGCGCACCTGACCGGCGTGCCCAGCGAGGGTGTCACCACCATTGCCCGAAGCAACTACGCGATTCTGCCCGGCGGTAGCCACACCGTCACCGCCGTTGCCGCGGTGGGCCAGCTCATCAGCGACGGCAACCCCATCGCGAGCGTAGAAACCAGCGAACCCTACGTGGAATCCAGCGTTGAACTCGCCGTCGCCAACAAGCTCAAGGTGGGCGACCGCGTTAGCCTGCGCACCTCTACCGGCAGCGTGGAGGGAACCATCACCAGCATTGGTGAGCTGCAGAACGACCCCTCCAAGGGCGCGGCGAAGAGCGTGCGATTCAGCGCCGACGACCCGAGCAAGCTCACGCCGGGCCAGAGCGCATCCATCACCAGTAAGGGCAACACCTCAACCACCCTCGCCGTGCCGACTACCGCGGTACGCCAGGACTCCCAGGGCACCTACGTGCTGGTTGAAAAGGGCGGAAGCTCCACCTCGACCAGCAAGGATGCGCCCGCTACCGAACGAGTCAACGTTGAGGTTCTGCGCACCGCCGGCGGATACGCCGCAATCAACGCGAACCTCAGCACGGGACAGAAGGTGCTTGTCTCATGAGCCGCCGTAAGAGAACCCCAGACGCAAGCCCGGGACGTGCGCCTACAGTTGCGCCCAACGTAGCGTCCGCCGCTACACCTGCCGCCGGGCTCGGTACCGCGCCCGCTATCGAAATGCACGGCATTACCCGTGTTTTCGAGGGGAGCGAACGAGCAGTCCTCGATCGTCTCGACCTGGTGGTCGAACGCGGCGAATTCCTCGCCATTATTGGTCCGTCGGGCTCCGGTAAATCCACCCTGCTCAACGCCATTGGCCTGCTCGACACTCCCACCAGCGGAACCTACAGCCTCTTCGGCAAAAACACGGAAGGACTCAGCGACAGAGAACGCGACGAAATGCGCCGAGACCACCTCGGCTTCATCTTCCAATCCTCAAACATGCTGCTGGACGAAACCAGCACGACCAACGCCTCTATGGGTCTGCGCGTGCAGGGCGTACCCTACAGCGAGCGCCTGCAACGCACCGAAGAAACCCTAGAATTTCTGGGGTTGAGCGACCGCGCCAGCATCCGTACCCGCTACCTTTCCGGCGGCGAGAAGCAGCGCTGCGCCATTGCTCGTGCCCTCGCCACGCGCCCGCCGCTGATTCTTGCCGACGAGCCGACCGGCAACCTGGACAGCCACAATAGCGCCAAGGTCATTGAGATTCTTCAGCGCATTAACGCGACCGGCTGTACCGTGCTGGTGATTACCCACGACCCGGAGGTTGCCGCCGCCGCCCGCCGCGTGATCCGCATTGAGGATGGGCGGCTGCACGAGCAGAGCCGCGCCGACTTGGCTACGGTGCCGGTCGCTGAGGTGGTTCCGGTCGCGCAGGATAGCCCGGTAGATGCCTCCGCCAGCCTTGCACCGGGGGAGAAGCCCGCTACGCATCGCCGCGGAAGCTTTCTCACCGACGACAGCATCGAGGCAATCTCGGCGCTCACCTCACGACCGCTACGCACCCTGCTGCTGGGCCTGTCCTTCGCGCTGGGCGTGGGCGGACTCATCAGCGCCTCCGGCATGAGCGAATCCGCCAGCTACCAGGTGAACCAGCGCCTGCTCGGATCCGAACAATCCACGCTCTACATCAGCGACAGGGACAATGACCAGAACATGCTCGGAACCTACCGGCAGGGCGAATCCGCGCAGAACGTTGCCGATCGCATCACCGCGCTGGACTACGTGAAGAACACCGGGTTCGTCAGTAGCGTGGCGCCCGCCGACGTGCGAATCACCCGGTTCAGCCCCTACGAGGACGAACCCAAAACCGCGATTGGCCTCAGCTCCACCTCGAAGACCCGGCTCGAGCAAATCGGTGCCCGCATGAACCCCGAAACCCTGCGTGCGCTCGAACAGATGAACTCGACCCTCACCCAGCAGAACGTTGCTGACCGTGAACGCGCCGAGCATCTCTCCGGCGCTATCGTCTCGGTCTCCGCTGCCCGTGCCCTCGGCATTATTCCCGAAGATAAGGCTGCAGATAACGCCACAACCGAGCCCCGCCCCGGCGAGCTACCCGCCGTCGAGTACGGCATTAAGCTCGGCGGGCTGCCGCAGGTGGCACCCGGTGTGAGCATCTGGGTGGAAGGTCAGCTGATGCCGGTCGTCGGCCTTTTCGACCCCGGCAATAGCGGCTACGAATTCAGGAACACGGTCATTGTCTCGCCGGGCACACTTCAGCGCACCGGACGCGGCCAGGTGACCTACATTGCCGAAACCGAACGAGGCTACGGCAAGGCGGTCGCCAAGGCGATTCCGCTGACCCTCAAGCCCGCTGAACCCAGCCAAATCAACGTGGAAACCCCCTCCGACCTGCAGAGCCTGCGCGCATCCATCGCCTCGGACCTGGGCCTGTACGTGGGTGTGCTCTCCGGTATTCTGCTGGTGCTCGCCTCCCTCTCAGCGGCAACCGCAATGTACCTGTCCGTGCAATCGCGCACCGCAGAGATTGCGCTGCGCCGCGCCATCGGATCGAGTAAATGGCTGATTGCCCGCATCTTCCTCATGGAAGGCGTCATGCTCGGTGTGCTCGGCGGCTCCATCGGCGCCTGCTCCGGCATGATTGCGACGATTATTCTTTCGCTCGTGCAGGGCTGGCAGGCGGTTCTCTCACCCGGATTCGTGGTGCTCGGCGTGGGCGTTGGCGCCCTTACCGGTCTGGTGTCTTCGGCGTACCCGGCGTGGGTGGCATCCCGCAAGAGCCCCGCCGACGCGATGCGCGGCTAGAACTAGCGCGGGGTGAGGGACAGCCAATTACCCGAAACCTGACTGGTCAAATAGGTATTAGATAGCCCAAACCTTAAAATAAGGGGAGGTAAAAACACCAGAGACTAGGTCAAAGGACAAAATCGTGAGCCGAACGCACACACCGCGCCACGCTGACAAACATCAGAACACAGAGGCACCAGAGGTGGCCGAAGGAAAGCGCAACGACCGCGCTGACCGTCGCCCGCCTCTGGGCCCTGACGCCCGTAAAACCCTCAGCACGTTCGGCATCATCACCGCCGTGCACACCCTCGCGACGGTGCTTTTCAGTGCCGCCCTGGCTGTGATTATTGCCCGCGCGGCACACGCCGGATTCGCCGCTGTTGCCGCCGAACACGCGCGCCTCAAAGAGACCAGCGCGCCAGACGTGTACCGCGCCTACGTTGAGTTCGCCGGCTCCGCGCAGGCACAGCTGGAGGCACACGGCGGCTGGCTGCTCGGCCTCGGTGGGCTCTTCGGCGACGCAGACACCATTACCCCCGGCCTGATTGCGGTCGCCGTGGCTGCCCTGCTTGTCCGCTCGGGTACCGACTACCTGCTGGCTGTGAGCGCGCAGCGTGCCGCCTCCGGAGCGAAGTCTCAGATTCGTTCCGCCCTGCTCAAGCGCGTGCTCGCCACCGGTGGCGCAGACATCCCCGAAGGTACCGGCGCGACCGCTGTGTTGCTGTCCCGCGGCCTGAACGCCCTGGATGACTACTACACGAAGACCCTGACCGCGTTCGTGTCCACCGCGATTGTGCCGTTCATCCTCTGGGTTGTTGTGGCGGCCCTAGACTGGATGAGCGCCATGGTGCTTGCCTGCACCTTGCCGCTTATTCCGGTGTTCATGATCCTGATTGGTAAGAACACCCGCGACGAAACCGCAGAAGCTCAGGCTGAACTGCACCGCCTCTCCGACCATATTCTGGAGCTGGTGCGCGGCCTGCCCGTCATTATCGGTCTGGGCCGTGAACGTGCACAGACCCGCTCCATGAACGCCCTCGGTCAGCGTTACCGTGAACGCACCATGCAGACCCTGCGTAGCGCCTTCATGTCTTCGCTCGCCCTGGAGCTCATCACCACCATTTCGGTGGCGCTGATTGCTGTGCTGATTGGTGTGCGCCTGGTCAACGGCACCCTGGGCCTGGACACCGCAATTCTCGTGCTGCTGCTGGCCCCCGAATGCTACCAGCCGCTGCGTGATGTGGGTGCCGCCTACCACCAGTCGGAGGACGGCGTTGCCGCCCTGCGTAGCGCCCAGAAGATTATTGATGCGCCCCTGCCTGCCGCCGCTGCGGACTCGACTGCAACTGAGCGTGAAGAGGCTCAGCCTTCCACCATCGCTGTTGAGGACCTGTCGGTGAGCTACCCGGCGCGTCCTGCCGTGCTGACTAACCTGTCGTTGAACCTGGACCGTCGCGTTGCCACCGGCAACGATGAGCGCGGCGCGGTTATCGGCGTGATGGGTGAGTCCGGTTGCGGTAAGTCCACCCTGCTGAACGTGTTCTCCGGTGCCGTGCGTGAGGGTCTGGTGCCCACCGGCTCGGAGGAACCCGTGCACCTGAGCGGTAGTGTGACCGGTCTGGGAACCACTCTGGTTATTCCGCAGTCGCCGGTCTTCACCGCGCCGACCGTGCAGACCGAAATGGCTCTCTACGCGCTGAGCGCTACCGAGGCGGAGCGTGAGCGAGCATCCGCTCTGCTCGGTGAAGCGATGGACTCCAAGAAGCTGTCCGCCACCGATGCCGAGTCCGCGCTGCTGGTTGGCCCGCTGGCTCAGCTGGGCATGCAGAAGCTGACCGCCCTTGAACCCGGTGCCCTCAGCGCAGGTCAGGCGCGCCGCCTCGCCGTGGCACGTACCCTGGCTCGTGCCGAGGCTATCTACCGTGCCGGCGGTGAGCAGACCGTGCTGACCGTCCTGGTGGATGAGCCGACCGCGCACCTGGACGCCTACTCGGCATACCTGGTGACCCGCGCCCTGCACCGCCTGGCGGAACTTGGCGCAACCGTGCTGATTGTGACCCACGAGCAGGAGCTCGCCGCTGGCTGCGACACCCTCGTTCGTGCTGTGCAGACCGCCCAGGGCTACACCTGGACCGCCGAGGCGAACACCGCCCGCGTTGCGGTTCCCGCGCAAGCCCCCGCGCACCTGCTCAAGGACCGGGAAGAGTACGAGGCAGAAAGCACCGCCCCGGCGGGCGCCTCCGCTACTGCCGAGGCCGAGGAAACCGAGCCTGCCGGCCTGTTCGCAAGCCTGCGCACCCTGAAGGAACTGACAGGTATTGGTGTTCGCGCTGCAACCGGCCCGGTGATCATGGCTGCGATTACTTCCCTGATGGCTGCGGCACTGACCGCGCTGTCCGGCTGGCTGATTGTTCGCGCCGCCGAGGGCCCGGCAATGATGTACCTGATGGTCGCCATTGTGGGTGTGCGTTTCTTCGGTCTGGGTCGTGCCTGCGCCCGCTACGCTGAGCGTCTGATGACCCACTCGAAGGTTCTTGCCGCCGCAAATATTCTGCGTCTGCGCGCCTGGGTTGGCGCATGGCAGAGCGTGAGCAGCGTGCGTGCCCTGCTGCGTGGTGACGCGCTGCTCGAACGCCTCGTGGGCGGTATTGATGAGCTGCGTGACGGCGTGCCGCGCGTTATTATTCCGCCGGCTGCGCACCTGCTGGTCATGACCGCGGCGCTGATTACGACCGCGTGCATTCTGCCGCAGGCTCTGATTCCGGTTCTGCTTGCCGTGCTGGTTAGCACTTTTGTGGCTCCGTGGATTGTGCTTCGCGCCGATGCTCGTGCGGAGGCGCTGGCTCGCCGCTCCACCGCGCAGATGCTGCGCCTGGGTACCGGCATGCTCTCGGCAGCCGAGGATCTGCGCGCTAACGGTGTGGCAACCACCGCTGAGAAGGCTAACGGCGCCCTGGACGCCGAGAACCTGTCCGCCCTGCAGAAGGGCTCGACCGCTCAGGGCGTGGGTCGTACCCTCGTGACCCTCAGCTGGTTCGGTGCGGCTCTGGCGAGCGCAGTCATTGCGTACCCGCTGGCTGTTGACGGTACCGTGCGTGCCCCCGAAGCGGCGATTGTGGTGCTGCTGTGCACCGGCATGCTGGAAAGCTCCCTAGGTCATGTTGAGGCGGTCCGCTCCTGGCCCGCGTTCAGTCGTCTGCTCGCGACGATTGCCCCGAGCGTGCGCGACGTATCCCTGGAGGGCATTGTTGCCGTCTCGACCCTGAAGCGTTCCGTGCCGACCGAGGCTGAGGTGGACACCCACGTTCTGCCGCGTCGTGTTGAGCGTCTGCGTGCCCGCGCGGAGGCCGAGATGGAGGAGCTGCTGGAAGCAGACCGTCAGCGTGCTCACCGCTTTGACCGCCCCGAATCTGCAACTGATTCTAAGGCTGGCGCTCAGTCGGATTCTAAGGCTGTGCGCCCGCCGAAGCCCGGCGAACCCACCCTGGTCAGCTGCGGTACCCCGCAGGAACTCGGCGTGAAGGTCACCGACCCCGCCCTGAGTCTGCAGGACGCTGCCGCCCGCTGGCCCGGCATGGATCACCCGGTCTTCACCGACCTGAACATGAACGCCCGCGCGGGCTCCTGGACTGCGGTGACCGGCCCCTCCGGTTCCGGTAAGTCTACGGTGCTCGCAACCGTTCTGGGCTTCTTGCCGCTGGAGTCCGGCCGCGTGCTGGCTTCCGGTGAGGTCCTGGAGGGCGAGCAGCTGCGCGGCTACGCGGCGTGGTGCCCGCAGGCGGCTCACATTTTCGAGTCGACCCTTGAGGGTAACCTGATGCTGGCTCGTGACCGTTCGGATCGCCCGAGCGAGGAAGAGCTGATTGAGGTTCTGCGCCGTGTGGGTCTGGGCGAGTGGTTTGACGCTCTGCCTCAGGGCCTGCGCACTCCGGTGGGTGCTGGCGGTTCCTTCCTGTCGGGTGGTCAGCGTCAGCGTCTGGCGGTGGCTCGTGCCCTGCTGGTGAACTCGCCGGTGCTGTTGCTGGATGAGCCGACCGCGCACCTGGACGCTGAGTCTGCCCGCGCGCTGATGGCTGACTTGGATGCGGCGACTCGCTCTAGCTCCGTGGCTACGGTTCTGGTGTCGCACCGTCCTGAGGATATTGCCCGCTGCGATGAGGTGGTTCGCCTCTAAACGCCCCTGACGGTATGCACGACGTGCGGATTGCACATGAAGAAAGGCCCCGGTACATGATGTACCGGGGTCTTTCTGTGCGTTCATATCTCTGCGCGGATCGCTGTGATTAACAGCATGTACTCCGCCTCCAAGAGCGCCATGGAGTTGTACTCGGGCGCTGGCCTATTCTCCGTGCCGATTGCCCGCGCCGTCGGCACGTCGTGACGCTCGAGGGCGACGAGGGTGCCGTGCGTGATGCCGGTGAGAACCTCGCAGCCTTCGACTGGATGGACGCCGTTCGCCGGAAACGTTGATCGTGAGGGGGTCGTCGACCTGTCGGGCCAGCTGGGTGCCGTGCCGGAGGTTGTATACTTCGAGGAACGAGGCTACGAGGCACAATACGTGCAACCCGTGGAGTAGACGAACTGGATATGTTACTAGTGAAAACTGCAAGAATTGTTGTGAAATGAATAGGAGAGGGCTTGATGGAGATTATTAGTAAAGTAGCCATAAATAAAGGCTGGTCAGATGATAAAAAATATTGTGTTATTGACAAGAATCAACAAAAATTTTTCCTGCGTGTTTCTGAGAAGGAAAAGTTGGATTCTAAGAAATTTGAATTTTATATGATGGAGAAAGTAGCTTCTCTTGGAGTTCCGATGTGTAAACCAATTAGCATTGAACTCTGCGGTGACGAGGTGCATTCTATGCATGAATGGATAGACGGAAAAGATGCAAGAGAAACCATTTTAACTTATTCGAAAGAACAACAATACACTTACGGAGTAGAAGCAGGAAGTATGCTTCGAAAAATTCATTCACTCCCTGTAATAGAAGTTTGTGAAGATTGGGAAAGTTTTTATAATCGAAAAATTGATGACAAAATCTCAAAATATAAAAAATGTCCCATTCAATATGAAAATGGTCAGATTTTTCTTGATTTTTTAAATGCAAATCGAGAATGGCTAAAAGATAGACCTCAGGTTTTCCAGCATGGAGATTATCATATCGGGAATTTCATGATTGGTGAAGATTGTAAAATTTATGTCATTGACTTTGATCGATTTGATCTTGGGGACCCTTGGGAGGAGTTCAATCGTATTGTGTGGTCCGCTCAAGTCTCTCCCTCTTTTGCATCCGGTATGGTAGATGGGTATTTTGATGGCAAGGTTCCAGATTTATTTTGGAAACTTCTTGCCATTTACATTCTAAATAACATAGTTGGAGCTCTACCCTGGGCTCTACCTTATGGAATTGAAGAAATAGCAGTAATGCAAAATCAAGCTAAGGAAGTTTTAGAATGGTATGATGATTTGAAGCAAATCATCCCTAGTTGGTACTTGAACAAGATGACTGAATAATATAAAGGTTAAAATATCAATTTGAAAAAATGTCAAGATTGTTTGCCTATATTATATTGAATTCAATTCTTTATTAATACCTATCGAAAATTATCTTGAAACTTGGAATTTTGTTTCGGAGTCGGGTTACATGAAAGAATATATTTTAAATTTAGAAAAAGAATTCTCTTTACTGGTGGCGGGCGATTTCACGGCACACCACCGAGGGGCTACGCCCAATCGAGTGGGCGATACGCACCTGAGACAAGCCAGCCTCCAACCCCACCATAATCGCCGCGCGATCCTCAACACTTAGCATCCGACGACAGCTCACAATCAGCCCCTCCAGCAGCACTGCTACCGCACAAATTGCTCTATGACACTGTCCCACATAAAAGCCGGGGGTGAAGACACACACAACGTGTCTTCGCCCCCGGCTTCGTTAACAACCTAAGGTCAAAAGGCCGTGAACGGCGCGCTTAGAAGAGCTTTTCACCCTCCGGGCTAACCGCCATCGCAGCAGAAACAGCCGCATAGTTCGGGCCCACAATGCCGATGCTCTGAGTGAGCATCACACCGGAACCATCACGGGCACCGTGCTCAGTCGGCAGGGAACGAGCCACACCGCCGGAGGACGCCGCCTTCGCCGGGCCCGCGCCCACCCACGCCAGAGCCAGCTGGCTCTCACCGGTGAGGAATCGGTGCGCACGCACACCGCCGGTCGCGCGGCCCTTCTGCGGGTACTCGCTCAGGGCGGTGACCTTGGCGCTCGCCAGGCCGTCCTTACCGTTGGTGACGGTCACGACCTCCGCCGCGTCGCCGGGCGCGGTCACACCCAGGGCGATGAGGCGGTCGCCGTCGGTAAGCTTGATGCCCGCGATACCGCCTCCGGTGCGTCCCTGCGGGCGGACCTTCGCCGCGTCGAAGGTCAGCAGCTTCGCGTCGCGGGTGACGAAGGTGAGCACCGCATCGTCGGTGGGGCAGGGGGCGGCGGCTACGATTTCGTCGCCGTCCTTGAGCTTCATGATGTCCCACTCGGTCTGGTTCAGCAGATAATCCGGGTTGAGGCGCTTGATCACGCCGCCCGCGGTTGCCAGCGCCAGCACCGTGTTTAGCGGTACGAGGGCGACCAGCTTCTCACCCTTGGCGAGCTGAACCAGCTCGGCAGCCTTCACCGCCGATGCCATGGAGGGGGTACCTCCGTTCTCGTCCAGCACCGCAATGTCCATGACGGACAGGCGCACCATGCGTCCTGCGGAGGTCACGGCACCAATCTCGCCGCGCGCGGTGGTCGGCACAATCGAGGTGAACACGTCGTGCTTGAAACGCTTGCCGGGATCCACGAGTGCCTCGCGGATGGGCTTGCCGGGGGTGCGTCCCATCATGCCGGAGGCCGAAAGCAGCACCCAGCAGGGATCGTCCGCGATTTCGAGGGCGAGGCCCAGGCTCTTCTTCGCCTTGGACTGCGCGGTGACCGCCTCAATGGCGACCTGCATCTCGTCCTTGGTTTTGAGCTGGGTGCGGCGGTCGGTGCCGTAGCGTTCGGCGACCTCTGCGAGCTCCTCGGAGACCAGTTCGCGCAGTGCCGCATCGGAGCCGAGGATACGCTGCAATTCCGCAATTTCCTGCTGCAGGGTGTCGCGTTCTGCCTCGAGTTCCAGGCGGGAGTACTTGGTGAGCTGGCGCAGGCGCAGCTCCAGGATATGGTTCGCCTGGGTGTCTGTCAGGTCGAAGACGGCCTTCAGCTTTTCGCGTGCCTGAGCGGTCTCGTCAGACTCACGGATAATCTGGATGACCTCGTCAATGTCGAGGATCGCCACGAGCAGGCCCTCCACCAGGTGCAGGCGGTCGGTGCGCTTGCCCAGGCGGAATTCGGTGCGGCGGCGGACCACGTTCAGGCGGTGGTCAATGTACACGCGCATCAGGTCGAGCAGGCCGAGGGTCTGCGGCTGACCGTCCACGAGCGCCACGTTGTTGATACCGAAGGAGTCCTCAAGCGGAGTGTGCTTGTAGAGGGCGGCGAGCACCGCCTCCGGGTTAAAGCCGTTCTTGATTTCGATGATGAGGCGCAGGCCGTGGGTGCGGTCGGTCAGGTCGACCACGTCGGAGATGCCGGTGAGCTTCTTGGAGTTGACGCCGTCCTTGATCTTTTCGATGACCTTTTCGGGGCCGACCATGTACGGCAGTTCGGTGACGACGATGCCCTGCTTGCGGGGGCTGACCTGCTCGATGGAGACCTTCGCGCGGGTCTTGAAGGTGCCGCGGCCGGTTTCGTAGGCGTCACGGATGCCTCCCAGACCCACGATGGTGCCGCCGGTGGGCAGGTCGGGGCCGGGGATGAACTTCATGATGTCTTTGAGGCTCGCCTCGGGGTGAGCGATGAGGTGGCGGGTACCGGCGATGACCTCGCGCAGGTTGTGCGGCGCCATGTTGGTTGCCATGCCGACCGCGATGCCGGTGGTGCCGTTGACGAGCAGGTTCGGGAACGCTGCGGGCAGCACGGAGGGCTGCATGAACTGGTTGTCGTAGTTCGGTACGAAGTCAACCACGTCTTCTTCGAGGTCTGCGGTGAGTGCCTGCGCGGCGGGTGCCATGCGTGCTTCGGTGTATCGGGCGGCTGCCGGGCCGTCGTCGAGGGAGCCGAAGTTACCGTGACCGTCAACGAGGGGCAGACGCAGCGCGAAGGGCTGGGCGAGGCGCACCATGGCGTCGTAGATGGCGGCGTCGCCGTGCGGGTGGAGCTTACCCATGACCTCGCCGGTCACGCGGGCGCTCTTGACGTGGCCCTTGTCGGGGCGCAGACCCATCTGCTGCATCATGTAGAGGATGCGGCGCTGCACGGGCTTGAGGCCGTCGCGGGCGTCGGGGAGGGCGCGCGAATAAATCACCGAGTAGGAGTATTCCAGGAAGCTGGTTTCCATCTCGGCGGATACGTCGATGTCGACGATATTCTCTACCACATCCACCGGGTAGTCGCTGACGGCGGATTTGGATCGGCGAGCCATATATCTCCTCGTGTCGGTGTGTTTTCGCTCCTCCTATTTTAGCGGGTGGTAGCGGATGAGACGGGCTGGCTGGTCAGCGTCACCTGTGGGGTGCGCCAAGCCGGTCGCGGGCCAGTAACCGAAGCGTACCGGGGGAGCGCACGCCGTCATATGAGCCTGTATTAGCGTGGTCAAGTAGCACAGCCCGGCTGGAACCCTCTAAGGTAGAGGGTAGTAATACCTAACCGCCTTCATTGTGTGCGCCGACCGACGTCGCCTCATGAGGGCACCGCACGAAAGAGGTACGATGTACGCCACCACCCCCGAACGCGAGCAACTGGTCGCAGACATTAAGCATGCCGGTTTCTACCCCGACCTCGTGCTGGAAGTGGTGGATGACGCGCTAGCGGGCATGAACCCGGACGCGCACTTCGTACAGCATGAAACCCACTTCTCACGCGATGATTTTCACCGCCACATCACCGTGATGGTGCTCTGCGGTGAGCACGTTATCTTTGCGCACCTGGACGACCAGCACCTTGAAGGTGACGCGCAGGGTACCGTGGCGCACGTGAGCGTGGAGGCGGTGCACCTGAGCGCCCTGAACGCGGTCACCATCAGCTACGGTTTCAGCCAGCCGCAGGCGTATAACCCCGGTAGCACCGCCCCGACTGAGATTTCCTTCCAGATTGCCTGGACCGGTTCGCTGCACATGGAGTTGGCTCCTGCCGGTTGCCAGGATCCGCAGTGCAATGCCGACCACGGCTTCACGGGCGATGCGCGCCGTGAGGATATTGCGGTGCGTGTTTCTGCGACCGCTGACGGCCCGGAGTCGGTTCAGCGTGCGCAGCATTTTGCCCGTGCTCTGCACCGTGCCCGCATGTACGCAACCCGCCGATAAGCACCACCGATAAGCACCGGTGGTAGCGCTCGCCGCACAATAACAGCCCGCACAGTATAAATCCCTCGCGGCGCCCCGTACTTTCACACACCCGCCACACCCCTGAGAGGACCTTATGACGGTACAGACCACCCTGCACGATGTTCTGGGCGCGCCGTTGCCTCCCGCGCCCGCCTACGGCAGCAATAGCATCGCCGATGTGCTGGAGTCCGCCTCCTCTCTGGTGGCTCAGCGAAGCTTGGCGCGCCCCGCGCACGCCCTGGATTCTGACCCGGCGTTCCACGCTGTTGCCGACCCGCTGAACCTTGCCGGCCGCCTCGCGGAGCAGGACGTTGATCCGGCGTCGTTCCGCCACGCCTGCGTGATCATGGTGGACGGCCTGGGCGAGCAGCTGCTCAACAGCTACGGCGGCTACGCGCCCGCCCTGCGTAAGACCCTGAACCTGGGCCCGCTGGACGCCGCGTTCCCCACCACGACCGCCGCCTCCCTGACCTCGTTGGGCACCGGCACGGCACCCGGCGCGCACGGCATTGCCGGCTACGAGGTGCGCAACCCGGCAGGTAATGGGGGAGCGGGCTCGGTCATGAACCACCTGTCCGGCTGGGATCAGACGGTGGACCCGCACGCCTGGCAGCCGCTGCCGACCGTGCTGGAACGCCACCATACGAACCGCCGCGTGCTCACCATTTCGCTGGGTAAGTACCGCGGTACCGGCCTGACGGAGGCGGCGCTGCGCGGCGGCGACTTCGTGGATGCTGTCGGCTATAACGCCCGCGTCACTTACGCCCTGGAGGCGCTCTCCAGCCGCACCCCGACCACCGTGTACCTGTACTGGGGCGAGATTGACGCGGCGGGCCACCGCTACGGTGTGGGCAGCGACAAATGGCTGCAGCAGCTGGAGGAACTGAACTCGGCGCTGAAGCGTCTGGCGGAGCGCGCCCCAGCGTGGGCGGCACTCTTCGTCACCGCCGATCACGGCATGGTGAACGTGCCCGCACACCATCGCATCGACTACTCTGGCGTGGAGGAGCTGACCCGCAATATCGCCATGACCGCCGGTGAACCGCGCGCCGTGCACCTGTACCTCGAAGACACCTCGGAGGCGGCACGCACCGCCACCGCTCAGCGTTGGGCGCAGTACTGGGGCGAGCGCGCCTGGGTGATTGACTCTCGCGAGCTGATGCGTGCCGGCTACTTCGGCCCGGTCATCACGGATGCGGCGCGCGGCCGTATTGGCGACCTGATGGTGTGCGCTCGCGATGACTGGGCGCTGTACGATATGCGCCACTACCAGGAGCGTGCCCTGCACATGGTTGGTCAGCACGGTTCGCTCACGGACGCTGAGCGTCTGGTGCCGTTGCGCATGCTCAAGACCTTCTAAGATTCGGAAGAGCCCCGCTCAGCGGATACAGGCTGAGAAGATAGAAAAGCCGCCGGTTATTCACGCGAATAACCGGCGGCTTTCGTATGTCTAGATGCTCTCGTCTTGATGCCTCTATCGGGCGGCGCGAGGGCGGTCGCTTACTTGCGGCCGCCGAAGATGATGTCGTCCCAAGCGGGAACGCTCACGCGCTGCTTCTTCGAGGAAGACTTGGGCTTCTCCGATGCGGGAGCTTCAGCAGCTTCTGCGGGTGCGGATTCAGCCGGTGCTTCAGCAGGCTCTTCGGCGGGTGCGTGCTCGCTGTAATCTTCCGGTGCCGGATGCGCCGCGGGGGTGTGTGCGGCGGGTGCACCGGTCAGCGGGCCGCGGGCAGATGCAGCCTCGGCGGGCGCTTCAGTAGCGGGTGCTGCGGGTGCCGCAGGCTCTGCAACCGGTGCGGGTTCTTCAGCCTTCGGAGCTTCTGCCGGTGCAGCAGCTTCGGGTGCCTCAGCGGGCTGAGCGGACTCGCGGTGCACGAACACCTCGGGCTCCTCAACCTGCGCCGGGCGCACCGAGCGGGCGCGCTCCAAAAGCTCCTTGAGCTTACGCTCATCAGCGCTCTCAGAGGAAGTAAGGGGTGCCGGTGCGGGCTCGGGTGCCTTCGGCAGGCGGGCGGGAGGAACCTCCACGGGAGCCTTCTTCGCGGCGGCGGCAACAGCGTCCTCACTATTGCCCATCAGGAAGTACGCCGCCTCATTCGAAGCGTACAGGCCCTGGTTTGCCGGGTTGTACACCCAACGTGCGGGGAAGACGACCTGCGCGGGCAGGTTCTGACGCACCGAATCCTTCAGCGCAATATCAACCTCAACGCGCCACTGGCCGTTCTCCTGCTGGCGGGTGGTCCAGTCCTGGGTTGCGTCCTCAAAACCGTAACGCTCGGAGACTTCCTCAATGCGGGCGCTCAGGGTCACGGGAATCTGTGCGGTACCCGAAGCGGAGCTGCGGCGACCAATCTTCACGCTCTGAGCGGCACGAATAATGTGGGCACGCTCAGCAACGATCGGCCACTCGTAGCGGCGCACGCGCTCCGGCTCCCAACCGGACTCTTCAGCGATTTCCTCAACGGAGGCACCCTGACGGAAACGGGTCTGAATATCGCGCGGACCGTAGGTGCCCTTAGCGCCCAGACCGCGGGCGGGCTGAATACGGCGAGCCTTGGTGATGCTCGTGCGCAGGTTCGCGTCAATCGGCAGCAAGAAGCGGGTGCCGTCAGCAGACTCAAGCACCAGATTTTCGCCGTCATCGTGAACGCCAATCAGACGCAGTTCAAGCATGAGAACCTCCATAGGTGAACCGGACGCGTTCGTGAATGTGTTGCACGGAACGCAAACTACCTTCCAGGGTACCGTGAAAGCGCGGTAAATCAGTAGCGGAGGCGGGATTTTCCCCAAAAAAAGATGTACTTTTCGGACCGAAAAAGCTAGAATGTGACGCCTAAACCGTCCAAAGCCTACCCAGGATTAGACAAATAGGGTGCCAATGGTGAACAATACCTGGCATGCCGTCGGGGTTAAATCCTCACCAGCGGCACCTAGAGCACTCATTAAACCAGCGTGGCCTAGTTCAACACACAGCCACAGAACCAACGGAGCGTGAAAGTTTGGCAACTGATTACGATGCACCTCGCAAGCAGGACGAAGAGCAGAACGAAGAGTCCTACGAGGAGCTGAACGCCCGCCGTTCCGAGATGCAGTCCGGTGCGGTGGACGAAGACGAAAACAGCGCAGCAGAAAGCTTCGAGCTGCCCGGTGCTGACCTCTCCAACGAGGAGCTGAACGTTGTTGTTCTGCCCGCTCAGGACGACGAGTTCACCTGCGCATCCTGCTTCCTGGTGCGCCACCGCTCGCAGATTGCACGCGAAGAGGGCGGCCTGTCCTACTGCATCGAGTGCGAGGGCTAAAACTTTAGGGAAGGGCTAACACCCACCCGACATACACCTCATGACGGGGCGAGTGCCGAGTGCACCCGCCCCGTTGAGTATGTGAAAGCCGCGCACGCAAGAACAGCGCCGCGTCGCACCCAACACGGCACGCCGCGGCACGCGCTGAACGCGAACACGCAACGAAAACACCCCGCAGTAGAGCCTCAACACAGCGCGAGGTGATGGCACAGACACCCGCGAAAGGTTAGAGTATTGACCATGATGACCCCCGTAAACGTCCACATTAAGCTGCTCGACCCCGAGCTGCCCGCACCCGCCTACGCAAAGCCCGGCGACGCCGGCGCTGACCTGCGCTCCCGTATCGACTTCGAACTGGAACCGGGCGAACGCGCCCTCGTACCCACCGGCGTGGCAATCGCCCTGCCCGAAGGTTACGTTGGCCTGGTGCACCCGCGCTCCGGCCTGGCAACCAAGAACGGTATCACCATTGTGAACGCACCCGGCACCGTTGATTCCGGCTACCGCGGCGAGCTGATGGTCACCCTGCTCAACACTGACAAGACCAAGTCCTTCCACGTGCAGCGCGGCGACCGTATCGCCCAGCTGATCATTCAGAAGTACGAGCACGCAACCTTTACCGTGGTGGACGAACTGGATCAGACCGAACGCGGCTCCAGCGGCTTCGGTTCCAGCGGAATCCACTAGTCTGCTCTCACCGCGAAAACCGCACGAGAGAAGAGAAGAAACCCCCGCACCCTGCGTGCGGTGAAAGTAGGAATACCATGTTCGGATTTGGTAAAAAGAAGCACGCCGAGGAGGCTGAAAAGGCCGCCATCGACAAGGCTGTCGCCGAAGAGATTGAGGAGACCAACGTCGAGGTTGAGGAGCTGAAGGAAGAGGAGAACTCTCCCGAGGTCATCAAGTACGACCGCGTCAACGGCCCGCACGACATTGAAGAAGTCACCGCCGAAGACCTCGAAGACTACGTCGACCTGGGTGCGCTGCGCATCAAGTTGCTCGACGGCATGAACCTGCGCCTCGAAACTGACGACGCAACCGGCGCGGTGATCGCCGCAACCATCACCCGCGACGGCGCAACCCTGCAGGTGCAGGCATTCGCCGCACCGCGCACCACCGGCATCTGGGACGATATCCGTCACGATCTGACCGAGTCCGTCGCATCGCAGGGCGGCATCGTCGAAATCTACGCCGGCGTATTCGGCGCCGAGATGCTGACCCGCCTGCCCGCCGTCACCCCGGACGGTCAGCCCGGTGAGCGCATCGCCCGTTTCGTGGGTGTGGACGGCCCCCGCTGGTTCCTGCGCGGCGTCATCTCTGGCGCGGCTGTGCTCGGTGACGATAAGGCTGCCGCCTCCGTGGAGGAAGTCTTCCGCACTGTCGTGGTGGACCGTGGCGACGAGCCGCGCCCGCCGCGCGAGCTGCTGCCCATGACTCTGCCCGCCGACCTGGTCGTTGCGGCTGAGGAAGAGCCCGCCGTGGAGGAAGAAACCGAGAACGAGCACAGCAAGCTGCGCCCGATGCCTCGCCGCGGCCCTGAGATTACCGAGATTGGCTAATGCCTGAGTTCTCGAACTACTCGAGTGCGCTCGCGGTTCCTGAGAAGCAGATTCTTGCTCCCGGGTACCCCGAGCGCTTTCGCGTACGCCTTGCCGGACGCGTGGAGCAGGTATGGCTGCCTGCGCTGCAGGATAAGCCGATGTACCGTGCCGAGCTGGTGGTGGCTAAGTCGAAGCCCCTGCAGTGGTCGAGCCCGCTGGCGCTGATTGGTATGCCGATTGTGGAGCCGCCCGGTGAGGATTTCGAGGAGGAGTCCGAGGACCTCGAGAAGCAGCACCATTTGAACACGGCATCTTTGGCGACTGTGGCGGTGCAGGAGCCTCACGAGGTGTCTTTCCCACCGTATGCGCCGTTCAACCCGGGCGATAGGGTGCTGCTGAAGTGGCAGGGGCAGCGGATGGTGCCCGGCGTGCTTGCCGGTGCCTTGCTGCGCTGTTCCGGTGTGGTGTCGGTGAGGGCTCATCAGCCGGTGATTTATAACCCGCGCTATGAGATCGTGCCGCAATTCTTTGCTGAGAAGGGAAAACATGAGCGCTGAGCAGTCTTCGACCCAGCCCGATCCGAACGCTAACCCCGCAACTAGCCCGGCTGATGACCCGGCGCGGGAGGAAAATCAGCTGGCGCAGAGCCTGAGCGCCTCCATGGGTGCGAATATGCGCCGCACCGCCAACGGCGATGTGGATATTCTGCACGCTATCGGCGGCTGGCGCGGCCTGGTGGAATCCTCCCTGCCCGCTGTGGCGTTCCTGGTGTTGTTCACCGTGACGAAGGAACTGAACCTGTCCCTGATTGCGGCGCTGGCTGCGGCGGGCGTGTTCACGCTGATTCGCCTGGTGCAGGGCTCTAAGCTGGTGAGCGCGCTGACCGGTCTGGTGGGCGTGGCAATTTGTGCGTTTGCGGCGTACCGTACCGGTAATGCGAGCGACTACTTTGTGGTGGGCTTCTGGACGAACGGCGTGTACATCCTGGCGTACCTGCTGTCGATGCTGGTGCGTTGGCCGATTACGGGCCTGATTTTTGCGGTCATTCGCGGTGAGGCGCTGAGCTGGCGCCAGAACCCGGTGCGCCTGCGCCAGTACATGCTGGCGACCTGGATTATTACCGTGCTGATGATGCTGCGCCTTGCCGTGCAGGTGCCCCTGTATTTTGCGAATAATGTGGAGGCGCTGGGGGCGACCCGCCTGATTATGGGTCTGCCGCTGTACGCTTTGGGTGTGTGGCTGGCGTGGCGTGTGTCGGCTCCCGAGGAGGCGCTGACGGGCGAGGAATCCGAGGCTACTGAAGCTGAAGCATCTGCCGCTACCGAAGCTGACGGTTCAGAAAGCCGCTAACCCACAACTTCATATGTAGAAGAACTTCATAGAAGTACGCGAAAGCCCCGGTACCCGTAAGGGTAACCGGGGCATTCGCCTCCTCAAAAACTTACGTATAAACGCTATGCAAAAGCTTGCGCATAAACGCTTAGGCGAACAGCGCGCGGATCTGGTCCTCACCGGCAATGGTCGTGATGAAGAACAGCTCGTCGCCGCTCTCAATCGCCACATCCGCGCTGGGCGGGATTGGCGCGCCGTCACGCAGGATTGCGGTGAGCACCGTATCGACGGGCCACTGCACGTGGTCCACGCGGTAACCAATGACGGGGTGGTCATCCGGCACGGTGTACTCGGCGAGGGTCGCGCCGCCAGCCTGCAGGGTCAGCAGGCGCACCACGTCGCCGACTTCCACGGCTTCCTCGACGAGGGCGGTCATCAGACGCGGGGTAGACACCGCAACATCCACACCCCAGGAATCGTCAAAGAGCCACTCATTACGCGGGTTGTTCACACGCGCCACGGTACGCGGCACACCAAACTCACTGCGAACCAGCAGGGAGACCATCAGGTTTGCCTTATCGTCACCGGTTGCGGCAACGACCACATCCGCCTTGTTCGGGTGCACCTGGCGCAGTACGGACAGTTCGCAGGCATCACCAATATGCCAGCGCACACCGGGCAGATCGGCGCGCTTCTTAACTTCCGGTTTGGAATCGATGATGGCCACGTCGTGGCCGTTCATCATGAGCTCTTTAGCGATGGAGGCACCCACGGAGCCAGCACCAACAATGAGGACCTTCACTTACTTCTCACCTTTCGAGGAATCACGATGGCGGCCGATGAGTTCGAGGGGGTCGGGCAGCTCCGGGGGAGTGTCACCGAGGTGGAATTCATGCTCGATAACGGGGCCGTCGTTGTGCTTCTGCTCGGCGGGTTTCTTCGGGGCGTGGGGGTGCTTGCGGTGGCCCGAGGCGGGGGCGTAGTTCGCCTCCACTTCTTCGTCTTCAACGCGCGGCGGGCGGGAGAGAATACGGGTTACGTCCGCAACGTCGTCGGTGCGCATCATGACGTGCACACTATCGCCCTGCTGGTAGGCGGAATCGGGGCGGGGGAGCATGCCCTCACCAAAGCGGGTGATGTAGGCGATGCGCACCCCGGCGGCACGTTCGATACTGGTCAGGGCGTGACCCGCCCAGCCGTCGTCGAGCGGAATTTCGGTGAGCATGAGGCGGCCCGAGGGCTCGCGGAAGTCGCCCTTGAGCGCCTGCTCGGGCAGCAGACGGCGCAGCACCTGGTCGGTGGACCAACGCACCGAAGCGACCGTGGGAATACCCATGCGCTGGAAGAATTCGGCGCGGTTCGGGTCGTACACACGCGCCACAACGTTCTTCACCTTGAACATTTCGCGTGCCACACGGGCGGCAATAATATTCGAGTTATCGCCCGAAGAGACGGCGGCAAAAGCATACGCCTCGGTAATACCGGCACGCTTGAGAGTGTCCTCATCGAAGCCAACACCGGTCACCAGACGGCCCTCAAAGCCCTTACGCAGCGGCTGGAAAGCACGTTCGTCCTGGTCAATGACGGCGACCGTATGCCCCGAAGCTTCCAGAGTGCGCGCCAACATGACGCCCACGCGCCCGGCACCCATAATGACGAAGTGAGGCATACAACCCTCCGAATGTGTTGATGTTTTGTGTCGATAAGGCGTTACCGCCTACCCCTACCAGTGTAATGGGCGGGTGAGCCTCCGCGCCGATGCTCCGTGATATTCCGCTCGCCATGCCCACTATTCGGCTGAATAAAATTGAGCTTTGAAGCCGCGACCTATAGCCTTAACAGCGTGAGGAATCGTTGGGATAAGATGCGCATCGCCCTGACCGGCAGGCCGGTCAGCACGCGAAATCTTTCGGCTGTCAATCTGCCGAAGCGCTACGCCCTGCCTCTTTTCGGTGCCGACGGCATCTCTTCGGTCGCCTACGCCGCCGACCAGATGATTTTGACCCTTGCCGCCGCGGGTGCGTCTGCGCTCGCTTTTTCGCCCTGGATTGGTTTGGGGGTGGCGATGGTGGGTCTGCTGGTGATTGGCACGTACCGGTACAACATTAATCAGATTGCTTCTGAGGGCGATATTCAGCTGGTGCACCGCAAACTGGGTGCGCTGCCGTCGATTGTGATGGGCGCTTCGTCGCTGATGGACTATATGCTCACAGTGGCGGTGTCGATGTCTTCGGCGTCCTCGTTTTTGGTGGCGTTGTATCCGCAGATTCAGGATTGGCGCACGCACATTGCTGTGCTACTCATTGTCGCGCTGACGCTGTTTGCGCTGCGTGGCGTGCAGCTGCTGGGCAAGATTGCGTACTGGCCGCTGTACGTTTTCTTGGCGCTGTTAGGAGCGACCCTCATTGTGGGTTGGATTCGTGCCGCGACGGGTACCCTGCCGCTGGCTGAGTCGGCGACCTACGTGATTGCCCCCGAATACCACGATCATGCCCTGGAAGGCTTGGCGCTGGTGCTGCTTCTGGCGCGTTCGTTCTCCGCCGGTGTGGTGGCGTTCTCGGGTGTTTCTACGATCTCTAATTCGGTGAAGTATTTCCGCCGTCCGAAGAAATATAACGCGGCGGTCACCATGATGATGATGGGCCTGATTACCTCGGTCCTGCTGGTGAGCCTGCTCGGTTTTGCGGCGGCAACCCGCGTGCACATGGTGCACGATACGACCCGTTTCTTGTTCATTGACGGGCACGCGCCGGGGGAGTACTTCCACCAGAAGCCGGCGCTGTACCAGGTGGCTTTGGCGATTTATCAGGGTGTTCCGTTCTTCGCGCAGCTGCTGGTGTTTGCCACGGTGGGCGCGCTGATTATTGCCTCGCTGACTGCGTTTACCGGCTTCCCGGTGATTGCCTCGTCGCTGGCTGATTACCAGTACCTGCCGGTGTTCTTCCGCAGCATGGAATCACGCGGCCTGTATGCGAACGGTGTGCTGGCGCTGTCGGCATTCTCAATTTTCCTCACCACCGTTTTCGGCTCGGACGTGTACTCGCTGATTCAGCTGTACATCGTGGGCATGTGCCTGTCGATGGTGCTGGTTCAGCTGGCGGTGGTGCGCTACCGCATGCGTCTGCTGCGCATCACCCTGGCACAGATGCCGCGCCGCGCCCTGATTCGTGATATCGCTGTCTCTGTGGTGGGTGTGGTCGTAACCGCCGCGGTGCTGGTCATCGTCGTGGTGACGAAGTTCGCCGCCGGTGCGTGGCTCTCCCTTGGAATGATTGCCCTGATGGTTGGAGGTATGGTTGTGACTCGCCGCCACTACGATGCGGTGGATGCCGCCCTGGACATCCCCCTGAACGCCGAATCCGTTGCGGATGTGGCGGCCCTGCCTTCGCGTGTGCACGCCATCGTATACGTGGAGCGTGTGCGCCGCCCGGCGGTTCGTGCCCTCTCGTATGCGCGTGCCGGCCGCCCCTCCACGATTGAGGCGCTGACGGTCAACAATGACCGGGCCGCCCTGGAGGTCGTGAAGAAGCGCTGGTACGCCCTCGGTATTCCGGTGCCGCTGTCGGTCATTGACTCGCCGTACCGTGACACGGTGGATGCTGTCGTCTCGTATATTCGCCGCCGCCGCAAGAAGTCACCGCGCGATATTTTGGTGGTCTACCTGCCGGAATTCGTGGTGGAGCACTGGTGGCAGCGTCTTCTGCACCGCCGCACGGTGCGCCGCCTCAAGCAGGCGCTTCTGCATGAGCCAGGCGTTATGACGGCAACCGTGCCCTGGGCGATGCACGAGGATGAGGTGTATGATGAGATTTTTGATCAGCGTTTACAAAGCGAAGAATCAACGGTAGAAGCAGAGGACCCAACGGCAGCTGTCGCCCCGAAGATTACTCGTTCAGCCGGTGGCGGCCGCGAACTGATTCAGAGTAACCGCCACGCGGTGTACCGCGGCCGCCTGCACGAGGCGGACGCTGTGGCGCGCGAGAAGAAGCGCTAGCCGTATCGGCTAAGCCGATTTCTGAGCCTCCGTACACCCCGTACGTAGCCTCGTACATCCCCTCGAATAGCGCCTGGACTTTGCCCTTTACGCCCTATTCGGTACCCCTAGCGGGGCGTCGGAATCGGAATAAAGATACAAACCGGTGTAAAATAGTTCACATTAAGTGATTCTTTAGGAGACAATGCTGTGACTCACACTGCTACCACGCCTGCCGCCTCTAAAAAAGTAGACGGATACAGCGTCGGGCAGACCCTCACCGTCACCTGTGAGGCACCCGCACACGGCGGCGCCTTCGTAGCGCGCACCGAACAGGGCGTCATCTTTGTGCGTCACGGCATCGTCGGCGAACAGGCTGAAGTGCGCATCACCGCAATCGGCCCCAAGCGCCGCTTCTACTTCGCGGACGTTATTTCCGTACCCGTACCCTCCCTGGCGCGCCGTGCCCACCCCTGGATTCAGGCGGATGCGCTCGCCACCGAAGAGGAACGCGCCGCAGCAACCGGCGTACCCGAACTACTCGGCGGCATGGAGTACGGCCACATCAACCTGGATGAGCAGCGACGCTACAAGACCGATATCGTCCGCACCCAAATCAACCGCCTGGGCGGCCTGCCCCTCGAATCGCCGTTGCTGACCAACCTCATGGTTGAAGAGCTGCCCCTGCGCGATAACAACGAGGGTCTGTCCTGGCGTAGCCGCGTGCGCTACAACGTGACCAAGGTCCGCGCGCACAATAGCGAAGAGCAGAACGGCGGCAAGAAGAGCCCTGCCGTCACCTGGCGCGTCGGCATGCACCCGTACCGCGCCTCCCAGCCCGTACCGGTCGTCGACTTTCCCCTCGCCGCCACCGAGTTGCGTAACCTGCAGCTTGAACAGCTGAACCTGCGCGGCGTACGCGAAGTCGAGGCGACCGTCTCCTCCCGCGGTAGGGTCCTGCTGCAGTTCATCGTCGACCCGCGCTTCTCCGTCGAGGAGGTCGCTAAGGACATCGAACAGCAGGCATCCGACGCCTGGGGTCTGCTCGCCAAGCGCAAGATTTCGCTGTTCTTTACCCCGCAGTCCACCTCCAACGGCAAGCCCAAGCGCCGCCGCCCCGGTTCCGCCCACAGCCCCTACCGCCGCGTACCCGAAGGCGACCAGCTGCTCGGCGCGGGCCTGCGCTCCGTCACCGAAGAAGTCACCTTCGGCTCCCGCCGATTCAGCTACCAGGTATCCGCCGGCGGCTTCTGGCAGATTCACCGCGCCGCCCCCTCCACCATGGTCGGAACCATGCTCACCATGCTCCGCCCGCAGGAAGGCGAATGCACCCTCGACCTGTACGCTGGCGCGGGCCTGTTCACCGCCGCGCTCGCGGACGCCGTGGGCGCAACCGGTACCGTGGTCAGCATTGAGGGCTCCCCGGTGACCCATAAGGATGCGCGCTCGAACTTCGCGCCGGATGGTTGCTCCCGCACCGAGAACTCTGCGGACACCCGCATTGAGGTGATTCGCGGCGATGTGGCACGCCACCTGGTCGATTTGAAGACCGCCCTTGAGTTTGGCGAAATCCCCGCCATTGATGCGGTGGTCCTTGACCCGTCCCGTGAGGGCGCGAACCGCACCACCCTGGAACGCCTGGATGCGCTGGACCCCAAGCGTATTCTGTACGTGGCGTGCGATCCGGCATCCCTGGGTCGTGACACCGGTATTTTGCGTGAGCTGGGTTGGGATATGGTGCAGCTTCGGGCGTTTGATATGTACCCGAATACGCATCATGTGGAGACGGTTGCGCTTTTTGAGCGTGCCCCGGCGAAGCCTCGTCCGCGCCGCCGCCGCACCAAGTAGTGCGGAGAGTAGCGCGAGGCTAGTAGCCGTAACAAAGCAGCAAATAATCGCCGTGTTGGACGGGTTGGGCTGTTCACCAGCCTGCCCACTAGGGGTTATTTCAGGCCGTTTTCGCTCAACCCGGTGCGTCTTGCTCTGCGGGCGCATAAATCTGCTTTTTGGCATCGTAAACGGTAGAATCATTGAAGAACCAACGCACGGAATGAGCCGTGCCCCGACCTTGAGGAGTGTGGGTGTATGTCCGCTGAAAACGCATTGCCGCAGGAGGAGACCCCGAATAGCGCCGCCGGTGGCGCACCCACCGCCGACTACAGCATTGGCGATGGTGCCACTGCCAAGTTGCTCCCGGGTATTCAGTCCCCGGCGGACCTGCAGAACCTCAGCTACGAGCAGCTGGAGGAGCTCTCTAAGGAGATTCGCCAGTTCATCGTGACGAACGTGTCGGCAACCGGCGGTCACCTGGGCCCGAACTTGGGTGTTGTGGAGCTGACCCTCGGCATTCACCGTGTTTTTGAGTCTCCCAAGGACAATATTCTTTTCGACACCGGCCACCAGTCCTATGTGCATAAGCTGGTGACTGGTCGTCACGCGTTTAAGACTCTGCGTCAGAAGGGTGGCCTGTCGGGTTACCCGGATCGTGGCGAGTCTGAGCACGACATTATCGCGTCTTCGCACGCCTCCAGCTCGATTTCGTGGGCTGACGGTATTTCTCGCGCGCACAAGCTCAACGGTGAAGATGACCGCTACACCGTGGTCCTCATTGGTGACGGCGCGCTGACCGGCGGCATGGCGTGGGAGGCTGTGAACAATATTGCTGCCGACCGCACCCGCAAGGTCGTGATTGTGGTCAACGATAACGGCCGCTCCTACGCGCCGACCATTGGCGGTTTCGCGAACCAGCTCTCTGAGCTCAAGCACGGTGTGCAGCAGCATGTGGATCGTGTGCGCCTCGATCACCGCTACGACAATGCTCTGGATGCGGTGCGCATCGGTCTGCAGCGTGGCGGCCCCGTCGGTCAGATGGTGTACCGCGGCCTGCACGGCATGAAGGCGGGCATTAAGGACGTCGTCGTACCCAAGGGCATTTTTGAAGACCTGGGCATGAAGTACGTGGGCCCGATTGACGGCCACGACCAGCAGGCTGTGGAGAACGCACTGACCGCGGCGAAGAACTATGCCGGCCCGGTGATTGTGCACGCCATTACCGAGAAGGGCCACGGCTACGCGCCCGCCCGCGCGAATGAGGACGACCAGTTCCACGCGGTGGGCCAGATTGACCCGCTGACCGGTAGTGCCGTCTCCAAGAGCACCGCCGAGTCCTGGACCAGCGTCTTCGGCCGCGAGATTGCCGATATCGCCGATGAGCAGAGCAACGTCGTCGGCATCACCGGCGCGATGCTCATCCCCGTGGGTCTGCGTGAATTCCAGAAGCGCCACCCCGACCGCGTGATTGACGTGGGCATCGCCGAGCAGCACGCCATCGCCATGAGCGCGGGCCTCGCCTACGGCGGCATGCATCCGGTCGTCGCGCTCTACGCAACCTTCCTGAACCGCGGTTTCGACCAGCTGCTCATGGATGTGGCACTGCACAAGGCCGGCGTGACCGTGGTCCTGGACCGCTCCGGCATCACCGGCCCCGACGGCGCAAGCCACCACGGCATGTGGGACTTGGCGATGCTGCAGTTCATCCCCGGGCTGCACCTGGCCGCCCCGCGTGACGCCGCAACCCTGCGCGAGGAGCTGCGCGAAGCCGTAGCCATCAACGACGCACCCACCGTGATTCGCTACCCCAAGGGCTCCGTGGGCGAGGATATCCCCGCTATTGAGCGCCGCGCCGACGGCGTAGACGTTCTGGCCCGCACCGGCGAACCGCATCCCGAGACCGGCCAGCGCGACGTGCTCTTCGTGGCCGTGGGCGCCATGGCCCGCGTGGCCCTGGAGGTTTCCGAGATTCTGGCCTCAGAGGACATTGAGTCCACCGTGATTGACCCGCGCTGGATCATTCCCGTTCCCTCCTCCGTCGTGGAGCTGGCCCGTGACCACCGCATCGTGGTGACCATCGAGGACGGCGTGCGTTCCGGCGGCGTGGGTGCGCGCATCCGACAGGAGATGCGTGAGGCCGGCGTCGATACGGCCCTGAGCGAGCTGGGTCTGCCCGCCGAGTTCATCCCGCACGCATCGCGCGAGCAGATTCTGGAAGAGGTCGGACTGACCCCCGAGCGAATCGCCGCGGATGTGCGTGCCCAGCTGGCCGGCGACAAGGTGCCCTTCGCCCGTGAGGAGGGCCAGAAGCCCCGCCACACCGCGTAGCCGTAACGCGTAAAAGCTAGATACGCGAAAAACCCAGCTACCCCGACCGGGTAGCTGGGTTTTCTGCGTTTTCAACGGTGCACTTCAAGAGCGTAATTCAACAGTGCACTTCAACGGCACACGAAACTAAAACGAGGCAGAGGCTGGCCCTAGCTGTTGTTTCCCACAAAGATACGGCCGTCTTTCACCTGCACCGAGTAGGTCTTCAGCGGGGTCTCCGCCGGGCCGTGCAGCACCGAACCGTCGGCGGTCGCGAACTCCGAACCATGGCAGGGGCACACGATGCGGTTCGAATCCTGCACCTGCAACTGGCACCCCTGGTGAGTGCACACGGGGCTGTACGCCTTGTACTGACCCTCGGACGGCTGGGCCACAATCACGGTCGTGGTGCCGCGGGTCAGCTTAGCGGCCTTACCCACGCCCACCGAAGACGCGGCTGCCATATCCACGGTTCCGTCGGGCGCGGTCACCGTCGTGCCGCCGCCCTCGGCGCAGGAAGCCAGCGCCGCGGTGGAGGCCAGGGCCCCGGTCACCAGGGTCGCACGGCGCGAAAACAGACGGGACGAGGCCCTCTCGGCATCCGACGCAAGGTCGGTTTCGGCAGTCGCCGCGGGCTTCACCGAAGCGGGCTGCTCCTGAACGCTCGCCTGCCGACAGCAGGAACAATTCTGAGAAGTAGACATAAATCCTCTTTCGTTGAGCGAAAGCTAACCCAAATACTTCGCGAATACCGGCGCGATCGCGGGGGCGACCAGACCGGTCTGCCAGGGGCGTGCGCCGTAGGCGGCCAGCGCATCCCGCAGGGACTGCTCGTCGTGACGGGCCGGCGGCTCCCAGCAGAGGCGGCGCACGTAATCGGTCGTAATCAGGTTCTGCGCCGGAATCGTTAGGCGCTCGGAGAGGTCGTCAATCACCTGGCGAACCTCGGTAAACAGCGCAAGATTCTCGGGGCGCTTCGACTCCCACGCCTTCAGCGGGGGAGGGGCGGTCGAGGGCAGGGTGTACGGCACCGCGTTCTCGCCGCGGGCTGCGGATGCGATTGCGCGCACCCAGCGGGGACCCTCACGGCGCAGGCCGCGCGTCTGAAAACCGGGGATGGCCATCACGGCCGGCACGTTGCGGGGCATGGTGCGGGCCGCCTCAATCAACGCGGAATCGGGTAGTAGCCGCTTCGAATCGATGTCCTTCTTGCGGGCCAGCGAATCGCGTTCAACCCACAGGTTACGCAGCGCCGTCAGCTGTTTGACCGACCGCAGGGCAGTGCGGCCCTTCGTCTTGCGCCAACGCTCCGGCTGGTCCGTGGGGTCCTTCACCGGTGATGCGCACAGGTACGCAAACTCCTCCTGAGCGTACTGCAGCTTGCCCTGCTTGCGGAGTAGCTCCTCCAAGGCGTCGCGCAGGTCGATGAGCACGTCAACATCCAGTAGCGCGTAGTTCAGCCACGACTCCGGCAGGGGACGGTGCGACCAGTCCTCCTTCGAATGCTTCTTCTCCAGCCTGTAGCCCAGAAGCTCCTCAACCGTCGCGCCCAGATTCACGCGTTTCAGGCCCGCTAGGCGAGCACCCAGCTCGGTGTCAAATAGGCGCTTGGGGCGCATGCCCAGCATGTCGAGGCTCGGGAAGTCCTGGATCGCCGCGTGAATCACCCATTCGGCGTCGGCCAGCGCATCATTAATGATGCGCAGGTCAGAGAAGGCTTCCGGATCGATCAGGTACAGCTTGTCCTCGCGCTTGAGCTGCACTAGGAACGCGCGCGAACCGTAACGGATACCCTGCGCACGCTCGGTATCAACGGCCACCGGGCCGGAGGCCGCCGCCAGCGACTCGGCCGCACGGCGCAAACCGCTCTCGGTGTTAATCAGCGTGGGAATCGGCGTCGAAGGGGTGTTCAGCGGAACAACCTCGGGAACCTCAATATCCTGAAGGGTCAGCGAACCGTTCGCTTTAGCTGCGCTACTCATGGAACCATCCTCTTCTGACGCTCAGGTGTTGTACACGTAAATCGGCCCCGGGCACGCCACACCGGCCCCCAAAGGCACTAGGCCATTCTACCCGCCCCGGCTGAGAGGCTCGAATTAGGGGGAATTGGGGTGGCCCCGGGGCCGTTTCTGGACGCTATTCCTCTTCGGTCTTTTCGTTCTCGACCGGGGTGAGGGTCAGGCACACCGAGTTGATGCAGTAGCGCAGGTCGGTGGGGGTGGGGTAGCCCTCACCCTCGAATACGTGGCCCAGGTGCGAGTCGCAGGCGGCGCATCGAACCTCGACGCGGCGCATGCCGAACGTCGTGTCTTCCAGGTAGCGCACGCGGTCCTCGGCCAGGGGCGCGAAGAACGACGGCCAGCCGCAGTGCGAGTCGAACTTCTGATCCGAGCGGAATAGCTCCGTGCCGCAGGCTCGGCAGGAGTAGATGCCTTCGGTGTGCGTGTTCCAGTACTCGCCCGTGAAGGGACGCTCCGTGCCGCCCTCGCGCAGCACCGCGTATTCTTCGGGGCGGAGGACTTCACGCCAATTCTTTGCGATGGTGCCGACACCCGGCAACGAGTTACCCATGGGATTCTCCTTTAAATCGTTGATCTGTACACATGCATAACGCGGCGGTGGAGGAGTATATTTCCTCAACCGCCGCGGTGCGCAGCCTGTTCCGATATGTTCTGTCGCGGGGCAACACGAGGCTGTTAGGCGCGGATATCTGCGTACTTTCCGTTGGTGAGCTTCAGCAGGTCGTCGGGGGCGAGCTCGACGTCCAGGCCGCGCTTGCCTCCGGACACCATGATGGTGTCGAAGAGCTGGGCGCTTTCGTCCAGGAGGGTGGGGGAGGGGGTCTTCTGGCCCAGCGGGGAGATGCCGCCGACCACGTAGCCGGTGCGGCGTTCGGCGACCTTCGGGTCGCACATGGAGGCGTTCTTCCAGCCGAGGGCCGCGGCGGCGGCCTTCACGTTGAGCTTGCCGGAGACGGGGACGATTGCGACGGCAAATTCCTTTTCGTGCACGATGAGCAGGGTCTTGAAGACCTGTTCCTCGGATGCGCCGAGGTTCTTCGCGGCCTCTTCGCCGAAGGAGGTTACGCCCTCGGTGTGCTCGTATTCGCGCATCTGGAAGGGGGTGTTCGTCTCGGTGAGGAGGGCAACGGCGGCCGTTGCTGCTCCGCTCTTCTTGCCTTTATTTTTCTTAGCCATAGTTCCTATTTTACGGAAGTCACCATGCGCCGTTACGCGCCGAGAAGCCACATGTGTTTCGAAAAGCCACGAAAGAAGTGGCTTCTCGGCAAACATGTGGCTTCTCAATGGTTATGGGGTTATTTCAGTAGCCCTTTTTCCTTCAGCTGCTCTTGAGAAAGCAACGACAGTCCAAAATCCATCTGATTTGTCTACGTTCTGAGGTAGCCTTTAGGCTCCCTTTTTTCTTAGTAAATACCGATGAGTAATTGCATGCCAAGACTAGTCAGGATGATAGCAATCCAGCAAAGGGCTCCAAGAAGAATGGATTTTCCACTGGATTTGATCATAGCAATGAGGTTGGTTTTGAGACCAATAGCACTCATAGCCATGATGATGAGGAATATAGAGAGTTGTTTGAGAGGTGAAAAGAAGCTATTGCTGACACCGAAAGATGTGAGAAGAGTAGTTATCAGAGAAGCTAGGATAAAGTAGAGAATGAAAACGGGGAAGATTTTTTTAAGCTTCACTCCTTGGTTGTTGCCTTGTTGACGGCTTTGCCAATAATAGGAGAGGAAGAGAACGATAGGGATAATAGCTAGAGTACGTGTCAGCTTGACAATAGTTGCAGGCTCAAGAGTGTTTGCATTGTAAAGACTATCCCAAGCACTAGCAGTAGCTGTCACAGAGGAAGTATCGTTGACCGCAGTACCCGCAAAGAGAGCAAAACCTTCGTTGGAAAGATGAAGCCAAGAACCTAGAGTTGGAAAGATAAGAGCTGCCAAGACATTGAAGAAAAAGATAACAGAAATGGCTTGGGCTACTTCTTTTTCCTTGGCGCGAATAACAGGAGCAGTCGCTGCAATGGCAGAACCGCCACAGATAGAAGATCCAACTCCAATCAAGGTAGCTAGCTTTGTATCAAGCTTAAAAAAGCGTTGGAAAAAGAAAGCTATAATCAAAGCAATTGAAATAGTTGAAAGGATAACAGGAAGGGAAGATTTTCCAACTGCGAAAACTTGTGAGATATTGAGTCCAAACCCAAGCAAAATAACAGCATACTGAAGCAGTTTTTTAGAGCTATAAGTCAAACCGGCATCCAGTTGTGCATAGGAAGCGAGAAAGGGATGGAGAATCATTCCGATAAAAATGGCGAAAACAGGTGCTCCCACAACAGGCAGAAATCCTCCTAAAACCCAAGAGATGATAGAAATGATCAGACAGACTGACAATCCTGCCCAATTTTTTGATAGAAATGACATAAAAACCTCCGAAAATAAACACTCCTTATTATAATCTTATTTGTTAGAAAAATAAAATAGAAAGTAGGAATGCAGACCCAGCCCGGGGAACGCGCCACCTCAGCCTCCGCGCTGATAAAGGCCTTCGATATCCTTGAGGAACTTAATATCCTTCTCGTAGGTATCCAGCATATAGGGCCATACATACTGCATGTCACCGGTCTGAATACCGTAGTTACGGGCTCTGACCCAATCGGTCATCATCTCACGAAGACCAGCAAAGGTTTCAGGGTACTGTTGCGGCTTAGCCTTCGGAAGAGGGACGTTTTGAGCTATACCATATGCATCAGCTTTGCGGTACTCGCCGTCGGGTGCCTTTGATCCGCCGGAATAGCCGCGGGTAATGACCGGGCTCGGAGTAGCGGAAGCAGAAGTAGCGTTAGATGCTGCCGCAGACGCCGAGGCGGTTTCGCTCGGCGCTGCGGAGGTGGTGGCTGCCGCCTCGTTATTTGCCTGATGGCCGCATGCCGCAAGCAGGGCACCAAGACCCAGAAGGGTGCCGCCGCTCAGCATTGCGCGGCGGGTAAAAAGGTTGGAAGTCATGGAATTGTATTCCTCATATCGGTGTGGTGTGTGAAGAGATGGGGGGGCTGGTTAGAAACCGGAAGACTAACCAACCGAAGGGAAGAACCCCGATAGATGAGAAGCCACATGTGTTTCGAAAAGCCACCAAAGAAGTGGCTTCTCGGCAAACATGTGGCTTCT
>NZ_KV797970.1:203151-218725 GCF_001809565.1 Rothia sp. HMSC072B03
GAAGTGGCTTCTCGGCAAACATGTGGCTTCTCAACGTAAGACCCGCGGCGGACTTTACATGTCGGGCCAGTCACGATGCAACGAATACTCCGTATCCCCGTCACCGCTATCGTTTAGATGCCAGCGCTGACCGGTACGGATGTCAGCCTTGCGTAGGCGCGGGTTCGGGTTATCCTTTTTACCCATGGTGGGGTCGTTCTTGCAGCCCCAACGAGTGTCGTCTTCATCGCAGGTGCCGCCGACGCGTCCCACATCAACCCACCACACACGAATCAGTAGCGGGTCGACAGTTTCCTTCGTCAACACGACATCCAGGGCCTGCCAGTCGCCGCCGTTCACCCGGAAACGACCAGAGTAAGACACCGTTGCGTAGGCATGGAAATTACCCGAACGCTTATACACATAACTGGTCGCGGTCTTGCGTGACTCTTCACCGCGTGCCCTGCTAACCGGCTTGCCCATGGTGTAGAAAGTATCCTCGTCACCGTTGCCGTATTGGATGGTCATTTGGGTGGGGTAGGATTCGATTTCTACGTGGCCGATCATGAGGTCGCCTTCCCAACGTGCGGTGGGTGCGTCGACGTAGAAGTTGACGGCCTGATTCTTATAGACGTTGGGGTTGTCTTCGCCCTGACCAGAGCCAAGGTTGTAGGACTGTTTTAGTTTGGGGGCCTGGATATTGGTGTTAGCGAATTGGTCCTCGATTTCTTGGAGCATTTCTTCGATAGTGGGACCTTTGGGGGTTTCTTTGGGGTTGGTGGGGGTGAGGGTTTTAGTATCGTTGGGTTGGCAGTATGTTGAGAACCCGGTTTTTAGGTTGTAGTTTGCAGCTTCGCCGGTTGCGGGTTGTTCTAGGACGCGTATGGGTTTACCCGGACGCTGGTCCTCGGAGTAGCATTCAGCATCGCCCGCTCTGCGCGCGGCGTGGGAGGTCATATGGTAGACCTGCCCCATACCGTCAACTGTTTTAGGATGTTCTTTATCCCAGGCCTGCCGCGATGCTTCCACTGAAGTCGTGGAGGCAGTATTACCGTCTGAAATGTCTACCTGTCGAGAATGGTCAGTAGTTCTGGAACGCTTCGTGTGGTTATCTTTCGATGGGGGATTCTCCCCAGGTACCTTAATGCAATGGCCATTAGAATTTTGACTCGTACATTCAGCTGCCATTGCAATCGGAGCGCTACACGTCATATTTACTGCAAAAATAGAAGCGTACAGAATAATATTTATATTCTTAATATTCTTCATGAAGGATTTCATTTTTGCTCCACATCTTCAGAACCTACAATCTTCCAATATCCATTAGAATACGTAAACAGAAAGTAAAAAGAATCGTTTTTCGTATCCGTATTAGCATCCATTTCGAGATGGCCATCAGGATTTACATATGTGACTGTTGACCACAGGATACGAAACTTCATTCGGTAATTTTTCTTCTGGCTATCATAAATCAGAGAACCTTCAGACTGATAAGATTCCAGTCCTCCAATAATCCATCCTCCGCGACTATAAAGAGATTCCAAATATTTGTATGATTTATATTCTTCTGTTTCTTGCGTAATATATTTATAGGCATAAGAACAGTCACCGGTTTGTGTACCGTAGTTGTGGGCAACCAGCCAGTCTTCCATCATGTGAATGAGACCCTCTTCGGTTTCAGGGTACTGCGCAGGCTCATTGCGGGGCTTGGGGACATTTTGGGCTGGGCCGTAACCGTCCGCCTTGCGGTACTCACCATCGGGGGCTTTCGAGCCACCGGAGTAGCCGCGGTTAATGACCGGGCTCGGAGTAGCTGAGGCTGAAGACGCCTCGGTAGCCGAAGCCGAGGCCGTAGCGGTCTCGCTCGGCGTGGCGGAAGAAGTCGAGCCCGTAGCCTCATTAGCGGCCTCCTGACCGCATGCCGCAAGCAGTCCGGTCAGGCCGAAGAGTGCGCCGCCGCTCAGCAACGCGCGGCGGGTCAAAGCGGATTCAGGTCCCATTGGGTGCTCCAATCGTCGGTGATGGTGTGTATGTGCTAGTCGAGAATGTTTCTGTAGGTACGGCGACGTGCCTCGAAAGTGTTCTGGCTAGGTATTCCATGCTGTCGATGCACCGGTGCATCGCTTTGGGTCCTGAGACCACCTTACAGGATGTTTGCCATCTTTTGCAGTCTTTTGTAGTTTGTGAAGTTTAGATATAGATATTGGAATACTTTCGCTATCAAGTAGGTCTTCGGAGTGTGTTGATTGAGAGAAGTGTTGGTTCAGAGGGTATTGGGGGAGGGGGCGAGGCAACCTCGACCTCTCAGACCTGCCAACTGCATCCGGCGCATCGCCTTACTCATAATGTGGCGGGCAACTCATGCGGCTCACGCGGGGTGTTAGGCAGTACTACACTTAAAACGAAAGTCACATCGCCGTCACTGAAGAAAAGAGTTTTTGTGCCCACCACGACCGTACATTTGACCGACCGCATCCCGCGCGTGTCTGCCGATGAGCTGCTGGCAGGTTTCCGCCCGTCAGAGCGTTTTGGAGAGGTTTCGTTCGACACCTATATCCCCGACCCGAACCAGCCTTCGCAGGCTGAGGCGGTGCAGAAGCTCAAGGATTTTGGCGACAAGATTAACGGCGGCGGCTCCGGCGGCGGCTTCTTTGGTCGACTCTTTGGCGGTAAGAAGAAGGACACTTCGAAGGCCGGCCTGTACCTTGACGGCGGTTTTGGTGTGGGTAAGACCCACCTGCTGGCTTCGCTGTGGCATTACGTGGACGGCCCGAAGGCATTCGGCACGTTCGTGGAGTACACGAACCTGGTGGGTGCGCTGACGTTCCGTAAGACGGTTGAGGCGTTGAGCAGCTACAAGCTGGTGTGCATCGACGAATTTGAGCTGGACGATCCGGGCGATACGGTGCTCATGTCCCGCCTGATGCGTGAGCTGGCCGATGCCGGCGTGAAGCTTGTGGCGACTTCGAATACTCTGCCGGGTGCCCTGGGCGAGGGTCGCTTCGCGGCGGAGGACTTTAAGCGTGAGATTCAGGTTCTTGCTTCGCAGTTTGAGGTGCACCGCGTGGATGGTGAGGACTTCCGTCACCGTGGCCTGCCCGCCGCACCGGAGCCTGTAGCAGACGCCGAGTTTGACGCGAAGGTTGAGGAGGTGTTCGCCGGTAAGACGGTGGGCGTCGATAACTTCGCGGACCTGGTGGAGCATCTGGCGAAGGTGCACCCTTCGCGTTACCGTCAGCTGATTGACGGTCTGCAGGGTGTTGCGTGGCGTGATGTTCGCCCGATTACTGAGCAGTCGGTGGCGTTGCGTTTTGTGGTGCTGGCCGACCGCCTGTATGACAAGGACCTGCCGATTGTTTCTTCGGGTGTGCCTTTTGACAAGGTGTTTACTGAGGAGATGCTGGCCGGTGGTTACCAGAAGAAGTATTTCCGCGCGGTGTCTCGTTTGACTGCGTTGGCTCGTGAAGGCATGCTCGGCGAATCTGAGTAGCCGCCGCCTGACGCTGTGAAACCGCGCAGTGTGAATGCGTGGACTGCGCCGAAAAGTTTATATAGTGAAGACCCCCGCCGGATGCTCCACGAGAGGATCCGGTGGGGGCCTTTGTTTGTCTTGGCTAGTTTTTATTCTTGGGGTCGATGCTCTGCAAGCCTAGCTGGGCGGTGTACACCAGCTCGTAATCACAGAGGGCATACGAGTATACGCCTGCTTCGATCTCTTCAAAGGGCAGGATGAGCTGCCCTTCCAGCATGAATGATTTCTGCCAGTTTTCGATGCGTTCCTTTTCCAGCTGGTCGAGTGCGGCGTCGAATCGGAGTATCCTACCCTTGATGCGGTGGTTGGGTGCATCTGAGTATTGGTAGGGGAGTCGAATCGATGAAGCCGCAAGTTGCATGCTCTGCCAATAAGTCGGCGGGTCATCGGCTGAAGCGTCAAAGCGAAGAGATTCAGCCTCGTCTGTGCCGTTGATGGAAGGCAAAAGCCGGTAGCTTTTAATCGCGCTATTGGGATTGCCCGGTTGGTTCCGTTCCACAACGATTGCGATAACTTCCAGGGATGCGTCGGTGTCGCGGACCTTTGCCTCGCCGATTTGCTCGTCAGAGAAGCGCAAATCGTCAGGCTTAAGGAGGCGATTCATGCAGTCCGCCATGGTGTACTGTGCGCGCTGAGGTGCACAGAGCAGATAGCCTTCAGCTCGGACTTCGGCTTGGTCCTTACCTTTCTTATGCTCCTGCTTGGCACTTTCAAAGACTTCTGCCCAGGCACTAGGAATCTCAGCAGACGCATTTTCCTGATAGGCCGTCTGCACCAGTGGACTGATGTCCGCAGGAATTCGAATAGGTTCACCGTCGAAGTGGGGGAGAAGCTGCGCGTAGCTGCTGAGCAGGATCATCGGCTCATAGACTGCCTTGGATCCACGCGGGAAGTCGGGTGCCTCAACGTGTGAGCCGAACGTTTCAACTCCTCGCACGTAGCACACCGGCTTGCGGTATGCGGGGGTGCGTTCTGAGCTGCTGCGGCTATCGTGACGGTGTAGACGTCCCATGCGCTGAAGCACCAGGTCAACCGGCGCGAAGTCGGTAACCATTACGTCAAAGTCCAGGTCAAGCGACTGTTCGATGACCTGCGTACCCACCACAATGAGGCGGTGCGGGCGCGAGGAATCCTCCCCGTCAGCTTTGCTGTAGTGTGCCTTCTTGCCGAGCTTGGAGACAAGAATTTCTTCTTGTTCGGCGCGGTGCGTGGCGGTAAAGCGAGAGTGAGTGAGGATGACGTGCTCTTCACCGAACTGTTCACTCAGGAATGCGTGCATCTCCTGGGCTCGTCCAACGGTGTTGCAGATGACTGCGGCGCATCCGTGGTCATTGGCGAGCGGTTCGAGCACGTTCAGGACGCTTTCGGGGCTGTCGTCAATGAGTTTCAGCTCGATTTCGGTTTGCTCTACGGGCTGTTCAACCTTCCATTTCTTGGGAGTTCCATTGTCTTCGGCGGTAAGCGTGTGGACGACGGGGTAATCCAAATCAAGAGGAGAATTTTCAGTCACGGCAGGTGCTGGAGGTGCTTGAGTCTTCGCAAGCTTAGCCATCATTCGAGCCATCATGTCATTATCCTGCGGCGCAGAAACAGAAGCAGTTGCCTTGTTCGGTTCTGCTCCAACCTTTAGACCCTTGGCGTAGCTCTTCATCAGATCATTGCGAGTAGCTGAGGGTAGGGTTGCCGACATGAGAATGACCGGCGCATTCATCTGCCCCAGCCAGTAGAGCGCAGCGGAAAGGTACTTGCTCATGTATGCGTCGTAGGCGTGCACCTCATCAATGATGATGACCTTGGAAGCAAGACCGAGGTGTCGGAGCATCACATGCCTTGCTTGCAGAGCGGTCATGAGCACCTGGTCGATGGTGCACACAACGAAGCTGGAGAGGAGCCCCTTCTTGGTACCGCTGAGCCAGCTGTGTCGCGCGAGGGACGTTCCGGGGCGTAGCGTTTTTCGGTTGTTTTCTTGCCCGGGGATGGAAGATTCGTCGAAAATATCTGCCTTAGAGAGCGCCTCGTAGGACTTGTTGAACCGGTTCTTGGAGTGCCCCAGGAACATGGAGTGCGGCTCAATAGGCCCGCCCTGTTCTTGCGCCACGTTATTTGTCTGGTACTTCACCCATTCGATAACACGGTCAAAGAGAGCGTTGGAGGTCGCCTGAGTCGGTGCCGCGAAGGCTACACCGGTGCGACCGGTCGCCTGCGCAAGGAACTCAGCAGCGATGAGACCGGCTTCAGTTTTACCCTGACCCATGGGCGCTTCGATGCACATCATGCCGCCGCTTTGCATGGAGCGTGCCGCTTCGACTACGACTTCCTGCATGGGGCGTAGGGTCGGGTTGCTCCACCCAAAACGGGATGCGTAGAGGTCAGTTGCAGGGGTGCCGGGGTTGGTATCCAGCGCTGCAATCCAGCGCTGTTCAAGCCCGAGAGCCTGCCAGCCGACGCGCGCTCGCTGTTCCTGTTCGGCTGAGCCGAAGGTGCCCATGGGGAAGAAATCAGGGTTTGAGGCAATCCAGTCTGACATGATGACGAAACCGGTAATGCAGAACTGCACGGAGACGGGGATAGTCTGTCCGTGCTGTGCTAGCTGTTGCAATGCCGAGGATGCGCCAAAGCGTTCCAGGGTGATGTCATAGAGTTCCTGCCAAGCAGCACGCCACTTGGGGGAGAGGCGCTCTAAAATGACATTGCTCAATTCAGTGGATGCAGGCATGTAGTCTGCGGGTGTGCCGTGGTGCGCGCCGGAGATACTCGCGAGAGTTTCAGCAACTTCACGCGGCATGCCCTCAATGTTGCTGGTGAGCAGGTGAATGAGGATGCTCTGGCTGTACTTGCTGTGGGGGCATCGCAAGCCGCTAGTGGGAGTGACAAGATCTTCGGGGAACTCAAAGTCCTGCTGCTCGATACGCTGACGGTACACGGCGAGGTTTTCGTCGCGTCGCGCATCGAGCTGCCCGGAGAATTCGGGGGTTGCTTTGCCCATGTCGTGGGTGGCGGCGAGCCAACATACGAGCGCGCGCGCATCTTCCATTGAAAGGTGGAGGTGCTCACTGAATCGCTTCTGCAGACCGGGGGCGAGCCATGTGTCCCAGAGCCGGGCGGCAACAGAACCAGCGTCGAGCATGTGTTGGACGAGGGAGAGGCCGCGGGTGGGGGAGTCCTTGTCTCCTGTTTTTGCCCAGAACGATGCCGTTTCAGGTGTTGAAAGATACTCAGGGGCGGGTGCCATGATTCTCCTTAGACGGTAGACTAGTGCGTACCTCGCTGCGGTGCGAGGTGTATGTTCCCCGAAGCAGACGGGGATGAGCCAGTATTTATAAAATTGGTTGATGTGGTCCCTGCGTGAGCGGGGATTCTGCTTCCGTTGCTTCCAGCTTTACTCTACACGTTAAAAATATCAAAGGTATTAATAAATTGTTAGATTTACTTGACTTAACCTTCTTGATGCTCCTATAGTGGAATTATCAAGCCACTGGAGGCCCACCAAGAGCCCCCTGACAAGGCTAAATTAATGGTCCACTCCCATTGTGGACTAGAAACCATTTTTATGACTGCTCATTCGTCACTCGACAGTGAGCTGATTTCGATGATGAAAGGAGTGAGAATGGCTAGCTTGGAAGAACCCCGCTTCAATCTTGTTGATGAAGCATGGATCCCGGTTCGACTGAAAACGGGCGAGGTTGCTGAGCTGTCACTCCATGATTTCTTCAAGCGGGTGTATGAGATTGACCGAATTCAAACGGATAATCCGCTAACCGATGTTGCAATCTTGGGTGTTGCGCTCATTATCTTTGCGCGCGCCACTTTTCTTAGCGAAGGCGTTAAGAGCTCTGGTGGCGCGGCTCCTTGGACTCGCCAGATGCGTGAGTCCGACGCTAATAACCTGACTGCTGTTCTGGGATACCTTGAAATTTTCAAGGACCGTTTCTGGCTGGTAGGCGGTGACCGCCCCTTTATGCAGGTGCATGATTTGCACACGGCTAAGGGAGACACCAAACCCGTTAGCCGCTTGCTTTTGGACTCGGAGAGTGAGTACTTCTCGGTTCGCGCTGAAAAGACCTTGGATTCTCTGAGCTTTGCCGAGGCTGCGCGCTACCTGCTGACGATTCAAGCCTGGGACTACTCGGGTATTAAATCTGGCGCGGTAGGCGACCCCCGTGTTAAGGGTGGTAAGGGCTATCCTCTGGGTGTTGGGTGGTACGGCACGACCGGTAAAGTGATTGTTCACGGTGCCAACATGATGGAAACCCTGTTGTACAGCCTCGACTATGAGCAGCTGACTGATGATGACTCGTTTGCGCTTGACCTCCCGGTATGGGAGCGTGCTGAGCCTGATACCGCAGCACCGCGTGCGTACACTGGTGGTCCTGCGGCTCAGTATAAGGATCAGCCGGTGCCCGCGAGCGGCATGTGCGAGATTCTGACCTGGCAGTCACGTCGTATCCGTCTGCATCATGATGGCGAACGCGTAACTTCGGTTCTTGTTGCTAATGGCGACAAGTGGTTTGACCGTAATACCTATACTGACCCTCTGACAGGTTATCGCTACAGCAAGAATCAGTCGTCGAAGACTGAACAGGTGTGGATGCCTCAGGCTCATTCGGCTGAACGTACCTTGTGGCGTGGCGCTGATGCTCTGCTGACTCGTCTTACCCTGGAATCTGAGAAGCAGAATAAGCCTGCTCCTGTGATTCGTCAGCTGGGTTCGGGAAGGTACTTCCCGACTGATGCAGAGGTGCAGGTTCAGCTGGTAGGCGTTGAGTACGGCAACCAGAGTGCCGTGATTGAGAACATTATTTCTGACTCGATGACCATTGAGCTTTCTCTGCTGACTGATGAAGGCGTGAGCGCCTCGCAGATGGTGCGTGAAAATATTCAAGCAACCATGGACGCGGCAATTGCACTGGGACAGTTTGCGGGTAATTTGTTGCGTGCCGCAGGCAGGGAATACGAATTCCGCGCAGACGCTACCGAAGCCGTACTTAACCGTATGGAAGAGTCTTTCCGCCTCTGGCTTGCAGACCAGGGAGCTACAGAGGATATCTCCACCAAGAAGGAAGAATGGCAGCGTCTGGTGCGTACCGCCATCCAGCACGAAGCGAACATCCTTATCGATAGTGCAGGGCCCAAGGCGATGCTCGGTTTCTTCGGTAAGGACCTTTCGGGAAACGAAGTTCTTTACAGCGTTGCTCACGCAGAACGACAGCTCCATGCGCGTCTGCGTAAAATCATCCCTTTGGCTTATCAAGCCTCCACCTCTCACTCACCTCAGGAGGACACGAATGAGTGACCGTACTGCGCAGAATGACCTGCAGCAGTTTATTGCTGCAAAGGTGATGCGCCTTTACCACCAGAAGAGTAGCGGCGTTTCGTCTGCTACTGCACAGCTGGCGAAGCTTCGCCGTGGAACGGGCGAGTCGCCGTTGGCTCATCCCGAGCTTTGGGGATTCGTTCTGGAGAAGGAAGACGGTACTGAAGGTATCCCCGAAGAGTACCGTGGCAAGGGTGACCAGCCGAGTAACGCGGAGAACGCAGCATACACTGCTTTGACTCTTTTTGCCCTGCATCAGCAGTCACAGAATCAGCCCATGCATGTTGCGGGTGTTTCTTTCGGCCAGGCAGTCGGCCGTTTGGTCAGCCAGACTACTTCTTCGATGAAGAAGCGTCTTGACTCTCTGTTGACCGCGCAGACGGAGAATGCTCGCCAGCATTACCTGCGTAGCTTGATTACTCTGCTCCGTTCCGAAGGTATTGCCTTTGACTACGGCCGATTCGCCGTGGACTACATGTATCTTCTGAACCCCATGACGCGTCAGAAGGTTCTGTACCGCTGGAACCGCGACTTCTCCTACGGACTTATCCCCGTTCGCGCTGTTGCGAACAAAACCACTAAGTAACTATCACTCCTGAAAGAAGGAAAACATCATGACTATTTTCGTCGATATTCACGCCCTGCAGACCCTGCCCCCGTCGAACATTAACCGTGACGACACCGGCAGCCCTAAGTCCGCTTTCTTCGGTGGCGTTCAGCGTCAGCGTGTTTCCAGCCAGGCTTGGAAGTCCGTTATTCGCCGCGATTTTGAATCGCACCTTGACCGCTCGAAGCTGGGCGTACGTACTCGTCTGGTTGCTGACAAGGTAGTGGCGCGCATCCTGGATCTTGCACCCGAATTTGATGCTGATCAGGCTGAGAAGGCTGTCGTTGAGGCATTCAAGGCGGCAAAGATTAAGCTGGAGAAGCCGAAGAAGAAGGAAGACGAAGAAGCAGGCCGTGCTGTTTCTGGCTATTTGATTCTGCTGAGCAACCAGCAGATTGATAAGCTGGCACAGGCAATTATTGATGCTAACGGCGAGAAGCTCGTTGCTAAGGATGTTAAGGAAATCCTCGACACCAACCACAGTGTTGATATTGCTCTCTTCGGTCGTATGCTGGCAGAAGCCGCTGACTTCAATGTTGACGCCGCGTGCCAGGTAGCACACGCCCTGAGCGTTCACGGCTCTGAACCCGATTTCGATTACTACACCGCGGTGGATGACGTCGTTCGTTCTTCTGATGACGCTACCGGCGCAGGCATGATTGGCACCGTTGAGATGGCGGCAAGCACCTTCTACCGCTACGCCAACATCAACCTGGATGCACTGAACACTAACCTGGGTGATGCTTCTGCAAGCGTCGAGGCAACCCTGGCGTTTGTCCGTTCCTTCATCAACTCCATGCCTACCGGTAAGCAGAATTCTTTCGCTGCGCGTACCCTGCCTGACGCGGTTATCGTGACTGTTCGTGACGACCGCCCTATCTCCTATGTGAACGCCTTCGAGAAGGCTATTACTGAGGTTGAGGGTCGTCGTGTGGCCGCTGCTCGTGCGCTCGCATCTGAGGCTAAGAACATTGAGGAAGCGTATGGTTATGAGCCGGTCGCATCGTATGTTCTGGCTCTGGGCGACCTCAAGGAAGAACTGGCTGGTCTGGGCGAGTCTGTTTCTCTGAAGGGTCTGCTTGATTCCCTGGAGGCTCAGCTGACTGCTCTCACCTCTCAGGAGTCCTAATGCCTACCCTGCTCTTGAAGATGAGCGGGCCGTTGCAGTCATGGGGTACTCAGAGCCGTTTCCGTCGCCGTGATGCTGGTCATGAGCCGAGCAAGTCTGGCGTGATTGGAATGGTCGCTGCAGCCCTGGGGCGCTCGCGTAACGAACCGGTTGACGATTTGGCTTCGTTGAAGTTCGCGGTTCGTACGGATGCCCCGGGTGCCCTGATTCGTGACTATCAGACCGCTAAGAACTGGGCTAAGAACCCGAATGGTGCGGCTTCTCTTTCGACCCGCATGTACCTTTCGGATGCTTTTTTTGTGGTGGCTCTGGAAGGTGAACGTGAACAGTTGGAGACTATCGAGTCTGCGCTGAAGAAGCCCGTATATCCTCTGTATCTTGGGCGGCGCGCATGCCCGGCTGGTTACGACCTTGTTTTGGGTATTCGTGAGGAGCCCGCCGAGGAGGCTCTGCGTTCCTTGGAATGGCAGGTGCCTGAGTATCGTCGTAAGGATTTTCCTAGCCCGGTAGCGTTGCGTATCCTGCGTGATGCGTTGCCCGGTGAGCGCGGCGATTTGGTGCGGGATATTCCGGTGAGTTTCAGCTCGGAGCATCGTCAGTATGCTTCGCGTGAGGTTGTGTCGGTTGAGCCTGTTCTCGTAAATATCAAGGACGATCAGCTTGCACAGAACGGGGAGGAAGGGGCTTCTGCGAAGAGCCCTTCTGCCCAGGATTCTGAGCCTGATTACATGAAGGCGGTGATGGAAGCGTGACGTATTTTTCTCGTTTCATGATTAATCCGCAGCGTCGTGGTGCGTGGAAGCTGCTGCGTAGCCCGCAGGCGATGCATGCCGCTGTGATGGCGACTTTGCCGCCGGATACGGACTATTCTGAGAGCCGTATTCTGTGGCGTTTGGATGAGTCTCAGCATGCGCCGACTTTGTATATGTTGAGTCCTGAGAAGCCTGATTTTTCGGCTCTTGTGGAGCAGGCTGGTTGGCAGACTCGCCCTGGTGAGAGCGCTCATTATGGTCGCCTGCTGGCGAAGCTGGAGAACGGCCAGGAGTGGGCTTTCCGTCTCGCCGCGAACCCGGTGAAGCGTCACACGAATAAGCAGACGGGTAAGCGAGAGGTGTTCCCGCATGTGACGGCTGAGCAGCAGCGGGCGTGGATTCGTGAGCGTGCTCCGCAGTGGGGGTTTGAAGTAATTCCCGCGGTTGAGGGTCAGGATATTGGGGAGTGCCCGTTGGTTTCTTCTCGTCAGGACCTTGCGTTTGCTCGTCGTAATGCTGAAGGTAAGGTCGGTAAGGTGACTCACCGTAAGGCTCAGTTTGATGGTGCTCTTCGCATCACTGATGTTGAGCTGTTCCGTAAGTCTCTGCTCTCCGGTATGGGTAGGGGCAAGGCGTACGGTATGGGCCTTCTGACCTTGGCGCCCCTGTCCCGCTAGGTAACGCGGGTGAAGGGCGGGGGACTGTCCTGCGTGATGGTGCCCCGCCCTTCTTTATTCACTCATATTTTGTGCCGATGGTGGCACGTTGATGTTCATAGGAGAAGATCATGCAGGGGGCTGTTCCTCCGAGCTCGTCTGAGCTGTTTCGCAGTTCTGACCGTTTGAGTTTTGTGTATGTGGAGCATGCGACGATTTCCCGTGCAGATAGTGCGGTGACGTTTGTGAAGGAAGAGGGCGTGGTTCATTGTCCTGCCGCGAGCTTGAGCGCTTTGCTGTTGGGGCCGGGTACTCGTATTACTCATCAGGCGATGGCTTTGTTGGGGGAGTGCGGTACTACGGTGGTGTGGGTTGGCGAGCAGGGTGTTCGTTATTATGCGAGCGGTAAGTCTGTGGCGCGTTCTTCGCGTCTGTTGATTGCTCAGGCGAAGTTGGTGTCGAATACGCGGAGCCGTTTGGCTGTGGCGCGCATGATGTATCAGTGGCGTTTTCCTGGTGAGGATACGAGCGAGCTGACGATGCAGCAGCTGCGTGGTAGGGAAGGGGCGAGGGTGCGTTCTGTTTATAGGCAGTGGTCTGAGCGGACTGGTGTTCCGTGGGAGCGTCGTGAGTATGATCCGAATAATTTTGGTGATGGGTCGCCGATTAATCAGGCGTTGTCGGCTGCTCATGCTGCGTTGTATGGGATTGTTCATGCGGCGATTGTGTCTTTGGGGTGTGCTCCTGGGCTGGGTTTTGTGCATACGGGTCATGCTTCTTCTTTTGTGTATGACGTTGCTGATTTGTATAAGGCGGAGGTTACGATTCCTGCTGCGTTCGAGGTGGTTGCTGGCTATACGGAGGGCATGGATATTGGGTCTGTGACGCGTAGGGCGGTGCGTGACCGTATTCGTTCTGAGAAGGTGATGGAGCGGGTTGTGCGGGATATTCAGCGGCTTTTGCTGGCTGAGGAGGTTCCTGAGGAGATGCTTGATAGTACTGAGATGCTTTTGTGGGATGAATACACGGGAGGCACTGCGGCGCGTGCGAACTTTTCTGGGGATGAGTCATGATTGTGATTGTGTTGTCCGCTTGTCCGGTAAGTCTTCGTGGTGATTTGACGAAGTGGCTTTTGGAGATTAATCCTGGGGTGTTTGTGGGACGTGTGAGTGCCAGGATTCGTGAGAAGTTGTGGGCGCGTGTGCTGGAGTCGGGTGGTACTGGTCGGGCGACTATGGTGTTTCCGGCGGATAATGAGCAGCGGCTTGAGTTTCGAGTGAATAATGCGGACTGGGAGCCAATCGATTTTGAGGGTGTGAAGCTGATTTATCGGCCGGTGGTTCGTAAGGTTGTGCCGAAATCTGGGTGGAGTAAGGCGAGTAGGTATCGCCGTGCTCGTCGTGGTTAGGGGCTACTGTTTATCGTGTATTCTGGAGTCAGGCTCTGGCTCCAAAGTGATTCTATTTTGCTGATGTAGGGGGTAAAACCCCATGTCAGCAAGCATGTTCCCCGCGCGAGCGGGGATGAGCCGTGACGGAGCAGCAGTCTCGTTGGAGGGATAAGATGTTCCCCGCGCGAGCGGGGATGAGCCGAACACCGTCAATGTAATCATCACCACTCCAAGATGTTCCCCGCGCGAGCGGGGATGAGCCGCCCCGTATCCAGGCGCTGTAGGTAGACAAGCGATGTTCCCCGCGCGAGCGGGGATGAGCCGGCTTGTGCGCTTTCGTGATTGTTTTCAGATTAATGTTCCCCGCGCGAGCGGGGATGAGCCGATTCCAACGCTGTATCTGAGCTCATGTATGAGATGTTCCCCGCGCGAGCGGGGATGAGCCGGCGGTCGCCATTCGCGGCAGATAGGTGCCGCCATGTTCCCCGCGCGAGCGGGGATGAGCCGAAGGCGTAAATTATGCGCATGACTCGACAGATATGTTCCCCGCGCGAGCGGGGATGAGCCGTCCAGCGGCACCTCTGCACCGTAACGCTCTTCATGTTCCCCGCGCGAGCGGGGATGAGCCGGAGATAAAGGGCGCAATGGAGCACCGAATCAGATGTTCCCCGCGCGAGCGGGGATGAGCCGAGCAGCGGGTAGTGGGCGTTATCCTGCTGGTCATGTTCCCCGCGCGAGCGGGGATGAGCCGCACGGCCCACATTATCAAGAGTGGGCTTTAGCATGTTCCCCGCGCGAGCGGGGATGAGCCGATGTCGCCGACAATCTTCACGCCGTCATTAAAATGTTCCCCGCGCGAGCGGGGATGAGCCGGCGTTCGGTCTATGGGTGGTGCGTTCTGAGACATGTTCCCCGCGCGAGCGGGGATGAGCCGGCCACCGACGATAAGGCCAACAACCACCAGAAATGTTCCCCGCGCGAGCGGGGATGAGCCGGATAGCGCCGCCAATCTTGGTAGACATATCCTATGTTCCCCGCGCGAGCGGGGATGAGCCGACTGTTACGGACATTATCGGTTCCGTTTTCCGATGTTCCCCGCGCGAGCGGGGATGAGCCGAAGTCCACTCATTAGCCACGAAGTAGCTAACCATGTTCCCCGCGCGAGCGGGGATGAGCCAGCAACTGATTACGCAGGCGCTTCTTTTTGACCATGTTCCCCGCGCGAGCGGGGATGAGCCGCTTTCGCATGATGCGAGTGACGATAAGATTAAATGTTCCCCGCGCGAGCGGGGATGAGCCGCACATATTCGCGCTGAGTACCGACGGACGGTAATGTTCCCCGCGCGAGCGGGGATGAGCCGCGCGCATTGAGAAATGTCATCGCCGCCGGTATATGTTCCCCGCGCGAGCGGGGATGAGCCGCAGCGCGTGCGTACTTGCCGGTGGGTAGAATCATGTTCCCCGCGCGAGCGGGGATGAGCCGGAGGAGTGAGAGGATGAGTCCGAAGATGAAGAATGTTCCCCGCGCGAGCGGGGATGAGCCGTCGACCAATGGCCAGGCTATCCCGGGCGTGGAATGTTCCCCGCGCGAGCGGGGATGAGCCGGTGAACCGCCAGGCCGCGAATATTATCCGCCTATGTTCCCCGCGCGAGCGGGGATGAGCCGGCCGTCTTGCGCCACATGGCCGCCTCATGCTGATGTTCCCCGCGCGAGCGGGGATGAGCCGGCGCTCGAACCTGGTGTGACATCCCTCACTAAATGTTCCCCGCGCGAGCGGGGATGAGCCGCGGCGACGCCAGGCACCGGCGAAGCGGCCGCGATGTTCCCCGCGCGAGCGGGGATGAGCCGAAGACTGTCTCGCTGTGGACGAGTCGCGGCGGATGTTCCCCGCGCGAGCGGGGATGAGCCGGGGTGCAACGCCCTAGAAATCAGCCTAACCGGATGTTCCCCGCGCGAGCGGGGATGAGCCGTGTCAGAGAACACAATGAATTATAGGGGTTTTATGTTCCCCGCGCGAGCGGGGATGAGCCGAGCTGAAGCGCCGTGGTGTTTCGCTTCCTTCTATGTTCCCCGCGCGAGCGGGGATGAGCCGAACTCTTGACTCAACACAACCTGGGATTTCTTATGTTCCCCGCGCGAGCGGGGATGAGCCGGACCCGAACTCATGCATGAGATTTTTGATGAGATGTTCCCCGCGCGAGCGGGGATGAGCCG
>NZ_KV797970.1:218825-219043 GCF_001809565.1 Rothia sp. HMSC072B03
TGAGATGTTCCCCGCGCGAGCGGGGATGAGCCGGACGGTCTCATCTCCCGAGCCGAGCTGAAGCAATGTTCCCCGCGCGAGCGGGGATGAGCCGCGGCAGCCATGCGCGGAAGATAGGTGCCGCCGATGTTCCCCGCGCGAGCGGGGATGAGCCGCCATGAAGACCCGCGCCGCGCTCGCCCTGGACATGTTCCCCGCGCGAGCGGGGATGAGCCGCC
>NZ_KV797970.1:219143-229844 GCF_001809565.1 Rothia sp. HMSC072B03
GACATGTTCCCCGCGCGAGCGGGGATGAGCCGCCTCCGGCGACTATGCACGGCGTGCCGGTGGTATGTTCCCCGCGCGAGCGGGGATGAGCCGCGCGCCTGCGCCTGCTCAATAGTGGACGCGGCATGTTCCCCGCGCGAGCGGGGATGAGCCGTAAAATTGAGGACGTTCTTCCGATTGCGGCTCATGTTCCCCGCGCGAGCGGGGATGAGCCGAACCCTCTAGCGACTATCGTGAAGAACGCCGAATGTTCCCCGCGCGAGCGGGGATGAGTCGTGGGACGAAGAGACCAAGCGATCTTTGATTGAATGTTCCCCGCGCGAGCGGGGATGAGCCGGTTGCCCTTAAATACGGTGTACGAAGACATGTATGTTCCCCGCGCGAGCGGGGATGAGCCGTCGCGGCCAATCGTCGCGAGACGCGAGCGCGTATGTTCCCCGCGCGAGCGGGGATGAGCCGTCCGTGTAAGCAGACATGATTTTTCCTTATATATGTTCCCCGCGCGAGCGGGGATGAGCCGTCTGGTACACATCTAGCGCGGGTTTCCCTGACATGTTCCCCGCGCGAGCGGGGATGAGCCGCTGGCGATGGTGGAGACAGGGTTTTTGGCGTAATGTTCCCCGCGCGAGCGGGGATGAGCCGGCGCGGGTGGAGGCTTGGAGCATCTCGGCGGCATGTTCCCCGCGCGAGCGGGGATGAGCCGAGCTGTGCAAGCACCAGCTAGCGGATTGCAAGATGTTCCCCGTGCGAGCGGGGATGAGCCGGGCCGGGCGTTGGTGAGGGATTGGCGCGACCATTGTTCCCCGCGCGAGCGGGGATGAGCCTGGCGACGACTGGTCCGGCCGCGTCGGACTGGTATGTTCCCCGCAGTAGCGGGGATGAGCCGACCTTACCCCAGAAATCTGCAAGGGCAGTAGGATGTTCCCTGCGCGAGTGGGGATGAGCCCTCGGCTAACATCATGGTCGGTGAGGTGCGCGGGTGTTCCCCGCGAGAGCGGGGATGAGCCCTGGAGCAACTGGGTACGTTGACCGCCCAGATGGTGGTCCCCGCGCGAGCGGGGATGAGCCGCGGAAGCTGCGGCTGAGGGCGAAGTGTACGTCGTGTTCCCCGCGCGAGCGGGGATGAGCCGACCGCCAAAGGATGCCGCTACCCCTCAGCCTCGTGTTCCCCGCGCGAGCGGGGATGAGCCGTGCGGGGCGTAGTGGGTGAAACAGCGCGGTCCGTGTTCCCCGTGCGAGCGGGGATGAGCCGTCGATTGTGATTTCTGGTGAGCCTGGTGATGGGTGCTCCCCGCGAGAGCGGGGATGAGCCGCAGAAACCGCCGGGGTTACCGGGGTTAATTTTGTGCTCCCCGCGCGAGCGGGGATGAGCCTGACTTCAAGGCTGATGAGATGCGTGACCTGGGATGTTCCCCGCGCGAGCGGGGATGAGCCCACTGAAGCGCCCGACCTGACTAAGTTCAAGTTGTGTTCCCCCGCGCGAGCGGGGATGAGCCGCAGGACGGCGAAACCCTGGGCATTCTCATCCCGTGTTCCCCGCGTGAGCGGGGATGAGCCTACGCTGAGTGGCGTGCAGCAGCTGACGGTTCAGTGTTCCCCGCGTGAGCGGGGATGAGCCCTATATCAAGGGCAATATTGAAAGGCTCTCAACGTATTCCCCGCACTCGCGGGGCACAGGTAAAGCCCCTCGGCCCGCAGCAGTAAGCTACAGGTCGAGGGGCCTCCTCATGCATTAGCGTTAGCTGGTAGAAAGGTCAGCGCCCGAAAACTAGGGAACCGCCCCCTACGCCACCATCGCCTCCTTGGCCGCGGTGCCGTTGCGGGTCCACAGCAGGAACGCCGCCACGCTGTTGATGATGTAGAAAATGTACTTGCCGACGTTCGCAAAGTTACCCTGAGTCAGCGCCTTCACGCACTGCACGGTGTTGTACAGAGCCCAGAACTGCCACTGCATCGTCAGCTTCAAGGCGTTCAGAATGTTGGCCGACAGGGACAGTCCAAACACCACGGTCGTGATCCAGAACAGGAAGGTCATCTGGCCGCGGTAGCCGATATAGTTCGCAGTCAGGGAGAACGCGAACGAACCCGTCACAATGCCGGCGATAATCAGCTGACCCTTCGCGCCGGTCGGCGGTTCCATGGCCTTGCCGCGTTCGGAGTTCTGCCACCTACGAATTGCGAAGGTGTACACGATAAAAGTCACCGGGTAGGTGATGATTGCCGCCTTGTTGCCCAGAATATAGTCAATCGCGCCAGACAACGCCGTGTTAATAATGCCGAGCACGTTACCGACGTTTGAGAGGCGGCCGGTCAGGCGGGTGGACATCATTGAAATGCCCACGTTAATCACGGAAATAACGCCGAAGGGGATGAGGCTCGTCATTGGGCCCCAGTTAACGTACTTGGCGAGGTTGGTGTTCAGGTATCCAGACCCGATAGCGATGGCAATAACCAGTGCCACGCCGAAGAGGTCGGCGTAACGCGACTTGGCGAAGAAGATAAGTGCCTTATCCACAAAAACTCCTTTGGGATGGGTGTGTTAGCTCGCCGTTGAGTGGTACCACAACGGTGATAAGGTTGTAATAACTATAACTCTCGAGCCTAGAGACACGCCAAAAACACACCAAACCGGTGCTATTTGTAACGCGATTCACTTTTGAGGGGCTGTAGATTGATTCGGGGCTTGCGGGTTGAATCGGGGAGGCGGGTTGATGATTCTCACGCCCCCTAGCGTCACATAATTCGCCAAACCCTCGAATAAACTCGAACCTTAAGGTATTCTTGATAGCTGGGTCAGGAACCACGCCGGTCTCACTCACTGCGCATCCGCCCGGCACTCACCCTCCGCGTCTCACTCACGCTCAACAGGGAATCGCGTATCGGCCTCACTCACCGCACACGCTATTGCCGCGCCTCCTGCCACCCGTAACTCACTCAACTCAAACGACAAGTGAATAGGACAATCATGCCCTTCCTCAACAATCGACTCTCACGACGATTCTTCCTGAAGGGTGCCTCCGCTGCCACCGCAGCAGGCGCCCTCGCACTGCAGGCCCAGGCTGCAAACGCAGATGAAGCCCCCAAGACCGCCGAGTCCCCGGCCGCCGCCGAGGAGACCAAGGGTCCGCGCCTCACCATCCAGCGCGCCACCATCACCGAAGACGGAATGACCGTCAGCTACACCGCGCACGGCCTGCGTGAACTCCTCGCCGAAGGCACCACCCTGACCGTGCGCCACGGCTACGTGCGCGATAACTCCTTCGAAACCCTGCGCTCTTGGCCGCTCACCCCCGAATTCAACGGTGGCGAAGACACCTTCAGGGGAACCGACCTGTTCCCCATCGAACTCATTCAGCCCGAGGGTGTGGACCACGCCCTGCAGCTGGATATCTGCACCGACCCCTGGGGTCAGGAAATCGCCCACCAGGTCGCCGCACGCATCCCCGTGGCCGAAACCAAGATCCTGAAGACATCCTTCGAAGACGTGCCCGGCAACCACCCCTACGCCGACGACATTCGCGTGGCCAACCAGAAGAAGTGGCTGCTGCCCAACCCGCAGACCGGCGCCTTCGAGCCGGACCGTGCCGTCACCCGCGAAGAGGTCATCGCCCTGCTCAACCGTGCGGCGGGTCGTCCCGGCGTGAGCGAGAACTCGGAAGTCGCACCCTACGCGGATGCGGTAGACCGCCCCGCCGCGAACGCCCTGCACTGGGCGCGCGACCGCAAGATTGCTGAACCGATCGCTAGCGGCGAGCGCATCGACCCGACTGCCCCGATCTCGCACGAGGAGCTGGCGGCGGTGCTGTACCAGTACAACACCGAGGTGCAGCTCTCTGAGCTGGAGGATGCCTTGGGCTCCCGTTTCCGCGATGTGCTGGGTGCGGGTCCGCTGCACCGTTACGTTGCGTGGGCTGGCGCGAACGATATCGTGCTGGACTCTTCGGGTGAGTTCAAGCCGACCGCCCCGACGACCCGCGCGGAGCTGGCTCGCTTCATTCGCCGCTACAAGCTGCAGAACCTGCTGTTCCCCGATTTCTCGTATGTCTCCTAATTTTTAGCTATCCCTGGCGTTGCGCGCTGGGTAGCGTGAAACCCCCGTCTTCTGGCTTTTGCTGGAGGCGGGGGTTTTGTTGTGCGGGTTTAGCGACAGGCTGTGCCTGGCATGTGAAATTTTTGCGTCATATATACCTGAAATCTTGCAAAAACCTAGGAGCTAAGTAAGTATTACCTAGAAGGTAAATTAATGATTGCCTTACTTAATACTGTGTGAAGGCTAGTTCACTCCTTGTGGGTGCACGAAACACCCGCCGCATAAGGCAGAAAAACACGGCGCCTCACCGCCCCTCAAACAGGGGAGAGGCACCCCTTCACACGCCACCCACACGATAAAGGACATACATATGAACCTCGCATCGAGCAAGGTATTCAAGGGCCTCGCCGTTGGCTCGCTGGCACTGGCAATCTCGGGCGTTGCCACCATCCCCGCATCGTTCGCGGCGGACCCCGCCCCGGCGGCAAGCCAGAGCAGCGACGCTCGCACCATCGCAGACAAGGCCATGGCGAAGATTACCCAGGGCCTGCCCGGTCAGTTCCAGGTCGCTTACTCTAAGAAGACCAACAAGATTTGGGTTGCGGGCACCGCGGACCGCGACAAGCACGTCTCCACCATCGCCCGCATTGACGCGAACTCCCTGAAGATTGAGGCCGTCGCCGAGCTGCCTATCATCAAGAACGACAAGGGCTACCAGTACGATGCGGCCTACGGCATCACCGTTGACGACGTGGACGGCACTGTCTGGGTCACCAACACCACCGACAACTCCATTTCCGTGTACGACCAGGAAACTCTGCAGCAGACCTGGACCACCGCCGGTATCGCGGAGACCGATCCGAACTGGATTGAGCACCCCCGTTCTGTGCTCGTCGACCACGAGTCCGGCAAGGCGTTCGTCACCGGTCGCTTCTTCGTCTCCGCTATCGATCTGAAGACCAAGCAGGTTGAGAAGATTCAGCTTGAGGGCGCACCCGATGGCGGCACCCGCTACATCAGCATGAACATCCTGGTTGACGGCGGTAAGCTGTACGTGCCCGAGCGTACCGGCGGCAAGATTTTCGTCGTCGACACCAAGACTTTCAAGGTGGAAAGCACCTTTGACACCAAGGGCAACGCTGAGGGTGAGGTTCGCCCCTCCGACATCGCGATTGACCACTCCCAGAACGAAATTTACGTCTCCTCCCAGGGTGTGAAGGGCGCGAACTCCGGCGTGTCCATCTACGATGCGACCACCCACGAGTTCAAGAAGTTCATCCCGGTCGGCACCCAGGCGCTCTCCCTGGATAACGACGAGGCGAACGACCTCGTGTACGTCTCTGACTTCGGCACCGGCAAGGTCGGCGTGATTGACGGCGGCGCGGCGGACAAGCTGATTGCCGAGGTCGCCATGAACGGCGGCAAGGCAAACGACCTGGTTGTGCTGCCCAACGGCTCCGTTGTCGCTGTGGACAAGCAGGCTGGCGCAACCGCAACCGTGCCCTACGTGCTCGATGGCACCACCGGCACCGTCAGCACCTCGGACAAGGTCACCAGCAAGCCCGGCAAGGACCGCCAGGGCAACGACGTACCCGCAGCGACCACCGATATTCAGGCGAACTCCATCCTGAAGTTCAAGGTCACCGCAACCGCAGGCGACAACTCCGAGGTCAAGCAGGTCACCCCCGAAACCCGCGAGTTCCAGGGCTACCCGGCAACCGCCACCAAGACCACCAAGGCAACCGACACCACCACCCCCTCCACCGAGGCACACCGCACCGTGGATGCATCCGGTAGCGTCGCAAATATCATTCAGGGTCTGCCCGGCCAGTTCCAGGTTGGCTACTCCAAGAAGAACCACAAGCTGTTCGTACCCACCGTGGGTGCACGCGGCGGCCTCGCTTCCTCCCTGGCACGCGTGGATGCAGACACCCTGCAGACCGAGGCCTTCGCCGAGCTGCCCGTCAAGCAGAACGACAAGGGCCAGTACGGCTACACCTCCGCGTACGGCGTGACCGTCGATGACGTGGACGGCACCGTCTGGGTCACCAACACCACCGACAACTCCGTGGCAGTGTACGACCAGCAGACCCTCAAGCTCATCTGGACCAACGAGGGCGTGAAGGAGGGCGACCCGAACTGGATTGAGCACCCCCGCTCCGTTCTGGTTGACCACGAGTCCGGTAAGGCATTCGTGACCGGCCGCTTCTTTGTCTCTGCTATCGACCTGAAGACCAAGCAGGTTGAGAAGATCCAGCTCGAGGGTGCCCCCGACGGCGGCACCCGCTACATCAGCATGAACCTGTTCCTCGATGGCGGCAAGTTGTACGTGCCCGAGCGCACCGGCGGCAAGCTCTTCGTCGTGGACACCAAGACCTTCAAGGTTGAGAAGACCATCCAGACTCAGGGTGAGGATTCCACCGTTGAGGTTCGCCCCTCCGACGTTGCTGTGGACCACTCGCTGAATGAGATTTACGTATCTTCCCAGGGTGTGAAGGGCGTCAACTCCGGTATCTCCGTGTACGACCTGACCACCGGCGAGTTCAAGAAGTTCGTCAAGTTCGGCACCCAGGCGCTCGCTCTGGAGCACGATGAGGATAGCGACCTGGTGTACGTGACCGACTTCGGCACCGGTAAGGTTGCGGTCTTTGACGGCCGCACCGACGAGGTGATTGGCGAGGTCGAGATGAACGGCGCCGCCGCGAACGACGTGACCCTGCTCAAGGACGGCTCCGTGCTGGTCCTCGACAAGAAGGACCGCGACGAGAAGGTCACCCTGCCCTACGTGCTCAACGGCACCACCGGAGAGATTAGCACCGCCAGCGAGTACACCACCCTGCCCGGCAAGGATCGCCAGGGTAACGACGTGCCCGCATCGGTTCAGCAGCTGAAGGCCAACTCGATTCTGAAGTTCAAGGTTGGTCTGAAGGACACCGCCGAGAGCGTGGCTCCCGTGACCCTCACCCCGACCGCCCTGCAGTTCGCGGGCTACCCGACGGTGACCGGCGTGAAGGCCGAGGAGTCGAAGCCGACTGACCCGAAGTCTGAGGACGCTAAGAAGGATAGCTCTTCGACCCCCGCTCCCTCGCAGTCGGCCGATTCGGTCACCGACGCGAAGGATACTGCGAAGTCCGATGCAAAGACCGATAGCAAGAGCGATTCTCGGGACGAGCTGAACCCCTCCAAGGGTGGCGTGAAGGCCGATCTTTCCGGTTCCTCGCAGGCTCAGCGCGAGGGTGGCTCCTCGAAGGGTACTCTGGCCAGCACCGGTGCGAACGGCGTGGCCGGCCTGCTGGCCGTGGGTTCGGTTGCCCTGCTGGGTGGCGCGGCCATTCTGGTTCGCCGTCGCAAGGCCTAAGCTGTAACCGCCGACTTGCCATAAGGAGGCGGTGAGTAGCAACATTCAGCGGCCACTCTGAGCCGCTGCGTGAGGCGGGCTCCCGGCCCCGCCGTAATCGTCGAGATTGCGGCGGGGGAGGGGCCCGCCTTTTGCGCGTATTGGGTGCGTTCGCACGAACGGAAAATCGATATCGTTGAGGTAAGAATAGTGCATCGGAATAATGTACCGGGTGAAGCAAATTTTTACATTAATGTGTAAATATAAGAGCTAATGAATATCAGGCTGACCAGGGTTTTTGCCTCCCGGGGAAGGTAAATCTCCCTCTAAGGGTTCAACGTTCACGTGATGCTCAAGGTAAATTCGCGGGATGCGCCCAAAAATATTGAACACACCCTCGACATAGCTTGTATTTTCCTGGGAAAACACTGAGGATAAGAGGGTAGGTAAATTTATGCATTACTTGCGCTTCTGCTCCCGCTGTTGTTGAGCGTGTCACCGCACGCTCACGAGGTGTCTCGTTAGCACCTCGACGCGGCAGTGGAGTACTTCCGTTACATCTCTACAAGGACACACATTGAACCTCACTCCTTCTTCGGGTAAGGCGCTGAAGGGTATCGTTGCTGGCTCCCTCGCGCTCGCCATTTCCGGCGCGTCCATGATTCCTGCCTCCTTCGCAGCGCAGAACACCGCGCAACCGACCACGACCCAGTCCGCTTCCTCCTCCGACGCAGAAAGCACTGAAAGTCGCGTCGTAGATGTCTCCGCATCCACCGCCCAGATTACTCAGGGCCTGCCCGGCCAGTACCAGGTGGCCTACTCGCAGGCGCACCACAAGATCTGGATGGTTGGCGTGGGTGGCAGTAGCAACCTGGCCTCCACCATCGCGCGTGTCGATGCAGACACCATGAAGATTGAAGAAGTAGCGGTCCTTCCCTTCGAATATGACGCAAACGGCCAGTTCGGCTACGTTTCTGCGTACGGCATCACCGTCGATGATGCCAACGGTACCGTGTGGGTCACCAACACGACCGACAACTCCCTCTCCGTGTTCGACCAGGAGACCATGGAGCAGATTTGGACCAGTCACGGCATGTCCCAGGCCGATCCGAACTGGATTGAGCACCCCCGCGAGGTCCGCGTGGATAACGCATCGGGCAAGGTGTTCGTGACCGGCCGCTACTACGTCTCGGCTATCGACATGAAAACCTTCGAGGTCACCAAGATTCAGCTGCAGGGTGCACCCGACGGCGGTACCCGCTACATCGGCATGAACGTGGCCATCGACGGCGACAAGCTGTATGTGCCCGAGCGCACCAGCGGCAAGCTCTTCGTGATTAACACCAAGACCCTGAAGACCGAGCAGGTCATCCAGACCCGGGGCGAGGACTCTTCGGTTGAGGTTCGCCCCTCCGATGTGTCCATCGATCACTCCCAGAATGAAATTTACGTATCCTCTCAGGGCGTGAAGGGCGTTAACTCCGGCATCTCGGTGTACGACCTGAAGACCGGTGCGTTCAAGAAGTTCGTCAAGTTCGGCACCCAGGCCCTGGCCATGGTCAACGATGAAGAGCGCGACCTCGTGTACGTCTCCGATTTCGGCACCGGTAAGATTGCTATCTTTGATGCCAAGACCGACCGCGTGATTGGCGAGGTCGAGATGAACGGCGGCAAGGCTAACGACCTGACCCTCGCCGACGACGGCTCCGTCGTGGCCGTGGACAAGCAGGACATTGAGGGTGCAACCGCCTCCGTGCCTTACGTTCTCGACCCGAAGACCGGCGACGGTTCGACCACCGACAACTACATGTCCAAGGCTCGGGTTGGCCGCGATGGTAAGACCATCCCCTCCACCCGCGAGGTCCTCAAGCCGAACTCCATCATGAAGTTCCACGTCGAGCTTGCCGACGGCGAATTCACCTCGCCCGCAACGATTGTTCCTTCCAAGCTGGCCTTCCAGGGTTACCCGAAGGAAGCGCTGCCCGTGATTATCGGCCCCACCCTGAACTTCGCGGAGGGCACGATTGACATCACTCGCCCCTACACCTTCCATGTCACCGGCACTGATTTTGATAAGCCCCCGGCCGAGGGTATTCGCCTCTTCCTGGTTAAGGACGGCGAGTGGCTTCCCGGCAACGACAAGCTGACCGACAGCGAGTTGCAGAACATCCAGAAGATCTCCACGGTTATTCCGGCCAGCGACTTCGTGTACAACGAGAAGACCGGTAAGTACTCCTTCAGTGGCACCCTGCGCGTACCGGCAAACACCTTGAAGTACGGCCAGGGCTACCTGCTCGGCACCGTGACTGCCGGTTCCGACGTTGCTATGAACCGCGACTACGATTCGGCTCGTGCGCTGATTGTTAACGATGTTCAGGAAGACGCGGATAAGGCTGATAACCGCGCCACCTCGGATGACTCGAGCAAGCCGAGCCAGCCCGCAGAGTCGCCTGCCGCCCAGCAGCAGGATAACGCTCAGTCCAAGACTGCTGACTCGAACGCCCCTGCCGCACAGGAGCAGATGGGTTCCACCGTGAAGACTCCCGCGAAGAAGAGCTCTTCGTCGCAGCCGGCCTCGAACTCTTCTTCCTCGTCTCAGTCCTCCTCTCAGTCGAAGGGCTCTAACGCTCAGGTAAATGCCTCCGCGACGAAGTCCTCGACCCAGAGCGGTTCGCTGGCTAAGACCGGTGCACAGAGCGTTCTGAGCCTGGCTGCCGTGGGCGCTTTCGTCCTGATTGCCGGCGCCACCCTGGTGGTGCTGCGTCGCCGTAAGTCCTAGCCTGTAACGGTATCTGACCGGTTCTTATCGGTCCTTCCGGATGCGCCCCGTACCGAGTGTGCGGGGCGCATCCGTTGTATGGAAGCTTGTGAGGAGGCGGGCGGATGCGGATTTGGGGGAGCGGCCGGCAGTATCTTCTGTGATGGCAGGAATCAACATTAGATAATGTGTTCCATTTCACCTGATTTCGATTTGGTCGTTTCGTGGAACCTCTGTATAGTAGTATGTGTTGTCAGGGAGACCTGATAAAAGAGATGTAAATCTCACGGCCCCATCGTATAGCGGCCTAGTACTCCGCCCTCTCACGGCGGCAACACCGGTTCAAATCCGGTTGGGGTCACCACTAGGAAAAAGCCTTGGTTCTTCGGAATCAAGGCTTTTTGTTTTTTAGCTTATTCGCCAGAGGTCTCTGGCTTTGCGGTGCCGCCGTGAGCCTCTCACGGCGCCGCTCCTTACGTCGCGGCACTGCGGGGCATGATGGATTTCCTCGCGCGCTCGGCATCATGCCCCGCCACTTCTTGCGGCGTGGCATTCGGACGCATAATGAATTCCCTC
>NZ_KV797970.1:229944-238952 GCF_001809565.1 Rothia sp. HMSC072B03
ATCTGTATTCGTTAGAACTCTCTGGCTTTGCGGTGCCGCCGTGAGCCTCTCAAAGACTAAAAGTGAGAAGCCACATGTGTTTCGAAAAGCAACAAACATGGTGGCTTCTCGAAACACATGTGGCTTCTCAGCGGTATAGGGCGTAGAAACTTTACTGCGCCTGTTGAATCTACTGCGCCGAGGCCTCAGCAGAAGCGGTAGTAGCCTCCGCAGAAGCGCTCGGGCTCACCGAAGCAGCCGGCGAAGGCGAAGCGGTACCGGGAGTACGGCGCACCATACGCCAGGTGCCGTCCTGGTAATGAGCCACAACCTGGCCGGCCACCGGCTTACCCTGGTACTTGAACACATCGGCCAGGGTCTGGGTGCGGTCGTTGGTCTTGCTGTACACGCCAGCACCCTCGGCGGTATCAATCGTCATCTCGGTAGCCCAGGTGTAGTAACCGGTGCGAGTGTCCTTCGTGGGGCGATCCGCGGTCAGCGAGAAGACCAGAGGGCGCTCCGAACCAACCACCCAGCCGCTATCAGAGGCGTACATGCTCTGGAATAGCTCGGCCACCGTGGTGTAGTCACCCGTGTGGTCAATGTTCGTGAAGCGGGCACCGTCGCCGGTGAGCAACAGGTAGTTCAGGGTGGCCTGCCAGTACGCAATGAACGCGTGCAGGCCCTCAACGCTGTTCTCACGCAGCTTCGCGGGCTCCAGGGGAACCGGAACGTTCTGAGCCTTATGTTCCTTCGTACCGGCCTCAAAGGTGCCAGTCGAGGAGTAATCAGCCAGAACGACCTCGCCCTTCAGGCTGGGGCCGGGCTCAACGGTGGTCGTCGCCTCCGGAGTGGGTGCGACGGAGGCGGAAGGAGTCGTGCTTGCGCTCGAAGATGCGGTAGTCGCACTCGGCGAGGAAGACGACTCAGAAGAGTTAGAAGAGCAAGCGGCCAGCAGGGTAGCGGCCCCCATACCCAACGCAGTCAGCGCGGTACGGCGGGTGTACAGAGTAGACATAAGAATCTTTCTGAGTAATGTACGTGCATGAACAGTTAAAACCAGAATATCGCAGGCTGGTTCTCAACCCAATATGAAGATCCGATAGTGCAAAAAATGCGGCGGATGCTCGCACACTAGGCGCTAAAGCATCCGCCACATAGAGGTGCACCGTCGGGAGGCTGACTAGACGTTGAGTCCGCCGCTCTTCCCACTGCCGCTCTTCGGGCTCTTGGAGCTGGGGGAGGGAGAGCTGCTGGAGCTTCCGGAGCTACCGCTGTCGTCGTCGCTCGTATCTTTGGTGATAACGGTCCAGCCGCCAGACCTGTAGGTCATATCGATGTAGATGTCGTGGCTCTCCGCGGTAAAGGCGGTGTTGGAGCCCCTACCCTGCAGATAAATCTTCAGATTCTGATCGAGAAGCAAACGACCATTCCAACGGTATCGCGGGTTAGAGCCCGAGGACTTCTGGGTAGGAGTATCGGTGGAAAGCGAGATGCCCATCGGAGCATCAGAACCGTACATCCAACCGGACTTGTCCTGGTACATGGTGGAGAAACGCTGGAAAATCTCCACATAATCCTGATCGGACTTGCTCAGCGGTTCGGAGTCGCCAGTAAGCAACAAATAATTAATCGACGAAATCCAGTAGCCGAGGAAAGAGTAGATACCATCGACCGACGGGTCGTGCATGTTGCTCGGGGGGAGGGGCTTCGGCACGTTCTTGGCCTTTTCGGTTTCGGTGGCCGGAACGTAGGTGCCGTTCTTCTCGTAGTTATCGAACTTCAGGGGACCCTTGTAGGACTTACCCGAAGAAGCCGAAGCGGATGCCTTCGAAGAAGCAGACGCACTAGACGAGGAAGCCGCCGACGGAGACGAAGAAGACGAGCCCGAGGCAGAGGAATCAGCTAGGGGGCGTACCTTCGGAGCGCAGGCGCTCAGCGCGACGGTAGCCGTAGCGCCGGTGATAAATAGCGCGGTGCGTCGGGTAACGGGGGCGGAAGAAGGGCCGGTCATCGTAGCCTTTCGAAGTTTGTAGATTATCGGAAGTTGAGTGAGCCACCGCTCCTATCATACCTGTCCTTGCTGAAGGCCCCGTCATCGCGCGTCATGTATGAAATACGCCGCCGGACAGGCGCTTAAACACGAAATCCCGAAAACACAAAGTCCCCCGCACACAACCACAATAGTGCGTACGGGGGAGGGGAGAGAGGAAGTTATGCCGATGCCGAAGAAGCCGATGCGGAAGCCTCATCCTCGTGACCGGTGAGCATTACCCAGACACCATTCTTATACTCCACACCAACATACGTGCGGCCGCCCTCGCTCTTGGCAATCTTGTGGGGAGCAGAACCGTCTACGTGAGCCTTCAAATCCTGGTTGAAGGTGAGGTTGGCACTCCACGTGTACTGGTTGGGGTTCTTGGTGCTCTGACGGGGAAGATCCGCCAAAAGGCTCATCTCCATCAGGGTATCGGCACCGTAAGCCCAACCATCGTAGTCCTGGTATAGTCGAACGTACTCATCAAACTGCTTAACGTACACATCGGCGGGATCAGCCTTCTTGAGAGGCTCAGAATCGCCGGTGAGCATCAGGTAGTTGATAGCAGCCAGCCAGAAGCCCGTAAACTCGTAGATTCCCTCGGGGCTCCGATCATTCATGTGCTCCGGGGGGAGGGGCTTCGGCACGTTCTTGGCCTTTTCGGTTTCGGTGGCCGGAACGTAGGTGCCGTTCTTCTCGTAGTTATCGAACTTCAGGGGGCCCTTGTAGGACTTGTTAGAAGACGCAGAAGCGCTGGAAGAGGCCGAGGCGCTAGAAGACGCGGAGGCCGAGGCGCTAGAAGACGCGGACTCACTTGCCGAGGCGGATTCAGAAGCCGACTCGGAAGATTTCGACAGCGGATGCACGGACTGGGCACAGGCGCTCAGCGTCACGGCGGCACCAGCACCGGCGGCCAGCAGGGCGGCGCGACGGGTCACAATGGAAGAAACAGGGAAAGGGCTGTTCATCATAGCCTCTCGGTAGAATTCATCAGAGCTGAGTGAGCTACTGTAATCATCATACCCGGGCTACCCGTTCATCCCACTCACCGTCCGTCACAAAACCGTTCTAACGGAGCAGCTGCGAGAAAGCGCGGCGAGCCTTGGCCACCTTGGGGCTCACCACAAACGTGCAATACCCCTGCGCCGGATTGAGCGCATAGTAGTTCTGGTGAACAGGTTCGGCCTCGTAGAAGATATCGAGCGGCTTAATCTCGGTGACGATGGGTGCGTCAAAGAGCTGCTGGGCGCGCTCCTTAGCTCGCTCCGCCAGCTCGCGCTGCTGCTCGTCCTCGTAGAAAATCACCGAACGGTACTGTGAACCCGTGTCAGCCCCCTGACGGTCCCAACTGGTCGGGTCGTGGCTGATGAAGAAAATATCCAGGACGGTGTCGTAGCTGATTACCTGCGGATCGAAGGTAATCTTCACGGCCTCGTGGTGCCCGGTCGTTCCAGAGCACACCGAACGGTAATCGGGATCGGGCATGTCGCCGCCAGCGTAGCCGCAGACGCTCGCCTCAACCCCGCGGAACTGGCGATAGACGGCGTCCAGGCACCAGAAGCATCCACCGGCAAGAACAATTTCAGCCATAATCTCTCCTTGAACTATAAAACCACACTATCTGAAGAACACCGCCGAGCCGCATAATATTCCTGCGCTACCGCGGGCTTTGGCGTAAACCGCCACATGCCCCACCGCGCCACCTGCCACAATAGAGGTATGACTGAAGAACTCGCAACCCCCACCCTCGCAGAAGTCGTCGACGCCTTCCATACGCTCTTCCCGCCGCAGCTTGCCGCCGGCTGGGACGCCTCCGGTCTCGTCGCGGGTCGCGCCGCCGCCCCCGTACGCACCGTGCTCTTCGCCGTGGATGCGCTCGCCGCCACCGCCGAGGAAGCCATCGCCGAAGGGGCCCAGCTACTCATCACCCACCACCCGCTACTGCTGCGCGGAGCCCAGTTCATTCCCGACAGCACCTACAAGGGTGAGGTCCTCCACACCCTCATCGAGGGTGGATGCGGCCTGCTCGGCGCCCACACTAACGCTGATGCCGCCGTCGAGGGCGTGAACGAGGCGCTCTGTGACGCCATCGGCCTCATCGACCGTGAACCGCTCACCGAGGCACAGACCCAGGTGCTCGACGGGCAGGAACACGCGGTGGGTACCGGCCGCATCGGCACCCTGCCCGAAGAACTGACCCTGAAGGAGCTTGCCGAGCGCCTCGCGGCGGCCCTGCCCGCGACTGCCGGTGGCCTGCGCATCGCGGGCCGCGCCGACCAGCCGATCCGCCGCGTCGCCCTCTGCGGTGGTGCCGGTGACTCCCTCTTCGATGCGGTACGCGCCACCGACGCGCAGGTGTACATTACCGCCGACCTGCGCCACCACCCGGCCAGCGAGTTCCGCGAAACCGCACGAGTTACCGGCAACAACATCGCGCTAATTGATTGCTCCCACCCGGCTAGTGAATCGCTGTGGTTGCGTTCGGCGGCCGACCGCCTGCGCAAGCTGCTCGCCGAGCGCGGCTTCACCATCGAAACGAAGCTGTCCGCGCTCAACACCGACCCGTGGGATTTCACGGTTCCCACCGGCGTGGCCACCGGTCAGGATGCGCACTCGGCAAGCACCGCCGCAGCCCCCGCGTGGGAACTCTAGGGCGAGAATTCTAGGGGCGAGAACTCTAGAAGAATCCGCGCGGATTCCCTCATTGCGCAAGAGTTATTGTGCAAAAGTCATTGCGCAAGAGCCCGGGTACCCCGTTCGTTGTGACGAGGTACCCGGGCTAGAACCGGCCAGGCCTACTTAGTTACCTGGCCTACTTAGTTAGCAATGCGATACAGGCCGGTAGTGATAGGGTTCAGCACACGATGCCGGTAATAAAACAACATCCACTCCAACTCAATGCGGGTCACAGCATGGTTCGGTTCAAACATGCCGGTCTCGGGAGTAATAACATTCTGCTGGGTAGCCCACAGAATCTCACGATAGAATGCGGAATCCGGCGTAACATCCGGGAATGACGAAACACCTGATACTTCCGGTGAACCAGACGCACGGTAAATCATTGCGGCAACGGTTGCATTCGTGAGACCGTCCTCCGCGTGGAATTTTCCGTCAGGTCCGCCGAAAGTAACGCCCTTTTCACGAGCCCAAATGTAGGCGGCGTAGTTCGGATCGTCCGTCTTCACATCCGGCCACGGAGAGACGTCAGGAAGGTCCACCTTGGGGCTGCCCTTCATCTCATAAAGGGCGGAAGCCAGCTCACCGCGGGTGGCGGGCTGATTCTGTTCCTCGTCGTTCAGCGACGTAGAAAAGTACATGCGTTCCTCTACGGGAACGTATGCGTTCGTGAACCGCTGGACACCCTCAAACTTCAAATCCTGGTGCGCCAAAAGAACGCCGCGGTGCTCCGGGGCAAAACCCACCATCGGGGTGATGAGAGTCTTATCCGTCTTGCTGGGGTAACCGTAGTCGCTCCACGCCTCAATGACGTACTGCTTGGACGGATCCAGCGTGTTCGCGGGAATCTTGAGATTGACGAAAGCGAAGCCTCCCTCCAGGCTCCTCTCGTACTCATCATCGCCGTGGATGTAATGCTTCATCTCGCTCATGACCAGGACGGGGGAACCCGTACCCTTCTCGCGGATGACGTACATCATGCCCTCAGCGCCGGGGATGTCATGCCCCACGAAGCCCTGCCCCTGAATCAGCAGTTCCTGATTCTTCGTGGTGTCCTTCAGAGCATCGTATTTCAACTTAGGTGCGAAGGTATCGGAGTGATAATCATTGGTGCTCAGACCGTGATGCGTCACAACGTTCTTGCGAGCCCAGATATCCTGAACGGTTGACTGCGGCTGGCCCTCGGGCTCGGCAAGGATGCCAACCTCGTAACGCACCTTGTCCAGGGTCATATCCGGAAAATACTCCGCGAGGGTGTAGTAACTCGGCAAAGTATTAGCCTCAACCTTCAGCGGGGCGACAAAGGTGCCGTCATCGTCAATGGTGAAGTCCTTGCCCTCTTCGAACCGCAGAAGAGTGTCGGTAATCTGCAGAGCGTTATAGGGGACGTTCTCCTCGGGGGCGATGTAGATGACTACCTTGCCGTGCTGCTCGCGCCACTCCTTGGTGAAGCCGGTGCCCAGAACCGTGATTTTACTGTCCTCACCGGTGTACAGGCCGTCGCCCTCTTGCCCGATGTAGTCGCGGCCGTCCTGGTAGTAGTAATCCTCATATGTAACGGTGAAAGACGGCTCATCCGCGACATCCTGAGTTGCAGGGGTATTGGCAGCCGGTGCGTTAGCAACGGGCGCGTTTGCGGTGGGCGGTGCGTCCTGAGCCAGCACCGGGGTCATCGGCAGGACCATTGCGCTCGCCAGTACGAGCGCGCTGCAGTTCCGAGCCGCGCGGAGGAATGAAGACTTAGAGTTCGGAAGTGAGGACATAAGACATCCTTAGGGTCATTTCTCCGGGGCTGCGCGAGCTTACCGGCAGGCCGGGAATCTACCGTCGAATCTGCGCGTGCCCCATGAGAAAAGTGGTTGAAAATCCCCCTCGGTTTCGGGGATATCCTCACCCTATCAAAGCGTTGAACGATTGTCAGGAAACACTCAAGGGATACTTGAAGGTTCGTGGAAATCTTACGCAGCGGTTAGCTATTAAAAGCTGAACCCCGTGCTCCCGAACAGAAAACCATTCGGGAGCACGGGGTCATTCAGGCGGCTACGCTGAGCGAGCCTAGAAAGCCATCATCAGAACCTCCAGCTCACCGCGAGTCACCATGTGCTTGGGGTTGAACGTGCCGCTGGTACTCAGTGCAACCTTGTTCTGCCCAGCCCACGCAATCTCACGGAAGAACGCAGAACCCGGGGCCACATCGGTGTACGGGGACCAGTACTGCACGGTGGGGGACCCAGCCGCGCGGTAGGTGAAAGCCGCGACGGTAGCGTTCGAAATTCCGGCATCCGCATGGAACTTGCCATCAGCCCAGCCGAAGGTAATGCCCTTCTGGCGAGCCCAAATGTAGGCGGCATAGTTCGGGTCGGTGGTCTTCACATCCGGCCAGGGAGAGGTCTCGGGGAGGTCCACCTTGGGACTACCAGCCTGAGCGTACAACGCCGCTGTCAGCTCGCCGCGGGTAGCGCGCTCCTTGCGCTGCTCATCGGTCAGACTGGGCTGCTTACCCTCAGTAGCGTCAGATCCCTTGAAGTTCAGGTCTTGAGAAGCCAGTAGGGTACTGCGGCCCTCGGGCGCCTTGCCCACCACAGGGCCGGCAAACTCGCCGTTCTTATAGCCGTCGTTACTCCAAACCTCCACGACGTACTTCTTCGCCGGGTCCAGAGTACTCGCCGGCACCTTCACGACGCCGCGTACCTCGCCGTTCTCGAACTCAGAAAAATGGTGATAGCGGTTATACCAAAAGATGTCACTCGTCGCCAGAACCGGGGTGTTCGAACCCTTCTCACGAATCACATACTGAACACCCCCGGAGGAGGCAAACTTACCGTAGAAGCCGGTACCCAAAAAGTAAATGCTCTGATCAGCGGCGGTGTCACCCAGAGCCTTGTACTCCACCTTGGGGGCAAACGCGCTGGAGCGGAACGCCTGAGTGTCCAGCACAGTACGATACAGCACGTTCTTACCAGCCTGCAGGTCCTCCACAGTCAGCTGGGGCTCACCCTGCATCTCGGTAAACATACCAATCTCGTAACTCACCTCGTAACGCTTCTCGTAACGCGGAATGCCGAGGAAAGGAGCGCGAGGCTTGTAGTAGCTCTGCAACGCATCGGGCTTGACCGTCAGCTGAGCGTCCAAGACGCCGTTTTCAGCAATGGTGAAGTCCTTGCCCTCCTCAAAACGGAGTAGAACATCATTGGCGGGCAGAACATCAGCGCCGTCAGGAACACCCTGAGAAGCAACAATGTAAACCACTACCTTGCCATGCTTCTCACGCCACTCCTTGGTGTAGCCCCAACCCTTCACGTGGATGGTGCCGCCCTCGGAGGTGTACAGCAGCTGTTCCTTGTTGTCGTACGAAAACTTGAACGTAGCTTTCTGCGGGGTCTTACCCGGAATATCCGCAGCCGTCGTGCCGTCAGAGCCATCGAAGTCCAGCTCCTGGGTAGCCAGCAGGGTACCGCGACTCTCGGGCGCCTGACCCACGACGGGGGTAATAAACTCGTCGCCCTCGTAGCCGTTGTTACCCCACACCTCGATAACATAATCCTTTGACTTATCCAGGGTGTTCGCCGGAATCTTCACCGTACCGTGGATGTAGCCGTCCTGGTAAGCGAAAGCCAGCTCCTTGTGGTTATATTCAATGATGTCGCTAACCACCAGAACCGAGGCGTTCAAACCCACCTCTCGCACAACAACCTGAACACCCTTCGGGGAGTTAATCTCGCCGCCGAAACCCCAACCCGAGAATTCCAGAACCTGGTCCTCATCAGTGTTCTTCAACGAGTGGTAGCCCAAGTGGGGAGTGAACTCATCAGAAGTGGCAACAGGGTTCTCACGGACGCGATCACCCGACTGAGAACTAGCCGCTGCAGTTGCAGTCGTATCTGCAGTAGCGTTCTGGGCAAGCGCTGGAGACATTGGCAGAACCATCGCGCCGGCCAGCGCCAATGCGCCGCATCCCTGCGCCGCACGGAGGAAAGAAGACTTAGAGTTCGGAAGAGCGGACATAAACATTCCTTATCGGTCATGTCCATTGCGCCGATGCAGGTTCTAAATGGGGGTGAGAAATTTCCGTCGAATCTGCGCTGGCCCAAGGAGAAAGTGGTTGAGTATCCCCGTCGGTTTCGGGGATATTCTCACCCTACCAAACCCTCAATGAGAAGTCCCGAGAACGCTCAAGGGACGAGTAAAAGTCCTGAAATTTTGTGCCTCAACGACCCTGCAAGCACTTAAAAGAGCGCAGAAAAATGGTTCAAACAACGGGTACAGAAAACGGGCACAGAAAACCCCGTGCTCCCGAACAGAAAACCATTCGGGA
>NZ_KV797970.1:239052-343328 GCF_001809565.1 Rothia sp. HMSC072B03
CCATTCGGGAGCACGGGGAACCAGCGAGCTATCCGATGCGCCGCACGCGCCCTCAAGGTAAAACCCGAGGGGAGACGCGAGCGCACCGATGCGACGCTTAGCGAGCCTGGTATGCCGCGATCAGGGTGGCCAGCTCAGCCTTGGTCACCATGTGCTGAGCATCAAAAGTGCCGTTAGCGTTCAGCACCACCTTGTTCTGCTGAGCCCACAGAATCTCACGGTAGAAGGCCGAACCGGGGGTCACGTCCTTGTAGGAGGAGGTTCCCGTTACCGCAGGCGAACCCGCCGCGCGGTAGGTGAAGGCCGCAACGGTTGCGTTCGAAACGCCGGCGTCAGCGTGGAACTTGCCGTCCGACCAGCCGAAGGTGATGCCCTTCTGACGGGCCCACACGTAGGCGGGGAAGTTCGGGTCGGTGGTCTTCACATCCGGCCACGGGGAAGTCTCGGGGAGCTTCACCTCGGGGGTACCCGCCTGCACGTAGAGGGCAGCCGTGAGCTCGCCGCGGGTAGCGAGGGTCTCCAGCTTCTCGTCGGAAGGATCAGGGTTCTGGTTATCGTTCTCATTGGGGTCCTGGGCCTTGGGCAGGTTGGCGTCCCTATAACCGTTCGTGCCGTTCAGGTCCAGGTCCTGCCATGCGAGCAGGGTGCCGCGACCCTCGGTGGACTTGCCCACAACCGGCGCGAGCAGCTCGCCGTTCTCGCTGTAACCGTCGTTAGCCCAGACCTCAATCACGTACTTCTTCGAAGCATCCAGGGTGTTTGCCGGAAGATTCACGGTACCGTTCAGGTTGCCGTCACGGTAAGCCGAAGCCTGGGTGGGGTGGTCAAACTCGATAATGTCGCTGGTTGCCAGAACCGGGGTGTTCGAGCCCTTCTCACGAACCACGAACTGGACGCCCTTAACGGAGTGGATATCGCCGTTGAACCCCTGACCGCCAACGTGCAAAACCTGTGCCTTTGCAGAGTCAGCCACAGCGTTGTAGCTCAGGCGCGGCACGAACGGCTCCGGCTTCTCGCCCAGAGTGTTCAGCACCCGAGTGCTCACTACGTTCTTGCTGGTCCACAGCTCCTGGGCGGTCAGCGGCTTCTGGCCCTTCTGCTCAGCAACTACGTGAATATTGTAGCGGACGTCGTATTTCGTGCCGCCGGTCGGATCATGGAAAATGTCGTCGTCAATGAAGTAGTAGGCGGCAAGCTTGTACGCCTCAACCTTCAGATCAGCCTCGAAGGTGCCGTCATCGGCAATGGTAAAGTCCTGCCCCTCCACAAAACGCAACATATCCGAGGTCGGAATCCTGTAGCCGGAGGGCGCGTATTTTGCGGGGGCAATGTACAGCGCCACGGTGCCGTGCTGGGCACGCCACTCCTTGGTGTAGCCCGAACCCTTCACGTGAACGGTGCCGCCCTCGGTCGTGATGAGGAAGGGGTTCACGCCATCGTACTTGTAGCCGTCGAGAACGGACGCCTCAAAAGTGGTGGTCTGCTCCACTGGCTTGGGATCCGGCGTTGGCTCGGGCTTCTTGTCGTTGTCCTGAGTCGTGGGCAGGTTGGCGGCCTGAACGCCGTCCGAACCCTTGAAGTTCAGATCCTGCCAGGCCAACAGAGTGCCGCGGCCCTCGGGGGCCTGACCCACGACGGGAGTGACGAGCTTGTCGCTGCCCTCGTAGCCGTTGTTGCCCCACACTTCGACGGTGTACTGCTTCGCCGAATCCAGGGTGTTAGCGGGAATCTTAACGTTACCGTTGAGGAGTCCGTGCTGGTACTGGAACGCATACTCGGGGTCGTTGTACTCGACAATGTCGCTGATAGCCAGGACGGCGGTGTTCGAACCCTTCTCACGAATAAGAATCTGCACGCCCTTGGGGGAGTTAATATCGCCGTTGAAGTCCCAGCCATTGAAGTGAAAATCCTGGTCCTTGGACGTATCGGTAAGGGCACTGTAGCTCCAGTGCGGGGTGAAGGCGTTGGTCTCAGCCTTCTGGTCACCGCCGGCCTTCGGGGTGGGGTTAGCCGGCAGGGAGCCAGCGGCAACGGCCGCGGGTGCTTCCGCAGTCACGTTCTGAGCCAGCGCCGGGCTCATGGGAAACACCATGGCACCGGCGAGAACCAGCGCACCGCATCCTTGTGCTGCGCGGGCAAAAGAAGAAGGGGCCTTAGAGTTCGGCAGAGAAGACATCATTATCCCTATCGGTTCTATTGTGTCTCGCACCGCGGTGTGCGGTACCGCGGGAAGCGGCGCGCAACATTGCGGAATACCGCACCGAAAACGGTGAGGCACCCCCGCGCGTATGGGGACGCGGGTGCGATGGGTTGGTTGGTTGTCCCCGTCGGTTTCGGGGATGATTTCACCCTACCAAACCCTCAACCGGAAATCACAGACCCGCTCAATGATGAGTTGAATGTTTCCCTTTATTTCAACCTCTAAGACCCCGTGGGCCATCGGCTACAGCGTGCGGAAGTACAGGTACAGCATCATCGCCACGCGTGCCTTCGACGTGTGCTCCGTCGGGGCGAACGCGTCGCCCTCGGACACGGTCGACACGCCGCGGCGAGACGCCCACACAATCTGGCGATAGAAGGGGGTCGAGGAAGTCACATCACTAAACGGTGAGATGCCCGTCAGCTGAATCTTCGAGGAGCCGTCAGCACGGTGCAACAGGGCGACGGTCGAGGCGTTTGACAGGGGTGCCTCCGGGTGGAACTTGCCATCATTCCAGCCGCTCGTAATCTGCTGATCGCGCGCCCACAGGTAGGCGTCGTAATTCGGGTCGGACTCGTCAACATCCTCGTAGGGGGAATGGTCCGGCCGAGTCACGGACGGCGAGCCCGCCAGACGATAGAAGATGCGAATCAGTTCGCCTCGTGTCACCGTATTATCCGCGCCGAAGAGAGTCTCGGAATCGGGATCCATCACCTGCGCGCGCACGGCCCAGCGCACACCATCGTAGTAGGCAGAACCCTCGGGTACATCCTCGAAAGCGGGCTGGTAATCGGGCGAGGCAATGACCGGACGGTGTAGCTTCGTGTCGGGGGAAGAGAGGCTTAGCGAGGGGCTACCATCCGCGGAGGCATGAAGGCTGGCCGATGTCGGGACGGTGGCATCTGCCGCCGGAGTATTCGCCTGCGAGGGATCGGCCATCGAGAGAAGGGGAGAGAACGGCAGGTACAGCACACCCGCCAGGATTACCGCCCCCACGCCCAGCTCAATGCGGCGTCGGGAAGTCGACTTCTTCCGCTGCTCGGCGGATGCGTCGGCAGAATCGACGGAGCTGAGAACCTGCGCGGACTCGTGATGATTCGTTGAAGAATTAGACGTAGCGGAACGCTTCGCGTTGCGGGACATAAATCCTCGATGTGGTTGGTGTATCGGTGTGTTTCTTGTACCGCGCTACCGCGTGTTCCCCGCCGGAAAAGGGGAATACGCGCACGGATATGCAATAGACCTAGCATAAAACCGCAGGACCCAAAATGCGAACTCAACCCGCTGAAAGGCCTTGGACATGCTGGAACACTGCCGGGGTGGTTTTATGGAAATAGGCTCAACGGTGAGAGATGAGCCAGGTGATCGGCGCGGCTTCCACCCCCGCAAAAACCTGCCGGGCGGATGCGCGACGCACCTCTCGGTAGCATTCGCATCCGCCCGGCAGAAGAAGGCTTTGTCAGCCCTTAGCGGCCCGCGTAGTTCATCAGGAACCCGGCCAGCTCGCCACGGCTTGCCAGAGCCGTGGGGTAGTAGTTGCTGCCCGGGAACACCTGAAGATTACGCTGCTTAGCCCAGGTAATCTCGCGGTAGAACGCCGAACCCACCTTGACGTCAGTGTACGGAGCCTGGGTGACGGTCACGCGCTTCTTGCCGTCGTAACGGTACAGGAAGGCCGCCACGGTGGCGTTCGAGACACCGGCCTCGGCGTGGAAATTACCGTCGGCCCAACCGTAGGTAATACCCTTCTGACGAGCCCAAATGTAGGCAGAGTAGTTCGGGTCGGTGGTCTTCACGTCCTTATAAGGGCTGGTCGCGGGAAGGGTGACCTTCGGCGAACCCGCCAGACGGTACAGGGCAACGGTCAGGTCGCCGCGGGTCGCGTTATCGTTCGCCCCGAACCAGGTCTTCTCGTGCGGGTCCAGGAGCTTCTTCTCGTTGGCCCACTGCACGGCCTTGTACAGGGAGTGGGTGGAGGGAACGTCGGCAAAACCGTTCTTCTGCTGCGGCGAGGTGCCGGTCAGGTTCAGGTAGGTGGCCGAGACGCGCTCGCTCTCGCCCTTGGCCGATACCACGTTCACGAAGATCGCGTAGTGGCCATCGGCCTCGAGCTGGGTTCCGTCAATCGACAGGGCAGTCTCGAAGGCGCCCTGGGACACGCGGTTGGCGGGGAGCACAACCTTCTGGATGGGGTCGCCGGTGGGCTGACCGTCAGCCTCGGCGGCGGAGAAGAGAACCTGGACCGAAGAACCGGCCGGAACATTGAGGTGGGAGCCCTTCACACGAACCGTCGTGGAAGAGCCCAGATCCACCGAATCGGTGCTCAGGGTAACCGAGGGGTCTGCGTGGACGGCGTTCACGCCGGTCACCGGCACGAATGCCTGGGTGCTCAGGGCCTGCTCGTTCGCCTGGTCGTTGTCTTCCGGGACGGTGTACTCGAAGGTCTGCACCACATAGGAAGTGCCAGCCTTCAGGGCGCCCGCGGGGATGTTCAGGTTCGTGCTGAAGCGGCCGTTAACGTAGCCCATGTACTGGCCAAAGAAGGCCGAGTAGTAGGTGAACTTTGCCTCGGACTGGGCCAGCGCGGGACCGGTCGGCTTGCCGGTGGCCGGGTCAACGGCGCGCACGGCCAGAATCAGAGACTCGTTGCCGTTGTAGGAAATGTCCTGGAATCCAGCGCCGTTCACGGTGATCGAGGTGTTTGCCGAAGCATCCACGGTCGAAGCGCTGTAGCTCAGGGTCGGGGACGAAACCGTGGGAACGGCGGCAACCTTCAGCTCGGTGCGAGTCTCGCCCGCCGGAATCCAACCGTCCTGGTCGGAGTCGCGGTAGCCGAGCACCACGTCGAAGGAGGAGCCTGTTGCCTCAAAGAAGTTGGCGTCCACCGAGGCGGTGAGCTTCACGGTGCCGTCCGCAGCAAAGGCGGTGGAGGGCACGTCCTGGGCGTAGTAGGGGTAGCTGCGCGGGTGATGCGGCGGGAAAGCGATGCTCTCACCCTTGGGCACGATGTAAAGACGGAAAGACTTATCGTGCACGAACTCGGGGGAGAACCCGGAGCCGTTAACGGTGATGGTGCCGCCCTTGAGGATGTCGAAGGTGCCGGAGGTAACCTGCAGGTGCTGCGTGTTCTGTGCTTCTCCCTGCTGCACGGCACCGGCTACTGCCGGGGTATTCGCCGTGGGGGCCGCCATGGCCGGGGAGAGAGGCAGGAGCATCGCGCCGGCAAGGGTGAGGGCGCAACCGCCCTTCACCATATTCTTAGAGAATACGAAACGCGGATGGCTCTGAAGTGAGGACATTGGTATCCAATCGGTTTTATCGGTGTGACGCATTGTGTGGAAGTGCGTATCAACACCGTAGCAAATAGATAAGACCTGCCGTAATCGGGGCGGTTGTGGACTTGGAAAAAGTTTCACACCAGAAGGCTGGTCTTAAGCTGAAGTATAACTTTAAAAACTATGTGCATGAGGTGGAAAATATGCCTAAATATTGTGCTGATAAGCACAAACACTGAGTCGCGGGCAAAGCTCCATGCTCCAAACGGGGCAGAAAACCCACCGCACAATCGATAAAAACCAAATTATCAACTATATAAAGTTGATAAGTCTCGTCGTGCGGTGGGTTTGATACGCAATTGCAAGATGGGGTATCTAGCGAAGAAAGATTAGGGAAAGGCCGGGTGAGGCCCGACCCGCCCTTAATCTCGCATATTGGCACACAGGGTATCCGCGTGCAGCATAATCAGAGCTCGCGCCCATTCCGCACGGGTGACTTCCTGGTCCGGGAAGAAATTTGCGCTCTTGTACGCGAAATTCGGGTCGATATTCGCGCGCGTATGCAACCACACGGATTCCCTAAAGAAGGGAGAACCGGGGTGCATATCCGCAGGCGCCACCGGAGTGGGGTGGGTTCCTTCGGTAAGGGCCGGGTACGCCTCGTTGAAGCGATACAGGAAAGCGGCCATCGTGGTGCGGTGAGCCACCGCCTCCGGATGCATCTTGCCGTCGGACCAGCCGCTCGTCAGTCCCTTCTGCACGGCCCAGATGTAGGCGGCGTACCGGGGGTCCTTCGGCGAAACATCCGGGTACGGCGAAACTGCGGGGAGAACTACCTTGGGCGAACCCACCGTGCGGTACAGCGTATCCATAAGGTCGCCGCGCGTGGCCGCGCGGTAAGGGTAGATGCGGCGGTTCTTGTCGATGAGCATCATCTTCTGCTGGCACACGGTGTATACGTCGTAGGAGTACGGATCTTCGTCTTCCAGGTCAATAATGAAAGGCGTCCGCGCGTAATCGGTATTGACGGTAACGTCAGAAACCATCGTGCGCAGAATGGTGTACTGCTTATTGTAGGGGCGCAGGGTAAGGCGAATACCGTACTTTCCCTTCGGGCCGGTCGTCATACCCGTGGGAAGAATGACCGTCTGGCGGTACACATTATCGGTATCCAAACGATTCTTCTCGAGGGAAATAAAATAGAATACTTTAAATCCCTTATCCTCGGTGTAGTTACCGATTTCAAAATAGGGAGTATATAGCCCGTTTTCAAAGATCGGTTGCAAACCGGAAACTTCGTAGGAGAGGGTAAATCCGCTGATATCAATCATTGCCTGATTGACCTGCAAATCCAGAGGAACGCTCTGAATGTCCAGGGTTGCGGCCTGTGCACCCTGCAGGGCGAGCTGGCCAGCTCCTAGCGCCCCGGCGATACCGAGGGCGGCGGTGCCCTTCAGGAAGAGGCGACGAGATGACGAGGTAGACATATCGTGTCCAATCGGTGTGTTTCTGAATGAATTGTTATACCGCCGCTAGACCTGTAGCTCGGCCATAATCCGAGCGAGACCTATCGGCGTGCAGGACGTATCGGGCTTCGATAGCGCTGAGTCGAGAGAACGCGAGGTGAATATGCAATCCCTCTCGGTGAGGGGTTAATTAATACTATAAACACATCGAATGGTTAAAGAAAACGGTGCGCTGAGTGATACCTCTGCCGTAGAGCGCATTAGGAAAGCGTCGATGAGAGGAAATGCTAAATCACTGAGAAAGAATGTTATTTCCCGCGACTCTTTTAAGGGTAAAAATTTCTTAATATTTAAATTTTTAGCCGGGCAGCACGATCGCACCGCCCGGCTAAAATCACGACATAAAGCCCGCTGGGATTTATTGCCCCTCGTGCACGAGGAGGGTCAGGACACCCGCCTTACGAGCCGTGGGCAGAGCGCACTCCACCGCCCAATCCTCGCTGACCGCCTCCAAGAATTCGGCGATACCCGCCGTGGAACCATCTAGGGGGCGCGCCGCCAATCCCGACTGAATCAGATACCGAGCAAAGAGGCCGCGGTAATGCTTCGCCATGTGTGAGACGACCTTGCGAGAACCATCGGCCGCCACACGCTCCACGCGAACCGCCAGAGTCTGCGACGGGGGAGTCACCCACGACTTCGCGTAGGCTGCAGAACGGCAATCCAGAATCAGCTGGTCCTTCGCGGTTGCCTCCAGGGCGGTGCCCAGCGCACCCTTCCAGAAGTTTGCCAGCGCACCAATCGAACCCAGCTTCACACCCATGGACAGACGGTAGGCGGGAATCGCATCCTCGGGGCGCAGAACACCCCACAGGGCCGAAGAAATCAGCAGCGACCAGTGCGCCGCATCGCGCTCGGCGGGGGAGAAGCTCGCGTAATCCAGCGCCTCAAACAGCACGCCCGTATAGGTGCGAATCGCGGGCTGCGCCGGCTCGGACAGCAGGCGCGTGTTGCGCTCCACCTCTGCTTCGAGGGACGCACCCACCTTCAGCTCCGCCAGGGCATCGGGGCCCGAACTGACCGCGGTCAGCTCCTCTAGAACGCTCTCACGCTCGGCAGTCAGCTCCGGAAAGGAGAGATCGGCAAAAGAAACCGGTGCGTTGCCCGCCGGGGCGGGGGTCTTACCTTCAGACGGGGGAAGAAGAATTAGCATCTACCCAGTGTACCTGGCAGGCTGCCAGCGCATCCGCGAGATTCCAGCGTACCCGCGAGACGAACCCGGTAAATAACCGCCCCGAGAGGTATGCGTATAATGAGTGGGGTGAAAACGGGCCGTCCGGGCAATCGCGAGGCACTCGGATGCTTCGAGGAAAGTCCGGGCTCCACAGCACAGGATGGTGGATAACATCCACTCGGGGTAACCCGCAGGCCAGTGCCACAGAAAGTAAACCGCCGCGGTTCGCCGCGGTAAGGGTGAAAGGGTGGTGTAAGAGACCACCAGCGGGCGCGGTGACGTGCCCGGCTAGGTAAACCCCATCCGGAGCAAGGTCAAATAGGATGCGCCATGGTAGGGTAGTGCGCCCGATCCCCGGTTCTCGGGGTGCGTATTCGGGTAGGCTGCTTGAGACGTGCGGCAACGTACGTTCTAGATAGATGATTGCCTCGAAACGCCCCTTCGGGCGGCGTTTTAGACAGAACCCGGCTCATAGGATGACCCGTTTTCATGTCACCATCCGCAGATGGTAAGCGAAGACCGCGAACGCATTTTCTAACGCGTTCGCGGTCTTCGCTTTAAAGCTTCGCGGGAGGCCCGCCCGACCTCTAGGGGGCCCTAGGAGGGTCCGATTAGTGGCCGAAGGGATCGGGATCCACGCCCGGCATCCACGAGTTGCCGTCCACGGTCCAGCCTTCCTTCTTGACGACCTTCTTCATCTTGCTGGTCCACTTCTTGTTCAGGCGGTTCACGTACAGCTTGCCGTCCAGGTGGTCGGTCTCGTGCTGCATGCAGCGGGCGAACCAGCCGGTCGCCTCGAAGTGGACGGGGTTGCCGTGCTCGTCAAGGCCGTTCACAGTGACCCACTCGGCGCGCTTGAGGGGGAAGCCGTAACCGGGGAAGGAGAGGCAGCCCTCTTCCTCCTCGTAGGGGTCCGGGTCAGCGGTAGAAATCTTGCCCAGGGTCAGCACCGGGTTGATGATGCAGCCGCGCGGGGGAACGCCGTCCTCGTTCTCCATCTTGTAGGTGAAGATGCGCAGGCCCACACCGATCTGCGGTGCCGCCAGACCCACGCCGTTGGATGCGTCCATGGTTTCGTACATGTCAGCCACGAGCTCCTTGAGCTCATCATTAAACTCGGTGACGGGTGCCGCGGGGCGGTGCAGAACGGGGTTGCCGTGAATAACGATGGGGCGAATAGCCACAGAATCATCCTTTGCTTGTGTTGAACGGGGACCTATCGGGTGCGCCTGCCGCATGAAGTCGCGGGGCGTGCTGTTCTCGTTCGAAGGGTTGAAAGTGCTGGTGTAAAAGTTTTGCTCCGGTAAACCTTGTCCAGGTAAACCGAGGTCAGGGTAAAGCGAAAGGGCCGTTACGGATAACCATAACGACCCTTTCCATCGGGGTGATCGACGGGGGTTGAACCCGCGACCTCCTGGACCACAACCAGGCGCTCTGCCAACTGAGCTACGACCACCATGTGCTTCGCTTGGTTTCCCTTGCGATGTGCAACGGATACTACTGTACATGAGTTCACGAACCCTGCCAAGCTGAGATTGGGTGATGCTCGTTACAGTTTGAGATGGGGGTTGGGGCGCGCCGGACGCACGCCACGGGACACCCTCGCGGGCCCGCGGGACGCGCATCCCCGGTGCACAGCTACGCCGCGCTCAGGCGCCGTTGCATCGCGCTCGGCTACTGCTCGGCAGCTTCGGCGGCCTTCGCCTCCAGCTCGACGCGCTCAGCCTCAACCTCACGGGCAATCTTAGCGGCGGCCACGGCATCCGGACCCTGCTCCACAAAAATTGCGCGACGGTAGTACTTCAGCTCGTCAATCGAATCCTTAATATCGCCCAGCGCGCGGTGGTGACCGGTCTTCACCGGGGCGCTGTGACGGGCGGCGGGGTACCAGCGCGAAGCCAGCTCCTTAATCGTGGACACATCAATCACGCGGTAGTGCAGATGGTTCATCACCTGCGGCATGTAACGTTCCAGGAAGCGCTTATCCATGCCCACCGAGTTACCACCCAGCTGCGCCTTGCCCGCCACAGGAACATACTTCTTCACGTAGCGGAGCACCTGCTCCTGGGCGTAATCCATCGACACGCCGTTCTCGAGGTCGTCCAGCAGACCCGAGGACTCGTGCATCGAACGCACAAAGTCGTTCATGTTCTCCACCGCACCCGCGGGGGACTCGTCGCCGGGCTTAATGACGAACTCCACGCCCGAACCCAAAATGTTGAGGTCGGCATCGGTGACCAGAACGCCCACCTCAATCAGGGCGTCATTGGCCACGTCGAGGCCGGTCATCTCGCAGTCAATCCATACAATACGTTCACTAGAAATACTCACACTCCAACTCTACCCTCATTCGCGCCCGCCCGCCCCTCCGCGCGTCGGAACATAGTCGGAACGTATAAGAACGCTCAGGTGTGTGCAGAGGCGGTGTCCACACCGCGCGCTCGCACCCGAATCCGCCGGGCTCCGGTGAAGCGCTCGGGTATGATAAAAGCCAAAGAGACGACGCATACAGAAAGGGAGTAATGCGCTCACTGAAAGAGCCCGCACACCGGCTCGCCGCCACCAGAGCACACGACGCACCCCTCTCACCCCGGCTGCTGGATTACGTCAATAACCACCGTCTGCGAACGCTCGTCATTGGCACCATCGGCTCAATCATGGTCACCCTGGGGTCCTACACCGTCGGATGGCTCTCGGATAGCTCCAACTTTTGGCGCTACGACCTGATTCGCGCCATCAGGTTTGACGCCGTATGGGTCATCGCCGGCATTATCCTGCTGGCCCTCGGCGCCATGATTATGTGCCGTGAATGGCTGCGCATCTACCAGAAGATGGGCGATTGGAACGAACCCAACACCATGCGTTGGATGATTGCCGTCATCACCAGCTGGTCCCTGCCGCAGATCTTCGCCTTCACCATCTACAGCCGCGATATGTTCTCCTACTACGGTCAGGGCATGGTCATGGCGCACGGCCTCAACCCGTACAAGCACGGAGTCTCCGAAATCTCGAACTTCATGCAGAACGGTGCGGACCCCATGTGGGCGGAATCCCCGCCCCCGTACGGCCCGGTCTCCCTCAAGCTCGAAGAGTGGATCGTGCGCCTGGCCGGGGAGAACATCGACCTCTCCCTCTTCTACTTCCGCCTGCTCTCCGTGCTCGCGGTCATCGGCATTCTCTTCTACGTGGCAAAACTCGCCAAGGCACACGGCTTCAACCAGGTCCGCGCCCTCTGGCAGATCGGCCCGAACCCGCTGTTCATCGCATCGTTCATCGCCAGCGGCCACAACGACTCGCTCATGACCATGTTCATGCTCGGCGGCCTCTACTACGCCAAGCGCTACCGCGACACCCGATGGGGCGGCCCGCTCGGCGTGACATTCGTAGCCCTCGGCGTTGCCGTCAAGCCGCTCGCCCTCGTGGTGCTGCCCTTCGTGGGTCTGCTCTGGGCCGGCAAGAACGCCTCCTGGCCGCGCAAGTTCATCTTCTGGGTGCTCTCCGGTGTGCTCCTGCTTGCCGAAATGGCGGTCATGGGCTGGGTGACCGGCCTCGAATTCGGTTGGATCAAGGCACTGTCCACCACCGGCGGCCAGTACATCTGGTACACCCCCTTCGGCCTGGTGATTGGCGCGGCATCCCTCTTCACGCAGGGGGATACCTTCGAGGTCATTCGCAAACTCATCGAGACCGTCGGCAAAGGCATCGGTATGCTCGGAGCGGTAGCAATGGCATTCGTTGGACGCGACCGCAACATCGTGCGCCACGCCGGCCTGGCCATCCTGTTCATGCTCCTGTGTAGCCCCATGATTCAGCCGTGGTACCTGCTCTGGGCTATCCCGATGCTTGCCGCGACCGGTCTGCGCTCGCACTTTCAGCTCATGTGGTACTTCATCACTACGCTGTTCTTCATGGCCTACGGCGTGAGCGACCAGCTGAACGTTTCGCCCTATCTGCGCGATTTCAACCAGGATATGGGCCGACTTATCGCAACGGTGGTCTGCCTGGGCTACATTGTGTACCTCATGGTCCTCGACCCGGCAACCCGCCGCATGGTGTACGTGAGCTTCCGCCCCACGCAGGTGCGCCGCACCGCGATTCGCCTGTGGTGGCAGCTGTTCCCCGGCGCATCGAGCCGCCGTGCACGCCGCCGCGAGGCAAAGAAACAGGAGCGAGAGGTGCTGACCGGCTCCACGCGGAGCTAACCCCCTCGAGTGTTCCGCCCCGACGGTTCCTCTGGGCGTCCAAACGTGCGGGGAACAGCCAGGACTCGTGTACCCTAGAGGAAGGCCCCAGTAGCTCAGAGGATAGAGCAGGAGCCTTCTAATCTCTTGGTCGGGGGTTCGATTCCCTCCTGGGGCGCCGTAACGAAAACCGCCCCGCACCCTTCAACGGGGGTGCGGGGCGGTTTTCTTTATACCCTTGAGCTACCGCAAAGATGCGGGGCGCGTTACTTCTTGGTCGGGTTCGTGTCCTTGCACGAGTTGAGGGTGCGCTCCATGACCTTCTTCTCGTCGGCGGTCACCCACAGCTTGTACTTGGCCTTCACGTGCACCTGGCGAGCCACGTAGGTGCAGCGGTAGGAGGCGTTGCTCGGCAACCATTCGGAGGCATCCGCATCGGACTTCTGCTGGTTGGCCGGGCCGTCCACGGCGAGTAGATTCTCGGGGTCGTTTGCCAGCTGGCGGCGCTGCTCGGCGCTCAGGTCCTGCGCGCCGGTCTGCCATGCGTTCGATAGGGCGACCACGTGGTCAATCTGTACGGCCGCGGAGGTCTTCTTGCCGCGCTTGAACTCGATGGTCTTACCGGTGTACGGGTCTGCAAGCGTGCCGGTAATGACGGTGCACGCGTGGGTCTTGACCTTGAAACGAATATTGGTCAGGTCGCGGCGCAGAATGTCGTCGCGGGTATTGCACTTGTTGCCGTCAACGTCATCCCAGGCGGGGCCGAACTGATCACGAGAGTAGCCAGCCTTCGACGCGCGTTCCTTCACCTGCAGGGACGCCAGCTCGCTCTTCGCGGTGGCCAGATCCGGCGCGAGCGCGGTGACGGGATCAACCGCCTTGTACGGGTTCTTGACCTCGGAGAGCGTCTCGGTTGCTACGTTGGCGTCATCGTCGTCGGTAGCGGAGGTCGAAGACTCCGAACCGAAGAGGCCGCCCTCGCCGTGCTTGCTCACGTAGATCATGCCGACAATCAGCAGAATGATGGCCAGAAAGGCCAGCAGGCCGTAGATGAGGCGCTTCTTCTGCGGGTCCATGGACTCGGGGAGCCTGGGTAGGTTGCGTTGAATCCGCTGAAGATCCTGCAGCGTGGGCAGGTCGTTGCTGTTCATGGGCTTTTTGCTCACGGAAACTCCGGGGGTAGCACGGTGTATCGGTCAAGTATTGGTCAAAGCAGCGGGTCGCCGCTCCATCAAGGATAGAGGGCTTGCGGTGTAAAAGGTAACTCGCTCGCCGTGAATTAGCTCGCCTCTGCGAGGAGGGGAGCGAGGATGCGGATGGCGTCATAATTCGTTCCAATGACGGTTCCTCGCGTCGGTTTTTTGAAAAAACTACCCCAAACGTTCAAATATTTCGTCCACAGGCGGGATGATAGCGCGATAAGACCGTGAATTATCCACAGATGCGCGAGGGGCGGGCACCCGGTGGCGGCGCACGCGGCACAGTAGAAGAAACCTACCCTAAGAACCGACTGGGTAACCTGCCGGCCCAACTTGACCGAGGCTGATCAACCGGCCCAACCCAACCTGGGGCAACCGACCGGGAGCCCGAACGGAGGCGCCTCAACCGGTTCGGGCCAGCCGGTGCAGAGGCTTTAGCCCGGGGTTAACCCCAAGAAATCATAGGAGATATCGTGAGCGACACCATCGTAATCCGCGGATTCACCGCATCCAACCCGACCTTGGCGGCCCTGCCGAACGGCGTGCCCGTCGTGAACTTCCGCCTGGCCAGCACACCGCGCTGGCAGGACGCTACCGGAACCTGGAAGGAGGGCACGACCAATTGGTACACCATTAAGGCCTACCGCCGCCTGGCGCAGAACATCGCTGTCTCGGTGCAGAAGGGGCAGCCGCTCGTCATCAGCGGGCGCCAGCGCATCAACCGCTGGAACCGTGAGGACGGCACGCAGGGAACTACCGTGGAGATTGACGCGCAGGGCATCGGCCACGACCTGAACTACGGCACAAGTTCCTTTGCCCGCACCGTGGAGAAGCGCGCGCTCCACGAGGATGCCCCGCTGGGCGCGCTGCCGAATACGCCGCAGGGCGCGCCGGATGCGGTATCGCATGTGCCCCAGAACGCCGAGTTGCCGAGCACGGTGGCTCAGAGCGCTGGAGCGCAGGTTGCGGGAGCACCGGGCGGGGGCGCGCAGGGTGGAGGAGCTCAAAGTGACGAACCCCCCTTCTAAAAGTGCTCCCCGGATGCTTGCATAAACGCGGGTGCATTGGGATAATGGAGCATTGTGTTGACATCGGGCACGCCCCTGCCGCAGGGGGGAGAGCGACCAACGATGTCAACCTTCGGGCACCAATCCTGTCCGAAGCATGAAGTTTTCTGTCCCGCTGTGGGGCAGAGCAATCTGAGTCTATTTGACCTGCGGCAGATGGCTCTGGAGATCTACAACTATGCAGACTCTTGACTTCCTCGACAAGAAGTCCCTCCGTGACGACGTCCCCGCCTTCGGCCCCGGTGACACCCTGAACGTTCACGTTAAGATCGTTGAAGGTAAGAACCACCGTATCCAGGTCTTCAAGGGCTTCGTCGTTGGCCGCCAGGGTGCAGGCGTTCGCGAGACCTTCACCGTCCGCAAGGTTTCCTTCGGCGTTGGTGTTGAGCGTACCTTCCCCGTTCACTCTCCCTCCATCGAGAAGATTGAGGTTGTGACCCGCGGTGACGTCCGTCGTGCAAAGCTGTACTACATGCGCGACCGCCACGGTAAGGCTGCTCGTATCCGCGAGAAGCGCGAGTTCTAATCTTTATCGATTCAGAATTCTGTTGCAAACCGCTCCCATCCGCACCCGTGCGGAATGTGGGGCGGTTTTTGCGTATCCGGGCGAGCACCCCGAATACGGTGATGCGCTGTCCAGAAGCGGGGGAAGCGAACGGAGGAGCCTTCCCTAGGTCCCTGCTGTCGGCGAGCCGTAGGGCTCGGCGGAGCTTCGCTATACGAGTCAAAGAGGCGGCGGCACGGGTGCTCTCGTTACAATAGCTAGGTACCGCCTCACTCAGGTTGGCCTACATGTCTCTCAAACGAAAGGCTCTTCAGCATGGCAGATGACAAGACGACTGCGAACAACAGCCCCTATCCCGAGGGATATAAGCCCCAATCCCGTCGCGAGCGCCGTGAGATGGAGGAGTACGCCGCGCGTCTGGCCGAAGAGAAGAAGCGTGAACAGGCCGAGCTGGCCTCCTCCGAACAGGGCGAGGAATCCCACGTAGGCGACGCTCGACCCGCCGCTGCCGAGGCGGCGAGCGCATCCGCTCAGCCCGCGGAAGCACCTGATACCAAGGGCTCGGAAGAAGAGGGCGCCGCAACCACCGCCGATAAGAGCGCCGAGAAGGACGAGGAGAAGCCCGAAGACCCCTCGACCATGACCGCCAAGGAGCGCCGCAAGGCCAAGCGCGCCGAGCAGGCCGAGCTGACCTTCGCTAAGGCCCGCGAGGAGGACCGCCTGGGCGAGTGGGCCTGGGTTCAGGTGCGTGAGGGCGGTACCGTGGTTCTCTACGCTCTGATTATTGCGTTCCTGATTAAGACCTTCCTGCTGCGCGGTTTCTACATTCCCTCCGGTTCGATGGAACAGACCCTGCAGGTCAACGACCGCGTGTTCATCAACGTGGCGGGTTCCTACTTCAACGAGCCCAAGCGCGGTGACGTCATCGTGTTCAAGGACTCGCAGGGCTGGATTCCTTCGACCCAGAAGAGCAGCAACCCCATTAAGGAAGGCCTCTCCTTCGTGGGTGTTCTGCCCGATACCTCATCGAACTACCTGGTCAAGCGCGTTATCGGTACCCCCGGTGACGTGGTGGAGAGCGACGGCTCCGGTAAGATCAAGGTCAATGGCGTGGAGATTAACGAGCCCTACCTGTACCCGGGCAACCAGCCCTCCGAGCTGGCCTTCAAAGTGACCGTGCCCAAGGACAAGTACTTCGTGATGGGCGACCACCGCAGCAACTCTGCGGATTCCCGCTACCACATCTCTGACGGCACCGCCTTCATCTCGAAGGATGACGTTCAGGGTAACGTCTTCGTGGTGGCCTGGCCGCTGAACCACTTCGGCCTGCTGACCGACGAGAGCTCTGTGTTCTCCTCGGTTCCCTCTCCGACCTCGACCCCCGAGCAGTAGGAGAGAGGCCGTGACGGTGAGCGCACAGGCTGAGGAACCCGCAAAAGCGGAGAAGTCCAAGGCCGCGAGGCCTCGGGCGCCAAAGCCCGCCGCCGACCTGGAGCATGAGAAGCGGCTCTTCGAGGCGGGGGCTCGCACAGTGGCGGGTATCGACGAGGTGGGACGCGGCTCCATGGCCGGCCCGGTCAGCGTGGGCGTCGCAATCCTCACCCCGGACGCCACCCTCGAGGTGGGCGGGCTGATTGACTCCAAGGCCCTCTCGCCTGCGCGCCGCGAATCCATGGTCCCCGAGATTCGCCGCTGGTGCGCCGTTGAAGTGGGCCACGTGGACCCGCAGGACGTGGATGCGCTGGGCATGACCCTGTCGTTGCGGCTCGCCGCCCAGCGGGCCCTGGCCGCTCTGGCACGCCGAGGCTACCGTGCCGATGCCGCCCTACTCGATGGTAAGCACGACTGGTTCACCCCTCCGCAGGAGGACCTGTTCAGCGCGCTGGTACCGGACCCGGCACAGGCGCGCTACGACGCTCTGCTGGCCGAGGCCTGGGAAGGAGTGGGAGAACCCGCGGCTATGCCCGTGACCATGGTCATCAAGGGCGACTACAAGTGCGCCTCGATTGCGGCTGCCTCTGTGGTGGCGAAGGTTGAGCGAGACGAGCTGATGGTGGCCCTCGACGGGGTTCACCCGGGGTACGGCTGGGCGAAGAACAAAGGCTACGGCTCGGCCGCCCACCGTGAGGCAATCAGCGCGCGGGGCCCCAGCCCGATGCACCGCCTGTCCTGGTCGCTACCGGCCACCGCCGAGCAGATAGCGGCTGCGCAGCGGGCCCGCGTATTCGGGGAGAAGAGCCCCGAACGCTAGGGGAGAGCGCCGTTGAGGAGGCCTGAGTCTTGCTTGGAGCACCCCGCAATGCTGGTGAGGTACCCGCTGAGAGACACCCGAGTTGCACGCGCAGCAGAGAATGACTATAGGAGGAAGAATGAGCGCAGAAGACCTCGAAAACTACGAGACGGACGCCCAGATGGCGCTGTACCGCGAGTACAAGGACGTCATGTCGCTCTTTAGCTACGCGGTGGAAACCGACCGGCGCTTCTACCTGGCGAATCAGGTGGACGTGACCCCGCACGTGCAGGACGGCACCCTCTACTTTGAGGTGCTCATGAGCGATGTCTGGGTATGGGACGTGTTCCGCTCCAACCGCTTTGTGAAGAAGGTGCACGCCTACTCGGTGCGCGATGTGAACGTAGAGGAGCGCCTGCCCAACCAGGAATTCACGGTCCCCGAGATGCCGGATTTCAGCGCCTAGTGTTCCGGTAGCCGGTGTGTATATGACATTCCCCTCGACCGGTTTTTGAAAAAACACCCCCAAAATTTCAAATAAGAAGCTGTGGATAACCTCCCTGACCGCGATGCGGCCGAGGTTATCCACAGTTTTTTCTTTCCGATTCCTCGGCCCGGTTCGCCTGGGCACAGTAGAAGCACGACCAAGCCATCTACCGTGGGAGGGAATCGTGACCCCCGAACATCAGAGCATCGCAACGCAGACAACCGCACAGGCACCCCGAACGAACGAACCTGGTGGCTCGCCCCGCAGAGGCGCGCGACGCGCCCGGAAGAACCCCGCCGCGGTCACGCGGGCCCTGCCCCGAGCTCACGGCGTCGGACGCTGGGGCGAAGAGGTGGTCAGCCACATCCTTGAGGCGAACGGCTACCGCATCGTCGACCGCAATTGGCGACCGCCCGCCGGGCTGGAGCACGAACAGATTCGCGGCGAAATCGATATTGTCGCAATCGACCCCGACGATGAGCTCGTCTTTATCGAGGTCAAAACCCGAAGCACCGAGGACTTTGGGCACCCCTTCGCCGCTATCGGCCGCGACAAGGCGCGCCGCACCCGTTCACTGGCGATTCTCTGGTGCCGCCTGCGCGAGAGCCTGGACTTCGCGCGTTTTCGCATAGACGCGATTGCGGTGACCGGAACCTGCGAAACCTTTACCTTCGAACACCTGAAGGGGGTGGCGTAATGGGCTTCTCACGCACCTACTCCGTAGCCCTCGTGGGGCTGAGCGGGCACATCGTTGACGTTGAGGCCGATATCTCGCAGGGACTTCCAGGCTTCGTGCTGCTGGGACTGCCAGATACCGCCCTCAACGAATCCAAGGAGCGCGTTCGCTCCGCAGCCAAGAACACCGGAATTACCCTGACCCAGCATCGGCTCACCGTCAACCTGACCCCGGCGACCCTGCCTAAGCGCGGATCGGCCTTCGACCTGGCTATCGTGGTGGCCGCGCTGCAGGCAGAGAAGAAGCTACACCCGAGCGGGGACAGCGTGTTCCTGGGGGAGCTGGGCCTCGACGGGACGATTCGCCCGGTTCCGGGCATCCTGCCCGCCGTGAAGGCCGCGGTTGCCGCCGGACACCGCAGGGTCATCGTCCCCGCCGAAAATGCGGAGGAGGCGGCCCTCATCCCCGGCGTACAGGTGAACGGATTCCGCTGTCTGGCCGAGGTGTTCGCGGCTCTGGGGGCACAGACGCAGAAGCTAACCTACCCGCCCGCCCCGAACCCCGAGGAGAAAGCCCTCCCCAAGAAAAACGCGGGTATTCCTTCGGACATGAGCGACGTAGCCGGTCAAGCGCAGGGCCGCTTCGCCCTGGAAATCGCGGCAGCCGGTGGGCACCACATGCTCCTCACCGGCCCTCCCGGATCGGGTAAAACCATGCTGGCCGAGCGGTTACCGAGCATCCTGCCGCCCCTGGACGACGATGCGGCGATGGAGGTGACCGCCATCCGCTCCCTCTGCTCGGCGGGTGAGGCGCTCAGCGAACTGGTACGTGAGCCTCCCTTCGAGGCCCCGCATCACAGCGCATCCGCGCCGGCAATTTTGGGAGGCGGCAGCGGTATTCCTCGGCCCGGATGTGTCTCTAAAGCACACCGCGGCGTGCTCTTTCTCGACGAGGCCCCCGAATTCAAACGTACGGTCCTCGACTCCCTGCGCCAGCCCCTCGAATCCGGGGTCGTAACCCTGGACCGTTCCACCGCATCCGCCACGTATCCCGCGCGTTTTCAGCTGATTCTGGCCGCCAACCCGTGCCCCTGCGGCATGAACGTGGGGCTCGGTACCGAGTGCACCTGCGCGCCCCGGGAGCGACGCGCCTACTTCGGGCGTCTTTCCGGGCCGCTCGTGGACCGCATCGACGTCAACGTGACGGTCCCGAAGGTCTCGTCCACGGAGCTTGTGGGAGGTCAGATGAATGAGAGCTCGGCGCAGATTCGCAAGCGCGTGCTGGCTGCCCGTGAGGCTCAGCGCGAGCGATTAGAACCCTACGGTCTGAAGACGAACGCGGAGATGAACGGCAAGATTCTGCGCGGCCCGCTGCGCCTGGACGCGAAACTCACCGGCGAGCTCAACGCCGCTGTCGACCGGGGAAACCTGACGGCGCGCGGCTACGACCGGGTGCTGCGCATCGCCTGGACGCTGGCCGACCTGGAAGGGGCCGCATACCCGAGCCGGGAACACCTGGACGTGGCCCTGTTCCTACGCCAACAGGGCCAGCTGCACTAACGCGTGGTGCAAGCTAACCAAGGGTCTTCAAGACGTGAAAATCAATGATGATAGGGGAGAACGATAATGACCTCAACCACAAACCGCCGCTCAGCCGCCACTCGTCACGGTACGAAGCGGAGTAAGGGGAACGCCCGAGAGGGGACGTCACACGCCGCGACCGGAACGAAACCGAAGGGGCAAGGGTACGTGCAGGGAGAGCTTGCCCTAGAGGCAGACTTTGACCTGCGGGTCCTGACCCGCTGGCGGGCCCGGCACATCCTTTCCCTGGGGAACGAGCCCTCGCCGAGTCCCTATAGCGCCGCGCGCGAGCCGGGGTACCTCGCCGCGTGCCTCAACCCGGTGTACCTGCCCGACCCGCAGGATGGGCAAGAAGATTCGGCAGACTCCGGTACGTTGAGGGCCGACCCTTCGATGAACGCTGAGTCTTCGGCAAATGCGGAGCCCTCGGCGGTCCCTGAGCCTTCGGCGGTCGCGGGGGAGCGGGGCGCGGAGGAGACTATCGGCGACCCTCAAAGGACTGATGCAGGGGAGGAAAAATCCGGGGCAGAGAAACTCGACGGAGTTTTAACGAACGAGGAACCCGGCGGGCTACCTCCGCTCTTCAATCCTGGCCTCAGTCCCGAAGAGCTTGCCGCCGCGTGCCGCGAATACGTGCGCTGTTGCACCGCCCAGCTGATGCGCTGCGCAGAACCCGCCGACGAGCTTGTGGTTGAGGCGCTCGCCTGCCTGGGAACGCCCCTCGCGGTGTACTACCTGCTCACCGGCGAAAGGGTGCCGTCCGAGATCTGGGAGCTGGGCGAACCGGACCCGCAGATTGGTGATTTTCTACGCGGGGTCGCGGGCGACGAGAAGAGCCCCCGACTCATGACGAATACGTGCGACTACTACCGCCCCGGAGAGCATCAGATGAACCGCGATACCTTCCACGCGGAACTCGCAACCCGCCGTCTGCGCTGGCACCGCCGCATGGAACGCACCCTGGCCTCCGAGGCCCATATGGCCGCCACCTTCGGTGCGTGGCTCGTTACCCCCGCCGACCCGCTCTGGCCCGAGCAACTCCGCGACCTGGGCCCGGCCCAACCCTACGGACTGTGGTGTCTGGGGGATTCGCGGCATCTGCTCGACCTCGCTAACCTGCCGAGCGCTGCCCTGGTGGGTTCGCGAGACCCCAGCATCTACGGTAGCGAGGCGACCACGCACCTGGCCGCAGAGCTCGCCCGCCGGGGGTACCTCGTGATCTCTGGGGGTGCGATGGGCATCGACATCGCGGCTCATCGCGCGGCCCTCACCCACAGCACCGCTGAGCTACCCACCGTCGCATTCATGGCCGGAGGCCTGGACCGTCTCTACCCCGCTCAGAACGGTGATACGCTCAGAAACATCGTCGAGCGCGGGCTCATCATGAGTGAAGTGAGCATTGGCAACACCCCGACCCGCTGGCGTTTTCTGGAACGCAATCGCCTCATCGCGGGGCTGGCCAGGCACACGGTCGTGATTGAAGCCCGTTGGCGCTCCGGGGCGCTCAACACCGCACGCCACGCCCTCGAAATAGGTCGCCCCCTCTGGGCTGTTCCCGGGCAGATTAACTCTCCCAACTCGGTGGGCACGAACCGCCTGCTGCGCGATGGGCTCGCCCAGATTTTGACGGAGGCCGCCGACCTGTTGGAGTACGATGCCGCAGCGGGATACGAGCTCGGCGCAGAGCACGCCGGAGACTGGGACGCCGAGGAGTCGGCGGCTTCCACCGTTCTTGACGACCTTACGGAACGGCAGGGAAGGGTGTGGGACGATTTGGGCTTGCGTTCTTACCGCGGTGTGGACGATATTGCCAGCGCTCTGGGGCTGGGCGCTCGAGAGGTCATGATGGATCTCGCTCAACTGGAACGGCTGGGCCTGGCCGAGAGCAACGGCACCGGCTGGCGTAAGATGCGCCCGAAGAAGGGAGCGTGAGAAGACAGCCGGGGAGAGTCCACCCCGGCTCCACCTCAACGCGGGGATGCACCTTGCCCCACCGCTAACTGGGGTTTAGGTCTCGTGTAGGCCCGTGGAGCACGCCAACGCTTAGAATGGGGAGAACCGGTTTGTGCCGCCGTTGCACCCCGACGCATCGTGCCACCCCTGGGAGGCGCGCATCGGTACCCGTCCACCGGTACTACGGCAGTTACCCAAGAGGTCGAGAGGAGACGCTATGAACCAGCCGGCGCATCCTGCGCAGTCCGACACGAGCCGGGATGCTCCCTCGACCACGCTTCCCGTTGCCTACACCCGACCGATGGAGGAACCGGAGGGCCGGGCCTCCGGCGAATCGGCAAACGGTGAATCGGCCCTGGGCGTCTCGGGTGAGGTCTTCCGCCCGGTTATCGAACGGTTTGAGCGCTTCCTGCGTTACGAAAAGCACCGTTCCGAGGAGACCATCCGGTCCTACGTATCCGACCTGGAGGGGTTCTTCGGCTACGTGGCTCGTCGCGGCGTGCGGCATGTGGACAGCATCGATGCCTCCCTCATTCGCGAATGGTTCGGCTCGCTTCACCTGCGCCGTGCTGCCCGCTCGACCGTGGCCCGTCGAGGCTCGACCCTGCGAACCTTCTTCTCCTGGGCGCAGGAGGAAGAGCTCGTGCAGGCCAACCCCACGCGCGGTATGAACACCCCCAAGCGTGAGAGCCATCTGCCGCCTGTGCTCAGCCGAGACCAGATGAGCCAGCTCATCGAAAACGTTCAGCGGCAACGGGCCGAAGACCCCCGGAACCCTCGTCTGCTACGCCTGGAAGCCGTCGTTGAGGTTCTCTACGCCTCCGGGATGCGCATCTCCGAGCTCACCGGCCTGGACCTGCAGAGTATCGATCGCGTGAATAAGACGGTGCGCGTGCTGGGCAAGGGCAACAAGGAACGAGTGGTTCCGCTGGGAACCCCGGCTCTCAAAGCCCTCAACCGCTGGGTTTCCACGGGGCGTCCGCAGTGGATTCCCGAGGGCTCGAGCGGGGTGACGGCGCTGTTCATCGGGCCTCGCGGCGGGCGGGCCAATGCCCGTCAGATTCGTGAGGACCTGACGCGCCTGCTGCGCACCGTGGAGAACACTCAGGCCTCCGGCGCGCACGTTCTGCGTCATTCCGCGGCGACCCACCTGGTCGATGGCGGTGCCGACATCCGTTCGGTGCAGGAGCTGCTGGGGCACTCATCGCTTGCGACAACACAGATTTATACGCACGTGTCAATGCGGCGCCTGGCCGAGACCTATGCCCGCGCCCACCCCCGGGCCTAACCGACGGGGGAGAGGGCCCTGGCAATGCGTCGTTGGGCCGCCCGAGGCCGTCTCTCTATATGGGCGGGACGCGTTCGCTCTAAGCTATACACCGTTCAACTTGCGCTGAAACTTTATGCACGGCAGTGGAACGCGGTAGCATAGGTAACAGATTATCCGAGGGTGCCGCACCCGTTGCGGCGCCGCGTACGAGTACCAAAATCAGAAAGGTCGCACCGCATGCGCGCACTCGTTTGCCCCGGTCAGGGATCCCAGAAGAAGGGCTTTCTGAGCCCCTGGCTTGAGATTGAAGGGGTGCGCGAGCACCTGGAACGACTCTCCGAGGCTGCAGGTATCGACCTGATCCACTACGGCACCGAAGCCGAAGAGGAAACCATCAAGGACACCGCCATTGCCCAGCCCCTCATCGTGGCAGCGGGTATCGTGACCGGTCGCCTCGCGCTCAAGGATCTCGAGGGTGAAGAGCTCGTCTTTGCCGGACACTCCGTCGGTGAAATCACCGCCGCCGCCCTGGCCGGCGTGCTCAGCGAGGAAGACGCCATGCGTTTCGTGCGCGTGCGTGCCAACGGCATGGCGGAGGCAGCCGCTGCCTCCCCGACCGGCATGGCCGCAGTCCTCGGCGGCGTTGAAGACACCGTTCGCGAGGCCATCGCCGCAGCAGGCCTGGTTGCCGCAAACTCCAACGGCGGCGGCCAGATTGTTGCCGCAGGCCCCATCCCCGCCATCGAGGAATTTGCCGCCAACCCGCCGGCCCGCACCCGTGTGATTCCCCTGAAGGTGGCCGGTGCATTCCACACCGAGGCCATGGCACCCGCCGTCCCCGCACTCAAGGAATTTGCGGACTCCCTCAAGGTCTCCGACCCGAACTCGCCGCTTCTGACCAACCGTGACGGCTCCGTCGTCACCTCGGGTGAAGAGTTCGTGCAGACCCTGGTTTCGCAGGTCACCAGCCCCGTGCGCTGGGACCTGTGCATGGCAACCCTGCTCGACCGTAACGTCGAGGGCATTATCGAGGTGGCCCCCGCCGGCACCCTCGTCGGCCTGGCCAAGCGCGCCATGCGCGGCGTCCCCGGCACCGCCATCAACACCCCCGAGGACCTCGACGCTCTCAAGGCCTAAATACGGGCACCGACTCAGCTTCACCCCATAGACAGCAGCCCGCAGCCTGCGAGCCGCAACAGTATAAAGGATTGAATACGTGACTACCCTCAAGCAGTACGAGATCAACCGCTACTCCCGCATCCTCGGCTACGGTGCCGCCCGCGGCGATGTCATCGTCCCCAACGATGACATCGTCGAGGCCATCGACTCCTCCGACGAGTGGATTCGTCAGCGCACCGGCATCATTACTCGTCACCGCGCCAGCGAGAACCAGTCCGTCACCGACCTCGCCATCGGCGCCGCAAAGGACGCCCTGCAGTCCTCCGGCGTATCCGGCGAAGATATCGAAGCGGTCATCATCTCGACCATTTCGCACCCCTACGCAACTCCCTCCCTGGCCACCATCGTCGCCGATGCCATCGGCTCCAAGTGCCCCGCCTACGACATCTCCGCAGCCTGCGCGGGCTTCTGCTACGGCATCGCCCAGGCGGACGCGCTCGTGCGCGCCGGTACCGCCAAGAACGTCCTCGTGATCGGCGTTGAAAAACTGTCGAACTTCATCGATAACACCGAGCGCTCCATCTCCTTCCTGCTCGGTGACGGCGCGGGCGCCGCAGTTGTCGGCGTCTCTGACGAGCCCGGCATCGCCCCCACCGTCTGGGGTTCGGACGGCTCCCGCTGGGGTACCGTCGGCATGACCCACTCCCTCCTGGACATTCGCAACCGCGACTTCGTTGCCAACCCCGTGCAGGAAGGCGAGAAGATTTGGCCCACCCTGCGCCAGGACGGACCCTCCGTCTTCCGCTGGGCCGTCTGGGAGATGGCCAAGGTCGCTAAGAAGGCCCTTGAAGAAGCCGGCATCACCCCCGACGAGCTCGGTGCCCTCATCCCGCACCAGGCTAACGCCCGCATCATCGACCAGATGGTCAAGACCCTCAAGCTTCCCGACACCGTCGCCGTTGCGCGCGACATCGTCGATGCCGGCAACACCTCCGCCGCATCCGTGCCGCTGGCAGCTCACCGACTGCTCAAGGAAAACCCGGAGCTTTCCGGTAAGTTCGCCCTGCAGATTGGCTTTGGCGCGGGTCTTGCCTTCGCAGCTCAGGTCGTCGTTCTTCCGTAACGGCTCCGAGCCGGATCCATGCGGATCCCCACACACTCCGAGTTGCCGCATGCGTTCACAGCGCATACACGATAAACTCGGTAATGCACGCGTACCCCCGTCCGGTGGGTGCGACGACCATCGAAATAACAAAAGGAGCCCCTGAATGGCTAACAAGGAAGAGATCCTCGCAGGTCTGGCAGAGATCGTTAACGAAGAGACCGGCGTTGAGGTTGAGGACGTTCAGCTGGACAAGTCCTTCACCGAGGACCTGGACATCGACTCCATCTCGATGATGACCATCGTCGTGAACGCCGAAGAGAAGTTCGAAGTTACCATCCCCGACGAAGAGGTCAAGAACCTCAAGACCGTTGGCGACGCAGTCGACTTCATCGCAAACGCAGCCTAAGCTGTAACGCGACCGACGCGGCGCGGGCTCTCACCGGTCCGCGCCGCATCACCATACCCCCACTGCATACCCCCGGTCCCGCAAACGTGCCCGCGCACCGAAGCTTCCCGGGGACCACAGGTTTTTATCCACACACCACCGGATAGACCACCCACAAAACCACCCAAGAGAAAGTGCCACAATGTCTCGAAAAGTGCTGGTGACCGGCCTCGGCGCAACCACCCCCATCGGCGGCGACGTCCCCACCACCTGGGCAAACGCCACCAAGGGCGTTTCCGGTGTCTCCACGATTGATCAGCCCTGGGTTCAGGAATACGACCTGCCGGTCTACATCGCCGGTCAGCTTGCCGTTGAACCCCTCGAATCCGGCCGCCTCACCAAGGTCGAAGCCAAGCGCCTCGATCCTTCGGGACAGCTCGCCCTCATCGCAGCTCGCGAGGCGTGGGAAGACGCAGGTTTCTCCGGCCCCGACGCTGAATCTGCCGAGGAAGTCGATCCCCTTCGCACCGGTGTCGCCTTCGGTACCGGTATCGGCGGTGTGTGGACCCTCCTGGACGCCTGGGATACCCTTCGCGAAAAGGGTCCCCGCCGCGTCCTGCCCATGACCGTGCCGATGCTCATGCCCAACGGCAACGCAGCCGCGGTTTCTATGAACCTCAAGGCACGCGCGGCAGCCCAGACCGTTGTCTCGGCTTGCGCATCCTCCACCGAGGCTATGCAGATTGGCGCCGAGATGATTCGTAGCGGCAAGGCCGACGTGGTTATCGTTGGCGGCTCCGAAGCTGCCATCCACCCGCTGCCCATGGCGGCATTCGCCAAGATGCAGGCGCTCTCCTCCCGTAACGATGAGCCCGAGAAGGCATCGCGTCCCTACGACGTCGACCGCGACGGCTTCGTCATGGGTGAAGGTGCAGCGGCCCTCATCCTCGAGTCCGAAGAGCACGCCAAGGCTCGCGGCGCACGCGTCTACGCAGAGCTCGCCGGTACCGGCGTCTCCGCAGACTCCTACCACATCACCGCGCCCGACCCCGCAGCGCTCGGCGCAACTCGCGCGCTGCGCGAAGCCCTCGAAGACGGCAACATCGACCCCAAGACCGTGGTGCATATTAACGCCCACGCGACCAGCACCCCCGCCGGTGACCTCCCCGAAGCAACCGCGATCCACGAAACCTTCGGCGAGCACACCAAGGACATTGCTGTCTCCGCAACGAAGTCGATGACCGGCCACCTGCTCGGTGGCGCTGGCGCTCTCGAGGCCGTGCTGACCGTTCTCGCGCTGCACCACCGCACTGCGCCCTGCACCATCAACCTTGACAACAAGGACCCGCAGATTGACCTGAACGTTGTCACCAAGGCTCGTGAACTGCCCGCCGGTGAGATCGTCGCCATCTCGAACTCCTTCGGTTTCGGCGGTCACAACGCTGTCGTGGCATTCCGCTCGGTCGAAGACTAAGCATCCTGGGGCTTTTAGCTCCAGATAGACGTAACGCTCCCTCGGCTACCGTGTGTAGCGGGGGAGCGTTGCGTTTTGGGAGGGGCTGCTGGGGTGTCTCTTATCTGCCCGGGCAGCCATTTAGAGCTTCAGCGTTGTGTACCGAAATCACGTGAATTAGTCTGCGTCATATTTTCCGCGGATATCGCGTTCAACGTCTTAACGGCATAACCTACCGGTATCCTATAGGTAAATTATTTACCAAAGCGCATAACACATAGCATTTTCGGTACCTGGGTACCCAAAACCCCATCGGACTATACACTCGAGAGCAGTATGGCTAAACACCTGAACCGGGCCGCGCCCTCCTCCACTACCTCAAACATCAGCGATCAAGCGTTGACCCCCGACGAGCCCCGCGTCTCGACGAAGAGTGCGGGGACGGCTCGGTCTGCCCTCCCGGTAACGGCTGGTTCCTCGGATGCTCGTCCTACTCGTCGGCTGCCCGCATACCGTACCTGGGTCCCGGCGCTGCTGATCTGGATTCTTTCCTGCGCGGTTCACTTCGGCATCTTTGCTCTCTCCCTCTCCCGAGACCTGCAGCATCCCATGAGCAAGGTCAACCGGAACCTCGACTACCTGTCTTACCTGAACATTTGGGACGCTCTCTTCTACGAGCGCATCCACAAACACGGCTACCCCCAGGAGTTGCCTTTCCTTCCCGACGGAACGGTAAACCACAACACCTGGGCGTTCATGCCCCTGCAGTCGGTGCTCAGCGGTGGGGTATCCAATGTTTTCGGTATTGACTACCGCCTGGCGTCGGTCCTGGTGACTCTTGTGGCCGGGTGCGCGTTGTCCCTCGTGCTCTACCGCCTTTTCGTGGGTTCCCTGAACTGGAGTGCCCGGGGCGTCTTCGACACCCGCCCGCGGGCGGGGGACGAATCCCGCAACCGCCTGGCGCTGTGGGCCCTGGCCGTGTACGCCCTGAGCCCCGCAAGCCCAATCTTTGTCACCGGTTACGCTGAAGCCCTCTCGACCCTGTTCCTGGCCCTGTGCGCGTGGTGCGTGGTGCGTAACCGCTACCTTCTGCTGCTCCCCGTGGCCCTTTGCGCGGCCCTGTCCCGGCCGGTGGGTGTGCCGCTGGGTGCCTTCGTGGGTCTGTGGTGGCTCTGGTGCACGGTTGCCGACTACCGCGACCGCACCGGCGGCATCCTGCGGCTATCGCTCTCGGATGCGTGGGCTGCGTTCCGCGGCCGCCTCGGCCAGCTTCTGAGCGCCCTGGTGGTGTGCTCCTTCGCCTTCGTGCACCCTCTGCACGCCGCCCTTCGCACCGGACGCCCCGATGCGTACCTCGCGACGGAACTGGGGTGGAGCGGTCGCAAGCCTGAAGAGGGACACCTCATCTTTATCCAGTGGGTCAAGCAATGGGACGAATACCTTGGCGGATCCCTTCCCTGGGAAATTGTGGCGCTATTCTTCGTGGCGCTCATCCTGGGCTTCTACTGGTGGATTTCGCTCAAGGGCAATCGTTCCCTGCTACACCCCGCACTGTGGCTGTGGACGGCCTGCTACGCCGGATACCTCTTCATCTTCTGGCTCCCCATTACCTCCACGCCTCGTATCATCCTGCCGATGTTTACCCTCTCCCTGCTGGTGGCCTCCTATCTGCCCAAGAGTCGCGTCTACCGCCCGGGGCTGGTCCTTCTCGGGGTGCTGGCCTCCGCTGCGTGGGTCCACATGTTCTGGGGAGGCCCGGATACTATTAGGAACATTTGGTTTATCCCCTAGAAATCTATCCCGAGAAATTTATCCCCGAGAAAGCGGGTGCTCCGTGCGCTAAATGCGGGGAGAGATGGCATACCGGCGCGCGGGGGAGTTAGGCTTCCGTGGGTTGGTTGTTTGAGAGTGCATACCGGACGCCGCTCGCGGGGGAGTGCCCCCTCTGCGGCGCCTTAACCTTCAAAGAACCCAGCCGCTTTGAGGAGGGAACCCCGTCGCGTGTCCGGTACGCCCTCTAGGTCGCCTACCCCTCGGTGAGGTTGATATAGGGGTTGTCTGTGGTTGGGTTTCAGAGGTAGCACACCTAATTTGGGTTGAATAAGGGGTTGTTCTGTCGTTAGGTTGCGCTGTCGGTTTACCTGGGTGCGTGGTTACTAAACGTTTCACAGGTTAAAAACGGGTGGCGTATCCGCTCCGGCACTGCAGATACGCCACCCAAACACACCACACTCCACAAGACAATGCAGAGCGCGCGGGAATAAACCATCCCGCAAGGTTCCCGCGTTCCCTGCCTCGCACCACGGTAGGCGTAGACAGAGAAGACGGGAGTATGCGACCTTCGGGGCGAGGTGCCCGTCCGGAAGATTTATAGAAGCTCCCATGCCGGTTCCATCAGGTAGGAATCGGAGTGGTCGCTCCTTCCGATGGTGAAGCATTCCCGTGCGGAGTGAAGACCACAATGGCAGGAGTCAACATCTTGCAGGAAACGCTCGGAGGAGTCCGAAAATAATCGATGCCCTCATGGAACCGGATGATCGGTGATGGGAGCTCCTGTAGATAGAATAACCTTAAAGCGCGCCTAAAGTAAACCTTCAACCAATAATTTAACCTTATTGTTATAATTCCTAGTCATCGCGTTATTGATAGTCGTTCAACACCCTCTGGGGGTTGCATAACTAGACTCCCGGAACTTTGGTCCGTTTGACGCTCTTCATCGTTATTAAATCGTGATAAATTCCATGACGCTGATGTCTAAAAGAGCCTCGAGTCGTGCGCGGTCAATCGTCACGGAGCGTCAAAAAACGTCATTTTGTCACGTAATTTATTCCGGCGGCGAGAAAATATGCGCCCCGCCCGCGCTGTGGCATAATCAGAAGCGTCATCGTGCTCCGGGGTCGGTGAAATTCCGAACCGGCGGTCACAGCCCGCGAACCGTTTTGCCCGCATCGAGCAGACTCGCGTTCACCGCCCGACTATTTACGGCGGCGAACCACCGAGCACCCGAGCAGGCAGACGGCCGAACCGGTGAAAATCCGGTGCCGACAGTACAGTCTGGATGGAAGGTAGCACGAGCAGAAAACGGCAGGTCCCGCCCCTCGCGGAAGTGTCTGCGACCCCACCGGCGGTACAACGCGGTGGAGGTTGCGTTCGGCGTTTCGTCGTGGCACCCCGAAGGGTCCGCAGACCTTGTTCACACACCGGAGCCGGTGCATCCACCCCGTGATGCGCCCGGAATCGATGAGTTCTGTTCCTCTCCCCGGAGCCGCCGCAGATGCGCACACAGCGCATCCGGAATACGTCCACACACGAGAGGAAAGAATCATGGACATTCTGCGGTGGCTCTTCGACGCACAGATCCACGTGGGGGATCAATCCCTCCTCGTGCGCGAAGTCCTCGGCAACGCATTCGGCCTGGCATCGGCGCTGGGTGGCATGCGACGCAAAGTATGGGCATGGCCCGTTGGAATCCTCGGCAATCTGCTGCTCCTCACCGTCTTTTTGGGCACCCTCGTCGGTAGCCCCCACCCCGTGACCATGCTCGGCCAGGCGGGCCGCCAGGTCATGTTTATCGCCGTGTCCATCTGGGGTTGGTACCGTTGGCGCGCAACCCGAGCCTCCGGCGGTAACGCGAGCGCGGGTGCCGCCGTCATCCCGCAGTGGGCAACGAACACCGAACGCGCCGGCCTCGTCGTCGCGATGGTCGCCGGCACCCTGCTGCTCACCCCCGTCTTCCGCGCCCTCGGCTCCTACGAACCGGTCTGGTCCGACGCCTGGATCTTCACCGGCTCGCTGCTCGCCACCTACGGCATGGCGCGCGGTTGGGTTGAATTCTGGCTCATCTGGGTGGCCGTCGACCTGGTTGGCGTGCCGCTGCTGTGGAGCGCAGGCTACTACGCGACCTCCCTCATGTACGTGTTCTACGGATGCTTCACCCTGGTCGGCTTCTTCGTCTGGTGGCGCACCCGCAACCTGGAGGTGCAGAAGGCTCGCGTGCAGACCCAGTTCCCGGACGTGACCGTGGACGTTGCGGACCTGGCTTCCGCGGACTCCGTGGCGGAGTGCGAGGTCGCCACCAAGAGCAACACCGCGCAGAATGTAGCTTCGCAGAACGTAGCATCGTAGAAAGAGGCGTAAGCGAGATGACCACCACCGATTCTCAGCACGAGGCCCAGGGCCCGGCGAGTACCCTGCCCGAGCGTATTGGCGCCGTGCACGAGCGACCCATTCCCAAAGACACGGGCTACCTGCCCGCGACCACGCCCTCGACTGTGCCGCTTCCGCACAATGACCTGGATTACTCCGCCGCCGAGTACGGGCACCTCACCGGCGTACCCGCCGCCCGCACCCTGAACCTGCCGGGCCCCGAGCAGGCCCTCAGCCACGACGAGGCGATGAGCCTGGCTCTCGAAGCCGCACGTCAGGGTATTCGCGGCGCAAACCCGCTCGTCGGAGCCGTCATCACCGACAGTGAGGGACACCTGCTGCACGTGGGCTACCACCGAGGCGCAGGCACCCCGCACGCCGAAGCCGACGCCCTCGCCGCCGCCCGAGCCGCGGGAACCGACCTGACCGGCGCCCGCATGTACGTGAGCCTCGAGCCCTGCAACCACACCGGACGCACCGGCCCCTGCTCACACGCCGTCGCCGAGGCGGGCATCGGCGAACTCTACTACGCCTACAGCGACGACACCGAAAACGCTGCAGGAGGCGCCGCCTACCTGCGCTCGCGGGGCGTCACCGTGCACGCCATGGAGGAGTTCGCGAACGCATCCTACCTGCTGAACGAGCGCTGGTTCATTGCCGCCGCTGAACGCCGCCCCTTCATCACAGCAAAGAGCGCCTCCACTCTGGACGGGTTTATCGCGGCGGCCGACGGCACGAGCAAGTGGATTACCGGCCCCGCCGCGCGCATTGACGGGCACCTGATTCGTCACCGCGCCGACGCCGTCATGATCGGCACCCGAACCACCCTCATGGACGACCCGACCCTGGACGCGCGCGACGCCAACGGGGAACGCTTCGAGAAGCAGCCGCTGCGCGTGGTCATGGGCAAGACCGAGATTACGGAGAACTACCGGATTCGCGGCATGAACCCGCCCGAAGGTGTGGAGGCGGACCCGCAGAACTTCCTGCAGGTCTTCACCCACGACCCGCGCGAACTGCTCGATGAGCTGTACACCCGCGGGGTGCGGCACCTCATGATTGAGGGCGGCCCCGGCATGGTTGGCCTCTTCGCCGGTGAAGACCTCATCGACGAGATGGTCTGGTACCGCGCCCCCATCATCATGGGCCGCGGCAAAAGCGCCGTGTATCGCCTGCTCGTGGACACCCTCGCGCAGGCACCGCGCCTGCAGCTGGACGACCTGGGAATGTTCCCGGCGATGCGCGTGCTCGGCAATGACACCGCAACGCACCTGGTGCCAGCACCTCGCGGAACGGCACAGGAACCGGGTGAGCGGCGCACCCTGCCAAAGCTGGACGCCTGCCGCGCGCCCGAACCGCGGCTGGATTAGCCCCCGTACGTGCCGGGCAAATCGGGCCCGGTAGAACTGCGTTGGTAGCTTCACTGAACGCTACCGGGTTCGCATACTGGCACGTCCCGCATCCGACTACAGGGAATATTCGAAAAATACGTATAGTTATACGTAGAGCAAACCATCGCCGCCCGTCACCCTCAACGACGACAACCGGCGGATACGGCGAGAAAAGGAAAACACATGTTTACCGGAATTATTGGCGCCCTCGGCACCGTAGAATCCATCACCCCCATCGAAGGCAGCGACGCAGCCTACCTGACCCTCAACGCCGGTGACATCGTCGCCGACCTCGACCACGGCGGCTCCCTCGCCGTCAACGGTGTATGCCTCACCGCTATCGACCTCGACCAGCTGCAGCCCGGCCAGTTTCGCGCCTACGCCATGGGTGAGACTCTGCGCCGCACCAACCTCGGCGACCTGAACCCCGGCGACACCGTCAACCTGGAGCGTTGCCTGCCCGCCGGTGGCCGCTTCGACGGTCACGTCGTGCAGGGTCACGTGGATGCGGTCGGTACCCTCGCCTCCGTCACCGCGCACGAGGCATGGAGCACCCTGCGTTTCAACCTGCCCGCCGAGCTGGCACCCCTGCTGGCGGAGAAGGGCTCCATCGCTGTGTCCGGCGTGTCCCTGACCGTCACCGCCGTTTCTGCCCCCGGTGAGAGCCCCGCGTGGTTTGAGGTCGGCCTGATTCCCGAAACCCTGAAGGCAACCAACCTCGGCACGCTCAAGGTCGGCGACAGCGTGAACCTCGAGACCGATGCGCTCGCCAAGTACGTGCAGCGCCTGACCGCCTTCGCCGGCGCGCCTCAGACTGCTTCTGAGCAGGTTGCGGCCCGCCGCGCCGACGCCGCAAGCGTCCTCGACGGCGTGCAGACCGCGGTGGACGCCATCGCCGCCGGCCGCGCCGTGGTCGTGGTGGACGACGAGGACCGCGAGAACGAGGGCGACATTATCTTTGCCGCCGAGCACGCAACCCCCGAGCTGATGGGCTTCATGATTCGCTACACCTCCGGCGTGGTGTGCGCCCCCATGAGCAACAAGCGCGCCGACGAGATGAAGCTGCCGCCCATGGTCACCAACAACGAGGATCCCAAGGGCACCGCCTACACCGTCTCCTGCGATGCGGCCTCCGGCGTGAGCACCGGCATCTCTGCGGCGGACCGCGCACGCACCGTGCAGATTCTTGCCGATGCCTCCTCCAGTCCGGCGGACATCACCCGCCCCGGCCACATCTTCCCGCTGCGCGCCGTTGACGGCGGCGTGGCTCAGCGCCCCGGCCACACTGAGGCCGCCGTGGAGCTCTCCCGCGCGGCGGGCCTATCCGGCGTGGGCGTCATCGCCGAGGTCGTGCACGACGACGGCTCCATGATGCGTTTTGATGCCCTGCGCGCCTTCGCAACCGAGCACGGCCTGCCCATGATTTCCATTGAGGACCTCATCAAGTACGTGGCACAGAACGCTCCGACCGGGGAGAACGCATGAGCGGCGCGATGAACGCGGCCGAGCAGGTGACCGCGAAGGCAACGGGCCCCGAGAGCCTGAGCGCCGAGTCCCGCGCTACGGCCGCGCGTCTCGCGGAGAGCTACCGAGTCAGCCCCCTCGACATGGTGCCCAACCCCAGCCCGCTGCTGGTCGAAAGCACCGAGGAGGTTGCTGTTCCCACCCCGAACGGCCTCTTCGGTCTGCGCGCCTGGCGTTTCGCGGACGGCGCCGAGCACCTCAGCGCCCGGGCCCTCGACCGCGACGGCAACCCCGTACCCTACGAGGGCGGGGGAGTGCCCGCCGTGCGCATCCACTCCGAGTGTGCGACCGGCGATATCTTCGGCTCCTTCCGTTGCGATTGCGGACCTCAGCTGGAGAACGGCCTGCGCATTATCGGCCGCACCGGCGGGTACCTCGTCTATGTGCGTAACCACGAGGGGCGCGGCATCGGCCTGGTTAACAAGCTCCGCGCCTACGCCCTGCAGGATGCCGGGCTCGACACCCTCGACGCTAACCTGGCCCTCGGCCTGGACGGCGACATGCGCGACTACTCGCAGGCGGCACTGATTCTGCAGGAGCTCGGCGTGCACGAAATGCGTCTGGTCACCAATAACCCCGCCAAGCAGGAGGCCCTCGAAGGCCTCGGCTTGCGCGTGACCGAGCTGATCCCGGACGAGATTCCCGCCCGAGTTGAGAACGCCCACTACCTGCACACCAAACGGGAACGCATGCGTCACCTGCTTGAGCGTGCCTAACTCGGCCGGCCAGCAACCCTGCGAACCCCGGAAAACAGACACCCCACTATTTCAAATCAACCCACCAAAAGGAGAACACCATGAGCGGCGTCGGCGCAGCAGACACCTCCCTCAACCCCGAAGACTACAAGGGCTTCAAGCTCGCCATTATCGCGGCCAGCTGGCACACCCGAGTTATGGACGGCCTGATTGACGGCGCGCAGCGCGCCGCCCGCGACGCCGGCCTTGAACCCATCCTCGTGCGCGTTCCGGGCACCTTTGAGCTGCCCGTCGCCGCAACTCGCCTCGCCGATAAGTTCGACGCCATCGTCGCGCTCGGCGTCGTGATTCGCGGCGGCACCCCGCACTTCGAGTACGTCTGCCAGGGCGCAACCGGCGGTCTGACCGACGTTTCCGTGCTGACCGGCCGCCCCATCGGCTTCGGCGTGCTCACCTGCGATAACGAGGAGCAGGCACTCGACCGTGCAGGCCTGGAAGGCTCCAACGAGGACAAGGGCTACGAGGCGACCGCCGCCGCACTGCAGACCGCGGCAACCCTCAAGAACCTCGCCTAACGGCACGTCTACCCCGTAGCGGGGCCGCCCTCGGCGGCTTCACGGCGTTCGCGGATTGGCGCCTCCGGACCCCTTGAAGCTCGGAGGCGCCGGCCCGCATCGTCCCTGCCGCGGGCCAACACGAATCAACACCCGCGGGTAGACTGAACACAGAACCCGCCACCTACCCTGACGCATCGCGGCACCACCGGCGTCACCCCACCCCAAAGGAGTACAGTAATGCAGGATTTGGGCACCATCACCCCCTCGCGCGAAGAATTCCGCGCCCGTGCAGCCGGAACCCGAGTGATTCCCGTCCACATTAAAATCCTCGCCGACTCGCTCACCCCCATCGGCATCTACCGTTCCCTCGTACTCCAGGACGACCAGGGCGCGCCCGTCGAAGCGGCCCACGGCACCTTCCTGCTCGAATCCGCCACGTTTTCCTCCGAGGGTGAGTCCGCTTCGTGGGCACGTTACTCCTTCATCGGCGCGTCTTCCCGCTCGACCCTCACCACCGTTGACGGTGCCGTCCACTGGCAGGGCCGTACCCCCGCCGGCGCACCCGTCGACGGCGACCCCGTGGAGGCCATCGCCAAGACCCTGCAGATGCTCTACACCGAGCCCGACCCGAGCCTGCCGCCGCTCACCTCCGGCCTGGTAGGATACCTCGGCTGGGATGTCGTCCGCCACTGGGAGAACCTGCCCAACCCGCCCGCCGACGACGTGAAGCTACCCGAGTTCGCGCTCAACATGGTCTCCGACATGGCCATTCACGACAACCAGGACGGCACGGTCCTGCTCGTCGCCAACGCCATTAACTTCAACGGCACCAGCGAAAACGTCGACGGCGCCTACGAGGATGCCGTCGCGCGCCTGCACAGTATGCTCCGTCGCCTGCAGTGCGGCGCCGCGGCCACGACCTCCATTCTCTCGGGCGTGGACGAGGTCAACCGCAAGGTTCGCGAGGACGTCACCCTCACCTGGAGCGACCAGGATTTCAAGGACATCATCGCGCGTTCCAAGAAGAACATCATCGATGGCGACGTCTTCCAGCTCGTGCTCTCGCGCCGCTTTGAGGCGCAGACCGACGCCCGCCCCCTCGACGTGTACCGCGTGCTGCGCCAGTCCAACCCCTCGCCGTACATGTACCTCTTCAACTTCGACGACGCTGAGGGAACTCCGTTCCACATTGTCGGCTCCTCCCCGGAGGCGCTCGTTACCCTCAAGCACGGCATCGCCAGCACCCACCCCATCGCCGGTTCCCGCCCGCGCGGCGCAACCCGCGAGGAAGACGTGGCCCTGGCCGAGGAGCTGCTCGCCGACGAAAAGGAACGCTCCGAGCACCTCATGCTCGTCGACCTGGCACGCAACGACCTCTCGCGCATCGCCAAGCCCGGCACCGTCTCGGTTGACCAGTTCATGATCATTGAGCGTTTCAGCCACATCATGCACATTTCCTCCGCCGTCAGCGCCGAACTCGACCCGCAGTTCAGCGCCTACGACGTGCTGCGCGTCGCGTTCCCCGCCGGTACTCTCTCCGGCGCGCCCAAGCCTCGCGCGATGCAACTCATCGACGAATACGAACCCACCCGCCGCGGCGTCTACGGCGGCGTATGCGGCTACTTCGACTTCGCCGGCAACATGGACATGGCCATCGCCATCCGCACCGCCGTACTCAAGGAAGGCACCGCCTACGTTCAGGCCGGTGCGGGCCTCGTGATGGACTCCAACCCCGATTCCGAAGCCCTCGAAACCGTCAACAAGTCCGCTGCCCCGCTGCGCGCCGTGCTGACCGCCTCCGGCCTGGCACCGCTGGACGCGGACGCGGCCGTCAACGCCGCCCAGTAACCCAAGGAGACACCATGAGCACCGTTCTCGACGACATCATCGTTGGCGTCCGCGAAGACCTCGCCGCCCGCGTACAGCAGGTTCCCCTCGAGGAGATGAAGAAGCGAGCCCTCGCCGCCGCACCCGCCCGTGACGCGCTCGCCTCCCTGCGCGGTGAGGTACCCGGCGGCGGCAACGGCTCGACCGCACGTATTATCTCCGAGGTGAAGCGCTCCTCACCCTCCAAGGGCGCCCTCGGCGAAATCCCCGACCCCGCCGCGCTCGCCGCCCGCTACGAGGCAGGTGGCGCCGCAGCGATCTCCGTACTCACCGAACAGCGCCGCTTCAACGGCTCCCTCGCCGACCTGGACGCTGTGCGCGCCGCCGTGAACATCCCCGTGCTGCGTAAGGACTTCACCGTCGACGAGTACCAGATTTGGGAGGCCCGCGCGCACGGCGCCGACCTGGTGCTGCTCATCGTCGCGGCCCTCGACGAGAAGACCCTGCGCGAGTTCCTGGAACTCACCGAGTCGCTCGGCATGAACGCCCTGGTCGAGACCCACACCCCCGAAGAGATTGAGGTCGCCCAGCGCATCGGCGCCAAGATTGTGGGCATCAACGTGCGCAACCTCAAGACCCTTGAGGTCAATAACGAGCACTACGCATCCCTCGCCGCGCACCTGCCCGACTCGGTGATTAAGGTTGCCGAGTCCGGTGTTGCAGGTATCGAGGATGTGCGAGCCTACGCCGGTGCCGGTGCGGATGCAATCCTCATCGGTGAAGCGCTGGTTCGCTCCGGCGACCCCGAAGGTACCGTGCGCGAATTCTCCAAGGTGCCTGTGACCCGCTAGCCTGTGGGTTAGTTGTTTGGAGAGGTTGTACCGGACGCCGCTCGCGGGGGAGTGCGGCTTCTGTGGGTTAGGGCTTGAGAGGCTGTACCGGTTCACGCTTGCGGGGGAGTGCCCCCTCATCGGTGCCTGAGGCACCTCGAGGACGGAGCCCCCGCTTCGCGTGTCCGGTACGCCCTCTAGGTCGCCTATCCCTCGGGTTGGTGATAGAAGGGGTTGGTAGGTGGTTACCTTCTCCGGTTAGCTTGCCTCGGGTCGGTGATAGAAGGGGTTGATCTGGGTCTGGGTTTCAGAGGTAACGCGCCATCCCCTTGGGTTGGGGATATATAGGTGGCTTGGTCTGGGGTCGGGTGTTGCAGCTAGCTCACCCGATTCTGGGGTTATCCTGTCGGATTTTTTATCTACTTCCCGTATACAGACCTGATACATAGACATAAAGCCGGTGCCTGCTTCGCAGCAGACACCGGCTTTTCACATGTTATAGAGTGCTTAGCGGCCCGTGTAGTCGGCGTCCGCAATATCCTTCGGCCAGCGAGCCTTCTGGAACGGAGCCCACGTGAAGGCCGCCGCCACCAGCAGCAAGCCGCTCAACACAAACGCCGGGACGAAGCCCCACGCATCCGCGATGAGACCGGCCACCAGCGGGCCCAGAATCATGCCGAAATCGCTGCACATCTGGTACACCGCCAACACCTGGCCGCCGCTGCGGCGGGTACCAATCACATCAGAAACCGCGGCCTGAATCGACGGGCCCATAAACGCCGCACCAATACCCAGGCACGCCGTCAACGAGACAAACACCCAGGCCACAGACGCGAAGCCCATGAAAGTCACCGCAGAGCCCGAAAGCAGTAGACCGGAGAAGGCCATGACACGGCGGCCGAAACGGTCCGAGAAACGGCCCGAGAACGTCTGCGTCAGCGCGTTGCCCAGCGAGTTCGTCGCCATCGCCAACGAGGCCAGCAGAGTACCCGCCACGGCGTTCGACATGTCGCCGCCGGTCGCCAAATATGCCGCGGCCAGCGGAATAATCGAGGACTGCACGCCGAACACCGACCAGCCAATCGCCCAATTCGAAACCAGAGCGGAGCGGTAATTCGTGAACTTCAACGCGTCACGAACCGTCATCGCCGGCAGGTTGCTCCTACCCGAGGCGGCCTCGGGGTGGGCGGCCTTGTCGGAGGCGTCAGCCTGTGCCTCGGCAGGAGGGATAGCCTGGGCGGGGGAATTAGCTTCAGTCTCAGAGCGCTCGGCGCTGTCAGAAGCGGGGGAGGGAGCCTCCGACGGCAGAGTCCCGGTGCCCTTACGCTCAGCCAGCCGCGCCGCCTCGGCAATCGCATCACGCTCGGCCTCCAGGGTCGCCTGCGACGGCATCAAGAACCACACAATCAGGCCCGCCACCAGCAGCGAAAAACCGTACACGATAAACGGCGCACGCAGACCAAACGGAGCCAGGGCGCTCGCAATGACCGGGCCCAGCAGGTTGCCCAGCAGGAACGCCGTCGCGTAATAACCGGAAATACGGCCGCGCATGTGGGGAGGGGAGAGACGCACCAGCAGACCCATCGCGGAGACCGTGAACATGACCGAGCCAATGCCGGCCACCGCGCGTGCGGCCAACAGCGCCCAATAATCCCAGGCGAAGGCAATCATAAACGAGGTCACGGACACGATTAGCATGCCAATCGTGTACACCGGACGTTCACCGAAACGGGTAATAATCTTGCCCGCCGTCGGTGCAAACAGCAGACGCGTAATCGCCAGCGCAGAAACCACCATCGTCGCCATGGCAACCGTCGCGTTAAAGTTCTGCGCATAATTCGGCAGCACCGGCGCGACCAGGCCGAAACCTACCGCAATCATGAACGAGGCAACGATTAGAACCTTCAGACCGGTCGGCACGCGGTTTGGGTTGATTGTGCGTGGATCAAAAACGGGCGGTGTTGTGGCAGGTTTCCTCATGCGCATCCTCGTGTGTGTGGGCTGAGGCAGCCGCGGGGCCCCACCCCTAAACGCCGGCTGCGCTCAGTTAGAAAACTTCAATAGTGTCCAGTCTACTCCGGGCCGGGCCGGGCACGCGCGTCAACTAGACCGACGAAACCTCCCAAGCCGGTAAGCTAGTAGTGTGAATGAAACGATGATGATAATCTGTGCGATTGTGCTGGGCGTACTGGTGATTGCCGGTGTGCTTTTCGCCGTTCTGCGCCGACCCAAGAAGACCGCGAACCTGCAGTCTTTGCGCCAGGAGGCCGCCGCCGCCTCCGGAGAGTCGGCACCGGAAGCTGAGAGTTCGGCACCTCGCTCCATTGAAATTGAGATGCCCGACCCCTCCGCGGGTCGCCTGGTTCGTCTGCGTGCCCGCCTGGCCCGCTCGAACAATATGCTCGGTCAGGGCCTGCTTTCCCTGCTGTCTCGCGACCGCATCGACCAGGATGTGTGGGACGAGGTTGAGGAGACCCTGCTGCTGGCTGACCTGGGTTCCGAGCCGACCACCCGCCTGGTTGAGGCCCTGCAGAAGCGCGTGCGCGTTGAGGGCACGAATAACCCCGCCGCCGTGAAGAAGATGCTTCGCGAGGAGCTCGTGAAGATTGTCGGCCCCGACATGGACCGCGAGCTGAAGACCTCCGGTAGCGACGGCAACCCCGGCGTGGTGCTGGTCGTTGGCGTGAACGGCGTGGGTAAGACCACGACCGTCGGTAAGATTGCCCGCGTGATGGTTGCGGACGGTCAGTCCCTGATTCTGGGCGCCGCCGATACCTTCCGCGCCGCCGCTTCGGAGCAGCTGACCACCTGGGGTGACCGCGTGGGCGTGAAGACGGTGCGTTCCGAGAAGGAAGGCGCCGACCCCGCTTCGGTCGCCTTTGATGCGGTTAAGACCGGCAAGGAGGAAGGCGTCGACACCGTGCTCGTGGATACCGCGGGCCGCCTGCAGAATAAGGCCGGCCTGATGGACCAGCTCGGTAAGATCAAGCGTGTGATTGAGAAGGAAGCCCCCGTAACCGAGGTGCTCCTGGTCATCGACGCGACGACCGGCCAGAACGGCATGATCCAGGCGAAGGTCTTCGGTGAGATCGTGGACGTGACCGGTATCGTGCTGACCAAGCTGGACGGCACCGCGAAGGGCGGTATCGTCGTGGCCATTCAGGAGGAGCTGGGCGTTCCCGTCAAGCTCATCGGCCTGGGCGAGGGCCCGGACGACCTGGCACCGTTCGACCCGGAAGCATTCGTGGACGCGCTGCTGGACTAATATCCTCTACCTCTACGCCTTTATGCCGAGAAGCCACATGTGTTCAAACACATGTGGCTTTTCGGCGGAATTGGTCTGATACATTTTGAGGACGCACAGAGAAGCCTCGAGGGAGTGTAGAAATTACACCCTCTCGAGGCTTTGCCGTTTATACGCTCACTGGTAGAACAGGACGTCGCGCTGTGATGACTTCAAAATAATGTTGAGGTACGCGCGACTTCTCTCTCAATATCTCAACTGGAATGCCTGACTCCTCGATGAGACTAATCGCGTGAGGAATTAGGGACGGTTCTTCGAGAGAAGAAATAAGACCTGGTTCCTTGGAACGCCATCCGTTACGAGAAACGGTAACCATTGCGTTTCGGTAGGCATCGTCTGAAAGGCGACCCAGTTCTTTAGCCCTATACAAAAGAGCCTGCATACTGATGCCCCAATATTCCTTAAGCTCCTTCAGCTTCATCCAGCCTTGACCGTTCATGACTGTAGGCAATTCATCCTGAATGCATGCACTTGGTGCCAAAAATTCTGCGGCAAATGCATGAGCCTGAGCCTCAAGAACCTTATGACCAGGATCAGCATCAGCATGCATTACTAGGTGGCCTAGTTCATGGGCGGCATCAAAGCGTTGACGGTAGTAATCACCCTTTGTCGGGTTCAGAACTACTACTGGAGCCTCGCTACCAAAAGTGGAGTATGCATCAATTGCTGCACTATGGAATGGTGCAAAGACAACGACGATACCATGGTTCTCCATGGCGCGGACAACATGTTGGACAGGCTTATTTCCTAAACCCCAATCTTTACGAACCTGCTCAGCTGCTAGACGAGGAATCTCAGAACCGGGAAGGTCAGAATCAGTCAAGATGTTGGGAAGTACCAGGTCCGGGAAATCGACGTACTCATTCATTGTATGTACAACATCCTGGACAACCTGCGTATACGCTTGAGCCTGGTTGCGGCTAAGCTGAGTTGTCGAGCGTAAGGACCTAAAGTGAGGTGCGCCAGAAATTAATGGGGCTTCTGAGAACTGACTTTCAAGAAAAGATGGAGCAACGCCAAGAGTCAGAGCTAGTGCGTAGACATTATCTTTAGTTGGGTTTCGGTTACCCGACTCCCAATGAGTGATAGTGACAGCACTAACTCCAAGACTCCTAGCCAAATCGCTCTTGCGGACACCTTGAAGTTCTCGAGCTAACGTGAGCCTCCTTGGGTCAAAGGAGAGTATGGGGGAAGAATCTTGTACAGACATAATGCTTTCGCGGACAAAGAGTGTGGTGTATGAGTCATAACAGCTCCTACTCGGCTGCCTTCTTCAGCTTAACATGAGCGTCAGGAACTGCCGGGGCCTCAGGATGGGTCGTAGACTGAACTTCTTCCTGCGCGGAATCGATGGCGGCAAGGAATTTCGGCGATGCTGCATGATCGAGTACATCAATGGTCCATACCCAAGGGCTCTGGTTGCGACGTTCGACCGGAGCAGGTAGACCAAGGGCAAACTCCTTGAGTTCACCTTCGGGGGAAATATTATACGCTACTACCAAAATGGGGAGACGCAACGGCAAATCTTCGACGAGATCATCCAACCCCGGAATATCGAGAGTGTCCTGAACGTAGTGATTCGTTGCTGAAATAATTCGCTTTTTCGTGCTGCTCTCCCAGCGAATCTTGTCAATGCCACCGAAGCGGTTAGCGCTTTGCATTACCAGGGAGCAACAGGTACTGACCTCCCAATAGGGCATGTTCTTGTACGAATCACTGCGGTAAAGACCACGCCGACGGCTCAACGCAGTGAGAAGCGGATATGCTTCCTGCGGAAGGTCAGTTGCCAAAGCGTTGAGATTCTTAGTGATAGGTTCATTTTGAAATGAGACAAACTTATCACCGGTAAGGGTGACACGATTAAGATTTTCAGCAACAAGCTCGTAGTGGTTCATGCCCTTGCTGGCGTTCCGTGCATGTTCAGGGTAGTCCGGGTTATTCGCCGCAAGCTGGATAATCTTTGCCGCAGTGGCCAGAGTATCCAAAACCCCGAGGTCTTTAAGCCAGTCCTCCATGACCTTCTTGTTGCTATAGGGAGAGTGGGACATTATTAACTCCTTTGAAAAATATTGTTTAAAAATTAACTAAATAATACACTGCGATTCTATCATTAACAACTGGTGGGTGCTTGTATGTGTCGATGGAGGGTATGGCGAAGGCGATAAAAAGCACTCCGAAGCCCATAATGACGACGGGCAGCACACGATGCGAGGCTCTGGGATATTCTGAAATCAGAAGATGCACCGGGCCCTCAACCGAGCATCGCACACCATACAACCCAATTCACCCCGAACCTCAGCGAAGGAACCACCATGGCAGCCAGCAACCTCCCCGGCACCCTCCCCGGCACTCTTCCTGGCACTCTTCCCAGCGCCAACTACCAGCCCGCCTACCGTTCCAACGGCGCCTGTGACGACCTCGCCGAACTCGTTGCACCGTACAGCCTTTCGCGCGCCCAGCTGGCTGAGGCTACCGGAATCGCCGATGAGGCTACCGTGAACGGCTGGGTTGAGCAGTGCTGCCCCGACCTCGCCGCGGACGCGCCCGCGCCCCTCGAGCCCGTGCTGCGCTACCTGGACGAAACCTATCTGCCCGACCCCGCCAACTGGCCCGGCACCAACCCCTACGACGAGTTCATCCTCGAGAACATTGCCGCCCGCATGCTCGCCCGCGTTGTTGCTGACACCTTCGGCGCCGACCGTTCGGGTAACTACCGTGAACTTCTCGCACTCGTTGCAACCCTTGTGCTGATTGCCCGCTGCTGGGCTGGCACCGATGAGGCTTTCCTGACCCTGCTCAACGCCGAGCCCACCGCGGAGGCAGGCGAATACCTGCAGGAGGCTATCGCGAACGCCCCCGAGTCCCTGTACCCGCTCCTGACTGAGCTTCTGCTACCCGCCCTGCGCGAGGCGCGCGGCACCTTCACAGCCGACGAGGCACGCCTGCTGACCGGCTACGCTCTTGCCGCCGGATACTACGCGGGTGAGCACCCCTACGAGACTCTGAGCGGCATCCATGCGTCGCTGGCTGAGCCCGACCGCGCCCTGCCCGATGCCGAGCAGATTCGCCGTGTTGAGGATGTCCTCAAGGCTAACTTTTCCGCCGCCCGAGTAGGAGCCGATGCTAACGCTACCGAGACGAACCCGGAGCCGCGCAACTTCGTCCTGCCCGGCAACCAGGACGGCTACGAAACCGCCGCGCACCTGATTGCCGCCCTGCCCCAGGCGCACGACGTCATCGTCTTCAGCACCCGGCCCGGCGAAGGAACCGGCGCGCTCGCTGAGGACCCCCGCGCCGCCTTCACCCTGTACCTGTGCTACCTGATGCTCGGCGACGACGAGTCTTCGGAGGAACGCGCCGCGGAGCTCTACCGAGCCAGTCGCGGGGAGTAGAGCTAGGTTTTTGCGTCCTTAGATATTCTGGCCCAGCAGATACCCTGCCTGGTGCCCCTGCCTGCCGCCTGTCGCGGCCGCTAACGCCTAACGTCTAGCCGGCAGACGCTAAGAAGCCACATGTGTTGCGAACACATGTGGCTTCTTGCGATTATCTGTGGTGGGTGTGGCGTTGTTTGATTATTCTCAATGCCGAGGCTTTACACGGCGACGGGTTCTTCGGCGCGTACCGCATGGTAGGTGGCATCGCTGACCGTCACACCGTACTGGCGCGAAGCGAGCTTGAGGATTTCCTCCACCGTGTAAATACGGAACACGCCGCCGTCGGTGGTCTGCGCGTACTCGCGCAGCAGCTGGCGGTTGGCGAGCTGACGAATCGGTTTGCCGCTGGCAGCCGCGGCGCGCACCTCAGCGCTATTGCGCAACCACAGGTCGCGCACCCCGGCGGTCACGAAAACGCAGTCGGTACCCTTCACCCGGGTTGAAGCCTCGGCGAGGCACTGGGTCCACAGCGCAAAATCGGCGTCAAAATTGGCGCTGGGCAGAAGCGGGTGGCCCTGTTCCGCGGCCTCTGCGAGCTGCTGATTGTAGCGTTCCGGGCTGGGGGCCGCGCCCACGCGTCCGGTGAAGAGGCGGTTCAGTCGCGGCAGAATCGTGTCATCTTCGCGGCGGGCCACGTTGATGGAACCGGTGTCGGTGGTGGGCTCGAGAATCCTCATAATCTGGGCGATGGAGTGGTCCAGCTGGTGGGTGACGGAGCGCAGGGCACTCCAGGGCGAGCCCTTCTCTTCGGGGAGAGTTTCTTTGAAGGAGGCGAGGGCGGAGCGAACGCGATCGGCGGCCGCCGGTACGGGGGAGGCGCCGTCTAGGGCCGCCCAGAATTCCTTGAGTGCCTGGTGGGGGAGGAATGCGTGGCCGCGCAGCTGCGAGAAAGCACGGATGATTTCGTCGCTGGTGCGAGTGGGGTACTGGTAGAGACTGGCCAGTGCGGTGGAGTCAAAGATGACGAGGATTCCGGGGTGAATCGATGATAGAGTGGCGCGATCGAGTTCCTTGTACTCAACGAAGTCGGAGTACAGGGTTCGCGTTTGTCGGGTGATTGACATGTGTCCCCTCCGGGTATGCGGGTATGGTCGGTCAAATGCGAGTGCCGGAGAAGTCGAGGAGAATAATCCATTCCAGTTTATCGACCTCCGGGTGCAGGTGAGGGACTTTCTGGACAAATATTTGGTTTATTACTTGCGTACCTGTCGCAGACGGGTGTTATCGCAGGTCAGGGCCTTCTGGGGAAGGCTGCGAACACCTGTGAGATGGGCCGCGTGGGGTGCATTTGAGCAGGTGTGCAGGCCTGTCGCTGTCGCAGGTTTCGGCCTCGCTCTTCTGGCCATCGGAGGGAATATCACAGACCGTCCCATGAGGGTCTACTGGAAGTATAAAACAAAATATGCAATTTAGTGCAAAATGTGGACGTTGTGTTACATCTCTACAGGTCACGCCCACAGAACACACGGCAGAACCCGGGCAGTAGTAGATGAACTTTTGTCTACTCCTGTAGACTTGAGGTGATTGAAATTTAATAAAGGAGATAGAGTAATGTCAGAGCTGACCACTCAGAACCAGGCGGAGGAGCAGGCTCCGGCTCGCACCGTTGTCGTGGCAGAAGACGAGGCACTGATTCGCCTCGATATTGTCGAAATTCTGAAGGACCAGGGTTTCGATGTTGTCGCCGAGACCGATAACGGTAAGACCGCCGTCGAGCTCGCACAGAAGCACCGCCCCGACCTGGTTCTTATGGACGTCAAGATGCCGATCATGGACGGCATCACCGCTGCGGAGGAGATCGCGAAGGAACAGATCGCCCCCGTGGTCCTGCTGACTGCCTTCAGCCAGAAGGAACTCGTGGACCGCGCCGTGGACGCGGGCGCTATGGCATACGTCGTCAAGCCCTTCACCCCCAACGACCTGATCCCGGCCATCGAGGTGGCCATGAGCCGCTACGAGCAGATTCGTGCGCTCGAGAAGGAAGTGGGCACCATCCGCGACCAGTTCGAGACCCGCAAGCTGGTGGACCGCGCCAAGTCCCTGCTCATCACCAAGATGAACCTGACCGAGCCGGAAGCATTCCGCTGGATTCAGAAGACCTCCATGGACCGTCGACTGTCCATGCGCGAGGTGTCTGACACCATCATCAAGCAGCTCTCCGCTTAGCGGTTCTCATCTCGCAACTTATCGCAGAGCGATTCGGTGTACGACTTTCGCGATGTGCGAGATAACCAGGCACGAATACGTGTCAGCACCCCTTTGACCGTGCTTTTGAAGACTTCTCAACCGACGAGAAACCAGCTCGAAAGTGCACGCACGACAGGCTAAAGAGATAGGCAAATATTCGGATTTGCCGACACACACGCAAAGCATTAACAAGCGCCCCGCCCCTCACGAAGAAGCTGAGGGACGGGGCGCTTGCGTTGCCTATGACGGATTGCGCTTATGAGTCGCGGCGGGCGATTAGCGCAGGTAACGGTTGAGCTCGTCGTCGGAATCCTGCGGGCCGTTGAGCGGACGCGCGGTGGGCGAACCTGCCCAGAGCATGCCAATGGTGCCCAGCATGACGCCGAGCCACCAGAAGGATCCCGGGTTGTTAATCGCGGTCACCAGGCACACCAGCATCACGCCGATGGCGATGGGCAGAATAATGCGCTTGGCGCGCACAATCTTGGGGTAGCGCTTGAAATAGGGGGTGCGCTCGCGGGCCATGGTCGTCCTTTCGTCGGGGTCGTTCCCTCTACCTTAGCTTAGGCCTTGTTAGCTTAGGCCTTGGGGCGGGGAATGAGCATGTTCGTGATGCGCGCGGTGCAGGTGGTGCGGCCGCGCTCATCCACAATGTCGATGGTGTGGATGCACAGCGTACGTCCCAGCTTGACGGCGGTGCAGGTCGCGGTGACCACACCGGATACCGCCGGGCGCACGTGGGTTGCGTTGATGTCAACACCCACGGCCACGAGGTCTTCGCCTCCGTGCACGCCGGATGCGAGCGAACCGAGGGTCTCGGCGAGCACAACGTTCGCGCCGCCGTGCAGCAGGCCGATAGGCTGGGTGTTGCCGGCAACCGGCATGGTGGCGACGGCGCGCTCGGCGGTCAGCTCCTGGAACTTGATGCCCATGGCGGGGATAAGCTCGCCCATGCCGCGGGGGAAATAGGAGTGCAGGTGCTCGGGAACGCCGGTCTCAATCAGCTGTGCTTTGATCTGTTCGGGGGTGAGTGTGGTGGGTGCCGCCGCCCGGACGGGTGCGTGCTGCGTGTTGTTTTCAGTCATGGTCTCCAGTGTACCCCTCGGCGTTTGGTGCTTCGGGCGGGTGGTTTTTCGCGAGCGCCCGCGGGTACGCGTCGGCCCCGCCTCCCGAACGGGGGGAGACGGGGCCGAAAACGTTATGCAAGCGGGGGATGGCTAGGCGGAGATGGCCTCTGCCTTTTCGATGTCCTCGTCGCGGATTTCCTTATCGGGGTTCGCTCCGATTGCCTTGGAGATACGCTCGGTCAGGGCCGCGATGGTCGCGTCACCGGTCACGTTGGTTGCGGTGCCGAAGGAGTCCTGAGCCAGGTACAGGGCAATCATCAGGGCAATCATGGAGGCATCGAAACCAAGCATGGACTGCAGCAGACCGATTGCGGTCATCACGCCACCGCCGGGAACGCCGGGGGCTGCCACCATCATCACGCCGAGCACCAGAATCATGGGAATCAATGAACCAAAGTCGGGGTGCTGACCGGTCATGAACAGCACTGCCACCGAGCAGGAGGTAATGGTAATCATGGAGCCGGAGAGGTGAATGGTTGCGCACAGGGGGATTGCAAAGTCAGCCACGCGAGCAGAAACGCCAGCCTTCTTCGCAGAACGCACGGTCACCGGGATGGTCGCAGCCGAAGACTGGGTGCCGATTGCGGTCAAGTACGCGGGCATCATGGTCTTGAGCATCTTGAAGGGGTTGCGGCGGGAGACTGCGCCAGCCACCGAGTACTGCAGGGTTAGGGTGACCCAGTGCAGGATGAAGATCATGGCGAAGACCCAGACGAAGACGGTCAGAATCTTTGCCACCTGACCGGCGAGGGTCATGTTCGCGAACACGCCCACAATGTGCACGGGCAGCAGGGGGATAATCACGTAGCTGAGCATCTTCTCAACGATGACCTGGAAGTCCTCAAAGAGGTTCAGCATCGCACGGGTCTTCAGGGCGGTAATGCCTAGGCCCAGGATGAAGGAGAGAATCAGTGCGCTCAGCACGCCCATAATCGGGGGCAGCTGAATGGAAACGTAACCGGTGGAGAGGGCGTTCTCGGGGTTATCGAAGGAGGCGAGCTGCTGACCCTTCAAGATGATGGGGTAGAGCAGCAGTGCGCAGGTCAGTGCCAGGAAGCCAGCAAGGATGCTGGAGAGGTATGCCAGACCCACGGTGATGCCGAGCATCTTGCCTGCACCCTGCGCGAGGGAACCGATGCCGGGCACGATGAAGCCGATAATAATCAGCGGAATCGCGAAGCTCAGGAAGGCGCTGAATACGGTCGAGAAGGAGACGAAGAGCTGCACAATGAGGTCGGTGGGGATGGCCGCGCCGGTTGCGTCATTGATGCCGCTAATCATTCCAGGGGTGAAGAGACCGATGAGCACACCCGCGCCAATTGCGATGACAATCCACAGGATTAGGGGGATTTTTTTGAGTACCTTCATGGGTTCCTAAATGAGGGTTCGTTGTGTGTTAAGCGCGGGATGTGCCCTCACAGTCCAGTGAATCCTGCCGGTGAATTCTGGGTAGAGTTCTGCCTATGAATACACGGGGTGCGGGGGTTCCTACGCTGGAGGCGATAATAAGGTTATATATTATCTGGAAACTGTATTATTATCCACCTTACATAGTGGCTTGGGGCACAATTTTTTAGAGAAAATTCACCAAACGCACCCCACCGGCACCTATATATGAGGTAAAACTCTTTCCCGGTACCCTGCTATTCCGCCATATGGCACGGCGCCGGCACCCAACACAGTACCGGCGCCCAACACAGCGCGGGCGCCCAACACAGCGCGGGCGCCTCCCCGCAGGGCTAACCAGCAGTCACCGAAACTAGCCTCCCGAACCCAGCCTCACGAAGCCAACCACCGAGCAAACTCAGACTCGATACACTAGAGGAGTGACTACAGAGAACAAAACCCTTCTGCTCATTGACGGACACTCCCTGGCCCTACGCTCCTTCTTCGGTATCTACACCATGGCCGAAAAGACCGGCCAGCACATTTTCGTGCGCAGCGACGGCCAACACACCGAGGCCGTGCACGCCTTCCTCTCAACCCTGCTGAGCATCATCAAAGACAACCAGCCCAGCCACATCGCCGTTGCCTTCGATCTGCCCGGCGGCACCTTCCGCACCGCCGAATACGGCGAATACAAGGGCGGCCGCAACGCCATCCCCGAGGCCTTCGACGGCCAGATCGATCTCATCAAGAAGATGCTCGGCGCGCTGAACATTCCCGCGCTCACCTACGAAAACTACGAGGCCGACGACATCGTCGCCACCCTGACCCGCCGCGGCACCGAAGCCGGCTACAAGGTCCTCATCCTCTCGGGCGACCGCGACATCTTCCAGCTCGTCACCGACGAGGTCACCCTGCTCTACCCGGTCACCACCGGCCCCTCCAAGGGTATTCAGCGCATGGACCCCGCCGCCATCGAAAAGAAGACCAAGGTGCCCCCGCACATGTACCCCGACCTGGCCGCCCTCACCGGCGAGCAGGCCGACAACCTGCCCGGCGTACCCGGCGTGGGCCCCGGCTTCGCCGCCAAGTGGCTCGGCGAATACGGCTCCCTCGACGCCGTCATCGAAAACAGCGACAAGATTGGCGGCAAGAAGGGCGAGGCGTTGCGTGAGAACGTGGATAACGTGGTGCGTAACCGCCGCCTCAACCAGCTCGTCAACGACCTCGACCTGGGCGTCACCCTCGAAGACACCGCATTCACCCCCGACCTGGACGCTCTGAACGCCTTCTTCGACGAGGTGGAGTTTCGCACCATCCGCAAGCGCGCCGCCGACACCCTCGGCCCCATCGTGCGCGCCGCCGGTTCCGCAGGCGCTACCAGCTCCGCCGCAGAAGCGGGGGAGGAGGGCCCCGCAAAGAAGGCCCCCGCCGGCCCCGTCTACGCACCCATCCCCGTCGAGGCCCCGCAGGATGCCACGGATGCGGCCGCCTTCCGCGCCTTCTGCGCCGCCGCGGCCGAAGAGAACTACGGCGAAACCCCCGAAGGCGCACCCATCCCCGTGCCCGAACGCCTCGAAGGTGCCGTGACCCTCTACCCGGTCACGAACCTGCCCGTGGCGCGCCCCGCCGTGGGCGACGAACCCGCCGTCAAGGTCACCAAGACGAAGATTCGCGCCGCCGAGGAGAACCCCGAACTACTCGGCGTGCTCCTGACCAGCAAGAGAGCCAGTATGTGGGTCGACACCCGCAGCATCGACCCGGAGCTTGATACCGCCCTCGCCGCGTGGCTCTCCGACCCCGCCGCCCGCAAAATCGTTATGGACCTCAAGGTTCAGCGCAAGCTTCTTCGCTCCTACGGCTACGAACTGGCCGGCGCCGTCGAGGACCCCGCGCTGTCTTCGTACATGTGCGGCTTCATCCCCACCGCAACCCGCAAGCTCTTTTCCGAACGCATGGAAGACCTCGCCGAACGCTACCTGTGGATTCCCAAGGAACCCTACGCGCAGCTGGTCTTCCAGCCCGAGACGCGCGAAGAACCCTCCCTGTTCAGCCTGCCCGGCGAAACCGAACCCGTCGAGAACCTGCGCTACTTCACGCAAATCAGCCGCATCATCCACGAGCTTGCGCGCCTGCTGCACTACGAAATGGAAGAGCACGGCCAGCTGAAGGTCTACGAAGAAATCGAGCTGCCGCTACTGTACGTGCTCGCAGACATGGAGCAGGCCGGCATCGCCGTCTCCGATGCGCTCCTGACCGAGCTGCACGAAACCTTCTCGGCACGCGCCAACCAGGCGCAGGAATCCGCCCGAGCCATCATCGGTGGGGAGGTCGCCACCGAGGACGGCGAGGAGTCGCTGAACCTCGCCTCCGTCAAACAGCTGCAGACCGTGCTCTTCGAGACCCTCGGCCTGCCGCACACCCGCAAGATTAAGTCCGGCTACTCGACCGACGCCGAATCCGTCACCGAGCTGCTCTCCAAGATCTCGCCCGAATCCGACGGCGCAGCCTTCCTTGGTGCGCTCATCGCCTACCGCGACAACATCAAGCTCGCCCAGACCGTCGAGGGCCTGCAGAAGGCCGCCACCGAGGACGGACGCGTGCACACCACCTTCCAGCAGGGCGCCGCATCCACCGGCCGACTCTCCTCGACCGCGCCGAACCTGCAGAACATCCCGATTCGCACCGAGGAGGGCCGCCGCATCCGCGGTGCCTTCATCGTGGCTCCCGAGCCCATCGACGGCGTGGAGTACGAGGGTCTGCTCACCGCCGACTACTCGCAGATCGAAATGCGCATCATGGTGCACCTCGCCGCCGACGAGAAGCTCATCGCAGCCTACGAAGCGGGGGAGGACCTGCACCGTTACGTCGGTTCCGAAGTCTTCGGCGTAGCCCCCGAGGACGTCACCCCCGAGCAGCGCTCCAAGGTCAAGGCCATGTCCTACGGTTTGGCGTACGGCCTGTCCCGCTTCGGCCTCGCCAAGCAGCTGAACATCAGCTCCGACGAAGCAGGCGAACTGCGCACCAACTACTTCAAGCGATTCGGACGCGTGGGCCGCTTCCTGCGCGGCGTGCTCAAGCAGGCACACCAGGACGGCTACACCGAAACCATTTTCGGTCGCCGCCGCGTGCTGCCCGACCTGGACTCGCCCAACCGTGTACGCCGAGAAGCCGCCGAACGCGCCGCCCTCAACGCCCCGATTCAGGGCACCGCCGCGGACATCATCAAGATCGCCATGATTAACATTCACCGCCGCCTGCGCGAAGAGGGCCTGAAGACCCGCATGCTGCTGCAGGTGCACGACGAAATCATCCTCGAAGTCGCCACCGGTGAGCGTGAAGCCGCCGAACGCGTACTCGTCGAGGAGATGAGCGGTGCCGCCTCCCTGCGTGTTCCTCTGGATGTGCAGGTCGGCTGGGGTAAGTCCTGGCAGGAGGCGGGCCACTAGGCTCAACTCCTCAGTTTCCGCTTGGAAAGACCGGGGACGCTTGGCTCGGCGGGGGATGCACGGTTCCGCTTGAAAAGGCAGTGCTCAGCTTTGCTCCGCTTGGAAAGACGGTTATCGTCCTCGTTCCTACAGGGAACCCGCCCTCGCTTCGCTTCGGGCACCCTGATGTCACGTTCGGACGATACCGCCTTTCTCGCTGGGATAACGGGTGACCGCGTTTTCCGAACGTGTACTTCGAGTAGCCGCTCTCGGCCCCGCTGCCGGAGCGTGCCGGTGCACCTTCCGGAAGCGACATCAGGGTACCCTCTCGGGTGCTCTCCGCAGCGAAGCAAGGAGAGAGCGGAGCGCCCGAGAGGGTAGGTTCCCCTGTAGGAGCGTAGGAAGGTGCGCACCGGCTGCTTCCTTGGGCCGGGGCGAGGAACGAGGACGAGCACAGCCCCGCAACCTCACAACCACACAAAACCGCAAATAAGTACGGGGATTCCGGGCGCGCATCCATTGACGACACGCCCGGGATTCCCGTACACTGTTAATCGCGTGTACCAACGTACGGGTTTTTGCACCCGTTTTATGGGAATAACTTTCCGGAAAAACGAGTTATATCTTCCGTACACCCGCTGAAGCGTCTTCGCCTCGGCGGCGGTACACATTGTAAGTATCCGTCAGCTCGACGTTTCCTCACCTCGTTCAAAGGCGTTAGCGGTCCTATACCGTGCGCGCCGGGGTGAAACAGTGAGCCGATTAGCGCCTCCAGTCGGGGGTGTTGAACGGTGAACCGGCGGCGTCGACCTATTAGAAATCCAATTGGAGCCCTCACTACATGAGCACCAACATCCCTCAGGTCGCAATCAACGACATCGGCGACGAGCAGGCATTCCTCGAGGCTGTCGACAAGACCATCAAGGTCTTCAACGACGGCGATCTCGTCTCCGGCCAGGTCGTTAAGATCGACCACGATGAGGTTCTGCTCGACATCGGTTACAAGACCGAAGGCGTCATCCCCTCCCGCGAGCTGTCCATCAAGCACGACATCGACCCCTCCGAGGTCGTCGAGCTCGGCTCCGAGGTTGAGGCACTCGTCCTCACCAAGGAGGACAAGGAAGGTCGCCTGATCCTCTCCAAGAAGCGCGCACAGTACGAGCGTGCATGGGGCGACATCGAGAAGGTCAAGGAAAACGACGGCGTCGTTACCGGTACCGTTATCGAGGTTGTCAAGGGTGGCCTTATCCTCGACATCGGTCTGCGTGGCTTCCTGCCCGCATCCCTCGTTGAGATGCGCCGCGTCCGCGACCTCGCTCCCTACATCGGCCAGCAGCTCGAAGCTAAGATCATCGAGCTGGACAAGAACCGCAACAACGTTGTTCTGTCTCGCCGTGCATACCTGGAAGAGACCCAGTCCGCAGTCCGCTCCTCCTTCCTCAACGAGCTGGAGAAGGGTCAGGTCCGCGAGGGCGTTGTCTCCTCCATCGTCAACTTCGGTGCATTCGTGGACCTGGGTGGCGTGGACGGTCTGGTTCACGTTTCCGAGCTGTCCTGGAAGCACATCGACCACCCGTCCGAGGTTGTCGAGGTTGGCCAGCCCGTTACCGTCGAGGTTCTCGAGGTGGACCTGGACCGCGAGCGCGTGTCCCTGTCCCTCAAGGCAACCCAGGAAGATCCGTGGCAGGCATTTGCCCGCACCCACGCTCTGGGTCAGATTGTTCCCGGCAAGGTCACCAAGCTCGTTCCCTTCGGTGCATTCGTGCGCGTTGAGGACGGCATCGAGGGCCTCGTCCACATCTCCGAGCTGGCAACCCGCCACGTTGATCTGGCTGAGCAGGTCGTCTCCGTTGGTGAAGAGGTCTTCGTTAAGATCATCGACATCGACATGGACCGCCGCCGCATCTCCCTGTCCCTCAAGCAGGCAAACGAGGGCGTTGACCCCAACGCTACCGAGTTTGACCCCGCTCTGTACGGCATGGCTGCAGAGTACGACGAGGCTGGCAACTACAAGTACCCCGAGGGCTTCGACCCCGAGGCTAACGAGTGGCTGGAAGGCTTCGACGCACAGCGCGAGGCTTGGGAAGCACAGTACGCAGAGGCACAGGCTCGCTTCGAGGCTCACAAGGTTCAGGTTGCTAAGGCTCTCGAGGCTGACGCAGAGGCTGCAGCAGCAGCTCCCGCAGTAGCTGAGCCCGCACCGACCTCCTACTCCTCCGAGGAGCCCGCTTCCGCAGGTACCCTCGCATCGGATGAGGCACTGGCTGAGCTCCGCAAGAAGCTGACCGGCAACTAATCTGCCGCTCAGATGAGCACTCATCAGGCGTAATAGCCGATAGGTAACCCCGCGTGGGGTGCCTAGAGCAGGGGAACCCCCTCATCTCCCGTTTGGGAGGTGAGGGGGTTCTTTGCGTTATTGGGGGCCGGAGTGAGTCGGGGTTGGGGGCGTTGGGATCCGGGGTACGTGCCTGGTGTTGCTGTGCCCTGTGTTGCTGGGAAGGGTCTTAGGCGGCGGTCATCTGCTCCCAGACGGCGCGCACCTGCTCGGCGGTTTCCTCTAGTGAGCCGCCGTTATCGATAATCCAGGTTGCGACCGCCTCACGCTGCTCGTCGGTTGCCTGCGCGGCGATGCGCGCGCGCGCATCCTCCTCGCTCATACCGCGCGAAGACACGAGGCGCTGCAGGCGAGTCGCCAGGGGAGTGCGCGCCACGACCACGCCCTCAAAAGCGGACGGGTCGCCGGTCTCCACGAGCAGGGGAATATCCTCCAGCACCACGCCGCTGAACCCGGGCTCGGACTGCGCCTGCTCCACCAGCTGCGCGGCACGCTCACGAATGGCCGGATGCACGATTGCGTTTAGGCGCAGGCGCGCCTGCTCATCATGGAACACGATGCGCGCCAGGGCGGGGCGGTTGAGGCGGCCGTCCTCGTCGAGCAGATGCTCGCCAAACTCCGCGACCGTGCGGGCGAGCACCGCCTCGCCGGGCTCCATGAGGGAGCGGGAGATGGCGTCCGCATCCACCAGGAACGCGCCCCGCTCAACGAAGAGGGCGGCGACCGTGCTCTTGCCGCTGCCGATACCGCCGGTCAGGGCGTAACGGCGCAGGGCAGTAGAGGCGGGGGAAGCAGGCTGGGACATGGACGGTGCTCCTGACGGGCTGTGCCACAATAGATAGGTACCGATTAGAGGAGGACACATGCAGGAAGAAACCCGCGCCAACCGCTACCTTGTGCCGCGCGGCGATGAGCCCTATGAGAGCCTCCTCGAGATTAAGCGTAGCGAATTTATCGGTCACATCAAGCGCGTGAGCACCGTCGAGGATGCCCGCGCCTACATCGAATCGGTGCGCAAGACCTACCACGACGCCCGCCACGTGTGCTCGGCGTTCGTGATTGGTGCCGACCGCGACGTGCAGCGTTCCTCGGATGACGGCGAGCCCGCCGGTACCGCGGGTGTGCCCATGATGCAGGCGCTGCTGGCGCGCCAGACCCGCGAGGACGGCACGACCGACCTCTCCGACGTGGTGGCCGTGGTCGTGCGCTACTTCGGCGGCATTAAGCTCGGTGCCGGTGGCCTGGTGCGCGCCTACACTGATGCGGTGGTGCAGACCCTGGACTCGGCGCAGTTCGACTCGCGTGAGCGTCTGCGCGTGGGTGAGGTTCCTAGCTCGCACGCGGAGGCGGGCCGCCTGGAGAACGAGATGCGCGCCGCGGGCCTGAACGTGTTGGGTACCGAGTACGGTGCGGAGGGCGCGGTCATCTCGGTGGGCGTGTTTGACCGCGCTGAGGAGCTGTCGCGTGCGGAGGAGCTGGTGGTGAGCTTGAGTTCCGGTGCGGCGAGCGTGACCTGGGGTGACACGCAGTGGGTGGATCTGCCGGTCTAGGTTACCGCCCCTACCGCCACTCGAATTGCCGGGCTCAATCATTCTCATAAAGCCCTCAAAACCCAAAAGATAGCTTAACCTTAGTTAATAGTTACTCTAACCCTAGTAATTGCCCGTCGTTGTTGATAGGGTAGAGGGAGTGCTAAAAACTCATCCAATATCTGAGGTCGTGATAGTGTGGGGCAGCAGGGCATCATCCCCAATGGAGTAGAGGAACCCGCTAACGCAATGGGAGGGGCGGCAACCCTCACCCGTCGGCAGGGGAGCGCGGGAGCTGCCTCCCAGCTTGAGCCGGCAACCGTCGCGCAGCTCCTCGACGCCTACCGTCAGCAGAACCTCGGCACCCTCCTGGGCGTGCTCACCCGCCGCCCCGGCGAGTTCGCCCGCCAGCTAGGCCGGCTCAGCCGCCTCTTCCCCCAGCACGTGGCGGCCATCGCCGAGGCCTTCGCCTCCGTGGGCCGAACGCTGCCTCTCGACGAGCTCGTGCGCCTGCACAACCGCTACTCAAACGCCGCCCGCGGGGTGGGGGAGAAGCTCAGCCTCGACAACTCGCGGGTGCTGCACCTCATCCAGGCTCCGGCGCTCAACCGTGAGGGGGCCGGGCACCTGCTTATGGCCATCGAACTCTGCATGGCCGGCCGTCTGCGCGGCCTGACCGTCTCCATGCCCTCCACCGAGGCGTTTGCCCCCGCCGAACAATCCTCAAGCCTTGGCTCCTGCAACCCCGCCCTGAACGGTGCCCTCAACGCCTTTGAACCGATCGGGTGGGAGCCTTTCTCCCTAGACGGCAGCGATGTTTTGCTCGCTTCCGGCGTGCGCGATATCCCCGACGGCTACGAGCTGTCCCTCTGGCTCCTCGACGACGACTACCGATGCCGTGCCCGCGTGGAGCGAGGCGCCCCGCAGGTGTGCGTGGCCAGTTTCTACGACGAGGAGCTGACCAGCCGCACCGTGGATGCCTCCGGGGTCACCGAGAACTACCGCATCGAGGAGTTTGCCGAGCTGGACTACCTGAACGCCATGGACCGGCAGGTGCGCTACGTGGCCGTGACCGCGAAAACGGGAGAACCCCTCCCAACCTCGCTGGATGTTCCTGAGCCTTCGGGCGCGGCCTCCCTGAGCCCCTTCGTGGGTGGACGCTTCGTCCTGCCCGATATACGCACGGCAGAGGTGACCTCCGCCGGAGGCCTGCGGACCCTCACCCACAGCGGCATGCTTCCGGTCTTGCGCGCCCCCGGCCGCACCGTATGCGCGGTGATCGACCTGTACAAGCACCGCATTAACACCCCGGGGGTGGGTATTCCCGCGGGCCTGAGCGTGGAAGACGAAGAACGCACCATGCAGCTGATCCTGAGCACCCTGAACGGCTACCTGCCGCTGACGAACCGGGCGCTGATGAGCCTCGCCGGCGCCACCGTGGAGGTGCGCTAAATCCTTACCTGCGAGGTGCCCGCAGGCGCATAGCCACCTGTGGGTAGAGGGTATCGTGGCGAGTACATTGCGCGTGATTATATTGCGCCAGCAGAAAAGGGTGACCAATTCTGGGGCGCATTGGGCGGCTTTCCCCTAGGATGGATACATGAGTTACGCACCCGAGATTAACCGCATTGTCGCCCCCTTTGAGGTGGTCAGCCCCTTCCAGCCCGCGGGCGACCAGCCCAAGGCCATCGCCGAGCTCACCGAGCGTGTACAGAACGGTGAGAAGGACATTGTGCTGATGGGCGCTACCGGTACCGGTAAGTCCGCGACCGCAGCCTGGCTGATTGAGGCGGTGCAGCGTCCGACTCTGGTGCTCGTGCAGAATAAGACCCTGGCGGCCCAGCTGGCGAATGAGCTGCGCGAGCTGCTGCCGAATAATGCGGTGGAGTATTTCGTCTCCTACTACGACTACTACCAGCCTGAGGCGTACGTACCGCAGACCGATACGTTCATTGAGAAGGACTCCTCCATCAATGAGGAGGTGGAGCGTCTGCGCCACTCGGCGACGAACTCCCTGCTGACTCGCCGCGACGTGGTAGTGGTTGCGACCGTGTCCTGCATTTACGGTCTGGGCACGCCCGAAGAGTACATTGAGCAGATGGTGACTCTGCGTCGCGGTGAGGAGATTGACCGCGACGAGCTGCTGCGCCAGTTCGTGGCGATGCAGTACGCGCGTAACGACATGGACTTTCACCGCGGCACGTTCCGTGTGCGCGGCGATACCGTCGAAATCATCCCCATGTACGAGGAGAACGCAATCCGCGTTGAGTTCTTCGGCGATGAGATTGAGGCGATTTACACCCTGCACCCGCTGACCGGCGAGGTAATTCGCGAGGAAGAAGAAATGTATGTCTTCCCCGCAAGCCACTACGTTGCCGGCCCGGAGCGCATGGCGAAGGCTATTACCTCCATTGAGGATGAGCTGCGCGAGCGCCTGCAGACCCTCGAATCCCAGGGCAAGCTGCTGGAGGCGCAGCGTCTGCGTATGCGCACCACCTACGACCTGGAAATGATGGAGCAGATGGGCTTCTGCAATGGCATTGAGAACTACTCGCGCCATATTGACGGTCGTGCCCCCGGTAGCGCCCCGAACTGTCTGCTGGATTATTTCCCGGATGACTTCCTGCTGATTATTGACGAGTCGCACGTGACGGTTCCGCAGATTGGCGCCATGTATGAGGGCGATATGTCCCGTAAGCGCACCCTGGTTGAGCACGGTTTCCGTCTGCCGTCGGCGATGGATAACCGCCCGTTGAAGTGGGAGGAGTTCCTGGAGCGTATTGGCCAGACGATTTACCTTTCGGCGACCCCCGGTAAGTATGAGCTGTCGCAGGCTGATGGTTATGTGGAGCAGATTATTCGCCCGACCGGCCTGATTGACCCGGAGATCGTGGTCAAGCCGACCAAGGGTCAGATTGATGACCTGCTCGAGGAGATTCGCGTGCGCGTGGAGCGCGACGAGCGTGTGCTGGTCACGACCCTCACCAAGCGCATGGCGGAGGACCTAACCGAGTACCTGCTGCAGCACGGCGTGAAGGTGCAGTACCTGCACTCCGACGTGGACACCCTGCGCCGCGTGGAGCTTCTGCGCGAGCTGCGCCTGGGCACCTTCGACGTGCTGGTCGGTATTAACCTGCTGCGTGAGGGCCTGGATCTGCCCGAGGTGTCCCTGGTTGCGATTCTGGATGCCGATAAGGAAGGCTTCCTGCGTTCGACCACTTCGCTGATTCAGACGATTGGTCGCGCGGCGCGTAACGTGTCCGGTCAGGTGCACATGTACGCCGATAAGATTACGGATTCTATGCGCGTGGCGATTGATGAGACGAACCGCCGCCGCGAGATTCAGCAGGCGTACAACCGTGCGCACGGCATTGACCCGCAGCCGCTGCGTAAGAAGATTGCCGATATTACGGATGTTCTCGCCCGCGAGGAAGAGGACACCCGCGAGCTTCTGCAGCAGCGTAAGAGCGGTAAGAAGGGTGCCCGCACGGTGAGCGCGGGTGCGAAGACCGGTTCTGCGACCTCGTCGAAGATTGCTACGAGCACCCCGGAGTCGGAGGAGCTTCTCGCCCGTGCTGAGGCGCGCGTTCGCGCCGACGGCCTGGCCGCCGCCCCCGCCGAGGACCTGCTGGATTTGATTGAGCAGATGAACGAGCAGATGCGCGTGGCGGCGGAGAACCTGCAATTTGAGTTGGCGGCGCGTCTGCGTGATGAGCTTGCCGATTTGAAGAAGGAGCTACGCCTGATGAAGGAGGCGGGTCACGCCTAAACCCGGTGTTCTAAGCCCGGCGTTTAGGGGCCGACGTGGGTTTTTCGCCATGAGGTAACTCATTGTTCATGAAGTTCTACTGAGTGCAGATACATGCTGTACACTATCAAGGTGTTTTACGTGTCAAATAACACCTTGATGCTTCCGAACAATAAAGAAAAATCTGTGACTATTTCTAATAGCTCTTCAGATGCACACACCACGGGAGCTCGTTCCGTTACCCGCCGCAACCTCACCCGCGGCGTGCTTTGGGCTGCGCCCGCTATTGCCGCCTCCACGACGGTGCCGGCATTCGCTGCTTCGGCTGATGATTGCAAGACGGTTCACGGCCCGGACTTCACCCAGGTTGGCGGCTGGATGATTACCAACCCCGCCAGTGGCGCCCTGCAGTCGCGCACCAAGAACAAGCCCGTGACTGCGCCGGAGACCGGTCAGGCGTGGTGGTCCATGGAGAGTGCAACCTCACCGAACCCCGCAACGATTCGCCTCATGTCCGTGTACGAGGCGACTCACGGCCCCGAGGGCGACCTCAACCTGAACTGCGGTGAGTTTGTGATGACCTACAACGTCTCCGCGTTGGAGGCGACGACCGGCACCACGCACCTGCACCCGTCCATGGACATTTACTTCTTCTCGCCCGAGGGCGAAATCATTGACCGCCAGATCTTCACCACTGACCCGACCGGCAAGGCAACCGTCATGACCCGCAACGGCAAGACCCAGACTGTTCAGGGTCAGGTCATTCCCTTCGCGTCGAGCGTGAATGATAAGGCGACCGGCATCTCCGCGCGTTTTGCGTTGCGTGGCAATACGCTCATGGAAGGCATGTACCAGTTCGAGGTGGTTATTACCGTCCCGACGATTCAGGAGAACGGCACGGTGGATACGAACAAGCAGGTGAACGCGATTGCTTTCACCCCGCCGACCTTCAACATGGTCTCCTAATTGAATGAAAAGTAGCCCTCCCCGTAATAGTTCACGGGGAGGGCTACTTCTTTATCTGGAGGTTGTTCAGAGCGCCGTTTTATGCTTCGCCGTTCTCTAGCTCGGCGGCGTCGTAGCGCTCGCGGGCTTCGAGCACCGCCTGCATATTGTCCTGCGCCCAGTGGCGCAGGGCGGTCATCGGCTCAATGAGGGTCGCGCCGAGTGCGGTCAGTTCGTAGTCCACGCGCGGCGGAATGGATGCGGTGACCCGGCGTTCTACCAGGCCATCGCGTTCCATGGAGCGCAGGGTCTGGGTCAGGACCTTGGGGGAGACGCCCTGAATCATCGCCTTGAGCTCACCGAAGCGGGCGACGGGCTGCTCGGAGAGCGCCGCAACAATGAGCGGGGTCCACCGGTCGGTGAGGTGGCGCATCACGGTGCGGGAGGGGCAGGCGCTGGCGAGAATATTCGCGGGCAGGTCGTCCTGCGGGGTGCGGGCGGCTTCTATGGTTTCTCGTGCGTCTGTGGTTTCGCGTGTGGGGGAGGTGAGCGCGGTGGTCATAGCTGCGGTCTTTTCAATCTGCTGAGGGGCTGTTTTGTTGTTTTAGGGGAGATGGTGAGGGCGTAAAAATATTTTTAGATATTTTCTCAAAGCTCTAAATAGTTACCTTGAGGTACCCGGTTTCTAATAGATACTATAAAACCATCACGCGGAACACCGCAAGAGAAACGATAGAAACCACTCCGATAGGAAGCCCTCATGAACATCGCAATCATCGGCGCAACCGGCATGGTCGGCGCACGCACCGCAGCAGAAGCAATCTCCCGCGGCCATCGGGTCGACGCCTACACCCGCTCCGGCAAGGCACCCGAAGGCACCGCCGCCCACAGCATCGACCTCGCCGACACCGTGGCACTGGTCGACATCGTCAACACCCACGACGTCACCATCGTCGCCGTCTCTGCAGGTCGCGGCACCTCCGCACGGCCGGTCATCGACGCGCACCGCGCACTGATCGCGGCGGCACCTACCGGTCGCCTGCTGGTCGTTGGCGGCGCCGGCTCCCTCGAGGACGGCAACGGCAACCGCTTCGTGGACGGCGAAGGCTTCCCCGAAGAGTACAAGCCCGAGGCGAAGGCATTCGCACAGATTCTCGACGAGTACCGCGCATCCGAGGGTCTGAACTGGACCATGCTCTCCCCGGCGTTCGAAATCGCACCGGGTGAACGCACCGGCAAGTACAACACCGCAATGGACACCCCCGCAGGTGCTTCCATTAGCGCCGAGGACTTTGCTGTCGCCCTGATTGATGAGGCGGAAGAACCCAAGCACGCGGGCCACCGCTTCACCGTTGCCAACTAGACAGCGCCAACTAGACAGTGCTAACTAGACAGCGCCAACTCATAGCGGTGCCAGCTAGACAGCACTAACTGGCAAGCGCGTATTCATCACGCAGAAACGCCGCATCCGATGGGATAACCCCGCCGGATGCGGCGTTTCGGTGTGCCTCGCTCTTGAAAAACCCTCCGGGAGGGGCTCCTGTGCGAAAACCCCAACCTGCTGTATAATCGTTCACCGAGCAAGGGAGTATCCCACCAATCGACTCATCGTCAGCACGTTAGCCGAAGGCGCCTAACCGGGGAGTCGAGCCGACCTCCATTCAGATCGGCGGGAGAGACTTGTGGTCCTGTACGCACACCACAAGAAAGGCTCCCCATGGAAGTTACCGGGTTGCAATGGTTGGTTACTATTCTCATCATCGCTGGCCTGCTGGCCTTTGATTTCTTCGTTCACGTCCGTAAGGCGCACGAACCCACCGTCAAGGAAGCGGCCATTTGGTCGAGTATCTACATCGGCATCGCCGTGTTGTTCGGTCTGTATATCTTCGTGACGAACGGCCCCTCCGCCGCCACCGAATTCTACGCAGGCTACATCACCGAAGAGGCGCTCTCGGTCGATAACCTCTTCGTCTTCATGATCATTATGGGCACCTTCCGCGTCGCCCGTGAGAATCAGCAGAAGGTCCTGCTCTTCGGTATCGTCTTCGCCATCCTGGCGCGCGGCACCTTCATCTTCGCCGGCGCGGCAATCATTAACTCCTTCGCCTGGGTGTTCTACATCTTCGGCCTGGTCCTGCTCATGACCGCGGGTAACCTGCTCAAGGACGAACTCACCGAGGGCGACGGCGACGACGAGGCAGACAACATCATGGTTCGCCTCGCCAAGAAGTACCTGAAGACCAGCGACCACTTCGACGGCGACAAGCTCTTCACCATCGAAAACGGCAAGCGCGTCATGACCCCCATGATGCTCGTCATGGTCGCTATCGCCGGTTCTGACCTGCTCTTCGCACTCGACTCGATCCCCGCGATCTTCGGCCTCACCCAGTCCGTCTACATTGTGTTCACGGCGACCGCGTTCTCCCTCATGGGTCTGCGCCAGCTGTACTTCCTGATTGACGGCCTGCTGGACCGCCTCGTCTACCTCTCCTACGGCCTGGCAGCCATCCTCGCGTTCATCGGCGTGAAGCTCATCCTGCACGCGATGCACGAGAACAACCTGCCGTTCATCAACCACGGCGAGTCCGTGCACGTGGTTGAGATTACCACAGAGATGTCTCTGCTGGTGATTGTGGGCGTTCTGGTCATCACCGTGCTGGTTTCGCTGCTCAGCCCCAAGGGCCGCGCGCTGCAGACCATTCAGCGTGTTCAGGCGCTCTCCGAGAAGTACCTGGCACTGCCCGAGGATGCACCCGCCGCCGAGCGTGCGGACATCACCGCTCGCTGGCAGAAAGAAACCGAGAAGCTCAAGGCTATCCCGCAGAAGCTGCGTGACGAGCTCATCGAGAAGGAAGACGAGTACCACGCCCTGGTGCTGCGTGCCCGCACCGCGCAGGATGCGCACGCCTCCGCGAAGTAGCGTCGGGCGGCCGTAACGCCTGAGCCGCCGGGACGCTCGCGGCTCGGGCCAAGCGCCCACACTAAAGCCCCTCACACCGGATCAACCGGGGTGAGGGGCTTTAGCTATATCAAAGATATATTCAGCGAAGAATTACTGGTTGTGAACCTCAGCCAGCATGTTCTTCAGATGGCCCAGAATGGTCAGCGAGTCGGAACCGAAGCCGTCGTGGTGGTGGGTCTTCGAGGTCCACACGTGGGTGTTACCCACCCAGCGGGCGGTCTCCATGGAGTGCTCGAAGTCAACGTACACGTCCGGGTTGTAGGCGGCGGCCACAACGGGAACCTCGTTCTTGTGCAGCTGCTCGTGGTCGTACAGGCGACCCCAGTCCTTCTTCTCGGCCAGGATATTCGCCACCTCGGCCAGCGGACGCAGCGAGGGATCCTCCTCGTAGTACCAGGGGAAGATGTGCTCGCCGGTGAAGAGCAGACGGTCCGCATCCGGTGCGAACTCGGGACGGGAAGCCGCCACGCGAGCAGCAGACCAGTTGGTCGGCGCGGGCGAGGGAGAGATGGTGTAGCCGGGGATGCCGGGCAGAACGCCGTCGGAGGGGCCGTCAGCGTAAATGGTCTCGTGCATCAGGGCGTACAGCGGGTTCGCCTGGAAGGTCACCTCAGCACCCATAGCGGTCAGGAACTGATCGGACAGGTGATCGTTACCCTCAGCGAATGCGTTCTCGAGGAAGTAGTGCAGACCGCGCTCGCGCCAGCGGCCACCCAGGAAGTGACCGGCCATCTGGAAGCGGTGATCGGTCAGACGCTCACCGGTGGGCAGGTACTCCTTGTGGGTGCGCAGGTGCTCAGCAATGCGGGTAGCGAGCTCAGCGTCCTCGGGGAACCAGCTGTAGTACTCCTCAACACGTTCCTTCATGCGGTCGAAGGTGTGCTGGTAGACGTTGTCCACCGAGGTACGAATCGGCGCCAGGCCTGCGGTGATGCGCGAATCGCGCAGGGACTGCGGAGCGAAGGACAGGTACGAGAGGGTCAGGAAGCCACCGAAGGACTGGCCAATGGTGGACCAGCGCTTATCGGCGCGGTCAGCCAGCAGCACCTCGCGGATAGCCTCCGCGTCGGCGATGATGGAATCGGCGCGGAACAGCTCAGTGTACTCAGCCTGAACCTGCGGGTCGCCCACGGCGGTGATGGTGCGAGCGGACAGGGGAGAGGAGAGGCCGGTACCGCGCTGATCCAGCAGAATCACGCGGTGGGTCTTAGCCAGCTCGGCAATCCAGCCGCCGATGGAGCCGGTCTTCGGGGAACCGAAGCCGGGGCCACCCTGCAGGTACACGATGTAGGGGCGCTTATCCGCCGGGACGGTCAGGGTCTCGCTGGTGTTCACTACCTCGCGGGCGAACACGGTGATGGTCTGGTCCGCGAAACGGGAGGAGAGAGCGGCGTCCTTGCCCTTGGAGAAAATCAGACCGTGGGTCAGGGGAACCTGGAACCAGTGGTCGGTAATCTCGTAGCCGTCGTGTTTGACGACCGAACCCTTGCGGTACTCAACCTTGGGAAGCGAAGAAACGGTCAACGGTGAACCTTCTTTCAAATAAATAGATAGATACTCTGTATTCTAGCCCACTTGAGGGGAGATCCGGAGGGGCCCCTAGAACTCGCCAACGCTCAGGATCTTGAGCACCGGGTAGCCCGCCTCATCGGAAGCGGCCAGGTCTACCTCTGCGCGAATACCGAAGTCAAAGTTATCTTCGGGGTCGGCAAAGCTCTGCTGAACCTTCCACACGCCGGGGTGAGCCGCGGTATCCTCGTCCATGCTGACCAGGCGAGGCGAGCGCGCATCGGCGTCCGTGTAGATGTCGTCGTAGACGTCGAAGTAGTCGTCCATGGCGTCCGCCCAGCGGTCGGCGTCCCAGCCGCACCACTCGTCGAGGGCGCCCAGGGCACGGTCACGCTCGTCAGCGAAGAGCTCCACACGGCGGAAGAGGGCGTTGCGCACCATCACGCGGAAGGCGCGCAGGTTGTTCGTCACGGCGGGAGGCTCTTCCTCCTCGATGGAGGCGTGCTCGGCTGCAATGGTCGCGGTGTCTTCGCCGGCAGCCAGCTTCTCCCACTCGTCCACCAGGGAGGAGTCGGTCTGGCGCACCAGCTCGCCGAGCCACTCGATGATGTCGTCGAGCTCGTCGGTCACGGCAGCATCGGGGATGGTGTGGCGCAGCGCCTTGTACGCGTCAGAGAGGTAGCGCAGAAGCACGCCCTCGGCACGTTCGAGCGAGTAGTACTGCACGAAGTCGTTGAAGCCCATCGCGCGTTCGTACATGTCACGCACGATCGACTTGGGGCGCGGCTCAAAACGAGCCACCCACGGTGCGGACTGCTTGTAGGTCGTGTACGCCTGATCGATGAGCTCCGCCAGGGGCTGCGGGTAGGTGACCTTGTCCAGCTCGTTCATGCGTTCGGTGTAGTCCACACCGTCCGCCTTCAACTGCGCCGAGAGCTCGTTCTTCGCCTTGCGTTCCTGCGCGTACAGCACCTGGTTTGGTGAGTCCAGGGTCGCCTCAATGAGGGAGAGCGCATCCAGGGCGTAGCTGGGGGATTCGGGGTCAAGCAGTTCCAGCGCGGCGACCGCAAAAGCGGACAGCGGCTGGTTGAGGGCAAAGTTATCCTGCAGGTCCTCGGTTAGGCGCAGGCAGGAGCCGTGCTCGTCCGGGGTGTTGGTTCGCTCAATCACGCCGCCGGTCAGCAGCTCCTTGTAGATGCCGATTGCCTTGCGTAGCAGCTCGCGGCGGCGCGCGGGGCTCTCGTGGTTGTTCTGAATGATGCGGTACGCGGCAATGACCGGGTTCTCCGGGCGGTGCATCAGGTTCAGCAGCATCGAGTGGGTGATGTCGAAGGAGGAGGTCAGCGGCTCCGGGGCTGCCTCTACCAGCTGGTCGAAGGTCTTCTCGGACCAGCCAACGAAGCCTTCCGGCGCCTTCTTACGCTTGGAGGACAGCGACTGGTTAATGCGCTTGGTGTCGTCACCGAACTTCGCCTGCGCCTTCGCCAGCAGGCGAGCATTCTCAATATCGTGCTCGGGTGCCTGAACCACCACGGTGCCGGCGGTATCAAAACCGGCGCGGCCCGCGCGTCCAGCGATCTGGTGGAACTCGCGGGCACGCAGACGGCGGCTACGGGCACCGTCAAACTTCGACAGCGCCGTAATCAGCACGGTACGAATCGGCACGTTAATACCCACACCCAGGGTGTCGGTACCGCAAATCACCTTGAGCAGACCCTCCTGAGCCAGCTGCTCCACGAGGCGGCGGTACTTGGGCAGCATGCCGGCGTGGTGAATACCGATACCGGCACGTACCAGCTTATTCAACGCCTTACCGAAGCCCGGACCGAAACGGAATTTCGCAATCAGCTCCGCGATGCGTTCCTTATCTTCCTTCGAGGCAATAGCCACCGAGAGCAGGGCGTTCGCCTGCTCCAGCGCCGCCTTCTGCGAGAAATGCACAATGTAAACCGGAGTCTGCTTGGTCTGCACGAGCTCCTGCACCGTCTCCTGAACCGGGGTGGTGGAGTAGTAGAAATGCAGCGGAATGGGGCGCTCGGAATGAGCCACCAGGTCGCTCTCGCGGCCGGTCAGCGCCGTCATTTCCTCCTGGAAGCGGGTCGTGTCGCCCAGGGTCGCGCTCATCAGCAGGAACTGCGCCTGCGGAAGCTCCAGCAGGGGAAGCTGCCACGCCCAACCGCGCTGCGGGTCAGAGTAGAAGTGGAACTCGTCCATAATGACCTGGCAGAGGTCCGCATCCTTACCCTCGCGCAGGGCAATATTCGCGAGAATCTCCGCGGTGCAGCAGATAATGGGCGCCTCCGTGTTGATGGCGGAGTCGCCGGTAATCATGCCCACGTTCTCGGCACCAAAAATATTAATCAGGTCGAAGAACTTCTCAGACACCAGCGCCTTAATGGGGGCGGTGTAGTAGGAGCGCTGACCGGTCGCCAGGCCCGTGAAGTGCGCGGCAACAGCCACAGTGGACTTACCCGAACCGGTCGGGGTTGCCAGCACCACGTTATGTCCGGCGGCAATGCTCAGAACTGCTTCGTCCTGGGCGGGGTACAGGGTCATGCCGCGGGTCGAAATCCACTCGGTGAAGGATTCATAGATTTCTTCGGCGGTGAGGGGGTTGCCCTTAAAATCGCGTCGATTGTAGTCGCCGGGATTCTCACCCAGCGAGGGAGAAAGAAAATTCAAAATACTCATGAGGATTCCAGTCTATCGGGAATAACGCGGGCGTGGGGGCGTTATCGTTACGAGGGAACAAGCGGGTACTTGCGAGGTCTTCGTGAGGTGTTCACGGGCGCTCGCGGGGTGATTACGGGGTGTTCACGGGGCGCGGTGCCGCGCTAACGCGGGAATTCCCCAAATTCGTGTAGTGTAGAACAAAGCACTAAAAGTGCAGTGGTGCAAAAACCTGGTGCTCAGGAGGTCGAAAACGTAGGCCTCCATGCCGCATAGATTACCGCGTAGATGCAGATTCCACCGATGGATGCCGGTGCATATTGAGCGGCTGATGCACGCCCCAAAATACGTTGCATAAATGACGACACGCCCATCTAATACACTCATAGTGTTGCGTGCCACATTGATAAAGGAATAGGGTAAGAGAAAGGAGAGACGTTGAATGACTGAATACAACGCTGACAAGGCACAAGAAAACGCTGCGCGCGAAGAAGCTACGCATGAAGAATCCATGCATAACAAAACCACGCAGGAAAAAGCCGCTCAGAAAAAAACTGCGCAGAAAAAAGCTGCACAGGAAGTAACCGGTAGCGAACAACGCAAGGCGGAAGAGGAAGCCCTCAAAAAGCGCCTCGCCCTGCGAGTCACCGCACCCGGACACAAATACCCCTGGCACCGCTGGGCAATCCCCGTCCTCGGAGAAACTACCGCGGGTATCGGCGCAATCCTGATTCCCGTCATGGTGGGCCAATTCATTAACCAGCACATCGCCGGAAAAGCCCCCGACGCCTGGCCCATGTTCTGGGTGGTCGTCGCAGCCATCACCTTCATCGTGATCAACGAGTTCTTCGGATGGGGCCCCTCCATGACCCTCAGCGCAGAACTCGGCCGCGACTGGCGCGTCTACATCAACCGACTCATGGGACGCACCCGCACAAGCGTTGATGCGGGTGAAGCAGTCACCGTCATGAACAAAGACGTACGACGTGTTACCAACGTCTACTTCTCCCTACCGCTGTTCGTTAACGCCATGATTATCGCGACCCTCGGTGCCGTGCAGCTCTGGCTGATCAACCCCGTCACCGCGATTGTCACCCTCATTGGTACGCTCATCGTGGTCGGCGTCATCGCCTGGTACTCGTCCTTCCTCGAATCCAAGATTGGCGAATACCGCGAGAAGGACGGCGAAGCCTCCTCACGCGCCTCCGACATCGCCACCGGTCTGCGCACCATCGCCGGCCTCGGCGCCGAAGAACAGATGCGTGAACGCTACCACCGCGGCACCGACGAAGTCTTCGACAGCTACATGCGCTACGAAAAGACGCACCGCTGGATGTTCCTCATCCGCGCGCTACTCGGCGGTGCCGTGACCCTGCTCGGCATCGGATTCGCCCTCACCGGCCACGTCGAAAACGGCCGCTGGGTATCCGACACGCCCGCCGCGTCCCTGGTGACCGTCGCCTCCATTATCGCGATGATGGGTGGCCCCATCTGGATTACCCAGAACTTCCTGACGGAATGGCGCTACGCCAAAATTGCGCTCGCCAAGGTCGCCCGCCTCGAAGGTCACGCGGGCGTGCGCCAGGGCGTGCTGAAGAGCCCGCGCACCGACGAAGAAATGGCGCAGCTGGCACGCGCCGAACAGGCAGTCGAGGCTAGCACCCTCGAGGTGCCCGTACCCGTCGCCCCCGCCGGTGCAAGCAACCCGCGCATCGTGTACGTCAACCCGCGCGACTACAACCTCACCGCGCAAGACTATGCCGAGGCGCTTGCCCGCACCCTACGCCGCGGGGGAGAGGACCTCAAGGACGCCTCCGGCCGCCGAGTGCTGCTGAGCGAACCGAACCCCATGATTTTCGCTGGAACCCTGCAGGAGCACCTGCGCTTGGGCACCGTGCCGAACCCCGACGAGGAGCTGGCACAGGCAAAGGACGAGGAACTGCTGAAGATTACCGACTCCCGCGAAATCGCCTACCGATTGGGCGGACGCAACCCCGAAGACTACTTCGCCGCCCGCATCACCAGCGAAGGCGCGAACCTCTCCGGTGGTCAGCGTCAGCGTCTGGCGCTCGCCCGCGCACTCGCACAGGACGCGCAGGTGCTCATCCTGACCGAGCCGCTGAACTCCGTGGACGAACCCAGCCAGCGCTACATCTACGATGCGATGGAAACCCAGATCGGTAGCGACCGCCTGCCCGTCGGCTACCCCGGCCTGCTACAGGATTTGGAGCAGGTCTACGTTGTCTCCACGACCGCGGAGACGACCCGCCGCATGGAACGCGACGGCTACCCCGTCGCTCAGGCAGAAACCCCCGCAACCACTCAGAATCAGGAGGTGAACTAGCATGGCAAAGCAGCTCCCCATCGAAAGCCCCGCCTACGTGGCACGCCGCATGTGGAACTACCTCGCGGCGCATAAGGGGCGAGCCCTCTACACCTTCGTCATCTACATGGTCAGCACCCTCATGGGTGCGGTGGTGCCCCTGCAGATTGGTGCCACCGTGGACGACGTGGTGGCGGGCAAGTTCGCCAGCTACCCGTGGCAGCCGATTCTGATTATCCTGGCGGCGTTCATCGTGCAGGCGATAACCCTCATGGTCTCCTCGTACAGTGCGGCCCGACTGGGTGCGCTCGTCACCCGTGACGCCAACCAGGACACCCTCGACGGCACCCTCGACCTGGACGCACGCACCGTGGAAGAAGCCGGCAGCGGCGACCTGCTCACCCGCGTGACCGACGACCTGTCCTCGGCAGCAAACGCTGTCAGCACAGACCTTCTCGGCGCAATCTACGTGGTCCTGTACTTCCTGGTTTCCACGATCTCCCTGGCGTTTGTGAGCCCCGCAATGGGTCTGATTATGCTGCCCATGATTGCCGGTCTTGCCCTCATCATGTCGAAGATGCTGCCGCTCATGGCGGCACGCAACCAGACCGCCCAGGAGCGCGTGAGCGACCTCAACAGCGTGCTGACCGAGAACATTCGCGGCACCTCCACGATTCGTGAGCTGGGCGTTCACGCCGCCCGCGAAGATGCCTTCGCCGGTGAGAACAAGCGCCAGTTCGCCGCGCAGCTGGGCATGGTGCGCATCCGTCAGCTGTACTTCACCGTGGATGCCATCAACGCATGGATTCCCACGATTCTGTGCATGCTCTGGGGCGCCGCCTGCGTGGCTCTCGGCTGGGCAAGCTGGGGCGCCGTGGCAACCGCCTCGGTCATGGTCTTCAGCCTGCGAACCCTCGCCGACATGCTGAACCACCACGTCAGCAGCCTGCGCATCATGCTCGTGAACATGGGCCGTGTGTTCGGTGTGGTCTCCCTGGCGAAGAAGCAGCGTGAGGAGCGCGCACAGCACCGGGCCGAGGCCTTCTCCAAGGTGTCGGATGAAGCCGTGAAGAACCCGGAGTACGCCATTGACTGCACCGACGTCTCCTACGGCTACTCGCCGGACGCCCTGGTGCTTGAAGGCATCAACCTGAAGATTCGCCGCGGTGAGGCGCTCGCCCTGGTGGGTCGTTCCGGTTCGGGTAAGACCACCATGGCTCGCCTGATTGGTGGTTCGCTGACCGCCCTGGACGGCACCATCACCGTGATGGGTCGCCCGGTCGGTCACGGCGACTTCCCGACCGACGCCGCCGCCGATGGCCGCCCGCGCCTGCTGGTCTGCACCCAGGAAGCGCACGTCTTCTTCGGTACTCTCGCCGATAACTTCACGGTGGTCGTGCCGGATGCAACCGTCGAGCAGATGCGCGAGGCACTGGACGCTATCGGTGCCCGCTGGTGGCGCGACCTGCCGCAGGGCATGGATACTGTCGTGAGCGGCGCGGATTCGCCTCTGACTCGCGATCAGATTCAGCAGCTGGCACTGGCACGTATTGTGCTTGCTGACCCGCACGCCGTGATTCTGGACGAATCCACCACTCAGCTGGAACTCGCGGACGCAACCGAGTCCTTGCGTGCGGTGCTGGCGAACCGTGCGGTGCTGATCATTTCGCACGATGCGCGTATCGCCTCGCTGGCTGACCGCGCGGTCCTGCTGCACGAGGGCAGGATCATTGCGGAGGGTTCACCGGCAGAGATTTTCGCCCTGACCTAAACCCGCCGGGGCTCCCGGGGGCAAGAATGTACCAGACCCCGCGAGCGCGCCTCGTAGAGTACGCCCAGCTCCCGGCAACAGTAGTGCCCGGCACCGTGCGATGCGGTGCCGGGCACTACGTGTTTAAAGCGCGGGCCGGTGTTGCGTGAAACCCGTGGCCGCCGTTGAGGTCGGCAGTCGGGACCGGCAGTCGGGACCAGCCGCGGAGAACCTAGCCGTTCCCCTCCGCGCGGGATTCCTTCTTCTCCGCCTGATAGCCGAAGCAGAACGCCGTGCCGGCCACCAGCGCGGCCAGCCAGATGGAGAATACACCGGTCCATCGGTACACAAGGGCCATGAGAAGCACTCCGGCTATAAAGGAGATGACCACGAGCGAGTAGTCGAGCGCTTTGAGTAGAGCCGCGCGGCGTCGCGCCTTCGCCTCATCTTTTGACGCTCTATCGGGGGTTTTCCGCGGGAGGTACAGGGAACCGGCGGCGTACCAGGCGCTGAGCATTTTGCGCCAGTTGCCGCTGGTCATAAAGAGCGAGAAGGGATTTTCGCCAATGCGCGTGTCCGCGAGGGCGTGGATCATCAGGCCTACCGTAAAGGCCAGCGCGCCCACCTGAAAGCTATTGCTCAGAGTTCTATCCATGAAGGGTACCGCGAAGCATACCAGCAGGAACGGCAGGAGCGTGCCGATGCGCCAGTGCCGCATCCGGGCCCGCTGCCCCAGCAGATCATGGATAAGATGCCCTCCCAGGTATCCGCAGCTGAAGAAGATGACGGAGAACCAGCGCAGGTGCACCGCGTGGGGAGTATCGCGGTGCAAGTCGGCGATGAGCAGAATAAAGTTACCGGTCTGTGTGGCGACGAGGGCCTCGTAGCGCATGTGCGAGAAGACGTCTACCGCGCCGCCCAGGGAAGCGAGGAGTAGCGCCATGATGCGCCCGTAGCGGCGAGGCGCGGGAATACGTCTAAGAGTCTCGCGGAGGTGGTGAAGCATGTGACCGCCCTCATCTGTCGGTGGTAGGTCTGAAGACCCAGCCGGCGGGGGCCTTCTGGTTCCATGCTACGGCATGGACGGCGGCGGTTAGCGGATCGGGGGGAGGAGCCCCGCGGGCCGGCCGCCGTTAAAGCGCAGGCCCCGAGCAGCTATCTGCTCGGGGCCTGCGTACTATTCGGTTTTTAGCTTAGGGGGAGTAGCTTACTTGCTTTCGCCCTTGAGCGCACCCACGAGGGGGCCGATCACGTCCATGGGCAGCGGGAAGACCACGGTCGAGTTCTGGTCGGCGCCCAGCTCCAGCAGGGTCTGCAGGTAACGCAGCTGCAGGGAAGCGGGGGACTGGCTCAGAATGTCGGATGCTTCCTTCAGCTCGCTCGAAGCCTCAAGCTCACCGCGTGCCGAAATGATCTTTGCGCGACGCTCACGCTCGGCCTCAGCCTCACGGGCCATGGCGCGCTGCATGGCCTCGGGAATCTCAACGTCCTTAATCTCGACGAGCTCAACCTGGATGCCCCAGTGCTCGGTGCGGGAGCCGATGATGGAGCGCAGGTCCTCGTTCAGGTCCTCGCGGTGTGCGAGCAGGGTGTCCAGGTCAACACGACCCAGCAGGGAACGCAGGGTGGTCTGGGCGATCTGGCTGGTGGCGATCGGGTAGTTCTCGACCTCAAGCACAGCGTTCTTGGCGTTGGTCACGCGGAAGAGGACAACGGCGTTCACGCGGGCGGGAACGTTGTCCTTGGTGATGACTTCCTGCGGGGGAATGGTCAGGGTGATGACACGCATGTCAACGCGTTGCAGGGAGTCGACGAGGGGGAAGACCACGTTCAGGCCGGGCTTCAGCTCGGAACGCAGGTGGCCGAAACGGAAGGAGATACCGCGTTCATATTCGGGGATCACGCGGAACATACGAATCAGAATAAAAAGAACAATAACGGCAACTGGGATGAGGATTGTTGCCAGGGTGACGGGATCCATGGGTTTCCTTCACATCTATTCGGGATGGTTCATTCGGGGCATGTGCACCCATCGACTGCGCCTCGTACAGACTCGACGGGAGGGTGTGTTCGGAAAGTTTGTCAGCGGCACGTGGTGCTCGCGGCGGTCCTTCCGGTGGGGAAGTTCAGGGGGGGTGATGCGCAATGGGCCTCCGCCCCGGCGGGGGAACGCCGGGACGGAGGGACCATCAGCATTGCTACTTCTTCGCCAGCTTCTCGGCGGCCTCAACTTCGGCCAGGTTCTGCTCCTGCAAGACCTCGTTCGTGGTCTTGTGCAGTCGCTTAACCGAGGCACCGGTACCGCTCCAGGCGGGACGATCCGGGTCGAGGACCGAGGTGCGAACCGGCAGGGATGCATCCGCAATCATCTGCTTGCGGGCCTGCTCGGTACGGCGCTTACGCTCGTTCGAGACGCCACCCCACTTCGCGGCGAAGCGATCCATCTTCACGTTCATCGACTCTTCGGCGGTGGATGCGTGAATATGCTTCGGGTCGCCCTCGAAGTTGGCGGGGGAGCGCATGAGCTTAATCGCCAGCGGGTAGGTCAGCGATAGGACGACCACCACTGCGGCTGCCTCCACCAGAAGCTCCAGGGGAGAGTGCCACACGATGGCCGCACCAATCATGACCACAACGCCCAGCAGGGAGACCGCCACGGCCAGGCCGCGGTGGAATCGTCCCGACTCGGAGTAGGGCCACTCGTCCACCTCGCGGGTGAGTTCGCGGCCGTTTGCCGAGACGGTGCAGCTGTCCTTAATCGGGCAGGTGTTGCACACGCTGGGCTTAGCGCGGTAGCGCATGACGCGGTTGTCCGAGTCGAAGGCCGTGGCCCACAGCCACTGGTCTTCGGGGCAGAGCCACGCATCGCTCTCTTCGTGGTAGGTGAACCCGAAGGTTCGCGCCGCCACGACACGCTGGCTGGTGCGCTTAGCGAGAATATCGAAGCACCACCCCACGGCGACCAGGCCGAGCGCGTACACGCAGGCCAGCCACACGAAGAAAGATACTCCAGCAATCTGCTCGGGCATGGTTAGCCTCGACGATCGCTACGGTAGGGGCTGGTCTGCTCGGGCAGCTCCTCAGCAGCCTTGGCGCCGGCGAACTCGGCGATACGAGCGTCGTCAACCACCTCGTACAGCGGGGGCTCGGGCAGCTCGAGGACGGTCTCCTTGGAGTTCTTGGAGAAGATCTCCTTGATACCCAGCCAAGCCAGCTTGATCAGCGGGAAGATGCCGACCAGGAAGATGACGTCACCGGGCATACGCATCCAACCCATCACGGCGGAAGCGCCGTCGTGGATGAACGCGAAGGAACGAGCCTCGTAGTAGCCTTCACCAACGGACTTGTACAGCTGAGCGATACCCAGCGGCAGTAGCGAGATGAAGGACATCCACAGCAGACCGATGTTCAGGGTCCAGAAGGAGAACTTCAGGCCCTTCTCAGGCCACTTGTTCTCGGGAACCAGGTAGCGCAGACCGAAGACCGCGAACGCGATTGCGAGCATACCGTACACACCCATCATGGAGGCGTGTGCGTGGTTTGCGGTCAGTGCGGTACCGATTTCGAAGTAGGACACGATCGGCAGGTTGATGAGGAAGCCGAATACGCCTGCACCGAGGAAGTTCCAGAAGCCCACGGCGATCAGGAACATCACGGCCCAGCGGTGCGGGAAGGGCTTGGTGCGGTTGGAGTACTGGCGAGCACCCAGCTGCATGAAGCCCCATGCCTCAACGGTCAGGAAGGTCAGCGGGATAACCTCAGCTGCGGAGAAGAACGCACCGAATGCCATCTGCTCGGAGGGGGTACCGACGAAGTAGGTGTGGTGCAGGGTACCGACCACGCCACCGACGGAGTAGAGCACGGCGTCCATCATGATGATGGAGATAGCGATGCGCTCGCGGACAACGCCGAGGAGCACGAAGATGTACGCCACCATCACGGTGGTGAACAGCTCGAGGAAGTCCTCCACCCAGAGGTGAACCACCCAGAAGCGCCAGAACTCGGCGACCGACACGTGAGTGCGCTGGCCGGCGAGAAGGCCGACCGCGTAGAACATGGGGATGGCCAGGCCCGAGAAAAGGAACAGCCAGGGGAGGGAGGTCTTCTTAGAGCCCTTCAGACGGGCGGTGAGGGTTCGTGCGACGATCACAATCCAGATGAACATGCCCACGATGAGCAGAATCTGGAAGAATCGCGGCAGATCCAGGAACTCCCACTGCTGCGAGAAGATCGAGTTGGTGGGGACCAGACCCTTCTGCGAGAACCATTCGTTCAGCAGCGAGCCGAGCACCACGAAGACCACGGCACCGATGAGAACGTAGGTGAGCAGACCCTGCTTCTTGGGTTCGCGGCGGGTAATCAGCGGGGCGATGAAGATACCGCCCGCCAGGAACGCGCCTGCGGTCCAGAAGAGGGAGAGCTGCAGGTGCCAGGTTCGGGATACCGTGTAGGGCAGCAGCTGGCCCATATCGATTCCGAAGAAGCCGGTGAGTTCTTCACGGTAGTGCTCGGTGAGCGCACCCACCAGAGCCTGCAGGAGGAAGAGCACCAGGATGGTTGCGAAGAGCAGGCAGGCTGCCTTCTGCGAGGGGGTCAGGCGAACTTCGTCGGGCTGGCGGAAGTCGAGGACGGGCGCCTCTTCAGCGTGCCAACCGATGGAACGGGACCAGCGGCCGTAGATGGCGAACATCAGACCCGTACCACCGATGAGGGTGATCAGGGACAGGGCCGACCAGACCATGAGGTCCGCGGTGGGCTTGTTGTCAACGTTCGGCTCGGAGGGCCAGTTGTTGGTGTAGGAGTAGGGCTGATCGGGGCGATCTGCTGCCGATGCCCATGCGGTCCAGCCGAAGAATGCGACGAGGTCGTGCAGTTCTTCGTCGTTCTTAATGGCGTCGGGGAACAGACCCTGCGAGGTGTCGCCCTTCATCAGGGTGTCGCTGTAGTGCTTGAGCATGAGCTGGAAACCCTTGGTCTCACCAGCGGACCAGGTCAGGGTCTTGGTCTGCTCATCGTACTTGTTCTCCTTGCGCCACTCGTTCTTGACGAGTTCGCGGGGGTCCTGCTTGCCCTGCTCACGATACTCCTTGATGGCGGCATCGGTGGTCAGGCGCAGGTACTCTGCAGTGTAGTCGGGGCCGAGGTAGGCACCGTGGCCGAGGACGGTTCCGTACTGCTGCAGGCCGCGTGCCTGGAAGAGTTCCTGACCATGCAGGATCTGTTCCTGGGTTGCGATTACTTTGCCGTCGTTGCCGACAATCTTGTCGGGCATCGGCATGGAGAGTGCGTAAGTGCGCATTGCGAGGACTGCCATGATGGTGAAGCCCAGGAGCATCACAAACGCAACAGCCTGTACCCAGCCCTTACCGGCATAGGCACCGACCGTGTCTGTGCGGCGGGCAATCTTAGCTGCCTCAGCACGCGAGACGGGTTTTGTAGCCATAGTGATATGTCTCCAGTGTGCGTGGATTTGCGGTTCGAATGGGACCGACGCACATCCGCTGGAGGGCGGCTCACTGGGTAGCGAATCGTCCGGAGAGGGAGGTGCGACAGCCCACCCTTACCCTATTTTTGCATATTAAATGCGCATTTATAAAACTTTGGTGACGAGGTGTCTCAATGTGACGCCGAGGTCACTCGGGGAGGATACTCCCGGGGCGACAGCGCCCGTACATTCCGTTGTTGTTCCTCGTGTCTACCCTACCTCTACCCTACCAAAATTCACTTCGTGGCAAAAACAAAGGAAAGGCTTATATGCCGCAACCTTAAATATCAACCGGCGGTAAACGCATTATTCCCGCAAAAGCCCGATGCACCCGCCGCAAAGCGCCGCCGAAGGAACCCTCCTGAACCCCGTTCGACCGGCCCCCGATAAACCCGGGAGGAACGGAGCTACGAGCGGCCCGGGGTATGGAATAATGAAATCGGTAGCGGACGCCAGCGCCCCTTATCTAACACGGTACATACGCGCAGCGGGGGAGTAGCCTCCCTCTGCACCGCGCACCCCACCGCCGGCCCGTCGCCCACCGTCGGTACAGCCTCCAGGAGTTCACATGAAGATTTATCAGGCATCCCAGAAAGCAGTCACCGGAATTCTGCGCACCGTTTTCCGCGCCCGCGTGACCGGTCTCGAGAACTTCCCCGCCACCGGCCCGGTGATTGTCGCCTCCAACCACCTCTCCTTCCTGGACTCCATCATTATTTCCGCCATGATGCCCCGCCGCGTGGCGTTCCTCGCCAAGGCCGAATACGTGAACACCCCCGGCCCGCGCGGCAAGATGATGAAGGCCTTCTTCGAGGCCGTGGACATCATCCCCGTCAACCGCTCCGACCGTTCCGAATCGCTCAAGGCCCTCGATATCGCCCTGGAGAAGCTGAACGAGGGCAAGGTCTTCGGTATCTACCCCGAGGGCACCCGCTCCCGCGACGGCTACCTCTACCGCGGCAAGATTGGCGTGGCCTGGCTGGCACACATGACCGGTGCACCCGTCGTGCCCGTCGGCCTGATCGGTACCGACCGCCTGCAGAAGCCCGGCTCGAACATGATTTACCCGCGCCGCTTCACGATTCGCGTGGGCAAGCCGCTCTACTTTGAGAAGACCGGCGAGAAGATGAGCGGCAAGCAGCGCCGCGCCACCACCGACACGATCATGGATGAGATCGCCCAGCTGTCCGGCCAGGCGCGAAAGAACGAGTACAACGTTTCGCCCTCAGCCGCACGCGACGCCGGCTAAACCTTCTTCCGGCGCGCACCGCGTAGACTTAAACCGCGCATCCACGCATGGGCCCGCACGCGGGGTCGGCGTAGGATGCGCGGTTTGTCGTATGTCCGCCCGCGCCCGAGGAGAAAGCACCCATGGCAGAGCCCTCCAGCTACCGTCCGGCCCCCGGAGAAATTCCCACCGACCCGGGCGTCTACCGGTTCCGTGACGCCGACGGGCGCGTCATCTACGTGGGCAAGGCCAAGAATCTGCGCAACCGCCTCAATAGCTACTTCGCCTCGCCCGAGACGCTACGACCCAAAACCTACGCGATGGTGCACACCGCCGCCAGCGTCGAGTGGACCGTGGTGGCCAGCGAGATGGAGTCCCTGCACCTGGAGTACACCTGGATCAAGGAGTACGCGCCGCGCTTCAACATTGCGTTCCGTGACGATAAGTCCTACCCGTACCTGGCTGTGACCGTCAACGACGTGTACCCGCGCGCTATGGTCACCCGCGGTGAGCGCCGCAAGGGCGTGCGCTACTTTGGCCCGTACTCGCAGGTGTGGGCCATCCGTGAAACCCTGGATGCCCTGCTGACCGTCTTCCCGGTGCGCACCTGCACGAACGGCGTGTTCCAGCGTGCCAAGAACAGCGGACGCCCCTGCCTGCTCGGCTACATCGACAAATGCTCGGCGCCCTGCGTGGGTAAAATCAGCGCCGAAGACCATCGCGAACTGGCCCGCGGCCTGACCCGCTTCATGGGTGGAGGCGCCGAGAAGTACATCGAGCGGCTGACCAAGGAGATGAAGGAAGCCGCCGCCCAGATGGACTTTGAACGCGCCGCGGTGCTCCGCGATGACATTGCGGCACTCACCAAGGCTTTCGAGCGAAACGCCGTGGTGCTCGGCTCGACCGTGGATGCCGACCTCTTCGCCTACATCGAGGACGACCTCGAGGCATCCGTTCAGGTGTTCTTCGTGCGCGGCGGCCGAATCCGAGGCCAGCGCGGCTGGATCGTGGAAAAGGTGGACGACAGCACCGACGCGCAGCTCATCGAGCAGCTGCTCACCCGCGTGTACAGCGATATCGCGGTCAGCCTGGCCGCCCAGAAGGGTAGCGGCACCGAAAGCCTGAACAGCTACGATATTCCACGTTCCGTGCTCGTGCCGGTGGAGCCCGAGAACAAGGAACAGCTGGCCTCCTGGTTGGCGGAGGTGCGCGGTGGACCCGTGGAAATCGCCGTTCCGCAGCGCGGCGACAAGGCCGAACTCATGAAGACCGTCACCGAAAACGCCCGCCAGGCCCTCACCCTGCACAAGAGCCGGCGCGCCGGTGACCTCACCACCCGCAGCGCCTCCCTCGTGGAGCTGCAGACGGCCCTTGAGCTTCCCGACCCGCTGCTGCGCATCGAATGTTACGACATTTCGCACGTGCAAGGTACGAACGTGGTTGCCTCCATGGTGGTCTTCGAAGACGGCATGCCCGCCAAGAAGGCCTACCGCACCTACAGCATCACCGGGGACGCCGCACGCGACGATACCGCCAGCATGTACGACGTCATTACGCGCCGCTTCAAGCGGCACCTGGCCCAGCGGGCCGAGCGCGCCGAGGCGCCCGCGCGCTCCGGGGAGATTGACGCCTCCACCCCCGAGCCGCAGACCTTTGCCTACCCGCCGAACCTCGTGCTCGTGGACGGCGGTCCGCCCCAGGTGGCCGCCGCATCCGCCGCCCTGAGCGATTTGGGTATTACCGATGTGTACGTGGCCGGAATCGCCAAGCGCCTGGAGGAGCTGTGGCTGCCGGATGACGACTACCCGGTCGTGCTCCCGCGCACCTCGGAGGCGCTGTACCTGGTGCAGCGCATCCGCGATGAGGCGCACCGCTTCGCCATCACCTTCCACCGCTCCAAGCGAGGCAAGGCCATGGTCGCCTCCGCCCTGGACGAGATACCCGGACTGGGCGAGGTTAAGCGCGCCGCGCTCGTGAAGCATTTTGGTTCGGTGGCGCAGATTAAGCAGGCCACCGAGGAAGAGCTAACACAGGTGCCCGGCATCGGCCCGGCGCTTGCGCAGAAGATTATGGCGGCGCTGGCGTAACGCACCGATTGGGTCCCGCCGGTGGGCCTCTTGCGTGCGGGCTGCGCGTGACCGGCGTGCGAGGACCGGTGCGTGAACCCGCGAATGGGGCCTGTAACCGGCCGTCATAAACGTGTCATAATTGAAGGAAACCGTCATCATTACGAGCGCGCTACCTTTGCGTGCCCTCAACCAGTAGAGTGGAAACCGTGAGTAATAACCATTTACGCCTATTCACCAGCGAATCGGTGACTGAAGGCCATCCCGACAAAATTTGTGACCAGATTTCCGACGCAATCCTGGACGGCATTATCGCCCAGGATCCCGCAGCGAACGTTGCTGTGGAGACCATGGTGACCACCGGCCAGGTGCACGTCGCCGGTGAGGTGACCACCTCCAGCTACGTCGAGATTCCCTCCATCGTGCGTGAGACCATCCTCGATATCGGTTACGATTCCTCGACCCGCGGTTTCGACGGCGAGTTCTGCGGCGTCTCCGTCTCCATCGGCGAGCAGTCCCCGGACATTAACGCCGGCGTGTACGAGTCCCTCGAAGTTCGTCAGGGCATCGCCGCCGACGATTACGACCGCCAGGGCGCGGGCGACCAGGGCATCATGTTCGGTTACGCATCGAACGAGACCAACGTGCTGATGCCCGCCCCCATTTGGCTGGCACACCGCCTCTCCGAGCGCCTGACCAAGGTGCGCAAGGACGGCCTACTGACCGATCTGCGCCCCGACGGCAAGACCCAGGTGACCCTCGGCTACGACTCGAACAACGTGCCCGTATCCGTTGATACCGTGGTTGTTTCGAGCCAGCACACCGCCAGCTACGATCTGGCCGACCTGCGCGCCGACATTGAGAAGCATGTGATTGCCCCCGTGCTCAGCTCCGTGGACCTGGATTCCTCCAACACCAAGTTCATCGTCAACCCTGCCGGCCGCTTCGTGCAGGGTGGCCCCGTCGGTGACGCTGGCCTGACCGGCCGCAAGATCATCGTTGACACCTACGGCGGTTCCGCACGCCACGGTGGCGGTGCGTTCTCCGGTAAGGACCCCTCGAAGGTGGACCGTTCCGCAGCCTACGCTATGCGCTGGGTCGCCAAGAACATCGTGGGCGCCGGCCTCGCCGATCGCGCCGAGGTTCAGGTGGCGTACGCCATCGGCCAGGCAGCACCCGTTGGCCTGTACATCGAGACCTTCGGCACCGAGAAGGTTGACCCGCTGAAGATTGAGCGCGCCGTGCGCGAGGTCTTTGACCTGCGCCCGCTGGCCATCATTAACGATTTGGACCTGCGCCGCCCCATCTATCGCAAGACCGCGGCTCACGGTCACTTCGGCCGCACCGAGCCGGAGTTCACCTGGGAGCGCCTCAACCGCGTGGATGCACTGCGCTCGGCTGTGTCCTCCTCCTAGAACGAATTCAGCGAACGAGAGCACGATAGCGCGCGTGAGTCAGAACCGTTCTGATGAACCGAAGGTACCCGCGGGTACCCAGCAGGAATCCCTGCAACAGCTTGACCTGTTGCAGGGATTTCCTGCTCTTCGTGATGCCCTGATTCCCGCGACGCCCGAGCCGGTCAGTGTGGCCGCCGAGTTGCGGGCCAGCGGCGTGGTGAACCCCGTGGCGCGCGTGCGTGTGGATAGCACCCTGCCGCAGGTGGACCGCACCTTCGACTATCGCGTGCCCGCCGAGATGAACGAGGATGCGGTGCCCGGCGCCCGCGTGCGCGTCATGTTCAACGGGCACGAGATGAGCGGTTACATTGAGGAGCGCGCGGCCACGACCGATTGGACACGGTCCTCGCTTGCCCCGCTCAAGGGGGTGCTCTCGCGTGTGCCGGTGGTGGCGCCCGAGATTTTCAGCGTGGCGGAAGCGCTGGCCGATCGCTACGCCTCCACGGTGGCGAACGTGTTGCGCCTGGCGGTTCCTCCGCGCGTGGCCGCCCTGGATAAGAAGTACGCTCCGTTCCTGCCGGGTTACGACCCTTCCCAGGTGGGACCTCAAGCTCCGGTTGAGGGCGAATCTGTCGGTAACCCTTCGATTGAAGGTGAGGGTTGCGAATCTCAGGTTCAGGCTGAGGGTAAATTGGCTAAAAATTCTTTGACCGGCGGAAATAGTACTGAGGCCGACCCCTACGCCTGGCTCGCTACCCCCGGCGCACCCGCACCCTTCACCCTTGAGCCTCCCGCCCCGCTGGAGGACGCACCCGATGCCGCCGCGGTCTTCTCCGATTACGAAAACGGCCCCGAATTTATCGAGGACGTGGCCGCCGGCGTCGCGAGCCGCGCCGTCATGACCGTGCTTCCCGGCCACCTGGAACACACCTGGGCCGATGTGCTCGCCGCGGCCCTGGCCACCGCGGCCACCTCCGGGCGGGGCGCCATCGCCGTGGTTCCCACCGCCAAGAGCCTCGACCTGCTGGAGAGCGCCCTCGCGCGGGTGCTTCCCACCGATTCCTACGCACGCCTGAGCGCCGATTCGGGCCCGCACGCGCGCTACCACGGGTTCCTCAAGGCCCGCCTGGGTCGCGTGCCCGTCGTCATCGGAACCCGCGCGGCCGCCTACGCCCCGGTCGCTAACCTGGGCCTGGTCGTCTGCTGGGACGACGGCGACTCGTCGCTGCTCGAACAGCGCGCCCCCTATTGCCACGCCCGCGACGTGCTACTGTTGCGCGCCTCAGCGGAGAACGCCGCGGCACTCTTCGCAGGGTTCACGATGAGTAGCGAGGCGGCACGCCTGGTACGCACCCGCTGGGCCACCTACCTGCGGGCTCCTCGCTCGCTCGTGCGTGAGTATTCGCCGCGCATCTTCTCGACCGGTTCGGAGTACGAGCTGGCTCGCGACCCGCTGGCTGCCGTGGCGCGCATCCCGCACCTTGCCTTCGAGCACGCCCGCCGCGCCCTGTCCCGAGGCCCGGTGCTCGTGCAGGTGGCCCGCAGCGGTTACGTGCCCTCGTTCTCGTGCGCGCGGTGCCGCATGCCAGCCCGATGCACCGTGTGCAGCGGCCCGCTTTCGCTGGCTTCCGGTTCCTCGGTGCCCTCCTGTGCGTGGTGCGGCCATCTGGCCCAGCAGTGGCGGTGCCCCGAATGTGGTTTTAACCGCTGGCGTTCCTCGACGGTGGGAGCGATGCGCACGGCCGAGGAGCTGGGCCGCGCCTTCCCGAACGTTCCGGTGATTTCCTCCTCGGGCGACCACGTGCGCGCGACGGTTGGCCCGGAACCGGCCCTGGTCGTGGCGACTCCCGGGGCTGAGCCCGTGGCTTTCGGCGGTTACGCTGCGGCCCTGCTTCTGGACGCCGATAAGATGCTCTACTTCGATTCCCTGCGCGCCCCCGAGGCTGCCCTGCGTCGTTGGCTTAACGCTGCGGCCCTGGTGCGTCCGGCGGCGCTGGAGGGGACCGTAGTGACGACCGCCTCGCCCTCGCCCGTGGAGCAGGCCCTCATCCGCTGGGATCCGGCCTGGTTCGCTCGCGAGGAGCTGGAGGAGCGTTCCCAGACGGGCTTGCCTCCGGCGGTGCGCACGGCCGCGGTAACCGGCGCGGAGGCTGACGTGCGCTCCTTTATGGAAATCTTCCTGGGTTCTTCGGCCCTGCCCGAGTCTGTGCGCGAGCAATTGCGGGTGGTCGGTCCGGTTCCGCTGGACCACGGCTATCTCGCCTGGTCCGAGACCCTGGAGAATGATCCGGAGGAATCCCCGATGCGCGGGGACTGGCGCGCCCTGATCTTCTTCTCCTACGGTATTGCCCAGCAGGTGACGCACGAGTTACGCGCCACGCGCGCCACGATGGCCGCCCTCAAGAAAACCGTGGGGGAGCGGCCCGTCCAGGTGCGTTGTGACGGCTTGGACGTGCTTTAAAACCCACAGTCTTGCGGATTTATCTGCAGAAAACGCAGAGGTACAGTGCAGAAAGGGGGCGTCGTGGATCGCCAATTGGTGAAGGGCAGTTCCCTGCCCTCGGACGAGCAGCGGACCCTGCTGGGGTATGCTTCCCGGCACCCCGAGAGCACCCTGCACAGTACGGGTCGCCGGCACGACGCCGCGGTTCTGCTGATCCACGGCATCGGGTACCAGAACTTCGGTGAGACCCTGGACTACTTCGGTAAGCCGGTGGCGCACAGCCTGAAGACGCTGGCCACGATGGCAAGCACGGTCGCACCCGATACCGGTTCCGATGCCGCGGACAGCCCCGAGGAGGCGACCCGGGGGGAGCGTCACGCTCATCCCCGACGGCGATACTCAGCCGCCATCGGGGGAGGTGACCTCGCATAGCGAGCACCGCGAGCTGAGCTACGCGCTCACGCTGGAGTACGTGCAGGCCCCCGAGGCTCCAGAAACCCCCGAAACTCTCGAAGTTTCCGAATCTACCGAAGTACCCGAGTCCCCGGAGGACCGGGAAGCCGTCGACGAGCCGAGCGCCTCGTCGTTGCAGGCGCGTATCTCGGAGGGGCTGCGCGCTCAGGAACGACGCCTGCAGGAGCGCCTCAGCGCCTCGCGTTCGAGCCGTCCGGAACGTCCGGAGCGTTCGGTGGTGCGTCGCAGCATCCTCCTTCAGGAGGGGTTCTGGCGCCCGAAGCACTATCGTCCCCTCAGAGATCACCTGCCCTGGCTGGTCTCGGTGCTGCCGCTTTTCCTCATGTTCTGTCTCTACTACGAGCGTCCGGGCCGAACCTGGACCGATCGCGCCGGGCAGCTGCTCCGGTCGATAGCGCGTTTTGTGAACGTGGCCGGTTGGCTTGTGCTGGCGGTGGTGACAACCGTGACGATGCGCGACGCCTTTGTTGCTTCCCTGAGCACGAGCCGCGGTCTGCTGACGGCGCTGGTGGCCGTGCTCAGCCTGGGTATTTTGGGTTGGGTTTTGGCTCGCCGTGCCCGCGAGCTGTGGGCGCTGGTGAAGGCGATTCCCACGCAGCTGATTCAGACGGCGACCAGCCCTGAGTCTCGGGATTTGGAGCGCATCTACTCGCGTTTGGACCGTCAGCTGGATCTGCTGGCGGCCCGTAGTGATGCCCCGGGTATTATTGCCCATTCGCAGGGCGGGTACCTGGGGTATGAGCTGTTGCGTCGCCGTGCGAAGGCCGGAAAGAAACCCCTGCGTTTCTTCTACGGGCTGGGTAACGGTGTGGTGCCGATTAGTATCATCGCCAGTGACCGCAACGACGTTCCCGCTCCGCTCGATAGCTCCGGCGGGTTCCGCAACCGCCTGACCCTGCTGGCCCTCGGAGCGGTAGCCGGGTTCGCCTGGGTTCAGGAGGCCCTGCTTCTGGTTGGCCCCTACGCCTCCCTGCTGCGCCACATGATGCTGATTCCGTTGACATTGGGTGCCGCCACGGTTGTCTTCGCCGTGCTCTCGGCGCTGAAGGGCCGGGGCCGCATTGCGCAGGAGACGGGGGCGATCCCTGCCCTCTGGAATGTCTACGGCACACGTTCCCTGATTAAGTGGCTTATCCCGACGCTCTTTGTGCACGGGGTATTCATGATGTTTACCTCCCTCATGCTGGTGCTTGCCTACCTGAGCGGTGAAGCGAGGGTTCCTGCGCCCACCGCATTGGGCGTGGCGTTCTGGTGCGTCGTGATGCTGGCGATAGTCGTATCGGTGCGCAGCTGCTGTCACCTGTTCGTGCGCGCCTATGCGCCCTCGCTGCACGAGATGAACGTGGCGGATCACTGTGAGATTGCGGCGCGCGGTGATAGCATCGGGCGTTCGAACATCACACAGCCGACCGATGTGAAGGTTACCTTCGCGACCCTGCCGGGGCCTTCGGTGAGTAGCCACATGCAGTATTTTGACGCCAGTTCACCGGTTCCGCTCATGCTGTCGCGCCGTTTGCTGCCGCACGTTCTACCGGCCGACACGCACCTGCTGGAGGGTGTGAACGATATCGGCGCCGAGCTCAACCGTGCCTTTGCCCGGGCTAAAAGGGTTGCGCGTGCGGTGCACTACGGCCTGTATGCGGGGTTGACCGCGCTGTTTGTGCTGCTACTGAATGCGGCGTCGCTTCTGCACGTTTCGGCGCAGGCCGGTCTGGATGTGCCGGTCCTGGACTCCGCGGGGTTTGAGTGGGCGGTGGCCGCGGCCCGGTACCTGCGTGAGCAGGTGGATTCGCCCGGCGGCGGCCTCGTTTTGCTGGCGATTCTGTTCGCGGTGGAGGTGCTGCTCGTGGTGGTGCTGTTTCCTGCGACTCAGCGTCGGTTCCAGCGGTTCATGGTGACGAAGATTGATCGCACTCTGGCGCGAGAGAGCGTCATCGGGGGAGTTGACGATGAGGCGAGCGCGGCCTCTGCGCAAGCGTGGCGTAGCCTGCATAATTAGAGCTTTAGGAAATGCTGTCGCACTCTTGACGAGTGCGGCGGCATTTCTTTTTAAGCTTCTAACGGTGGACTCAAACGGTGGGGAAAAACCGGCGGTTACCTGCCTCTCTGGTGCCCCCTGATTTCCGCCTGACAACCGCGGACGTGTCCATTATGAGGTTGTTCCCTAGCGGTTCTTGAACATTGATTGGCTCTTGGGTACTTTAGAGGTATCACAACCACCACCGCGAAGAGGCATCCGGTTATCGGTGCGAACCTATTCGCCGTGTTACCCGCGTGGCGTTTGCACTGTAGCGACGCCCTGACGAAAGGCTTTCGACGATGAGCCCGGCATACGATTACGAACCCGGATTTGGCGATTCCGCTCCCGAGCGTAGCAACGGTATCACCCACCCCAACCCCGAGCTGCTTTCGGCCATGACGATGGCGCAGCGCGGTGCGGTCTGTCGCTACCTGGCGCGTTTCGCTGAGCTGGATGACGCAAAGATTATTTACGCCTACACCCACGTCAACGATTTGGTGGCGAAGGAAGAGGCCCGCACCGGTAGCTTCACCGCGGTCTAGAGATTTTGCGCCTAGAGGCGGCGAGGCTGCACCTTCCGGAAGCGCCCTCAGGGTGCCCGAGCTCTGCGAGGGCTGGTTCCCTGCGTAGGCGCGGAGGAAGTGTGTAGCGAACCGCCGCTGTACATCGTTTGCTGTACGCCACATACGCCTACCGGCGACCATGAATTGAATACGAGAATGCCGCCGCACCCTCCCGAGTTTCGGGGGAGTGCGGTGGCATTCCTGTATCTAGCGCCGCGCTGTATAAGCCGCGCATGCTTTAGAGCCCGCGCACGACCTTCAGCAGCTTGAGCGCCGAGTCGCGCCAGGAGTAGCGGCGCACATCCGACAGGCCATCAATGATGACGCGCTCGCGCACGGCCGGATCCTCCAGGGAACGGATAGCCTTCACCCAATCGGCGGCGTGCGCCTCCGGGGCACCATCCACCGGCGCGAACACGGCGTGCGGCGCAATCTCACGGAAAATCGGGATGTCACTAATCACCGCGGGGCAACCGGCAGCCTGCGCCTCAACCACGGGCAGGCCGTAACCCTCCTCGCGGGAAGCAGTCACCAGGGCGTGCGCCTGGCGGAGCAGCTGCTGGTACTCCTCATCGCTCACGCCGTTGTGCACCTCCACGTTCTCACCGATGAGGCGCTCGTCGGTGAGCTGCACCAGGCGCTGCGGCGGCATCTTCGACAGCAAGTGCAGGCGGTAATCCGGCAGGGAACGCATCGCCAGTAGTAGCGTTTCAACGTTCTTGTACGGCATGAACGAACCCATGTACACCAGGTGCTTGACGGGCTGCTCTTCGCGGGTGGTGGCGCGTTCCAGCGCGGTCTGGCGCGAGACCACGCTGCCGGGCTGCGGGGCGTTGGGCACCACGAACAGCGGCTTGGTGGTCAGCTCGTGCTCACGAATCAGCGAGGCGGTCGACTCAGAAACAGTCACGACCGCGTCGCCGTGATTGAGCAGAAAACGTTGCGGGGTGTAGGTCTTGTGGAAGAGTCGCCAGCCCACGCGCACCGGTGCGGGCAGGAACCCGGGCGGGGTCGGGTGCGAGTAGTAGATCAGGTCGTGCAGGGTGAGAATCAGCTTGAACTTGCGTCCGGTGGAGCCGATGGTCTGCATGGGGGAGAACACCACGTCCGGCGCATACTTGTTCAGCTGCAGGGCGGCGGTCGGTTCGAGCGGGCCGGTGGGCGAGCAGATCTTCACGTGCGGCAAATCCGGCAGCATGTCCAGCTGACGCTCGTCGCTAATGATCATGGTCAGGTCGAGGTCGGCGGCGGCTTCGTCACCGGTGTCGATGAGGGTTTTGAGCGCGCCCAGCAGGGATGCGGTGTAGCGGCTGATGCCGTCGTGGAAGCCGATACGAGTGTATCGGGCGTCAACCATGAGTTTCATGTTGGTTCCTTACTTCTCGTTCCCTGAGTGGCCGGCGGCGAAATCGGCGATGAGTTCCGCGGCCAGGTGCGGGGTTTCGTAGTGGATGAGGTGCCCGACTTCGGGGATCATGTCCAGGCGCTCGCGGGCGCCGGTCGAGGAAGCGGGTAGGTCGCGGGAGGTCAGCGTCGCGTACATGGCGCGAGCTGTTTCGGGGGTGCCCAGGTCGTCGTCTTCGGCAACGAGCATCTGCACCGGAACTCGGATTGCGGCGGCGTACTCGGCGGCGGTGTGTGCAATGGACGCTTCGTAGGCGCTGAGCACCCCGCGGCGGGAACCGAAGGAGCCGAAGTAGGCGGCGTGCTGGCCGTTGATGAAGCGGCGCATCGCCCTATCTTTGGTGCGCATCATGACCTCGCTGGAGAGGCGGGTAATCAGCTGGGAACGCAGCAGCGGGTAGCCGATTTTTTCGGGTAGTGCCGCGCCGGCGCGGTAGTAGAGCGAGGCCAAGCGCGAGGTGACGCGCTGACGCCCCTCCAGGGCGGGTTCGCTAATCGGGTTGATGAGCGAGAGGAGCGCGAGCGAGTTCGGGTGTGCGGCGGCGAAGGCGCTGGTGAGGATGGATCCGAAGGAGTGACCGACCACGTGTAGCGGCAGTCCGAGCGGGTTGGTGCGCTCCACAAAATCCTGCAACCAGGCCACGTACGCGTCGATGCTGTCCTCACCCGGGGCGCTTTCGGGCAGGTCACCGGAGCGGCCGAAGCCGGGCAGGTCGGGGCTGATGATGCTGACGTTCGGAATGAGCTTCAGCAGGTAGTTCGCGATGATTTCGAGGCCGTGGTGGTCGCCGCGGAAGCCGTGCACGAGTAGCACGGGGTAGGAGCCTTCGGGGAAGGTTCCGTCGTTCATGCCTTTGCCGTACTGCCAGTAGCGGGTCATGACTGCCTGCGCGCCGTCACCAATGAGGGCGTCGTGGCGGGTGCCGGGAATGAGCGGGCCGGGCACGCCCTCAAGAACTGAGGTGTTGGGGGAGTCCGGGGTAACGGTGGAGGTCATGGGTACCTTTCGCGGGTTGGGTACTGGGACGGCAAAGTCCCGTTCTTAATTCTAGGGGAGAAGCCTGAAAGGGCTCTGAAACCTGCCTACCGCATCGGTGGTTGGCCGGGTGATCGCGCGGGTGGTCGGGCGGGTGGTGCCGTCCATTTGGTAGTCGAGGCGGCCTCAACTCTGGCTCGGTGCGGGTTTCGCGTTACACTTGGAGGGTTAAGTTTTTATCAACCTGTCTTTATTTAAGGAATCGCTGTGTCTGCTCAGGTAGAGACCGAACGCACCGAGAATGCGTACGACTTCCGCGCTATGGAAGCCAAGTGGCGCCCCTACTGGGACGAAACGAAGGTTTTCCAGCCCACCGGTGACGCCCCCAAGGGCCGCAAGTATGTGCTGGATATGTTCCCGTACCCCTCCGGTGACCTTCACATGGGTCACGCGGAGGCATTCGCTATTGGTGACATGAACGCCCGCTACTTCAAGCAGTGCGGCTACGATGTTCTGCACCCGATTGGCTGGGACTCCTTCGGTCTGCCCGCTGAGAACGCAGCCATTAAGAACGACACTCACCCCAAGGAGTGGACGTACAAGAACATTGAGACTCAGGCTGAGTCCTTCAAGCGCTACGCTATTGCCGCTGACTGGAGCCGCCGCCTGCACACCTCGGACCCCGAGTACTACAAGTGGACTCAGTGGCTGTTCGAGCAGTTCTACAAGAAGGGCCTGGCGTACCGTAAGGACTCCATGGTCAACTGGTGCCCCAAGGACCAGACCGTGCTCGCTAACGAGCAGGTCGTCAACGGTGCCTGCGAGCGCTGCGGCACCACCGTGACCAAGAAGGCCCTGAACCAGTGGTACTTCAAGATCACCGACTACGCCCAGCAGCTGCTGGACGACATGGAGCAGCTGGAGGGCAAGTGGCCCGACCGCGTGCTGCTCATGCAGCGCAACTGGATTGGCCGCTCCGAAGGTGCCGAGGTGCGCTTCGAGATTGAGGCCACCGAGGATCAGGCTGCTGAGTCCTTCACCGTGTTCACCACCCGCCCGGACACCCTGTACGGTGCAACCTTCATCGTGGTTGCTGCGGATGCGGCGTTCGCCGAGCAGATCGTGGCACCCGAGCAGAAGGCCGCCCTGGAGCAGTACCGCGAAGACATCAAGGCACTGAGCGATATCGATCGCCAGTCCTCCGAGCGCGAGAAGACCGGCGTGTTCACCGGCCGCTACGCGATTAACCCGCTGACCGGCGCGAAGCTGCCCGTGTGGGCCTCCGACTACGTGCTGGCCGACTACGGTACCGGTGCGATTATGGCCGTGCCCGCGCACGACCAGCGCGACCTGGACTTCGCACTCAAGTTTGACCTGCCCGTTGTGAAGGTCCTGGACGTTGAGGGCGCCGAGGATCCGGCCACCAGCGGTGTTGCTACCGCCGGTGACGGCGTGCTCGTGAATTCCGGCGAGCTGACCGGCCTGCCCAAGGCTGAGGCGATTGCCAAGGCCATCGAGCTGGTGGAGGCCGCCGGCACCGGTGAGGGCAAGGTTATCTACCGCCTGCGCGACTGGCTGCTCTCCCGCCAGCGCTTCTGGGGTACCCCCATCCCCGTGATTCACTGTGAGGACTGCGGCGAGGTGCTGGTTCCCGAGGATCAGCTGCCGGTTCTGCTGCCCGATAACCTGCGTGGTGAGCAGCTGGCTCCCAAGGGCCAGTCGCCCCTGGCCGCCGCCGATGACTGGGCTATCGTGCCCTGTCCGAAGTGCGGCAAGCAGGCTCGCCGTGACTCGGACACCATGGACACCTTCGTGGACTCCTCCTGGTACTTCCTGCGTTACGTTTCCCCGCATGACGACCAGGCTCCCTTCGACCCGCAGGCCATGCGCGAGTGGGGTGCCGTCGACATGTACGTGGGCGGCGTGGAGCACGCAATTCTGCACCTGCTGTACGCGCGCTTCTTCACCAAGGTTGTTCGCGACCTGGGCCTGATTCAGCACGATGAGCCCTTCAAGGCGCTCATGAACCAGGGCCAGGTGCTCAACGGCGGCAAGGCGATGTCCAAGTCGCTGGGTAACGGCGTGAACCTGGGCGAGCAGCTCGATAAGTTCGGTGTGGACGCAATCCGCACCACCATGATTTTCGCGTCCCCGCCCGAGGATGACGTGGACTGGGCCGACGTTTCCCCCGCCGGCTCGCAGAAGTTCCTGGCTCGCGCCTGGCGCGTGGCTCAGGACGTCACCAGCGAACCCTGCGTGGACGCAACCACCGGTGACCTGGAGCTGCAGAAGCTGATTGCACGCACCGTGCACGAGGTGCAGGGCCTGATTGAGGGCGGCAAGTTCAACGTGGTTGTTGCGAAGACCATGGAGCTCGTCAACGCTACCCGCAAGGCTATTGATTCCGGTGCTGGTGCGGCTGACCCGGCCGTCCGCAAGGCCGCCGAGACCATCGCCATCCTGCTCTCGCTGTACGCACCGTACACCGCCGAGGACATGTGGCACGTGCTCGGCCACGACACCCCGGTTCTGACCGCTGGCTTCCCCGAGGTTGACCCGGCCCTGCTGGTGGACGACACCGTCACCGCTATCGTTCAGATTAAGGGCAAGGTCAAGGCTCGCCTGGAAGTCGCCAAGGACATCTCCGAGCAGGAGCTTCAGGAGCTGGCCCTGGCCGATGCCGCCGTTCAGCGTGCGCTGGGTGACGCCGAGATCCGCAAGGTGATTGTGCGCGCACCGAAGCTCGTGAACATCGTAATCTAGGCTTTTGGCCGATCTGCAAGCCCCGCTGTGGCTTTGGTTCGTTCTGCGGAACGTTCCGAAAGGCACGGCGGGGCTTTGCTGTACTGCGGTAGTGATGAGTGCCATAATGTTCAGGAAACGCTAGGAGAGGCTTCGTCGCTGAATCATTCGCTGACGAACCGGAAGAAGGGCCGGAATATGGGGCACGAGAACAACGCAAAGGATCGCATTGCCGTGGTCACCGATAGCGCCGCGGCACTGCATCCGGAGCTGGTGGAGCGGCTGAGCGCTCGCGGGAACTTTGTCGTGGTGCCCATGCCCGTTACGATTCGCACCCCCGGTGCGGAGGACCGTAGCTTGCAGGGCCTCGGCGCCGCCGAGGTGGACGAAGCCATTATGCTGGCGCACGTCATGGGGCAGACCGTGAGCACTTCCGGCCCGGCTCCTGGCGCGTTTGCTGACGTGTACGACGAGCTGGCATCGCGCGGCTTTACGCACGTGGTGTCGGTTCACCTCTCCGGCGAGCTCTCGGGCACGGTGGAGTCCGCGCGTACCGGCGCGCGCCTGAGCCGCCTGGGTGCCGAGGGCGTGAGCGTGGTGGATAGCCGCACGGTGGCCGGTGCCTACGGGTATGCGGTGCTTCGCGCCCTTGAGCTGTTGGAGGAGGACCCGAACCCCGAGCGGGTCGTGGAGTGCATGCGGCGGGTGTGTGAGCGCGCGACCTTGTACTTTTACATCCCCACCCTGGATGCGCTGCGCCGCGGGGGTCGCGTTTCCCCGGCGCTGGCGATGGTGGGACAGATGTTTCAGATTAAGCCCATCGGCACGATTTCCCAGGGGAAGCTCACCTACGTGGAACGGCCCCGCACGGCCGCGCGCGCCCTGGATCGGTTCGTGGAACTGACGGTGCAGGCCTGCCGCGAGCACCGTCATGCCGCCGCTCTCGACGCTTCAACGGATGCGGTCCCGGGCAGCGATACGCCCGGCGAGGTGGTCGCGGTGCATCACGTGGGTAATGCGGCGCAGGCGGTGCAGCTGTATGAGCGGGTGCAACGTCTGCTGGGGGAGGGCTCGCTGAGTCATTCCGCGGGTACGTCCACCGGTTCTGCCTCGGGTGAGGGTTCTGTGGCGCTAAACATACCCGAGTTTTTGGTGAGTTCTCTGCCCCCGGTGCTTTCGGCCCATTCGGGGTTGGGAGCGGTTGCGATGGTCGTGTATTAGCGGTTGAAAGGGTGGTTTGTACCCTCTCATCGTGCCTTGATACGGCGGGGTTTTTCTGCGAATGGGCATCGTGTGTATTTATTGTTATTTAGACCATATCGCAACATTTTCTCGGGGTGAACACCACGTAAACCAACAGAAAACAAAGGGTTTTTCGCCTATTTTATGGGGTAACTCACAAAAAATTCTCGAATGAGCACACCAAAACACACACAAACTAGGGTAGGATTATTACCAACAACGGCGGAACGCGCCGGGCACCACAGAGCTCGGAATAATTCGGTAAGCATAATGCCCACAAGGCATCGAATTGGGCGGGTCGCCACCCAACGCACTGACAAGGAGATACTCCAGTGACTGTACGCGTAGCAATCAACGGCTTCGGCCGCATCGGCCGCACCTTCTTCCGCGCAGCTCAGACCGAGGGCGTCGGCTTCGAGATCGTCGCAATCAACGACCTCACCGATGTTGAGACCCTGGCACACCTGCTCAAGTACGACTCCATCATGGGTCGCTTCAACGCAGAGGTTGAGGTCAAGGAAGGCGCACTGGTTGTTGACGGCAAGGAAATCAAGATCCTCGCTGAGCGTGACCCCCAGAACCTCCCCTGGAAGGACCTGGGCGTTGACGTAGTCCTCGAGTCCACCGGTTTCTTCACCGAAGGCAGCAAGGCAAAGGCACACATCGAGGCTGGCGCTAAGAAGGTTATCCTCTCCGCTCCCGGTAAGAACATCGACGGCACCTTCGTCATGGGTGTGAACGACGACCAGTACGATGCAGCTAACCACCACATCGTCTCCAACGCTTCCTGCACCACCAACTGCCTCGCTCCGATGGCTAAGGTCCTGAACGACGCATTCGGCATCAAGCAGGGTCTGATGACCACCATCCACGCATACACCGCTGACCAGCGTCTGCAGGATGCACCCCACCGCGACCTGCGCCGTGCACGCGCCGCAGCCGTGAACATGGTCCCCACCTCCACCGGTGCAGCAGCAGCTGTTGGCCTGGTTCTGCCCGAGCTGAAGGGTAAGCTGGACGGCTTCGCAGTCCGCGTTCCCACCATCACCGGCTCCATCACCGACCTGACCTTCACCGCTGAGCGCGAGGTCACCGTTGAGGAAGTCAACGCAGCGGTCAAGGCAGCAGCTGAGGGCCCCATGAAGGGCATCATCAAGTACAACGAGGATCCCATCGTGTCCAAGGACATCGAGGGTGAGCCCATCTCCACCGTCTTCGACGCACCGCTGACCAAGGTGATCGGTGACCAGGTGAAGGTTATCGCTTGGTACGACAACGAGTACGGCTACGTTTCCCGCCTCGTGATGTTCACCAACAAGGTTGTGGCTTCCCTCTAAGCCCCAATAGGCTTACGACGCTCACCGAGTGTAAGCGTCACCCCGCGTAACTAACGCATAGTGAACCCCGGCACCACCGCATCAAGCGGGGGAGTCGGGGTTTGCTGTACCAAGACTCTTTTGCAGGGGTCTTGAGTAAAACCCTTAATGATGTATAAACATACTATTTTCTATCGCTCATTTTGAGTCAGGAATACCGTAAGGGAGTAGGGGATAGAAAGGGTGAATATCCGCGGTATTCTGCGGAGAAACACCTTATAAAAGCTTATTTTTTAGGCTGTCAAAACCCCTATTCTTCGGTATGATTGAAACGGTATATAAACCCACCTAACCAGGAGGAAATCCCATGGCTAAGGCACTGTCCGAACTGCTCGAAGAAGGCGTCGCAGGCCGCCACGTCCTCGTTCGCTCCGACCTGAACGTACCCCTGAAGGACGGCGTCGTCACCGACGACGGCCGCGTCCGCGCATCCCTGCCCGTGATTGAGAAGCTTGCCAAGGCTGGCGCACGCGTCATCGTCACCGCACACCTGGGCCGCCCCAAGGGCAAGGTCGACCCCCAGTACTCCATCGCACCGGCGGCAGCACGCCTGGCCGAGCTCGCCTCCGTGCCCGTGAAGGTTGCAACCGACCTGGTAGGCGAGGACGCCAAGGCTAAGGCAGCAGCCCTGGCTGACGGCGAGGTCCTGGTTCTCGAGAACGTCCGCTACGACGCCCGCGAGACCTCCAAGGACGACGCAGAGCGCGGCGAATTCGCCGACGAGCTGGTCGCACTGACCGGCGAGAACGGTGCCTACGTGAACGACGCCTTCGGTGCGGTTCACCGCAAGCACGCTTCCGTCTACGACGTTGCTAAGCGTCTGCCCGCTTACCTGGGTGACCTGGTGAAGAAGGAAGTCGACGTTCTGGCTAAGACCCTGAATGACCCCGAGCGTCCTTTCGTGGTGGTCATGGGCGGCGCTAAGGTGTCCGATAAGCTCGCCGTGATTGACAACCTGATTGGTAAGGCTGACACCATCCTGATTGGTGGCGGCATGGGTTACACCTTCGCCTACGCAAAGGGCTACGAGGTGGGCAAGTCCCTGCTCGAGAAGGACCAGGTTGAGAACGTTCTGCGCTACCTGAAGGAAGCCCCCGAGAAGGGCACCGAGATCATTACCGCTGTGGACGTGGTCTGGGCTGACGACTTCTCCGCAGACGCTAACACCGAGATTCGCCCCATTGAGGACCTGACCGGCGGCAAGCTCGGCGCAGAGGCTGAGGGCCTGGACATCGGCCCCAAGACCCGCGAGATTTTCGCTGAGAAGATTAAGGGCGCAAAGACCATCTTCTGGAACGGCCCCGTTGGCGTGTTCGAGATCGCTCCGTTCGCTGAGGGTACCCGCGCGGTGGCACAGGCTATCGTCGACTCTGATGCGTTCTCCATCATCGGTGGTGGCGACTCCGCTTCGGCAGTCCGCAACCTGGGCTTCAAGGACGAGCAGTTCGGCCACATCTCCACCGGTGGTGGCGCTTCCCTCGAGTACATCGAGGGTAAGACCCTGCCCGGTCTGGAGGCACTGGGCGCCTAATCCGGGTGCCTAGCCTGAGACTGCGTAGCTTTAGCGCACAGTTTTAGCGTGAGACCCCCGTCGAGGCGGTATTTCGGTACCGTTCCGGCGGGGTTTCTGCGTCCCCGGTCTATTGTGCGGGGCGGCAGGGGGGGTAGCGCTGTTTCCTGGCTATATGCTGTGGATTCCTTGGGTTTGCGGCTTGTATCGGAGGCGTGTGGAACCGACTCTAATAGACTGGGAATGTAGGGTTCCCCGCCGTTCATGGGACGACGTCTGTTGCACCCGGTGGGGGACCGCAACTCCAGAAAATACATCGCGGTATTTACGAAAGCCGTGGAGGAACACGAATGACCACGAACAATGACGGCAATTCAACCAGCCAGGCTCCTGAGCGGAACCCCGTGCAAAACCCTGGGCAGAGCCCGGAGAAGAAAAAGCGTTTTTCCCGGCGAACCCTGGGATATGCCGGTGTGGGTGTTCTGACGGCTGCGGTTATTAGCCGGTGCACGGGCTTGATTAAGACGCCGGAGGAGCTGGAAGAGGATCGTAAAAAGAAGCAGGAAGCTGAGGAGAGAGAACGGCAGGCTCAAAAAGATCGGGCTTTGGCTGCTCTTGAACCGAATCAAGAATTCGTGGGGGCAATCGATAAGTCTTATCTGTATAAGGATGTTCCTCTTGAGTACACCGCCTACGAAAGCCGCGGCGAGTTCGTACCCGCGACTGAGGAACATCCCGCGCAGAACGTGCCTTACCCTGTACCTCAACCGGAGATGTACGAATATAGTCTGCAGGGTTTTATGACCTTCATGGGGTATTTTTGTGCAGCCCTCAACTACTTCTATTACACGGGAGATACTGAGCCTCTGTCGAAGGTTGTTGAGCCGGCGGCTGTCCTTCCTGAAACAATGCTTCGCCTGTACCGAGAGAAGCGCGGATGGGTTATATCGGAACAGGACGTGTGCAAGGCGTGGATTTATTTCCCAACGAGTAGTTCGGATCGTCTATCAATATCGGAGCGGAATGGCCGGCACATTATATGGTGCTGGCTGGGGGTATCTAAAGAATCCTATACAGGCTATTTCTATATTCCGAGCATCGGTGAAAAATTATCTCTTTACGATTATCGGAGTCCTCTGGGGAGGAAGCCAAGGGACGACAGAGGGGAGAGGCTGGAAGCTGAGCACCTGAATGGCAGGTGGACCCTGTTGAAGAAGGACGAGGACTGGACACCGATGTACCCCGCAGATGTTCCTCGTACCGGTGAATCTTAAGATTTGGTTCTAAACATCCAAAGATGAGTGTAAGGAAGAAGACAATGATAGACAGCAAAAAATTGCCTAAGGAATTTATATACATGGATGATTTCTCTGGCGAGTATTCGTTAGCAACCACTCGTTTAACCGGCGAGTATATTCCAGCTGATCAGGATCATCCAGCATATTCTGCACCTATCCCAGATTACGCTTACTTATATGATTCAGTAACTAGCTTTGTGCGGGAGCTTTTCAATTACATCTATTATTACTCCTGCCAGAATTACGTGCTTTTAGCGTCTGATATACGGGGTTTAAAAGACCCGTGGAGTGAGGACGAGATCTTTTTCCCAGCTATCCTAGATCTCTTCGAAGAGGGTAAAGGTTGGGTAGTTGCACCTGATACTAGGATTCTCAGACTGCACGTTCTCGAGGGTCGACCGCGCATCACGAATTCGGGGCAAGAGGTGACTGAGTGGAAGGTGCGATTTGATATTCACCCCGAGGCAAAAGTGTATCGAAAAGATACCGGAGAGATGCATCCCATCGCTGAATTTGATACGCGAAGTCTGCTTCGTGACGGATCAATACACGGCACGATGAAAACGGTGAGTACAAAGGGAGAAAATCCAATAATCAGTTTTATCCCAGAAGGTACCAACAATGCGTCAGAGGAGAAGACATCATGAGTATCAACAGCGGTCCTAACCCGTATCCTACCTCGTATTCCGACCCATATTCCCGGTCCAATTATCAGCCTGAACCTTGGAAAGGTCGTCCCGTTAACCGTCGTGTCTTTTTAGGCAGAGTGGGCGTAGGCGTTCTGGGTGCTGGGTTGCTTGTTTCTGCCGGGTATCGTGCCGGTGTGCTGGGGTCGTACGATGAGCAGCTGGAAGCGCGTAGACGTTTGCGGCACCAGAGATATATAGACATGGAGCCGAAGCAGCAATACGACTATCAGGAGGAGCTCGGAAAAACTAGTGAATCGCTTATCTACACGGCGTATGAGCGTAATGGGCGGTATGTTCCTGCAACGGAAAAGCGCGCGGCGCAGAATGTTCCCTACCCGGTATTACACCCGGGTATGAATAAGTACACTAGGTCTGGGTTATACGTTTTTATCGCTTACTATTATGCGTCTCTGAATTACTTTTACGCCGCTGGGGATACTGAGCCTCTTTCTAAAATTGTGAAGCCAGAAGACGTTATTGAACCTGAAATTCTCCGACTTTATCAAGAAAAACGCGGATGGCTTGTTGCTGATGGTGACGTATATGAAAATCTCTCAATAAGTAGAGGCAGTTTCTATCCGAATGTGGAATTCGAGTCCACCAAGCGAAATATTTTTGAATTCAGTATTACGGATGCTTACAAGTCTAAGACGCCGTATTTCTTTGTTCCCGAGACAGGTGAAAGGTTTAATCTTGAAAATTATAAGCCGGTGGAAGAAACTCGTCCCGGTTTGTATGTAGAAAATTTAAAAGGGCGATGGGTTTTGATTAATAATGGAAAGGATTTGATGCCTCTATATCCTCCCGGTTTTCATAAAATAAGATACTAAATCGATGGGTGGGAGTCGCCGAACAATCCATCTAAGGGTAGCCCAAGTGCATGGGGTTGGATAGAGACCCCAGCTGGAGCGGTACTTCGGCACCGCTCCAGCGGGATTTCTCATCACTGAGTGCACGCCTGACTATATCCTGTGGATTCTGTGGTTTGGAGGGTCGTCTTGAGGCCGGTGTGGATGGCTTCCAATAGACTGGAAACGTATAGGCTCCCATAGCTGGCGGCGTCAGCGTTGCTAAGCGCGGGGCGGGTAAACCTTTAAAAATTACATCGTGGATATGCGAAGGAGTATATCCATCCCAGCTGTCCAGAAAAGCGGCAGCTGGTCTTAGGCAGAAGCCAGGAGGGAAAGAATGGCTAGGCATGACAGAGAATTCTTTGACGGTGAAGACTACTCGGGACAATGTCCCTATGTCGCTAACTGTGTCACCGGGCTATACACCCCGGCTAATCGCGATCACCCCGCTTATTCGCCACCCGCTCCAAATCGTGGGTTTCTCTTCGTCACTGACCGTTATACCTCTGCGGAACTATGGCAGCAGTATAGATACTACTATTCCTGTCAGAATTATTTACTTCTTTCATCGGAAACACGTTTCTTGAAGGAAGAGGCGGTAATTCAGGATATGTTCTTCCCTGCTATCCAGGACCTTTTTGAGGAAGGTAAAGGGTGGGTTATTACCCCAAACCAGCAGATTCTGAATATGTATTTTCTTGAACCTCAGCCACGCATGATTAATCAGGAAGAAAGAATCACGGAGTGGAACGTTCGGTTCGACATTATTCCGGAAGCCAAAGTGTATCGAAAAGATACCGGACAGCTTTATCCCATCAGTGATTTTGATACGCGTGGGCTTATCCGAGACGGAGCAATTTACGGCACATTCCGTTCCCGCCCAGCGAGTAGCAAGCACGAGCAGGACGAACATCGATTTATCCCGGAAAACACTAAGAACTAGGGAGACGACCATGAGTAACCACGATGAACAGACAACCGAGAATTCTGCAGGCAGAGCACCTCTTGTGTCCCGCCGCACAGTAGCCACGCTTAGCGTGGGCGCTGCCGGGGTGATTGTTGGACAGAGCGTTGGTCTGTTTGATTCGGACGAAACGAGGACCGAGAAACGAAAGAAGAAAAATCAGGAGGAACGAGATCAACCATTCATTCGTCTTGAACCCGCAGAAAAATACGATGCCCTTCTTTCTCTAGGGTCCTCGTACGGTCCGCTTATTTATACTGCCTACGAGCGTAAGGGACGATTTATCCCCGCAACTGAAGAACAGCCAGCTCAAAACGTTCCATACCCCGTTATGCAACCCGGAATTGATGCTTACAACAGGGGTGGTCTGTACATATTTATAGCTTACTTTTGTTCTGCGGTGAACTATTTTTATCATACGGGGGACACCGAACCGCTTTCTAAGGTTGTGAATCCGAATGACAAGCTAACCCCCGAGTTGCTCCGGCTCTATCAAGAAAAGCGCGGGTGGGTTATATCTTCGAAAGAGGATATCCTCGGTGCGAGTGTCAGGCAAAGATTACTTACATATGATTCTGAAAAAGATACAAAGCGCAATATCTTTGTAGTCGACTTAGATTTTCGTGGAGCAAAAGATAAGGTGTTTTATATTCGGGATACTGGAGAGAAAATCCCCATCAATATACCTTTTTCGGATGTCTCATATTTCCACGTAGAACACCTGCGCGGCCGTTGGGTCTTTGTTAAGTATGAAATAGGTAAATATACCCCTATGTATCCGCCGGGGTTTGAGCCCATAGAGACTCGAGAGCCGACTCAATAATGCTGCCGGGACCTGGCTGGGCCGTAGAGTATTAACATTAAGGTTCCCGTCGGGGCGGTATTTCGGTACCGTTCCGGCGGGGAGCGGGGTGCGAGTACCTCTTCGGCGAACGAAGTAGGGGACGAGCGAAGACGCCCAGCCATTGAACCCAACCGCCTCGAGCAGCCCAGAACCACCTCGGCAGCTCGTGAAAACGGCAACTAGTGAACATCGAATCCAAGGAGGGAAAGAATGACAGTAGACGCTCAAGCGCTCTTTGACGAAAAAGACTACACCGGAACATACCCGTACGTTGCCGATGGCGTGATTGGGCCCTACACACCCGCAAACCGGGACCACCCCGCCTACTCGGCGCCGGCGCCGGGGGTGAGGTACAGGCCGAGGCACTATGCGGCGAGGAACCTGCGCCCCTACCTGGGCTACTACTACGCCTGCCAGAATTACATGATTCTCGCCTCGGAACCTGCGGTTCTGAGAATGGACAATATCAGCGAGGAAATGTTCTTCCCCACCATTCAGGACCTCTACGAAGAAGGTAAAGGCTGGGTCATTACCCCTAACCCCCAGATTCTGACCATGAACCTTTTGGAGGGGCAGCCGCGCCTCATTGACGAGACGCTAAAAATTGTGGAATGGAATGTGCGGTTCGATATTCTTCCCGAAGTTCAGGTGTACCGCAAGGACACAAATCAGGTGTATCCCATCACCGATTTTGATACGCGCGGCCTGATTCGTGACGGCGCAATACACGGGACTCTCCACACACAATTCACGAATGAGTGGAGGCCCGTTCAATTCATCCCAGAAAATAGTTTGAGCTAGGGGAGGGGAGAGCAACATGACGAATAACTTTGGTGGACCCGGATACGGCGGACCCGGATACAACGAGCAACGTGCGTACATGAGGTCTATGATTTCTCGCGCCAAGTTTATACGGGCTGGCGTGTTCGCCGGCGCCGCCCTCGTCGCGGTGGCTTTTGGCTGGGGTGTCAACCTGCTCAATACGATGAGCTCGGATTCCCAAGCCGATAAGAAGCGTGACCAGGAATTTGTGCGCCTGGAACCCACGGAGAAGTACGATGAGCTCCGTACCTTGGGGCCTTCCTCCGGGCCGCTCGTCTACACGGCGTTTGAGCGTAAGGGCCGCTTCATTCCTGCCACCGAGGCGCAGGCGGCGCAAAACGTGCCGTACCCGATTCAGCAGCCCGGAATGGATAACTACGACCGCGCCGGCTTGTACGCGTTTTTGGCGTACTTCTTTGCGTCGATGAATTACTTCTACCACACGGGCGACACGGAGCCTCTTTCCAAGGTCACAGACCCCGAAAAGGTGCTACATCCCGAAATTCTTCGCCTGTACAGGGAGAAGCGCGGGTGGGTTATTTCGGCTGATAAGAATGTGCTGAACGCCAACGTTGTTGACGATCTTGTTGCGGGTGAAAAGGCTAAAAATACGAGCCGAAATATTCTGGTGAGCACCCTGTACACGACTAAGGCTACGGACCTGGCGTTTTACGTGACTGAGACGGGTGAGAAGCAGGATGTCAACAAATATTTGAGGTATCTGGGGCGTTTCTCGCTGGCTGTGGAGCATCTGCGCGGGCAGTGGGTGATTGTGGTGGACCGCGACGGCTACAGCAACCGTAACACCTACGAGCCGATTTACCCGAAGGGTTTTGGCAATCTATAGCGTCCCTGGGCTCCCTCCGGCGCGGTACTTTCGGTACCGCGCC
>NZ_KV797970.1:343428-379703 GCF_001809565.1 Rothia sp. HMSC072B03
GAAGGTGCCGTTCTGCTCGTCCCAGTATGCCTTGCTGGACTTTTGAGGTGGGCTCTTCGTGGTTGGTTGGGGGAGGTGGAATCCGTCTTGCTGAGTTCGTGTGCAGAGTGCGCGTGTGTTACCTTGAGGAGTGTGTGATTCTCACTGTCACCGAGAGGGAACACACATGCAACGAGTGTGAGCGAGGAAGCTCGTTCACCGTCACATCAACTTCAACTTCCGGAAGCTAAATACATGGTTACCTTTCAGGCTCATGCCGTTCCCGTACCTTTTAAAGATGAGAGCGCTGAGGCTCTCACGATGCGGCTCAAGCATCTAACTCAGGTACGTCAGATTTTTATTCGCTAAAGGTATTTATTCGTTTAATAATCTCATTTGTTATATGAATAATGAGTGTTTTTCTTGAGCTGATTCAGTGAATATTTTAACTCTTAACAATTGAATTATTTTTTGTGTAAACCCCCGGGATGCGGCAGGTGAGATTTTCAAGGGTGAAAATATGCAAAATAGATTCATGAATTCAAATTAGCGTTAGGTAATGAGAGATATATTTTAGGAAGGAGAGGAAATGACTGTCGACCCTGAGTGGACCAAAAAATTCTTCAACCAAGAAGACTATAGGGGAGAATACCATCTTGTCGATACGGACATGATCGGAATTTACACCCCGGCAAATCAGCAGCACCCTGCATATTCTGCGCCGCCGCCAGATTACAGCTATACGTTTACTAAATTTCTAACGTCCGCTGATTTGGAATTCTATAATATCTACTATTATCAATGCCAAAACTATATGCTTTTGGCATCCGATTCGCGACGCCTCGAATATGCAATGACCGCCGAAGAACTATTCTTCCCCGCCATTCAAGATATCTTTGACGACGGGAAAGGCTGGGTCATCACCCCCAACCAACAAATCCTGACCATGCATATCCTCGAAGCACAACCGCGCATCCATAATGAAGAACAAAAAATCTTCGACTGGAACGTCAAATTCGACATCCTCCCCGAAGCAAAAGTCTTCCGCAAGGACACCGGGCAGCTACAGCCCATCACCGAATTCGACACGCGCGGACTCCTCCGCGACGGAGCAATCCACGGCACCCTGCGCTCCCGTTTCCTCGACCCCGGCTGGGATATCCACTTCATCCCCGAAAAGGAGGCATAACCATGGAGCCCCAACGCAAGGAACAGGAGACGAACGGAATGCTGGGTTCCTCCCCGGAAGCCCAGCCGGTATCTTCTGGTCGGCTACTCGCTCATCAGCAGGAGTTGCGGAAGCCCCGTTTTTCTCGTCGTGCCCTCGCAGTAGCAGGCGTGGGTACTCTCGGCGCTCTTATCGTCGGTCGACAGACCGGTATCCTCGCCACCAACGAGGAAAAGCAAGAAGCACGCCTTTTCAAACGAGACAAGGTACTGGCTTCCCTCGAGCCGGCTGAGAAGTTTGATGAGCTTGTCAAACAGGGTGATTCAACTGGTCTGCTTGTCTACACCGCCTACGAGCGCAACGGCAGGTACATGCCTGCAACCGAAGAGCATGCAGCCCAGAACGTGCCGTACCCCGTTCTGCAGCCGGGAATGAATGAGTATAACCGCGGTGGTTTCTACATTTTTCAGGCGTACTTTTACGCAGCCCTGAACTATTTCTACTACACCGGAGATACCAAACCGCTCTCTGAAGTGATCAACCCCGAAGAGATCATTTCACCCGAGCTTCTTCGGCTCTACCGGGAAAACCGCGGCTGGCTTATTGCCAATCAGGATGTGTACCGCGTACAGGTCACGATTCCCGGTATCGGTAGACGCCAAAAGAACGGCCGCAATATCAGTGAATACCAGGCACGGCGACTTATTCGCGATGAGGCCGTCTTCTACGTGCCCCAAACGGGGGAGAAGCTACCCATCGATAAGTTCTTGAAGACCGGTGAGGAAGAGTACGCTTTCCTCTGCGCGGAACACCTGCGTGGCCGTTGGGTGCTCGTGGAAGACGATAAGGACGCCACGCCGCTATACCCTCCGGGATTCTCCCTCGAAGGGCTAGAGGTATAAGAATCCACCTTCTCGGTAGCCGCACGACATCACCAGTAACCACACCACACCAACCACAACAAGGAGACATATGGAACAGCCGCCCCAGAACCCCGGCGTACCCGCACAGGGGAGCGCCGTGCAGGGTAGCCCCTTGCCGGAGAATACTGCGCAGAGCAATGCTGTACAGGAAAATACCGTGCAGAACAATGCCGCAGAAAGCACCGCGGTAGAAGCCAGCGCAGTACCTACCGCAACCACCCTCCAGAGCCCCGGACGTGAGCCCGCCGTAGCTGGCGCCGCCTCCGCAGTTCCCAGCGAAACAGTAGCGACCCAGAACGCACCCGCAGAGCCTAAGCGTATGGGCCTGTACTCGCTCATCTGCCTTCCCATCGGTGGATTCATGGCCTACTTCATCGCAGGTTCTCCTTACCTCTGGATGTACTACGCCTATTGGGAATCTTCCTCGATAGCAACGGCTACTCTCATCATTTCGTTTGTTGTTTTGCTGTGCGTCTGCTTCACCTACTGTGCTCTTGCGGCGCTCATCGTTGAGAAGATCGCTACCCGAAAACTGCCCTGGAAGCGTTCCCTCGCCATAAGTGCGCGCGCTACCGCGCTTCTTGTGATTGTTCTGACGATTGTCTTCTTCTGCTACACGTCGTACCTTCTCCGAGGTGGCTACTAACACACCGTAGACAAACACCACCGGCAGAGTACCGGCAGGGTAGAGCCCCTAAGCTCCACCCTGCCGGTACTTCGTATCCGGGGTTCCACGCAATCAGCGAACGCGGGGTGAGAATAGTCAAGGCACAGCATAAAACCGCGCCGAACCAGTGAAAATATGCCGCCAACCCTCTAAAATGGGAAAGGAAAATTCCGAACAACAACCCCGCACGGCATACCGCGCGGGACAGCTAAGGAGCGAACTATGTCGCGTAAGCCCCTCATCGCAGGCAACTGGAAGATGAACCTCAACCACGCAGAGGCAGTCACCCTCGTCCAGAAGCTCGCATGGACCCTCGACGACGCAAACTTTGACTTCTCCGCAACCGAAGTTGCCGTCTTCCCGCCCTTCACCGACATCCGCTCCGTGCAGACCCTCGTCGAGGGCGACAAGCTGGACATCCTCTACGGCGGCCAGGACCTCTCCGTCCACGACTCCGGCGCATACACCGGCGAAATCTCCGGCGCATTCCTCTCCAAGCTCGGCGCAACCTTCGTGCTCGTCGGCCACTCCGAGCGCCGCACCTACCACCACGAAAGCGACGAGCTGTGCGCAGCAAAGGTCCAGGCAGCATACAAGCACGGCCTGACCCCCGTCCTCTGCGTCGGTGAGCCCCTCGAGGTCCGCGAGGCAGGCACCCACGTCGAGTACACCCTCGAGCAGCTGCGCGGCTCCATCGCTGGTCTGACCGCAGAGCAGGCAGAGACCCTGGTCGTCGCCTACGAGCCCGTCTGGGCCATCGGCACCGGCAAGGTCGCAACCGCAGAGGACGCTCAGGAAATGTCCGCAGCAATCCGCGCGGAAATCGCTAAGCTCTACTCCGCAGACGTTGCAGAGAAGGTTCGCGTTCTCTACGGCGGCTCCGTCAAGTCCTCCTCCGCACCCTCCATCATGGGTAAGGAAGACGTGGACGGCGTGCTCGTCGGCGGCGCATCCCTGCAGGCTGAAGAGTTCGCAGCCATCGCACGCTTCGACGCATAAAACCCCGACGCATCACGGCGTCTCATAGTGTTACGGCGCCCGGCCGGGTACTCACCCGGCCGGGCGCCGCGCCTTTTAACCGCGCTTCTTTACGGGTGCGTCTCCGTAAGTCTGTAAGCTTCGGTAGCAAAGTGGCGGGGAGTTGCGCTCAGGGGAGTCCCACTAACCGGCTATGCGCGGCCGGCGGGCAAGATGCCGGGGGTGTTCGCCCCTCGGCGCAAAACCCATCCGGAACGTGCCCGCCGCACGGTTCGCCCCGTACACTTAACGGCATGTTCAGCTTCGGATTCTCCCTCATCATCGCAGGCCTCATCGGCACGATGCTCTTCCTCTACATCCGCAACCGCAGGGTCAGCGCCCCGCGCCTGCCCGGCAATGACGGCGGCAACCTCGGCTACGCGGGCGGCGAAGAGTACAGGGAGCCCTCGCCCGAATACCAGTACTTCGAGAGCCGCCGAGACGAATTCCTTGATTGGCTCTACAGCCGCACCTCCTCTCCCGAAATTCCCGTGACCCTCACCCTGCGCGACTGGGTTGACCAGGGCTTCTACGCCGGAGGAGGCGCCTACTGGGCAGCCGCGCAGCAGTTCACCTACTACCTCATCGACGGCGGGTACGTGCGCGCCTACGACACTGAGGGCGATGAGCTCACCGCCCAGCGCGTGCTCACCGACCGGCCCGCGGCCCTGCAGCTGACCCCCAGCGAGTACCAGCGCCGCACTAACCGCGCCGCCTAAAAACCTAATCAACGTGACCGGACGGCGACGGTAGCGTATAGTTAAACCGTCTGTCTGCAATGCGAAAGCCGCAGACCCCGCCCGAAGAATGACTACAGGAAGGTCCCCATGGACGTCATCATGAACGTACTCATGGTCATCATCGCCATCACCAGCGTGATCGCAGTGATGCTTGTGCTGCTCAACCGCGGTCAGGGCGGCGGCCTCTCCGACATGTTCGGCGGCGGTATGACCAACTCCCTGAACTCCTCCGGTATGGCGTCCAAGAACCTGATCCGCCTGACCGTCACCGTGATCGTCATCTGGGTTATCGCAGTGGTCCTGTATGGCCTGGCCCTGCGCTTCAACGGCCAGATCGTCGTCTAGTCAGAGCCTCTCATTAGAGCCCACGCCCACCCCACCGAAGGTGAGCCAATTAGAGCTTCTCCCCGGCACTTCTCAACCGAGAATGTCGGGGATTTTTTATGCACCAAACGGCAATGACGAAAGTGGTAGCGGGACGCGAATCTTTACGGCATGATAGGACGTATACACCACATACGAAAGGCAAAGAAGCCATGAGCGCCTACACCCTCGACTACACGTACACCGCCCCGTCAGCCCTCATCGACGGCGCCGACTCCCGCGCGCTCAGCCTCGCCACCAGCGGCGGCAGCACCCCCGAAGGCGCCGCCTCCCACCCGTACTTCTTCTCCGGGTTCCTCGAACGAGCAGACGTCTACGCCACTGCACTATTGGTCGTCGCCCGGGTCGCCCGCACCCGCTTCTACGTGCCGCCCAGCTCCCTCGCCGGAGCCCTACGCGCCGCAGACCCCGTTGTCACCAGCACCGCCGAAGGCCTACGCTTCGAATCCTTCAGCGCCTGCTGCGGAGTGTATGCGCGCCTCGACGTTGACTCCAGCGCACTCGACGCCAGCCACAGCGCCGTAGGCGTCACCAACGTAGACGTCAACCCGCCCCTGCGCGCCGCGCTCGCCTCCCTGCGGGCGGGGGAGCCCATCCACTTGAACGTTGGCGACGACGGGCTGCTTACCACCACCCTTGACGGCTCCGTCATGGAAGAAAAAGTGCCGCTGCCCATCCGCTGGCTCAAGGGCTTTGCAGAAACGCAGATGCTCTCATCCCGCATGAGCCCCGTGCACAGCCTGGACGCTGCCGCCGCCCGAACCTTCATCCACTCCCTGCCGCGTAACTCCAGCACCAAGGCGGTCCTGTGGGCGACCCGTGCCGTGCGTTCCCTGCGGCTTGCCACCCGCGCCACCGCCGGATCTGTATGCGTGGCGGGCCCCGAGCGTCTGCGTGTGCTTGAGCCGCTCATCCGCCACATTCAGCGCCTGGACGCATACAGTGAGCCCGTGACCGCCGGTAACGCGCCCGTGCCCAGTGTGTGGGTGGCGCACCTGCCCGGCGCACGCCTGAGCATTGGTTTGAGCCCCGAAAAGTCACGCGGGTTCTCCGGTGAGGGATCCGTGCTGCAGGCGCTGTCTAACCCGAACACCGCCCAGAACGCTGACATGCTCAGCGTGTTGCTTTCCTTCGAGCCGCGCATTGACGTGCCCGTCATGTCTGCCCGCGCAGGCCTGGACGAGGCGGCAACCCGCGACGCCCTCGCCCTGCTGGCTTCCTCCGGTCAGGTTGGTTTTGACGCGCACGCTGGCGAGTATTTCCACCGCCCGCTGCCCGTGCATCCGGAGGCGCTGACCGCCATGCATCCGCGCCTGGTCGGCGCGAAGAAGCTTGCCGATTCCGGCGCTATTGAGCGGGTCGGGGCGGGGGAGCATGGCACCGGCGAGTACAGTGTGCGCAGCGGTGAGAACACGTACACCGTGGTGCTGCCCGCCGACCCGTACGCCGTGGAGGGGTACCTCTGCTCCTGCCCCTGGTGGTTGAAGTACCGCGGTACGCGTGGCCCCTGCAAGCACGCGCTGGCGGTCAGTATTCTCTACCGCGAACACGCCACCGGCTAGACACAGCACGCACCGCACTAAAAGACGACGCCCCAAAAGCTCGCCTCAGCTTCCTCCCGAAAGACCACCATGAGCAAACGCCCCGAAACGCACACCTTCCCCGAAGGTGTCATCACCGAGCCACTCCCCGGTGAAGTCATCCACCCGCTCCGCAGGCAACAGAAAACCTGGAGCGACATCATGCACTTCAACCGCAACCTCGCCAACATTCTGGCGGTCGGCGGCACCCTCGAGCAGATTTACCGCCGTTGGCAGTACTTCGACATCACCACCACCCCCTACGGCTCCCAGCTCGGTAAAAACACGCCCGGAACCGTCACCCAGGACCGCGTGAAAATCTACATTCAGACGGGCTGGTTCTCGGGCGCTGCCTCCATGCGGCTTGCCGAACTCTACGACGGCGCGGTCCTTGAGCACGACGAGGACTACTACACCGCCCTCATCAACTGTGAGTCCGACCTGATTCTTCCGCTGCTGCGCGAGGACGAACAGCTCCGCGAGGAGCTCATCTGGGGTATGCTTGCCGTCGAAGGCAACCGGGACATCTCCCTCACCCAGCGCGACTCCTACAAGCCTGGACAGAAGGACAACAACCCCGGCTGGTCCTGCGCCCTCATCGAAGCCACCGAAACCGGGCTGATCAGCCGCGACCGCCTCATTGACGCGCTCCTGAGCTCCCTCATGAGCGACTTCCCGGCGTACCGGGTCGGCTGGTTCTCACGCCTGGTCACCGGACTCAAACTCACCGCCGAAGAAATCGCGGCACGTCAGAGCGAATTTCTGACGCTTTTCTCCTCGCCCATCGGCCCGAGCGTAACCCTCGGCGTGCAGCATATTCACCGCCTCTGGACCAAAAACCCGCAGGCGCTGGACGCTGCCGCCTTCGCGTACGCGGCACCCGCCGTATGCGCCGGAACCAAAGCAAACGCGCTCAAAATCCTGATCATGCTCCAGACGCTGTACCGGGCTGGTACCCTCGACGCTGCAGCCTGCGAAGACGCGGTAGTCATGGCACTCAGCCACGCCCACGCGCAGGTGCAGGCTACCGCCCTCAAACACCTCGAAGAATGGGTGCAGGCGGGCGCCGCAGACAACGCGAGCGCCGACGTTATCGTGTTTGCCGAGCGTGCCCGTGAACTCTACCGCGACTACCGATCCCAGCTGGATCCGCTCGTTGTGGCGCAGATTCAGGGTTCGCCGCTCCTCGAAGATGGGTACAGCCCGGAGAATAGCCGGGGGAGCGGCGAGGACAGCGCCGCCCTCACTGAAGCTGCTGACATTGAGGCCGCCGCCGCGGAGGCGCTCGCCGCCTCCCGCACCGCAATCCACCGGTACTGGGACACCCCCGTGCGCCCCGTTACCGCATCCGACGTGCAAGAACGCGCCCGCGCGCTCCTGCACCATCAGGTCGCGCCCAGCGCTACCCCCGATACGCTCAATGAAGCGGAACTTCCCGAAACGCACGCCGGATGCGAGCTAGAACTGGAACTGCTCACCGCCTACCTGCTCAGCGCCGACGGCGTCGCGCAGAGCCCCAAACTGCTCGAACAGCTGGTTCCTATCTGCCTGAAAAAGCTGAACCACTGGGGTTTGGAATGGTTCGACATGCGCGCGCACATGACGGTTCTTGCCGCCGCCGGGAAGCTGCGTGAGCGCCCGAAGGCGTCGGAGATGACCCCGAAGGAAGATCCCGGTACGGTGCCGAACCTGCACACCATGTACTCCCGCCACGCCACGTTCTTCAGCACCGGATTCAAGGATTCCCTCGGCGTGCTGCAAAGCAGGCAGAGCTACACCCCGCTCGCCACCCCTGAGCTGTTCGGCGGGTGGGTGCATCCGGATACCCTGGTGCGTCGGTACGCCAAGAACCTGGCTGACGGAGCCCCCATCCTGCGCCAGGATTTCACGGCGGTGCTACTGCGTGTGCGTGTGCCGGAGGTGTTGCCTCCATACGCTACCGATGAGCAGCGGCAGGATGCACAGAGCCGCCGTGTCGAGGCGCTGACCCTGCTCGAAAGCCTCGAAGAGCAATACGTGAAGAACGCTCAGGAGAACGCTCCGCGCTCTGCTCCTACCCAGATTCGTGTGCTCCGCTCCGCCCTTGACGGCACCCTCGCCACCGGGCGCATCAACCCCTACCTGGAATCCATCACGGTATCCCAGAGGGAAAAAAGCTGGGGCCTTCAGCTGAACGGGGTGGCGCACGGCGCTTCCACCCCCGAGCTGAACGCTTTCCGCGGCCTCGCCACCGCCCACCACGACGAAGAAGGACAGTACGCCCTGCTCTACCCCTCGCGGGCAGAACCGCTGGCGTACTACTGCGCTAGCAGCAACTGGTACATCTTGGATCACAGCGCTTTCGACCGGAGCCTGTATTTGGCCTTGGCGGCGCACCCCGGCGTGTGGGGTCCCGCCTGCGCGTTCGTGTTTGCCGCGGGCTTCTCGGAGCAACGCGTCGAGATTCGTTCCCTCGCCGTGGAAATCATGCACCGCGTGCTGGACGACCAGCTCAGCCTTGAGGATGCCACCGCAGGCTTCGTGAACTTTGTGCCGCTGGCGATGCTGAACCGTTGGGCGCTCGCCCTGACCGACTTCGCCCAGCTGGATGCGCGGGCGGCGGTGCGCTTCTTCGCGCGCCTCATACCGCACCTGGATACCGGGGCGAACTCGCTCGGTAAGCTGCTGGGCGCCTTCAGCCAGGCGTTGGCGACTCTCGACCCTGCCACCCGTGCGGAGCTCGTGGATGAGCCGCTGCGTGCCTGGTTGGGTACGCTGACCGGTTCTTCGCAGAAGGCGCGGTACGCCCGGAATATCCTCAAGCAGGTGCAGGGCTAACCGCTCAACCGGCTCCCATTCGACACTTCCGTTCAACTCTTCACAACCATTCACTATCAACTCTGAAAGCAGGTACCGATGACTGATACCGCCCAGCCGCACAACCCTAACAAGCACAGCGCAGGTGAGCGCACCCTTGAAGAGCGCCGTGCCGCCCTCAAAGCCCTCATGGCGGCAGAATCAACTGACGTGCAGGAATACCACGCCGTCATCACCGGCGCCACCGAGGAGGAACGCGCATCCCTCGCCCGAACCCTCACCCCCAAGAGCGTCATCGGTAGCGACCACATTAACCGCACCCCGCTTGCCGCCTACGTTGCCGGGGCGCTCGTGCGCACCCCCGACGGAGACCCGTGGGAATACCACCGTTCCGCCGGCCGCGCCATGCGCACCCTGCTCTGGGAGGGGCGCCCGGATCAGCAGCTGATTGACGCGTTCCTGCTCGGCGCCACCGAACGCCCCGACGAGTGGATTCTGCGTTTCATTGAGGGCCTCCCAAACTCTTGGGCGCGCTCGAAGAAAATTTGGGAAACCTGCTACATGCTGCTTCGTGCCCGTAACCTGAGCTGCGATGCCCCCGAATACCTGGTCCTTTTCTTCCACGAGGCCCTGCCCTGCGTGAAGAAGGACAGCGCGAGCAACCACGCCCAGCTCAAAACCTTCTTCACCCGTGACATGACCCTGCTCGACCAGGAGTTCTGGGCGGTCTTCCGCACCGAGGGGGTGCTCTTCAAGGGGTACGGCAACTACATGGGCGAAAGCGCGGAACTGTGCCGCCTCATGGGCGAATACTTCGACATTCGCGACGAGATTCTGGACGCCCTGCTGCGCGGCCTGACCAGCGATTTCAGTGCCTTCAACTCGGCAGCGTTCCACTCCGTCTACACCGATCTGCAGCCCACCGATGAGGAGAACCGGGCACGCTTCGGGCAGCTTATGGCTGTCCTCACCGCCGAACCGAGCGCATCGGTTGGTTTCGCCCAGACCATGCTGCAGAACGTGCTCAAAGCCTGCGCACCCGCCGCCCTGCAGAAGAACGAAAACGCAGAGCTGGTACCGCTCGAACAGGTCGAGCTGGAACAGCTCATTGACGCACTCGGCGCGAACCTCTACCGCACCGAGAAGAAGATTCAGCGCGGTGCCCTGCGCCTGCTCAAGCTCATCGCCACCCAGTACGCCGGCGTGAGCAAAGCCAAGCGCAAGAAGGCGCAAACCCCCGAGCAGCTGGCGCTCGCCAACTACGTTGCTGAGCGCATCCTTGAAGCCTACGAGGTGCTACCCCTGGAACTGCGCGGCGCTGCGGAAGCCTGCCTGCCCGAAGAGCGTCTGCCCCAGGCGGAAGAAGCGGAGGTGGCAGGCGCCTCCGTAGAGGTACCGCCGGTGCTATTGCCCGGTACCCCGCACCATGAGCCGTTCACCCCCATCGCGGATCTGGGCGAGTTCTGTACCCTGCTGACCGAGGAATCGAACACCACCTCCGCCCGTGTGGCGGGGGAGAAGAGCCCCCGCGCTACTGGTGAGAACCTGGTGCGTCTTTACCACTTTGCAGCAACTGGGCAGCTGGCACCGGTGGATCAGCAGCAGCTTCGTACCCTGCGCAAGATTGCCAGCGAATATTACTACAACAATGTCGCGTGTATGCCTGCGCTCTGCGCCGTGTTGGAAGCTAACGCTGAGGCTGCCGGGTACGAGTCCTGGGAAACCCCGGAACTGACCCCGATTCTGCAGCGTTTTGAGCGTACTGAACTGATACTACGTTCTGAGAAACAGAACACGTTTTTTTCTAAGGAGGAGGGCGTGCGTGTGGTTGTGCAGAGCAAGTACCACCTTTACCATCAACATTACGAGCCGTTGAAGGGTTACCGCGACCTCTACGAGATTTTCCGGGAACAGATGCGTGCCGTCGCCGCCGGGGGAGAGTACCATACGGAAGGTCGTACGGTGCGTCTGCTGACCGCCCCGCTGCCCAGCCGTCAGCTTACCTATAGCGACTGGACTTACCGCATTGTTTCTGCCCTGGATATTCCTTGGTTCGGTTACCATTCCTACCTGAATGATGAACTCGTTACGAAGTATCGGGAAGCCAGTAGGGCAGGCCGCCTCCGTGAGGAAGGTTTCGATCCGGATAGCTTCGATGCCACCGACTTTGTCCGTTATGAGCCTATGTGGCAGGTCGAGAGCGATATCGTGGATACCGTGGATGAGGCGCGCGAGGCGCTGAGCCACGCAACCGCTAGCATGAGCCCCGAGGATGCCATCGCCTACGAGGTGCTGAACACCGCGTTTATTCCTTTCGCGTTCATGCCGAATACAGGTGAAGCGTACGGCTGGCAGGGCGACTTCCGGATGACACTGGCCGAGTGGGCGTCCTGGCTGCTTCAGAACAACCCGGACCTGCTCTCGGCATACTTCCTGTTCACCGCTTCACAGTGCATAAATGCCCCAGACATCGCCTATGTTCCTATCCTCATGCGCGCGCTGAGGGAGTCCACCGTGCAGGTAGGCGCCCCGACCTGCACCCTGCTCGGTTATGTGGCGAGCGCGAAGAATCCTGAGTACCGTCTGGCGGCGGCAGAGGCCATTGCGGCACTCTTTGAGGCGGGCCTGCTGGATACAGGAACCTTCGCGGAGACCCTAAAGTGGGCTCTGGAGGACGGGATGGTTCTTCCGAACCGCCTGGTGGCGACCCTGCGTGAGGTTTCGGCTATTAGTCCGCTGGCGGGTTGGCGTGTGTTGCAGGTTCTGCGCCTGCTGTTGCCGATGGTCGGTGAGCTGACGAAGGGCGGCGACTATGTGCGCTTGGCGGTGGAGCTTGCCGAACTGTACGGCACGCCGGTTGAGATTCCCGCGGTCCTGGAGCCGAAGATGAAGGGCTCCACGGTGCTGGCGAAGAGCCTGCGTGCCCTGGCCGCGGTGACCCCGCGCGTGACGGAGGAGGCGCTTGCCGCCCGCGAGGCAGCGCTCGCGCTATTGGGTGAGTCCTAGCCCGAAAAACCTACCTGCCGGTGAGGCTACTTGCCCCTTAGCTAGAGCCTCACCGGCGGGTAGAAACCCCCGAGCATGCTTTGGTGACGAAACGGCTTGACCACCGTCGCGGGGCGGGAGTACTCTATAAGCAATGGCGGATCATGAAGAGTCCTACTTTCTGAAATATCTTTTTCTTATATTTGTCGGATTCTTCGCTTCCCGCCATTTTTCTTTTAACCCCCGTTCCCGCGCGGCCGGCAGGATAAGCGACCGACAGATAAGCGGCTGATGGACAAGCACGCGGCGGATAAGCGCCGCCCCGGCTCCGCGATACGTAACGGTCGGCTGCTCCCCGCGAATATTTACCCCGCAGGTCACCGATGACCAAACCCAGCGACACCCCGCGCCCACGCCGCTACGATAAGAACATAGACACACCACCGACGGTGACAGTCGGGTGAGACCAACGGAAAGGACGACCCGTGACCACTCCCTACGACGCATCCCCCTACCTGCAGGAATCACCCTACCTCAACGAATCCGCCTACCTTCAGGGTGAAGCCCCCGAGGGTCTCAGCCCCCTCGTGCGCCTCATCCTGATGCGCCGCTACGGCGTGTACGTCTTCACCGACCTGTACGACCCCTCCTACCGCTCGAACTACTCGAGCATTAATGAGCGGCACCAGGCCGGCGTATTCGACACCGACCTGGGGCGAGTGTCCGCCCTGAGCAATTGCGGCCTGACCCTCAGCGAGGAATCCCTCGCCCAGGCGCTGAAGGTCAGCGCCAACGAATTTGCCCTGTTCGCAACCATCTGGTCCTACGAATACGGGTACCGTCCCGGCCGCGTGTTCCGCCGCGACTTTGATTTGCGCGCCCTGGCGCTCCCCGAAGAGCAGCGCTACACCGAGCAGATCATGCACTACCTCTCCAACCCGTACTACAACCCGGACGGCACCGAGCGCATCGTTGGCGGCCTGCCCGAAAACTACGTGCCCTACGAGTGGCAGCAGCCGATGAGCCGCGCCAACTTCACGAGCATGGAACGCAACCGCCGACCCCTGCAGATGGTCAGCGGCGTGCAGAACGCCCTGATTATGGCGGGTGCACTCTACCGGCAGCTACTCGGTCAGCAGCAGGCGTACAACCAGACCGACCAGCGCGACCTTGTGGCGCTGCGCCGTTTCCTTGCCCAGCATGACGCGCTGCCGACTGCCCGACCGGAGAACACCAGCCGCGAAAACCGCGTGTTCATCGCCGCCTGCCTGCACCCCGAAGACGCTGAGCACCTGCGCACCATGAAGGAGGCGCTCGCCCTCGCCGCTGCATACTCGCGCCTGCGTTTCAACGGCAGGGTGGGGGACCTGAGCCTGAGCATCGCGCCGCGCCTGAAGCTGCGCCGCAGCGAACGCACCCGCATCGCTCACCTGCTCAACCGGGTGCTGGAAGCTGACCCGGTTGGCGCTCGCTACGACAGCGCGCCCGGCGCCGAAATGTACAAGCGTCTCGTCAAGGCGATTCACCCCGGCGACTACCCGTCACTGACCGCGCTGAGCCGCTGGGCTGACGACCTGTACCGCGGTGAGGTGTACAGCTTCGAATCACTGGTGGACCGCGCCTATGCAACCCGGGATGCGCAGAACGTGGCACGTCTGCTCTCCACGCGCCCGGGCGTGTTCGCGCGCCAGCTGGTGCGCGCCCTGACTGCGTTTGAGGTGCCGCGCTACGGCATCGACACCGCACCGAGCCCCGGCCAGCAGGTCATCTTTGACGCGTTCGCCGCCGTGGCGCCGCGTGTGTCCGCGCCCATCCTGGTGCAGATTCGCAATCTGGTGACCCTGCAGCGTAACGCGCTCGCGAATCCGCCGAAGGAACGCCCCGCCAACCCTGTGGCGGTGCAGGAGGACCGGGAGCTCGCTGACTACGCGCGCCGCAACCCGGAGGGCGTCGCGAGGGTTCAGAACATCATACAGAACGCGGGTATCCCGAATCCGCTGGGTTCGTTCTTTGGGGATAATTCCGGCCCGGAGAACCCGATGCGTTCTATCCCGGTCGGTTCCGAACCTGCCGCGAGCCAGCGTGAGGAGCGCCGCGCGGCTTCCGCTCGGAAGGCTGAGCCTGCCGCGCCGCGGCGCATGAACCTGTCCAAGACCGGTATCGCCACCATGATTCCGGCGCGCGAGTACAGCCCGGCGGTGCTGGACCTGCTGGAACGCCTGGTTGAGATTGGTCTGTCCGGCCGCCTTGCCGAGACCAGCATCTACCTGCCCGACGAGGTGGGGGACATGGTCATGCCGCTGAACACCCGCAGCGCCCGCCCCTCCCTGGACGGTATGGGCCGCTACAACACCTCGACGGTGCACCTGCCGCCCACCGGCGTGATCCGCCTCTTCTGCTTCTGGGATGAGGGCGTGGACATTGACCTGTCGCTGATGATGTTCGACGCCGAAGGCAACTACATGGACAAGATCAGCTACTGGTCGCAGACCGTGAAGAACAGCCAGGGCGCCATTTACGCGCACCACTCCGGCGACATTACCGACGGTACCGGCGGCGCCTGGGAGTACATCGACATTGAGGCGCGCAAGGCGCTCAAGGCGGAGGTGTGCTATCTCGTGCCGGTGGTGCAGCTGTACTCCGGCTTCGGGGAGGCGCACACCCTGGACGCGGTGAACGACCTGCAGGCGGGCTTCATGCTGGTGCCCGCCGTGGGCGTGGGTGAGGTGCACGAGGTGAGCCAGGTGCACACCAAGTTCGCCCTGCGTGCTGAGAGCCGCGGCGTTTTGCCGTTTATCATGGACCTGCAGAACCGCGACCCGTACGACATCCCGGAGGAGACCGACGCCATCGTGAAGGTGACGGACATCGGTCTTGCCCGCGGCATTAACGTGTTGCAGTCCGGCGCGAATATCACCGCTGTGCGTGAGCACTTCGACTGGGCACAGCCCATGACGGTGCGCGAGTACCTGCGTCTGACCGGCGCGAAGCTCGCCCCGACCGCAGAGGAGGCGCAGCAGGTGCTGGAGGCGACGGTTCCCTCGCTGGCGGCACTGTACGTGGGCTTCGAGGGGGAGGAATCTTCGGAGGAGTAAGAGCCGCAGAATCCTACCGCCTCTGAGCAGTAAGCGGGCGTAGCAAGAGTGGAGCCCCGGATAGTCGAAACTATCCGGGGCTCCACTCTTTTGTCATGTCATAACATTTTGAAATCTTCGTTGGATGATGAAGATGTACTGGCTTACTTAGGCGACTGCTTCGAGCTGTTGGCTCACATACTGGTTCAGGCTCTGGTGAGAAAGCGCTGCCTGCTGAACCAGACGACGATGCAATTGCGGTGAAACACGCAAGTTGAATCGTCCTGAGAAGGAACGCAGAGAGAACGGTTCGGGTGCCTCGCGGCCGTCTTCTTCAAGAATTTCGAGGGTGTCGGCGACGACTTCTCGGATACCTTCGAATGCCTCGGTAGAGGTTGGGGCCAGGTATGAGAGGCTGGGAAATTCGGCGACGGTTCCGACAAATTCCTGGTCGTCTTCAGACCACTCGACGCGGTAGGTGTAGAGCTCTTGGCGGGGGAGAGCGTTAGTCATCGTTATTCTCCAGTTTTCGAATGGCAGTTAGAACCTGCTTGACTTGGTATTTCTTTGCTTTACCGGAGTTTCCCTGTTGAATGTTGACAATAGGGTCACCATGCCAGGGGGTGCTGTAGTAGTGGTGAGATCCGCGGATACGCGGCGCTCCAAAGAAATGGGTGCATACCTTTTGAAGTTGAGTGAAAGTAACGTTTTGAGGGCTGGCGGCCATCTTCGCGACTAAATCTTCAATACTCGGCATACTTCATGGTACCACTTCTAGTACCATTCGGGGTGGTTTAAAACCATAGAGAAAAGCCCCGGATAGTCGAAACTATCCGGGGCTCCACCCTTTATCCAATGCAGTTCAGAACCAGAACCTTACGGGCGGTTCTCGGGAGCCAGCGACTCCTCAGTTGCAAAAATCAGGGTCTGCTTCTTACCGCGCGCACCCACCGCCGGGGTCTCCAGCAGCAGCTCCGCGTTCAGGTCCTCAGCGTCCAGCTTCGCGCCAGCCAGCAGGCGGCTGGTCGCATCCTGCTTATCCTCACCGGTGATGAGGAAGAAGACGTTGCGGGAGTTATTGATAATCGGCAGGGTCACCGACACGCGCTCAGCCGGGGGCTTCGGCGAGTCAGAAACCATCACGGTCACAGCCTTACCGCCCTCAACCGGGTCCTCCGGCAGGCCGGTACCCAGCAGAACCTGCTTGCGGCCCGGGAACAGGGAAGCGATGTGGCCGTCCGGGCCCATGCCCAGCAGGGTGATGTCGAAGACCGGTGCGGGCCACTGGCCACCGCCACCACCGCAGCAACCACCGCCGCCGCATCCGCAACCACCGGCGGACTCGGCAGCCTCAGCGGCAGCGTCAAAGTCTTCGAGAGTGGTCTCTTCGAGGGACTGCTCGGGTGCGGAAGAACCGCAACCGCCGCCACCACAACCACAGCCGCCGGAGCCGCCGTGTTCGTGACCTGCGCCGCCACCGTGACCGCCAGCCAGCGGCAGCTCGGTTGCGCCCTCGGGCATCTGCACGCTCACAGCCGGTGCAGAACCGGCGTAATCACGCATCTCAAAGGCGTAGTGCTCAGCTGCAGCTTCCAGGCCGGTGAAAATATCGGACGGACCCATGCGGTGCACATTGCCCACAACCAGGCCGTGCGACAGCAGGGGAGCGAGCAGCGCCTCAATAGCCTGACCGTCATTACGTTCGGGGCTACGCTCGGGCACGAAACGCTCATCGGAGAACCAGAAATGCACGCGGGACCAGTCGATATCCTTCACGCGCTCGTTCTCAGCCCACGCCTTCAGGGTGGCGATACCCATCGTGCCGCCAGTCAGCGAAATGTGGGCAATCGTGCGCTCAGAGAGCACATGCTCAATGATGTCGAGGATGCGGGTCACCGCGTCCGCTGCGAGAGCGTCGCGGGTCGGGTGCGCCACCAGGACGGGGGTGGAGGAACCCATGTTCTGGATCTTAGGCATCGAAAACCTCCGGGTATTCTTCGAGGTCCAGCGTGTCTTCAGGCTGGCAGGTGTCATCGACGAGGGTGACGGTGCGCAGCGCCTGCTTCAGCACGTCACCGTAGGTGTCGTCCGGGTCGAGGCGGCGCAGCTCCTCAGAGATGCACTCCGCCAGGGTGCGTACCGGCAGGGCAATCTGCTGATCGGGCGCGTACGGGGTGGAAATGGTCGCCACGGACACGCCGGGGCGGAACATGGTCACCGAGCCGTCCTCGCGCTCAATGCTGACACGGTACAGGCCGCGGTTTGCTGCGCCGATGGTGGCCAGGTGCACGGGTGCTTCAAGCTTCCAACCGAGCCAGGTACCGAGCAGCACCACGGACGGAGACTTGCCCGAACCCCACACAACCACGCGGCGCACGGGGGAGGCGGGCATCTGCTCCAGGAGCGCGGCCAGCTGGGTACGCCACAGGGTGAGGCGGGTCCAGGCCAGGTCGGTGTCGCCGGCGCGGTACACCTCGGCCAGGTGAGTCAGGGTGGCCTTCGGGTCCGCCGCACGCGCAGAATCGGTGATGCGACGCTGCGCGATACGACCGATGGAGTGCTGTGCCGGGTTCTCGGGCACCGAGTGCGGCCACCAGACCACGATGGGGGAGTCCGGCAGCAGCAGACCGGAGATGAGCGCCTCGGTCGGGCGGGATGCGCTACCCCAGCCGCGCAGAACAATCATCTCGGATGCGCCGGTGTCGCCGCCGAGGTGGATTTCGGCATCCAGCTGGTCGGGGTCGAGCGGGTCGTGCGAGATGTGCACGATGATGCGGCTCGGGTGTTCGTGGGAGGCGCGAATCGCCGCGCGCATTGCTTCGCGGGAGTGGCCCTTTTCCGCGAGAACAACGAGGGTGAGAACTCGTCCGCTGCTGAGGCTACCGTTGGCGGCAGTCAGGTGGCTCAGTTCCTTGTTGATGGCGGAAACGGTGGTGTTATGCAGGTGCGAAATCACGGGCGCCTCCAAGCGCGGTTGTTACGCTCAAGCATCTCGTGTGCTGAACGCGGACCCCACGAACCGGACTCGTAGGGTTCAGGCTTAATGCGGTTTTCTTCCCAGTACTCTTCGAAGGGGTCGAGGATCTTCCAGGAGAGCTCAACTTCTTCGTGGCGGGGGAACAGCGGCGGCTCGCCGAGCAGAACGTCCAGGATGAGACGCTCGTAGGCTTCGGGGGACTCTTCGGTGAAGGAGTGGCCGTAGCCGAAGTCCATGTTCACGTCGCGGATTTCCATCTGGGTGCCGGGAACCTTCGCGGAGAAGCGAATGGTCATGCCCTCGTCGGGCTGCACGCGAATCACGATGGCGTTCTGACCGACATGCGCGTTCTCGATTTCACCAAAGAGCGAGCGTGCGGGCTTCTTGAAAATCACGGCAATCTCGGTGACTCGACGGCCCAGACGCTTGCCGGCGCGCAGGTAGAAGGGGGTGCCTTCCCAGCGGCGGTTGGCGATGGAGAGCTTCAGCGCTGCGAAGGTTTCGGTGCGGGAGTCGGCGGGAATGTCCTTCTCGTCGAAGAAGCCGTTGACGTGCTCGCCGCCCTGGTAGCCTGCGGAGTACTGTCCGACCGCGAAAGAGTTCGGCAGGTCGTCGATGCGCACGGCCTCGAGGACCTTCGCCTTTTCGGCGCGCAGGTGCTTGGCGTCCAGGCTGAGGGGCTCTTCCATGGCGGTGAGGGCGAGCAGCTGCAGCAGGTGGTTCTGGATGACGTCGCGGGCCGCGCCCACGCCGTCGTAGTAGCCTGCGCGGGAGCCGATGCCGATGTCCTCGGCCATGGTGATCTGCACGTGGTCCACGTAGTGGGAGTTCCAGAGCGGCTCGAACATCTGGTTGGAGAAACGCATCGCCAGGATGTTCTGAACGGTTTCCTTACCCAGGTAGTGGTCGATGCGGAACACGGCGTCAGGCGGGAAGACCGCCTCCACGATGGAGTTCAGCTCGCGCGCGCTCTTCAGATCGTGGCCGAAGGGCTTCTCGATGACCACGCGGCGCCAACCGTCGACGGGGTTGACGGTGTCGTCGTCGCGCGATGCCAGGCCGTGCTCGGCCAGCTTGGTGAGGACCTGCTCGAAGGCCTTCGGGGGGATGGAGAGGTAGAAGGCGTGGTTGCCGTGTGCGCCACGCTCGTCGAGCTCGGCGAGGGTGCTCTTGAGTTTCTCGAAGGCGGCGTCGTCATCAAAGGCGCCCTCGACGAATCGCATACCCTGCTGGAACTGGTTCCAAACGTCCTCGCGGAAGGGGGTGCGGGCGTTTGCCTCAACGGACTCACGCACGTAGTTGCGGAAGTCGTCGTCGCTCCAGGGGCGGCGGCCAAAGCCGACCAGGCCGAAGCTCGGCGGGAGCAAACCGCGGTTCATGAGGTCATACACTGCCGGAAGCAGCTTCTTGCGGGCCAGGTCGCCGGTCACGCCGAAGAAGACGAGCGCGGACGGCCCCGCAATGCGGGTGATGCGGCGGTCGCGAGGGTCCCGCAGGGGGTTCGCTTCATGACCGAAAGTCACAATATATTCCTTTGATTGCCTTGGTTGGTTCGTGCGGCGCGCGGTTCGTACCATATCGCGCGGAGGCGATGCCGCATCGTGGAAGGTGTGTACCCAGTATTGTACCGTTTTGGGTTCGTCAGCTGGGGGCCGCCCTAATCCGTCGGGTCCCACGGCGGAACCCGGCGGATTAGGGGAGTGCATCCGGCCGCCTCACGAAGGAGACGACCAACGTCTTAGCGAGCGTTGTCGAGTGCCTCGCGGACGGTCTGTAGCAGCTCTTCCCAGGAGACATCGAACTTGGACAGGCCCTCGGTCTCGAGCTTCTCGACGACCTCGGTGTAGGAGATGCCGCGCTCGGCGATGGCGTCCAGAACCTTGTTCGACTCGGAGTAGTTCGGAACGATGGTGTTGCCGGTGATCTCGCCGTGGTCGGCAACGGCGTTCAGGGTTGCCTCGGGCATAGTGTTCACGGTGTTCGGTGCCACCAGGCCGGTCACGTAGAGGGTATCGGGCAGCGAGGGGTCCTTCACGCCGGTGGAGGCCCACAGCGGACGCTGCACGTTCGCGCCGTGTGCCTGCAGGCGAGCCCAACGCTCGGTGGAGAACATTTCCTCGAAGACCTCGTAGGCGAGGCGTGCGTTGGCCAGACCGGCCTTGCCCTTGAGCTCAAGGGCGTCGCCGCCGATAGCCTCCAGGCGGCCGTCAACCTCGGTGTCCACGCGGGAGACGAAGAAGGATGCGACCGAGTGGATGGTGGACAGGTCTTTGCCGTTCTCCAGCGCCTGCTCCAGGCCGAGCATGTAGGCGTTGATGACCTCGCGGTAGCGGGTCAGGGAGAAAATCAGGGTCACGTTCACGCTGATGCCTGCAGCCAGGGTCTCTGCGATGGGGCGCAGACCTTCCTTGGTTGCGGGGATCTTAATCATGACGTTTTCGCGGCCCACGCGCTCGTAGAGCTCACGCGCCATCTTCGCGGTGCCCTCGGCGTCGCGTGCCAGGCGGGGGTCAACCTCGATGGAGACACGACCGTCAAAACCGTTGGTGGACTTGTAGATGGGGGCGAACACGTCGCAGGCGTTGCGCACGTCGTCGCAGGTTGCCGCGAAGACGGCTTCCTCGACGTCGGCACCGGCGGCGGCCAGCTCACGCATCTGCTCGGCGTATGCGGCACCCTTGGAGAGCGCGCCCGCGAAGATGGTGGGGTTGGTGGTCACACCGACCACGTTGTGGGTCTTGATGAGCTCAGCGAGGTTGCCGCTGGTCAGGCGCTCGCGGGAGAGGTCGTCAAGCCAGATGGAGACACCGGCGTCGGAAAGCTTCTGAGTGGACTCAGACATGGATAAAACCTTCGATTCTTGAATGAGGAAATGAAAAAGTATTGGAGGGACGCGATAGCGGGCCCGGGCGCCCCTCGTAGCGGGGCGCCCGGATCATTCGCGTCGAGCCTGCCGGAACCGTTGCGTTCCGAGGGCACGAGTATCGCTTACTTGGCGGCGGCGATGGATGCCTTAGCGGCCTCCACGACGGCCTCGGCGGTGATACCAAATTCGCGGTACAGGGTCTTCGCGTCGGCGGAAGCACCGAAGTGCTCGATGGACACGGCGCGGCCAGCGGTGCCGAGCAGGTCGTACCAGCTCATGGCCAGACCGGCCTCGACGGAGACGCGGGCTGCAACCGAGGAGGGCAGGACCGACTCGCGGTACTCTGCGTCCTGCTCAGCGAACCACTCGCGCGAAGGCATGGAAACCACGCGAGCCGCGATGCCCTGCTCGGCGAGGGTTGCGCGAGCCTGGACGGCCAGCTCAACCTCGGAGCCGGTGGCAATCAGGATGACGTCCGGGGTGCCCTCGGTGTCAGCCATGATGTAGCCGCCGCGTGCGGTGCCCTCTGCGGAGGCGAACTTCTCGCCCTCGGCGTCGGGGTGTACATCCTCGCGAGCCCAGACGGGCAGGTTCTGGCGGGAGAGCACGATACCTGCGGGGCGATCGGACTTCTCCAGGATGGTGCGCCATGCGACGGCGGTCTCGTTGGCGTCCGCGGGGCGAACCACGTCGAAGCCGGGGATGGCGCGTAGGGAGGAGAGGTGCTCGATGGGCTGGTGGGTCGGGCCATCCTCGCCCACGCCGATGGAGTCGTGGGTCCACACGTACAGCGAGGGAACGCCCATCAGAGCCGAGAGGCGAACCGCCGGGCGCTGGTAGTCGGAGAACACGAAGAAGGTGCCCGAGAACGCGCGGGTCGGCGAGGAGAGCACGATGCCGTTGACGATCGCTGCGGCGGCCTGCTCGCGAATACCGAAGTGCAGCACGCGACCGTAGGGGTTGCCGGTCCAGTCTTCGGTGCTACGCGATACCGGGTTGAAGGAATCCGCACCCTTGATGGTGGTCAGGTTCGAACCGGCCAGGTCGGCGGAGCCGCCCCACAGCTCGGGGAAGGTCTCGGCGATAGCGTTAATGACGGTGCCGGATGCCGCGCGGGTTGCCACGGAGGTGCCGGCCTCGAACACGGGGAAGGCGGCCTTGTAGTCGGCGGGCAGCTCGCCCGCGACCAGGCGGTTGTACAGTGCGGCGCGCTCGGGATTGGCCTTGGCCCAGGCCTCGAACTTCTCGTCCCAGGCCTTGTGGGCGGCGGCACCGCGCTCGCGCAGCTGACGGGTGTGCTCGAGCACGTTCTCCTCGATGAAGAAGCTCTTGGCGGGGTCGAAGCCGAGTACCTCCTTGGTGGCGGCAACTTCCTCGGCACCGAGCTTGGAGCCGTGCACTGCGCCGGTGTTCTGCTTGTGCGGTGCGGGGTAGCCGATGATGGTGCGCAGCTCGATGAACGAGGGCTTGTCCGTGACAGCCTTGGCGCGCTCAATAGCGGCGTACAGTTCGGCGACGTCCTCGACGTACTCGCCGGTGCGGGTCCAATCCACGCGCTGAACGTCCCAACCGTAGGACTCGTAGCGCTTGGCCACGTCCTCGGTGAAGGCGACGTCGGTGTCTTCCTCAATGGAGATGTGGTTGCGGTCCCAGACGACAATCAGGTTGCCGAGCTCCTGGTGGCCCGCAAGCGCGCTGGCTTCGGCGGTCACGCCCTCCTGCACGTCACCCTCGGAGGCGATGACGTAGACGTGGTGGTCGAAGGGGGAGGTGCCCGGGGCAGCCTCAGGGTCGAACATGCCGCGCATACGACGCTGTGCGTAGGCGAAACCAACGGCGGAGGCCAGGCCCTGGCCGAGCGGACCGGTGGTGATTTCAACACCCTTGGTGTGCTTGTACTCGGGGTGGCCGGGGGTGAGGGCACCCCAGGTGCGCAGCTCCTCTAGGTCCTTCATCTCGAGGCCGTAGCCGCCGAGGAACAGCTGGGTGTACAGGGTCAGGGAGGTGTGGCCGGGGGAGAGGATGAAGCGGTCGCGGCCTTCCCAGCGGTCGTCGGCCGGGTCCTGGTTCATGACCTTCTGGAACAGCAGGTAGGCGACCGGGGCCAGGCTCATCGCGGTGCCGGGGTGGCCGGAGCCGACCTTCTCCACGGCGTCGGCGGCAAGGATGCGGGCGGTGTCAACGGCTCGCTGATCGGTTTCTGTCCACTGGAGGTTTTCTGCCACGTGGGTGTCCTTTCGCAAGGGTGAGTGGATGCGCCAGCGGCTAGGTGCTGACGCCCTGTCCATGGGGCGTAACGGTACCCCGGGGGTGTTTATTCCGCGCGGTGCGTTCCGGCGGGTGCCCCGGAGGCTGGTTGCGTCCTTTTCGTTTAACAAGGATAGTTCACTCCGCCGCACTATCTGATGTGAGGGTGTGTACATTCACAGGGTGGAACGCCGCCCGCCCGAGAGCGCCGGGTGAGCGCACCGTTGAGGCGGTGCCGAATCGGCGCGGAATCGGTGCGGCGCGGGCTTCCTTCAGCTATAAGAGATTTTGAGGGGTGGTAAAGCTCATGTTAAGGTTGAGCGGGAAGGTTGCGGACCGAGACAGTGGTTGGGTCGGTCCGCCCCTCGGTGATTAAAGCCCCTCCTCCGAACATGAACGTGATGGAGTCCAACTGTGGTGGTTGGACTCGTGGTTCGGCAGGAGGGGGCTTTCTTTTTAACCCCGAACACCGGCAGCCGGGTTTGGTCGCGCGGGTGCCTCTGAAACTCCCCATCTGCCCCGCGCCTGTTTCACGGCTTGCTAGTGACCCCTCGGTGGCAGCCGCGCCCGGACACGGCAATGCCCCGCGGCTTTCGAATTATTCGAAAGCCGCGGGGCATCGGGTGAAGTACCGGTCGTGAAGCACCAGCCATGAAGCGCAGGTCGAAGGGGCGCAGTCAGGCTAGTCGGACCACTTGAACTTGCGCGAGGCAATCAGGCCGAGAATGACGGTCCAAACCGTCAGAACCCAGTGCGGGTCCGCCATCCACTGGTGGTGAATGAAGTTGCCGCGCAGAGCCTCGCCCAGAGCCGCCGAGGGGAACCAGGACACGATCGCGCCGTACCAATCGGGGAAGGAACTGAGCGGGAACAGCACACCGCCCGCGCCGGCCAGAACCACCCAGGCGATGTTCACAATCGCGAGGGTCGCCTCCGCGCGCACCGTACCGGCAATCAGCAGGCCCAGCGCCGTAAAGGCCGCCGCACCCAGCAGCAGGGTGAGGAAGGCTCGCGAGAGGGCGATGGCGTCCGGACGCCAACCCAGGCCGTACCCGACCACGCCCACGAGCACGAACTGGATAATCAGTACGACCACTACGGCGATGCACTTGCCCAGAATCAGGCCGTTGCGGCCCAGGGGAGTGGTCGCCAGAAAGCGAAGCACACCGTAGCGGCGGTCAAAGCCCGTCGCGATGCCCTGGCCCGACAGCGCCGTGGAGATGACGCAGAGGGCCAGCACGCCGGGGACCGCCGCATCCATACGCGAAACCCCCACCGAGTGTGCGTAGTCGTCAATCAGGCCCGTAAAGCGCAGGCCCAGAAGCGCCATGACGGGGAAGATGATGTTCAGCATCAGCTGCTCGCCGTTGCGGAGCATCGCCATCGTCTCGTAACGACCCTGCTCAATCACGCGCACGAGCGGGTAGTTCGCGCGGGGCGGGATGTACTCCTCGTCCTCGTCGATGGCGACGCCCCGGGCGGAGGTGTCCGCCGCAACGCTCGTGCTCTGCTCGCGGTCGGTAGAAGCGGTGGGGCTCATCGAATATCACGTCCTGAAATATCGAGGAAGACGTCCTCGAGGGTCTTCGGTTCCATCTTGAGAGAAATTGGCATGAGGTAGCGTTCGGCCAGCGCCGCGGTGAAGGCCGCCAGGTGCTCCGCGCGCAGGGGACCGACGAGCTCGTACTCGCCGGTCACGGCCGGGTGCTCCTCCGAGGCGGGAACGTAGGGGACCGTCTCGATGAGTTTCACACCGGCCCGCAGGTGCGCCGGGAGCAGCTCCTCGCGGCTGGGGGTGGGAGCATCCAGGGTGTAGCGCAGCCGGTTTGTGCCGTCGTTAGCGATCAGCTCGGGAACGGTGCCCTCCTGCACGGTGGTGCCGTCCTCGATGATGTACACGTAATCGGCAAGCTTCTGTGCGTCGTCAATCAGGTGCGTGGTGAGCACGATGGCCACGCCGCGCTCGCGCTGTTCGCGAATAATTTCGAACACGACGTTGCGCGATTGCGGGTCCAGGCCCGCGGAGGGCTCGTCGAGGAAGAGCACGTCCGGCTTGCCGATGAGGGCCGCCGCGAGCGCCACGCGCTGCTTCTGACCGCCCGAGAGGCGCCGAATCGTGGTGCCGTTGAACGCATCAATGCCCAGGCGGTGCGCGAGCTCTTCAACCGGGTAGGGGTCGGTGTACATGCTTGCGATGTGCTCGAGCAGCGGGATGGGGTGCATGGCGTTGGGCAGGCCGCCATCCTGGAGCATAATGCCGACCTTAGCGCGCAGCTCGGGGTCTGCCAGGAGGGGGTTCTCGCCGAGCAGGCGCACGGTACCGCGGGTGGGCTTGAGCAGGCCCTGGGCGCAGGCGAGGGTCGTAGTCTTACCTGCGCCGTTTGCGCCGAGAAGAACCACCACTTCGCCGGGGAAGACACGCAAATTCACCCGGTTGACGGCGCGGTAGTAGCCGCTTGCGGTGAGTCGTTCGGGGTGCTTATTGCGGAACGCTCGGGAGGGCTTGAACTCTTTAATGAGGTCCTTGACGCTCAGCGCCGGTTCTTCGGCGACGGTGAGCCTGCGCGCCGTGGGGGAGGAGGCTGTCTCCTCTGAGCGGTCCGCGCGTGCGGTGGTGGTCTCCATGGGCATAACTTTCGATTTATTCGCGTGATATACCCCTATATTCTATGCACTACCTCACGTGCTCAACACATTTTTAAGACGATCAACATTCAGCTTCGGGTAAAAAAGTCATCAAGTAGGAAGACCTAACTAGCCAAAGAAAAAACAATTAGGACATACTTTATTTGTGTATTCCGTGAACAAGACATCTCAGCGCTCCTCCGAGCGTGAGGCACAGACCCGAGGCGGCACCCGAGGTGCAGCGTCGGGCTCTTGTAGTGCTTCCACCAAAAAGTCCTCCGCGGCACGCACATCCAAGCGTAAGGCCGAGGCTGAGGAACGTACCCGGGACCGCGTGCTCCGCGGCGTTCTTAACCACGGACCGGTATCCGCTGCAAGCCTGGGGGAGCTGCTCAGCCTGACCCCCGCCGCGGTCCGCCGCCACCTGGACGCCCTCGAATCAAGCAACATGATCGAGGTTGCCCCCATTAAGAAGCACGGCGCGGGTGCCGGACGTCCGGCCCGCCGCTACGTGATTGCCCCGCAGGGGCACGAGCGGCTCGGCAACGACTACCTGCTCATCGCGCGTAACGCCCTGCAGATGCTGCGCGATACCGTCGGCGACGGGGCGCTGGAGGCCTTCGCCTCCGCCCGCGCAGCCGAGATGGAGGCGCGCTACCGCCCGGTGGTGGAAGCCGCCGGAGACAACGTGGCCGCCCGAGCTAAGGCGCTCGCCGAGGCCATGAGCAGGGACGGTTTCGTGGCCACCGCGCAGGTGACCGAGCCTCCCGTGGGTCGTAGCGTGCCGGAGCACTTCCTCGCGAGTATCCAGCTGTGCCAGGGCCACTGCCCGGTTCGCGACCTGGCCGAAGACTTCCAGGTCTTCTGTGAGCAGGAGACCGGGATTATTTCTGATCTTCTGGGCGTTGATGTTCGCAGGCTCTCCACGATGGCCTCGGGCGCGCACGTGTGCACCACGCACGTGCCGCTGAACCGAGAGACCGTGGCGGAGAACGCGAAGTCGACGAAACCAGCCACGCCGACCGAGCCCGATGACGGCACGCCGGCTGAGAAGCCGAGCGTCTAGCCGGCGGCTCGAACCCCAAGGACTACCGCGCCTGCATCCGGCAGGTGGCGGAGAGAATGTAATAACCATCGAAGAAAGGCCGTAATGACTGAGAAAGTTGGGCAGAACGCCAACGATACCGTCATTTCAGAGATCCTGGAGATGAACCCCGAACTCGAGGGCATTGGTAACTACGAGTACGGTTGGGCAGACTCCGACGAAGCAGGCCAGGTAGCAAAGCGCGGCCTGGACGAGGACGTCGTGCGTGACATCTCCGCGAAGAAGAACGAACCCCAGTGGATGCTGGACATGCGTCTGAAGGCGCTGAAGTTCTTCGAGCGTAAGCCCATGCCCACCTGGGGCGCGGATCTTTCCGAAATCGACTTCGACAACATCAAGTACTTCGTGCGTTCGACCGAGGGTCAGGCCGGCTCCTGGGAGGAACTGCCCGAGGATATCCGCACCACCTACGAGCGCCTGGGTATTCCCGAGGCGGAGCGTAACTCGCTGGTCGCGGGTGTGGCTGCACAGTACGAGTCCGAGGTCGTGTACCACCAGATTCGTGAGGACCTGGAGAAGCAGGGCGTGATCTTCGTCGACACCGACACCGGTCTGCGCGAGTACCCCGAGCTGTTCAAGGAGTACTTCGGCTCCATCATCCCGATTGGTGACAATAAGTTCTCCGCGCTGAACACCGCAGTGTGGTCCGGTGGTTCCTTCGTGTATGTTCCCCCGGGAGTTCACGTGGAAATCCCGCTGCAGGCGTACTTCCGTATTAACACCGAGAACATGGGCCAGTTCGAGCGCACCCTGATCATCGCTGACGAGGGCTCTTACGTTCACTACATCGAGGGCTGCACCGCCCCCGTGTACAAGTCCGACTCCCTGCACTCCGCAGTGGTTGAGATTGTGCTGAAGAAGAACGCCCGCGTTCGCTACACCACGATTCAGAACTGGTCGAACAACGTCTACAACCTGGTGACCAAGCGTGCGGTTGCGCACGAGGGTGCCACCATGGAATGGGTGGACGGCAACATCGGTTCGAAGGTCACCCAGAAGTACCCCGCCGTCTACATGGTCGGCGAGCACGCCAAGGGTGAGACCCTGTCCATCGCGTTCGCTGGCGAGGGTCAGCACCAGGACACCGGTTCGAAGATGGTTCACATTGCACCGAACACCTCCTCGACCATTGTGTCGAAGTCCGTGGCCCGTAACGGTGGCCGTAGCGCCTACCGTGGCCTGGTTCAGGTGCGCGAGGGTGCTAAGCACTCCAAGTCCTCCGTGGTGTGTGACGCCCTGCTGGTGGACACCATCTCCCGTTCTGACACCTACCCCTACGTGGACGTGCGCGAGGACGATGTGACCATGGGTCACGAGGCGACGGTTTCCCGCGTCTCTGAAGACCAGCTGTTCTACCTGATGCAGCGTGGCCTGAGCGAAGAAGAAGCAATGGCGATGATCGTTCGCGGCTTCGTTGAGCCTATTGCCCGCGAGCTGCCGATGGAGTACGCACTCGAACTGAACCGCCTGATCGAACTTCAGATGGAAGGATCTGTGGGCTAATGCCGACCAACGAAGAAACTCTGGGTTACCACTCCCCGATCATCCCCGGTATGGACCAGGAGGGCGAGAAGCTCGCCACCGAGTTCGCCCACGATGACACCCTGTACCGTGCCACCGAGGCACACCACCAGGGCTCCAACCCGAACAACATCCAGAAGGTGCTGGAGGCATCCCGTGCCGAGCGTAAGACCTCCTACAACGTGGAGGACTTCGCTCCGCTGACCGGCCGTGAAGAGGATTGGCGCTTCACCCCGCTGAAGCGTCTGGGTGGCCTGCACCTGGAGAAGCTGACCGGCACCGCACCGGCACCGAAGGTGACCGCACCCGAGCAGGTCAAGGTTGAGACCGTCTCCCGCGAGGACGAGCGCATCGGCTCCGCCGGTGTTCCCGAGGATCGCGTGGCGGCTAACGCCTGGTCCAGCTTCTCCGAGGCAACCGTGGTGACCATCCCCGCCGAGGCCGAGCTGTCCGAGCACGTCGAGATTGATATCGACGGCACCGGCAACGAGCCCGCCGCCCAGCACATCGTGATTGAGGCTAAGCCCTTCTCGAAGGCCGTCGTGGTCATCCGCCACACCGGCTCCACCGTGCTCGCACAGAACATCGAGTTCGTGGTGGACGACGAGGCCGAGCTGAACGTCGTGTCCGTCCAGCAGTGGGCTGACGACGCCATCCACACCTCCGCACAGTACGCTAAGCTGGGCCGCAACTCCCGCTTCAAGCACGTGGTGGTTTCCCTCGGTGGCGACCTGGTGCGCGTGACCCCCTCGACCAAGTTCACCGCTCCCGGCGCCGAGACCGAAATGTACGGCCTGTACTTCGTGGATGCCGGCCAGCACATTGAGTCCCGTCTGTTCGTGGACCACTCCGTGCCCAACTGCAAGTCCCGCGTGACCTACAAGGGCGCGCTGCAGGGTAAGGGTGCACACTCGGTGTGGGTTGGCGACGTTCTGATTGGTAAGGACGCTGAAGGCACCGACACCTACGAGCTGAACCGTAACCTGCTGCTGGAAATTGGCCCCCGCGCCGACTCCGTGCCGAACCTGGAGATTGAGACCGGCCTGATTGAGGGCGCCGGTCACGCATCCACCACCGGCCAGCTCGATGAGCAGCACCTGTGGTACCTGCAGGCTCGCGGTATTCCGGAGGCTGAGGCCCGCCGTCTGGTCGTGCGCGGCTTCCTGAACGAGGTCATTCAGCAGATTCGCGTTCCCGAACTTGAAGAGCAGCTCACCGAGGCCCTTGAGGCAGAGCTCGCACTCAGCAACAACTAAGCTTTACCAGGAGAAATAATGTCTACTCTTGAAATCAAGGACCTTCACGTCTCGGTCATCCTCGATGACGAAACCACCAAGCCCATCCTCAAGGGCGTTAACCTGACCATCAACTCGGGCGAGATTCACGCCATCATGGGCCCCAACGGTTCCGGTAAGTCCACCCTGGCTTCGACCATCGCCGGCCACCCCAAGTACCAGGTTGATTCCGGCCAGATTCTGCTGGACGGCCAGGACATCACCGAGATGAGCGTTGACGAGCGTGCCCGCGCTGGCCTCTTCCTCGCAATGCAGTACCCGGTTGAGATTCCCGGCGTGACCATGTCGAACTTCCTGCGCTCCGCAAAGACTGCAGTGGACGGCAAGGCTCCCTCCCTGCGTACCTGGACCAAGGACGTTAAGGAAGCCATGAAGAACCTGGAGATCGACCCCGACTTCATCTCCCGTAACGTGAACGAGGGCTTCTCCGGTGGTGAGAAGAAGCGCCACGAGATTCTGCAGCTCGAGCTGCTCAAGCCCAAGTTCGCCATTCTCGACGAGACCGACTCCGGCCTGGACGTCGACGCTCTGAAGATTGTGTCCGAGGGCGTGAACCGCGCTCACGAGGCTAACGACATGGGCGTCATGCTGATTACCCACTACACCCGCATCCTGCGCTACATCAAGCCGCAGTTCGTGCACGTGTTCGTGGACGGCAAGATGGTTGATCAGGGCGGCCCCGAGCTGGCTGACCGCCTGGAGGAAGAGGGCTACGTCTCTTACGTGGGTAAGAAGTAACCTGCTTTCCGTCACCGGATTCGACAAGAAAGATTGAACTATGACTGAGACTGTGCAGGGTCGTGTTCCTCAGGAAGATATTGAGGAAGCCCTCAAGGAGGTCATTGACCCGGAGCTCGGCGTCAACATTGTTGACCTCGGCCTGCTCTACGGTCTGCGCTGGGATGAGGACGGCACCCTCATCCTGGATCTGACCCTCACCACCGCAGCCTGCCCGCTGCAGGAAGTGATTGAGGAACAGGTGCAGGCCAACCTGGAGAACGTGGTGGATTCCTGGCGCGTGAACTGGGTTTGGATGCCGCCGTGGGGTCCGGAGCGTATCACCGAGGACGGCCGCGACATGATGCGCGCGCTGGGCTTCAACATCTAAGCTCCTAGACGCTGAATAGATACCCGCCGGGTGTGGAGAGTATAGACTCTCCGCACCCGGCGGGTGTTTTTATGTTGTTAAAAATTAGGGCAAAGACCTAGCGCTATGTTTTGTAGGCTGAGGATTATGCGGTGACAACAAGGATAGATTTTTTATTGATAATTAGGACAATTTGACTGGGGGGGGGTCCAAGTATGATTCCTTGTGAATCATACACTCACGTCATACTAGGCTCCTCATGCAACGGCCGCTTGAGGACGCCGAAAGGAAATCATGGCACAAAAGATTATCGCCGCTGACGGTTCTGTCTACGTTAAGAAGAAGCCCTTCTACCTCCGTTGGTGGTTCATCACTCTCGTTATTCTTGTTCTTCTTGGTGGTTGCGCTTCGGTGATGGGTGGTGGCTCCAGCAAGTCTACGAGCGCTTCTTCATCTTCGGCGGCTGCCGATTCTTCTGCCGTTGCTGAAGCTTCTCAGGAATCTGGCGGTGAATCTTCCTCTGCAGGCGCGGCAGAACCCAACACGAAGCAGAACGATAACAACGTTCCCACCGAATATAAGTCTGCTTTGAAGAAGGCTGAATCGTACTCTCGCACCATGCACATGTCTAAGCAGGGTATCTATAACCAGCTCACCAGTGAATTTGAGAAGTTTAGCCCCGAGGCGGCCCAGTACGCTGTGGACAACGTGAAGGCTGACTGGAACGCAAATGCCCTGGAGAAGGCTAAGAGCTACCAGAAGACGATGAGTATGTCTCCCGAGGCAATTCGTTCTCAGCTGACTTCTTCGGTTGAAGGATTCACCGAGGAAGAGGCCGATTACGCAGTCTCCCATCTGAACTAATTCAACAGATAATTTAGAAGCCGCCCGGTGCGTGGATACAGTATCCATACACCGGGCGGCTTTGTTATGCATCTGAGATGCTATTCGCCGCGGCCAGACAGGTTACTCGTTCAGGCCCAGAAGCTCCAGCGAGTGCTCGTACTTGATGTGCAGGCAGGAGCGGGTCGGCTCGTCCAGCTTTGCCAGACGGTGCGGGTCCAGGTTGTCCATGATGTCGGCGCGCTTCACCAGGCGGGCCAAATCGTTGGCGCGCACGCGTCCCAGGTACGAAACGCGCGACTCACCGGGGCGGCGGGTCAGCGCCTCGACGGCGTCCACAATCTGAGGGGAGAAGTAGCGAGCCAGGTAGGGCAGCGACACTCCGGTATCTTCCACCGTGTCATGCAGCAGGGCGACAATCTGTACCTCAGCCTTCAGCTCCTCCAGGGAAGTGTCGGGAGAGGTCGAGGATGCCATCTCAGAAACGAGCTTGCGTGCCCCCAGGGCAACACGACGAGGGTGAGAGATGTAAGGCCAGCCGTTGCGGTCCGTCTGTCCCTCATGCGCCTTATCAGCGATGCTGTCTGCCAGGCGAATCATCTCTTTGTAGTAGCTATTCGTCACGAGAACCTCCGTTGGTTACGACTCGATCAATTGACGCTACCGGCTATACAAACCGAGGTATAGATAGCTGGTACCCCTACTGTACGGCACCCTGTCAAATACCACCAGAGAAACGCCATAAGAGCGCGTAAATACGTAAATATGACGGGCTAGCCGGGAGAATCGGGAAGCTTATCGCCCGCACCTGACGTTGGGTATCATTCCAGGGAAGATGCGCTCGAGGGCGGGAGGCGCTGTGCGCGAAATTTGCGAGTGCTCGGGAACGAACGCGGGCGCGGGGTCGGACGGCCCAACCGGGCGCCGGCTCAGTCCCGCTCGGTAGGCCCCCGCGACGGGGGAGCACGACCCGCCCTTTCGTCTCAGCAGCCGACCAAAAAAATTCCAAACTTTTTTCGGAAGATTTGTTCGCCGAAACCGCCCAATACAACGAACGTTTAGACCCGTTTGGACCTCACCGATAGCAGCTCATCAAACGAAAAAAACGCGCGATTCGGAGGGGTGCTCCGGGGCACTAAAAACCCCCTTTTTTCCCCGGAAATAAGCGCTAAACTTGGGGTAACCAAACATCGGAGAACACCATGGCAGAGCTCTACGAGCGCTTCGTCGCCCTGTATCCCTACCCCCACGAGCGAATCCGCCACGGCGCCCCACGAGCCGAACTCAACCGGCGATACCTCGAACACCTCTACGAGGGCAAGAATAAGGGAATAACCCCCATCGTGGTTGCCCTTGACTCCACCCTGCTCGGGACCATTGAGAACAACGTATCCATACGCACCTCAACACCCGTCGGGGAGATTACCGCTGACACGATTCAGCAGTACGCGGTTGGGCTCCTCGTGGCCCAGCACGAACACCTGCGACAGGTTGGCGTGGAACGGGCCGCGCACGAGGCTTTCCGGAGCCTCAACGAGACCACCTACCTGAACGTCTACCGGCACCTCATGGAACACGGTGAGCTCAGCGAGGAAGACCTCAACGCACCGCTGGACGCGGAATACCCCTTCGAGCTGACCGCCGGGGTCCTCAATGAGAAGGTCAAGGCCACCGATATCGAGCGGGCCTCCGAACTTCTCATCGTGGACATGCCGGTTCAGGTTGCTTCCGACGTCTTCGCGTACTTCCCCTTCGGCGGCTGGGACGTCAGCCCCGCCCCCGAAACCATGCTGGCCATCGCCCGCTACTGGCTGGAACGCGACGACGCCTACCCGGCGGTCATCGCGGCCGAATTCATCGAGTTCTACACGCCGGTTCCCGTGACCACCCGCCGCGACACCGAGATTCTGGCGGTCGAGCACACGATGGTCTCCTCGGCAATGCCGGTGCGCGTCTACCGCGGCTTCGACAAGCTCGTGGAGGCGCTCTACGGCCAGCACGACTGGTACCTGTGGTGGGAGCAGCTCCCGGCGGCAGTGGTCGTCGAGACGCCCTAAAGGCGGCTGAACTCAACCCCGGGGTAAAAGCGTAGGGGCGGGGTGACTCTTCACCCCGCCCTTACTCTCTGCGCGGGTTTACCGTGCGTCACCGCCCCAATCCGCCTATTTCAGCTCGTCCACACGACGCGCCCGCAAAGCCCGAGCGGTCGCCGTCGCGTAATCCACCGCCTGCACCACCCAGGGAATCAGTAGGCGCCAATACATGCGGCGCGGAAGGTCACGCGCCACCGCCGCCCGCTGCAGGGCACCCCAGCGGTCCACGAGCGCCGGGATGGAACGAATCATGAGGGCAATCAGCAACCCCAGACGCTCGGGCGAAAGACCCATAAAACGCAGGGGCGAGCACAGCCGCACAAAACCGTCAATCAGAACCGGCAGGGGAGTACTCACCAGCAGAGTACGGGAAGCGTAGAAGGCTGTCAGCATGGTCGCGATGGCATCCGCACCGGAAGCGTATTGGCCCGTCAGCACGTAGTAGGCGGCCATAATCAGCAGCAATAGCGCCAGCGTTCGGACCACCAGCCACAGCTGGGAGGCGGACACTCCAGCCCACAGCGCGCACAGCGTGGCCGCGGCCAAAGCCACCAGCGCCACCTGCCAGCCGGTCACCGCCAGCACAATGAACAACCCAAAGAAAAGCGTTCCCTTGAACCACAGCGGCGCCCGATGCACCGGCGTGTTCAGCGGCTGATAGAAACCCACCAGCAGGGTGCCGGGGTTGAAGCCGGACCCCCGGGAGGCGGGGCGAGGATTCACACGGGGGTTCGCGCGCGGCATGTTAGCGCTCATGCGCGCCTCCCGCTGAATCCGTACCTTCGGCTGCCCCCTCATTCGGGAACCCCTCGGCACACCACAGCCGGTACCGCTGCACCATCTGCGCCGCATCCCCCCGGGCGAGCAGGCACCCGTCGTGAATGATTACGGCTTCATCGCAGGAGGCCGCCAAATCCAGATCGTGCGTGCTGAGCACCAGCATCTGGTCCAGGGACTCCAGGTGCTTCAGTAACCGCGCCCGGTTCCGCAGATCCAGCAGGGTAGTCGGCTCATCCAGCAGAAGGATCTGCGGGCCAGCCGCAAGAACGCTGGTGAGGGCCACCAGCTGCTTTTCGCCTCCCGAGAGGGTGAAGACGCTCTGGTTCTCCAGCCGCTCGAGGCCGCGCTCGCGCAGGAGCTCACGAACCCGCTCGCGGCGCTGCTCGCCGTTGAGCGCGGTTCTCTCAACGGCCGCGGCGCGGCGCAGGCTCAGGTCAATATCTTCTGCGACGGTGGGCATGATGAGCTGCGCCTCCGGCTGAGCGAAGAGCATCCCTACGCCCTCGAAAGCGCCCTGCGAGCCGATACCGTTGGAGCCGCGGCTCGGCGCCTGCAGGGTGTCCACGCCGTTGACGCGCACAATGCCCTCGTCCGGGTGGGTGAGCCCGTTAAAAAGCCCCAGCAGGGTCGATTTGCCGCTACCGTTGAGGCCCAGCACCGCGGTGCGCTTCGCGGTGAAGCGCAGGCTCACGTTCTTGAGGATACGGCGATGCCCGCCTTCGGGCAGTTCGGTGAAAACACTCACCGATTCGAGCTCGAGGGCGGGCATGCTGGTGGAGGCGCTATCCGCCTGCTCGCCCTGCACGGTCTGCGGTGTACTCTGGCGCGGGGAGCGGCGGAAAAACATAGCTTCCTCTCGGGTGGTTTGGAGGCGTCTCTAACGCTGGGTGGAAGTCGGGGACGGGAAGGCGCGGCGCACCGACAAGCCGACCAGAACCGCGATGACGGACTTCACCAGATCCCAGGGGACGAATACCATGGCCGCGTTGAACGCGGCGATAAAACTCATGTGGGCGTTCACCATCATACCGGCGATGCCGCAGGCGGTCAGAACCACAAAACCGCAGAAGTTTGCCAGCAGGGCCATGAGGAAAGTAGCACCGACCGAGCGGGTGTTACGGGTGAACAGGTATGCGAGGGTGCCGGCAATGGCGGCGAAGGGCAGGAAGCCCAGCAGGTAGCCGGCACTCGGGGATGCGAGCGAACCCAGGCCCGCGCCGCCCTTCGCGAAGATGGGCAGGCCGGCGAAGCCAACCAGCAGGTACAGCGCCACGGCGGCGGCGGCGCGCTTGCCGCCGAGCACCTGGGCGGTGATGTAAATACCGAGGGTCTGGAAGGTGAAGGGGACGGCGATGCCGCCGAGGCTCATGGCGGGCATGATGGCCAGGGCGGCGATGAGGGCCGCGAAGACGGCAATGAGGGAGAGGTCGGTGGCGACCGAGCTGCGGGCGGCGTCGTTGCGGCGCGGCGTGGATTCGCGTGTGGGTCCGGACATCGGCGTGTACTCCTTTGGGGACGGGTTT
>NZ_KV797970.1:379803-385469 GCF_001809565.1 Rothia sp. HMSC072B03
GGGGGGGGGGGGGGGGGGGGGGAGAGAGAGAGAGCCGGAGGGATCGGTTCGCGCGGCGTCGCTGCGCGGCGTGAAACGTCCCAGCAGAACATTACCATTGAACAGTGTTCGATAGGTATCCTACACCCGTCACCACAGAAATAAAAGCAAACCCACATGCACGCACGGCATCCCTGCACTAAAATTGATGGGGTGCTCGCCCGGTGGTTCTCCTCTTGGGAATCGGCCCGGAGCACCAACACCACGCAGACCGTCCCACCCGAAAGACACCCATGATTGCCGTACAGAACCTTGAACTGCGCGCCGGCGCGCGCCTGCTGATGGAAGACGTCACCTTCCGCATCGACAAGGGCGACAAGATCGGCCTGGTGGGCCGCAATGGCGCCGGCAAGACCACCATGACCAAGGTACTGGCCGGACTCACTCTGCCCGCGGACGGCACCGTCACCCGCAGCGGCGAGATTGGCTACCTGCCGCAGGACCCCAAGGTGGACGACATGAGCCAGTTGGCCCGTGACCGCATCCTCTCGGCTCGCGGCCTGGACGGCGTGGCCCGCAAGATGCGTCAGGCCCAGGAAGACATGGCCAGCGAGGACGAGGCGGTGCGCGCCAAGGGCCTGCGCCGCTACGACCGTCTCGAGGCAGAGTTTATTGCCGGCGGTGGGTACGCCGCCGAGTCCGAGGCCGCGGTCATCACCTCCAACCTGGACCTGCCCGAGCGCGTGCTCTCCCAGCCGCTTTCGACCCTTTCGGGCGGTCAGCGTCGCCGCGTGGAGCTGGCGCGCATCCTCTTCTCGAACGCGGACACCATGTTGCTGGACGAGCCGACCAACCACCTGGATGCCGACTCGATCATGTGGCTGCGGGACTTCCTCAAGAACTTCTCGGGTGGCCTGCTGGTCATCAGCCACGACGTGGACCTCATGGAGCTCGTCGTCAACCGCGTCTTTTACCTGGACGCCAACCGCTGCGTGATTGACCAGTACAACATGGGCTGGAAGAACTATCTGGCCCAGCGCGAGCAGGACGAACACCGCCGCAAGCGCGAGCGCGCCAACGCCCAGAAGAAGGCGAGCGCCCTCATGGAGCAGGCGAATAAGATGCGAGCCAAGGCCACGAAGGCCGCTGCCGCCCAGCAGATGATTAAGCGTGCCGAGAAGCTTCTGCGCGGCCTGGAGGAGGAGCGTCAGGTGGACAAGGTGGCGGCAATCCGTTTCCCGGATCCGGCCCCCTGCGGCAAGACCCCGCTTTCGGCGGAGGGTTTGTCGAAGTCTTACGGCTCGCTCGAGATTTTCACGGGCGTTGACCTGGCCATCGACCGCGGCTCTCGCGTGGTGGTGCTGGGCCTGAACGGTGCGGGTAAAACCACGCTGCTGCGCATGCTTGCCGGCACGACGAAGCCCGATACCGGCGAGGTCATCTACGGTCACGGCGCGAAGCTGGGATACTTTGCCCAGGAGCACGAGATTCTGGATGGCGACCGGACCGTATTCGAGAACATGAAGTCCGCGGCGCCCGACCTGGATGACACCCGAGTGCGCACGATTCTGGGTTCCTTCCTCTTCTCGGGGGATGACGTGGATAAGCCGGCCGGCGTTCTCTCCGGTGGCGAGAAGACCCGTCTCGCCCTGGCGACGCTCGTGGCCTCGAGCGCGAACGTGCTGCTGCTGGATGAGCCGACCAACAACCTCGACCCGGCCTCCCGCGAGGAGATTTTGCATGCGCTGAAGGCGTACCAGGGGGCAATCGTCATGGTTTCGCACGATGAGGGTGCGGTGGAGGCGCTCAACCCCGAGCGCGTGCTGCTTCTGCCGGATGCGGTGGAGGACCTCTGGTCGAAGGAGTACCAGGACCTCATCTCGCTGGCCTAAAACGTAATTCGCCAGCATAAAGGTAAGGAGGCTCCGGCACCGTATGGTGCCGGGGCCTTTTTCGTGTCTCTTCTGGAGTTACCTTCTCGAATATCACGAAAAAATGTGACCTGACCCGTGGGTTTGCATTGCTTTCTGGTCGTATATGCCTATATTGCTCATTAGTGCATTGGGTTTGTGGGTGGAACCTTATGAATCACAGGCACTATTTGACGAAAAAACAATGTTGCCTTGTGGGTTTTTAGATTTCAAAGAAACGTTTTCACCCGAGATATTCGAGCGTACGTGTGGGGTTTTTGAATTTTTCGTGTGTGCCTACTGACATTGTGGGATTTTTAGTAGAAACACAACATCCTTCGGGTATAGACTGGAGTTGTTCCCGCTGATGCGAGGACGCACAAGCGAATCTAAAGCTCGTCACCATCGACGAGCTGACGCGGGGGAGAGGAAACTCCCGCCCGCTCATGAATGGAGAACACCAATGCACAACACTGAATTCGAGAAGTACCCCACCTCCGGTGAAGAGAACGTTGAGGTTGACGTCTTCTGGCCCATCCAGGACGCTTAGTCTCTTAGCCCGACAGGTTCGGGATGATTATTGCGAGGCACCCCGCCGCTTCCTAGTGAAGTGACGGGGTGCCTTCGTGTTTTGGGGTGGTTATATATTCTGCCGCCGAGCTGCTGCGAGGTCGCTTTGTCCTCGGGATGTTGGCTCGTGAAAATCTATCCGTGAGGCTGCGGTGCTACTTTACGGCGTGGACGCCCAGTCCAAACGTCTGGAACGGGTACTCCACGAATCCCATCATGGCGGCGGCGTACCATCCAATGTAGATGCTCAACGCGAGGGTCAGGGCCTTTTCGCGTACGCTGCCGGCGTCCCCCAGGATGGGCAGTGCCATGTAGCCGCTCTTCTTCCACAGGGGCGAGGCCACTAGCGGTTTAATGACGATGGGGTAGAGGGGGAGCAGGCCGCGGGTGGTGAGCAGATCGCCGATGAGGTGAATCGTGGCGCCCACCGAGAAGGCCCAGGGGAGGAGCGTGAGTGAATCCGTCGTGTAGGCGGCATAGCCCAGTGCGATGGCGCCAATCCATCCGCCCGGGGCTCCCAGAACCCGCAGGGCCAGGCCTCCCGAGAAAGCGGCCAGGAGGAGCGAGGCCCACGGGATGCCGTTGTAGCTAATGCTTGCGCTAAAGTACGCGATGGCCCAGAAGGCCACCAAGCCCAGAATGGAGTGGGTGCCCTTGCGGTGACCACCGCTCACGGCCCCCACAATGCGTGCCACCCACCGCGAAACGGGCGGGATGGAATTCGCGATACTGCCGTTGTGATGGTCAATGTCCGGCAGCATGCCGGCCCCGGCGCACGCCAGGGTCGTGACAACGAGCGTGGGAGTGTCCGGAACCTGCACAACTCCCGTCTCGACCAGAGCCAACCAGCCGGCGGCGGCGCTGACGGTGTGCGAGTATCCCATCATGGGGGTTGCCTCCTGGAGTGCTGGTGGGCGCTGGGGGTGCGTGGAGAGTGCCTCAATCTAAAGCTATTAGAACAAATATAGCATATATCGAAAGTAGTTTCGATTGAGGGGTGGTCCCTTCGCCGAGCCCTTTCCGCCGGCTACTCGGAGGAATCCGCCATGGAGCCATCGAAGGGTAGCGTCTGCTTCCAGAACTCGCGCTCGCGCAGGTAGTTCTCCAACCAACCCACGTGCTCCGAGCAGGCCAACCAAATCTTTCGACGCTCGGGGGTGTGCACCTTGGGGTTGTTCCACAGCAGCTGGAACTCCGCCGCCTGCCGGCACCCCTTACGCGAACACTTCGCGTACTCGGGCTGCGCATCCTGCGAGAGCGAACCCAGAAGATCCATGATTCCCAATCCTTTCACGAACGGTACGGGCGCCTCCGCCGCGGAGGCACCATGAGTTAGTCTACGCGCGGGCGCAGCGTGTATAAAGGGCGTTCTCGAGGCGCGATAGGGTAGTGACGGGGGAGCGAGCGCGGTGTAGCCTGCGGCACCTCGAGCGTAAAACGCGGTAAAATAGGCTTCGACTGTCCATCCGTCCACACCCCGGCCGCGGAGCCGCTGCATCGGCGCCGACCGCGAGGGGTCGACTCACCAAGGAAGCTCATGAGCGAAAACACTCCCAAGACCGTCCTGGTCACCGGCGGTAACCGAGGCATCGGCTACGAAATTGCCAAGGAATTCCAGGCATCGGGCCACAACGTCTGCATCACCTACCGCAGCGGCGAGGCTCCCGAAGAATTTTTCGCCGTCAAGGCGGATGTGCGCGACGCCGACAGCATTAACGAAGCCTTCAAAGCCATCGAGGCGGAATACGGCCCCGTTGAGGTGCTGGTTGCCAACGCCGGCATTACCCGCGACATGCTCCTGATGCGCATGAAGGAAGCCGACTTCACCGACGTGATTGACACGAACCTCACCGGCTCGTTCCGCGTGGTGCAGCGCGCCATCAAGGGCATGCTCAAGCTCAAGCGCGGCCGCATCATCCTCATCTCCTCCGTGGTGGGCCTGTACGGTTCGCCCGGCCAGGTCAACTACTCCGCCTCCAAGGCGGCACTGGTCGGTATGGCCCGCTCCATCACCCGCGAGCTGGGCGGCCGCAACATCACCGCGAACGTGGTGGCACCGGGCTTCATCAACACCGCCATGACCGATGTTCTGCCCGAGGAAACCAAGAAGAACTACCTCGCCTCCATCCCGGCCGGCCGCTTCGCAGAGGCCGAAGAGGTTGCACGCGTGGTTCGCTGGCTCGCCTCCGACGAGGCAAACTACATCTCCGGCGCCGTCATCCCCGTGGACGGCGGCCTGGGCATGGGCCACTAAAACCCGCAAAGACTGCATCCCGGCGGGGGTGGCGGTACGACTACCGTCCGCCCGTCGCGCGGCTCGTCGCACCGCCGCCTGCGTGCGCGGGCCGCGCCACAAGACATCGACGTTGCACGCAACGTTAGACACCATCGTTGAACAACACAAAGGACGTACACCGAATGGCACAGCTGACCGGCAAGACCATCATCATCACCGGCTCCTCCCGAGGCGTCGGCGCAGACACCGCACAGATTCTCGCCGCCGAAGGCGCCAACATCGTCGTGAACTACCGTTCCAAGGCACCGCGCGCCAACAAGATCGTCAAGGCCATCGAAGAGGCCGGCGGCAAGGCCGTCGCCGTGCAGGCTGACGTGACCAAGGCCGAGGATCTGCAGACCCTCGTCAACACCGCCGTCGAGACCTTTGGCTCCCTGGACTACCTGATTCTGAACGCCTCGGGCGGCATGGAGACCGGCATGGGCGAGGACTACGCAATGCGCCTGAACCGCGACGCCCAGCTGAACCTGGCTCGCCTGGCCGCAGAGAAGATGCCCGAAGGCGGCCGCATCGTCTTCGTGACCAGCCACCAGGCGCACTTCATCCGCGAGGTCGAGACCATGGACGAGTACCAGCCCGTCGCCGAGTCCAAGCGCGCCGGCGAAGACGCCCTGATTGCCGAGATTCCCGCACTCTCCGAGAAGGGCATCTCCCTGGTCGTGGTCTCCGCCGACATGATTGAAGGCACCGTCACCGCAACCCTGCTCAACCGCCTGCACCCGGGCGCCATCGAGCAGCGCCGTGAGACCGCGGGCAAGCTCTACACCGTCAACGAGTTCGCCCACGAAATCGCGAAGATGGTCACCGCAGACGTCGAGACCGGCCACGTTGAGCTGGTCGGCGGCGCACGCGGCTTCATCGACTAAAGACTCCCGCCGCGGCGGCACCCAACGCGGGGTGCCGCCGCGCAC
>NZ_KV797970.1:385569-431492 GCF_001809565.1 Rothia sp. HMSC072B03
CCCACCCGCCAATTCACTGGAAGAAGAACCATGAGCACCGTACTCAACCTGCAGAACGTTTCCGTCGTCCGCGGCGGCCGCAAGATCCTCAACGACGTTTCCTGGACCGTGAACGAAGGTGAACGCTGGGTCGTGCTGGGCCCCAACGGCGCCGGTAAGTCCACCCTGCTCTCCGTCGCGGCGGCCCGCCTGCACCCCACCAGCGGCGAGGTTGAGATTCTTGACGAGACCCTCGGAGCGGTCGACGTTTTCGAACTGCGTCCGCGCATCGGCCTGTCCTCCGGCGCCTCCGCAACCCAGATTCCCGCCACCGAGAAGGTCTCCGACGTAGTCGTCACCGCCGCATACGCCGTTTCCGGCCGCTGGAACGAAGAATACGACGTCATGGACGACGAGCGCGCCACCGAGCTGCTGGCCGAGTGGGGCGTCGACACCCTTGCCGACCGCACCTTCGGCTCCCTCTCCGACGGCGAGCGCAAGCGCGCCCTCATCGCCCGCGCCCTCATGACCGACCCCGAACTGCTGCTGCTGGACGAGCCCGGCTCGGGCATGGACATCTCCGGCCGCGAGGACCTCGTGGAGCGACTGACCGCCCTGGCCGCTGACCCCTACGCACCGGCCACCGTGCTCATTACCCACCACCTCGAGGAGATTCCCTCCGGCTTCACCCACGCCCTGATGATCCGCGACGGCGGCGTGGTTGCGGCCGGCCCGATTCTCTCCACCATCACCGAGGCCAACCTCGCCGCAACCTACGACATGGACCTGGCCCTGACCGTGACCTCGTCGGGTCGCTTCTCGGCCTTCAAGCGCGCATGAGTCGAGGCCCCAAGCAGCTGACCGCCGAGCAGATTGCCGAGCGCGCCGAACGCGTCTACGCAATCGAGTCGGTCACGCCCCTGGATCAGGCCCCCGAGCAGCAGCTGCGGTACTACACGCAGCTGACCGATGTGAAGCTGCGTAGCGCCCTGGAACCGCAGTGGGGGATTTACATTGCCGAATCCTCCAAGGTGATTCGTCGGGCGCTCGCGGCCGGTCATCAGCCTGTCTCCTTCCTCATGAGTGAGAAATGGGCTGATGACCTGGCGGACGTCCTGCGGGAACACCCGGGCACCCCCGCCTACGTGGGTAGTGAGGAGCAGCTGGAGCAGGTGACCGGCTTTCACCTGCACCGCGGCGCCCTGGCGGCAATGGCCCGCCCGGCGCCTCAGCCCCTGCAGGAGCTACTGAACGGGGCGCGTCGCGTGGCCATTCTGGAAGACATCGTGGACCATACGAACGTGGGCGCGATTTTCCGTTCGGCGGCGGCCCTGGATGTGGATGCCGTGCTGGTTACCCCTCGATGCGCCGACCCGCTGTACCGCAGGTCGATTCGCGTGTCGATGGGTACCGTATTCCAGGTTCCGTGGGCCCGGCTGCAGTCCTGGCCGACCGACCTGCAGACCCTGCACGAGCTGGGTTTCAGAAGCGCCGCCATGGCCCTGGAGGAGGACTCCCTGAGCCTGGATGAGCTGGCCGCCCGCGGCGATGAAAAGCTTGCGCTCATCCTGGGCACCGAGGGTCACGGTCTTTCGCCGCGCACCCTGGCGGCCTGCAACGATACCGTGATGATTCCCATGTCCCACGGCGTGGATTCGCTGAATGTGGCCGCGGCGAGCGCCGTCGCCTTCTGGGAGACGCGCCCGCGCTAGGGACCGGCCGAGCGCGCCGGGGAATCGCTATGTGATTGGCCGCGGCGCTGGGATTTAAACCGTAAAGGTGGTACCCTTAACGGGTTGTGCTCGCCCATGCGGGCGCAATGGTGATGCGCTCTCAAGTTTTCTCGACAGCCGCACATCGAAAAACCTACTCCATCTATATAAGGGCTACTGGCAAAATCCAGTAGCAGAAGAAGGTAAATCAATGAAGGCAGATATCCACCCGGAATACAAGCCGGTTCTGTTCCGCGACCTCGCATCCGGCAAGGTCTTCCTGACCCGTTCCACCCGCACCTCTGACAAGGTTGAGAAGTGGGAAGACGGCAACGAGTACCCGATCATCGAGGTTGAAATCTCGTCTGAGTCGCACCCGTTCTACACCGGTAAGCAGCGCATCATGGACTCCGCAGGTCGCGTCGAGCGCTTCAACGCACGCTTTGCAAACTTCGGCAAGAAGGCTTAATTCTTCCCGAAAGATTGCGCCGTATAGCGTTTTAAAGGCCCCGCTTCCCTTGGCTTTCAAGGGGGGCGGGGTTTTTCGCTAGAACGTGAGGAACGCTGTACTGCCACGGGCGGGATAGGGTGCCCGCTACACAGCTGACAGCGCTACAATGGGAAAGTATTTTGCGAGGTGTGCACACACCGCCCTTCACTAGCACCGATGATGCTCCGGCTACCACATCACCGGGGAATTACGGCGAAATGGGCGTTGCCTTCTCGCCTATCACCACTTCAAACAAAGGATAATAATGAGCGACGAACACTCTGAACCGTCGCAGAAGAAGAAATGGATTAAGCGTACCCTGCTGATTCTGCTGATTCTTCTGCTGGTTATCGCCCTTGGCGTTGGCTTCTTCCTATGGCGTGCCGGCCATACCTGGGATAGCCAGACCGAGAAATTTGATTCCATCACCAAGGTGGATGAAGACCAAGCCAAGATTAAAGAGAAGCTTGGCGAGGCAAAGCCACTGAACATTTCCGAGCTGCAGGCACCGAAGGTCACCAACCAGAATGGCTCTTCCTCTGGAGAGGGTGCCGAGGCCGCGCTGGCCGCTAACGCGAGCGAGCATGATAAGAACGGCGACGGTATTCTCGATGACGGCTACAGCTACGACACCGTCAAGGGACCGGGCCAGAATATTCTGCTGCTGGGTAGCGACACCCGCTCCGGTTCCGAGGCGGCTATGGTGAGCGGCTCCCGTGCCGACACCATCATGCTGATGCACATTCCCGCCGACGGCAAGGGCGTGTATCTGGTCTCGATTATGCGTGATACCTGGGTGAACATCCCCGGCTACGGTCCCGCAAAGATTAACGCCGCGCTGAACTACGGTGGTATCTCTCTGCAGGTGGCCACGATTGAGAACCTTGTGGGTGTGAAGATCGATCACGTGGCCGAGATGGAGTTCGAGGGATTCAAGTCACTCGTGAACTCCGTGGGTGGCGTGGATGTGCAGGTCCCCTTCGACTTCGACATTAACGCCTGGTCGTTCCGCCAGGGTACGCAGCACATGGATGGTGGCGCTGCGCTGGCCTTCGTGCGTGCCCGCTACCAGTTCGCTGACGGTGACTACCAGCGTGTGCGTAACCAGCGCGCATTCCTGCGCGGACTGTACAGCACGATGAAGGCCAAGGGCGCGTTGAACAACGTGGCTTCCTTCCAGTCCGCCGTGGAGTCCGTCGCGGGATACGTACGCGTGGACCAGGGACTGAACGCAATGCAGATTGCTCAGCTTGCGGCTCCGGTGCTGACCAGCGGTGACACCTCGATGCACATGACGACCCTGCCGAACGCCGGTCCGGGTTGGTCGTACGATGGCCAGTCCATCGTTCTGGTTAACCAGGCGGCAAATGCTCAGCTGGCAAACGCGCTGCAGCACGATACGATGGATCAGTTCATGGCTACCTACGGCCAGGACTAGTATCCCTCCTCACCCGGTGCGGGTGTAGGAACGAGGGCGGCCCCCTCACCGAAAGGGGTGAGGGGGCCGCCCTCTGCTATACCCGAGCTGAACCGTTTCGTGGGTTTCCCGATAGTGCACCCACCGCGGATGGAGTGGAAGATTCTTCTGGAAAGTTGAACACACAAAGAGAGCGTCAGAGCCCGGCGGCGTGCCGTTCTCTGACGCTCTCTTAAACGGGGGGAGGACTACACCGAGGTGGTGGAGGAGTCCTGCGCGGATTCGTACTCCTCCTCGTCCGCCTCCTCTTCGATGTACTCTTCGTCCTCGTAAATGTCGTACTCGTCGGCCCGGCGACCGAAGTAGAAGGCCACCGCAGCCACGGCACCACCCATGATTGCAATCAGGATACCGAGAATCGGGGTCCAGAGCATCGAAATTAGGCCGGCCAGCAGAACCGCCAGGCCAGCACCCTTGACCAGGTTCAGCAGTCGCTCACGTTCCGAGGGCTCGTAGTACTCCTCTTCCTCCAGAGTGTACTCAATCACCGGCTTCTCGGCGACCGGCTCATCAGCAGACGGCTCGGATGCTGAGGAACCACCGGTCAGGGAGCTGATAAACCCACGGCGCTTCTTCGGCGCCTGAGCCGCAGTCTCGGCGCGGTGTCGCTCACCCTCGCTCGGCACGTAGGCTGCGGGCACCTCGTACTCTTCACCGGCCGGCAGCAGAGCCGGAACATTATTGGGCAGAGTCTCGTACCATTCCTGCGGAATGTCGACCGGGCGTGCAGCCTGAACGGTCAGCGACAGCTCCAGAGTGTTACCACGAATCGTACCCCAGGCGCTTGTGAGGCGATCGTGCTCAAAGGCATAGCGAATCACGGGGGCCAGCTGTTCAGACATCTGGGTGCTCAGGCGACCCACCAGCTTGCGATCGTGACGCACCTCCACGCTATCGACCACACGACCGTCGGAGGTCTTCAGCTGGTTAGCCTCCAGGGTCAGAATCACGCGACCCTCACCGCTGGGCGGCAAAATGCTGTGCAGGTATTCGGAGTGCTCCTTCTCGTCCAGAACCTTCATGGACGGTCCCTGGGGGAGCAGGGTGGCACGGGTGGGCGCATCGTTGAGGGGGAACAGTGAACCGGGTGCGGACAGGGAGAGTACACCGGAGCTCTTCACGCGCATGTCACCGTTCTCGGTGCGAACGGCCACGGCGGAAAGCTGCAGATGCGCAATCGGCTCGTACCCGGAGGCAACCACGCGGGTGATGGGCTCCCAATAGGCCGCCGAATCGGCAGCGCTCATGCGACCGACCTTGAACTCGTCAATATAGACGGCAATGCTATTCGGCTCGTAGGGGTTATCAGGCTCGGGGACGAGTCGCGCCTCACCGTACCAGATGCGTTCACGGTCGATGTGCAGTTCCTCAAAAACTTGGAGGGTTTCCGCTTCATAGTAATCGTCGGTGACAATTTCGACGCTACCGCGATCACCGAGTGCGTAGTCGACCACTGAAAACTCCTTCTGATCCGTGTCTAAATGAGCTGATACCTAGTCCATTCTCTCATGGTTTACGGGCGCACAGCTCACATATGCGGGTGACGTTTATCTGTCTTTTCTTCCGGCACTCATCCGGTCGGCGCGGTGCGGCATCCCTGCCGGGTAACCTTCTCTGCGCACGCTCTGCACCGGGACGCGCAAGACGCCGCTCGGCACGTTCCCGGAAATCTACCGGGAGCGTGCCGAGCGGCGGTTCATCATTGCGGGACGCTATGACCCGCATCCTAAGCGTAAGCGCTTAGCTTGGCTACTACTTAGCCTGCAGGGAGGCGTTGAACTTCTGAGCCACAATCGAACGGTGGCCGTGATCCTGAGCCTCCAGAACCAGGCGGCGCAGAGCCGAGGGAGCCTCGGGGTTTGCCTCCAGCCACTGCTGAGCCAGCTTGACCGACGGGTTGTCGTCCACGCCGAGGCCCTCGGTCGAACCGGTGTTGTACGGAGCCTTCGGGTACAGGCCGCGCACAATACGCGAAGCCATACCAATCGATCGGGACTCCCACACGCCCAGCAGGGCCTCAAAGTAGGGGCCGTAGTACTGCTCGCGCAACTCCACCGGGCCGCGCACGTAACCATTAATGGTCGAGGCCAGAGCATCGTTCGACAGCGACTCGTCGTCCATGATGGTCTTGTACGCGGCAGCCTTGCGCTCGGCGTTCGGCAGAGCGGCCATTGCGTACGCGTAACCGTTCGAGGAAATCGAGGAGGGGCTGTACTTGGAGGCACGCTCCAGCTCCTCCACGGTGACCAGGTTGCGGCTTGCGAGCGCACCCAGGGCGCTCCAACCCAGGTTCTGGTCGTAGGGGATGCCGGTCGCATCTGCGATATCGCCGGTGGTGTCCTCGAACGCACCGCGGGCAATGTCGCGGCAGAGCTCCTCGCCCTTGGTAGCGTTGGTCGAGACCGAGATCAGGCCGCGCAGCAGGATCAGCTGCTCGTCCGAACCGGGCTTAGCCTGAGCCAGGGCGGCGGAGAAGGCGTCGTAGAGGGCGTCGTAGAGGCGTTCGCGGCCGGTGGGTGCCGAGAAGGTGGCGATGGCGACCTGCGAGTTGTTGACCATGGTGCCCAGCAGGGATGCGCTGGGTTCCTTGGAGACATTGCGGACAACCGCATCCACGTAGGTGGTGACGGGCAGGCGGGCGTCGCGGACGTTCTCCCAGAGGGATCCCCAGATGAGGCCGCGGGAGAGCGCGGATTCGAGGGTGGAGACGCCCTCGATGGCGGCCTGCAGGCCGTCTTCGTCGGTCAGGGCGACCTTGGCGTAGGTGTGGTCCTCGGCGTTGAGCATGAGCAGGTCGGCCTCGCCCACGAGCTTCTTCTGCTCATCGGTCAGCTCCACACGGTACTCGGAGATGGGCTCTGCCGGGTACTCGAGGGAGAGCACACCGGTGGAGATGAGCTTGCCGTCGGTCAGCGCGAAGGTTTCCAGCTTTGCCACGTGGGGGCGGCCCAGACCTGCGGGCTGCTGTGCGGGCAGTTCCTGGGTGAGGATCAGGTCGGTGAGCTGACCGTCTTCGCCGTAGACGCGCTTGGTGCCCAGTGCGGACACGCCGGAGGTCTGCAGCCAGGCATCGGCCCAGGCCTGCATGTCGCGGCCGGAGACTTCGTTGAGTACCTGCAGGAAGTCGTTCAGGGAGGTGTTGCCCCATTCGAAGCGCTTGAAGTACACGCGTGCTGCTTCAATGAAGGTGTCGAAGCCGACGTAGGCGACCAGCTGCTTGAGGACCGAGGCGCCCTTGGCGTAGGTGATGCCGTCGAAGTTCTGTGCTGCGGCCTCCAGATGGGGGATGTCAGCCACGATGGGGTGGGTGGTGGGCAGCTGGTCCTGCATGTAGGCCCAGGCCTTGCGGTTGTTAGCGAAGGTGACCCACGCATCCTCGAAGTGGTTAGCTTCCTTGGCACCCAGGGTACCCATGAAGTCTGCGAAGGACTCCTTGAGCCACAGGTCGTCCCACCACTTCATGGTGACCAGGTCGCCGAACCACATGTGCGCCATCTCGTGGCAGATGGTGTTGGTGCGACCCTCCAGGTCGTCCTCGGTCGCGCCGGAAACGAAGATGTAGTCCTCGGTGAAGGTGACCAGACCGGGGTTCTCCATGGCGCCGATATTGTATTCGGGCACGAAGGCCTGCTCGTACTTGGGGTACGGGTAGGGGTAGTCGAAGAGGTCCTGGAAGAAGTCCAGGCCGTTCTCGGTGACCTTGAAGATGTGGTCGTAGTCGAAGTGCGGCTTCAGGGACTGGCGGCAGTAGGCGACCAGGGGAATGTCACCGCTGTTGACCTTGCTCTTGGGCTTGTAGGTGGTGGTTGCGGTGAAGTACTCGCCGGCCAGGATTGCGGTGATGTAGGTGGAAATCTTGGCGGTGGGGGCGAAGACGCGCTTGGAGATGGAGTCGTCGGAGGGGTCGGTCACCTGCGACTCGAGCACGGCGTTGGAGCTAACGACCCAGTCCTTGGGTGCGGTAATGCGGAAGTTGAAGACGGCCTTCAGGTCGGGCTGCTCGAAGTTGGGGAAGACGCGGCGGCAGTCGGAGGGCTCGTACTGGGTGTACAGGTACACGCGACCGTCGGAGGGGTCGAAGTAGCGGTGCAGGCCCTCGCCGGAGCGGGAGTAGTAGGAGCGGCCGTGGATGGTCAGCACGTTCTCGGCCTTCAGGTTGGCCAGACGGATGCGTGCGCCGTCAACGACTTCGTCCAGCTTCAGCTCGACACCGTTGAGCTTGACGGAGTCAATGCTGTGGTGAATGTAGTCGATGAAGGTTTCTGCGCCGGGGGTGTTGCAGGAGAAACGGACGGTGGCTGCGGTGGGGTAGGACTCGAATTCGGGGTCCTTGGCGTTCGTCAGGTCGACGTGTACGTCGTAGCTATCAACGCTGATAAGAGCCGAACGTTCTGCGGCTTCTTCGCGGGAGAGGTTCTCGTTGTTCATAGTTCCTTATTCTAATCGTTCCTGAAAGAAATCTGGGAGTTTGCGGGCCGTTCCCGTCATATAACCTCCGCGGAGTAGGGGACGTGAGGGTATTCTGGCGGATGCGCACGGCTCCTAATCACTCGCGAACCTTCCGCACAATAGTGTGATGCATAACATGCTTTCCTGATTTGCGGAGATCCCCGAAAGTCCGTATAGTATTACGTGTTGCTTCGAACGGCACCGCAAGGAAAACGTTCGAGAGTCACCTGCGCGGGTGGCGGAATAGGCAGACGCGCTAGCTTGAGGTGCTAGTCCTCGCATTTAGAGGGTGGGGGTTCAAGTCCCCCCTCGCGCACAGATAATCCCCGGTTCTTCGGAACCGGGGATTTTTGTATGCCCGGTAAAAAGTACACAAAAAAGTAGCGGGGCGAGGCTCCATGAGGAACCCCGCCCCGCTATCTAGTTCACCCCGCTAGTGCAGGGCTAGAAACTCGCTGAGCGAACCGTATTACTCGGCCAGGCGCTCCGGGTCGGTGGTGACCAGAATCTTCACAGCGGTCTCGTTGTGGTGAATCAGGGTGTCGAAGCCCTTGTCAATCAGGTCCTCCACAGCAATCTTGCCGGTGATGAAGGGCTTGAGGTCGATCTTGCCGGACTCAACCAGCTTGATGGTCTCGGGGTGGGAGTTCACGTAAGCGATGGTGCCGCGGATATCGATCTCCTTGAGCACAATCTTCTGAACATCCAGGGAAGCAGGCTTACCCCAAATAGAGACGATGACGACCTTACCGGTGGGCTTGAGGGCATCCAGAATCAGGTCCAGTGCGGGCTGAACGGAGGTGCACTCGAAAGCGATGTCGGCGCCACGACCGTCGGTCAGCTTGTGAATCTCGGCCAGAACGTCGGTCTCAGCGGGGGAGAAAGCGTAGTCGGCAACGCCGGAGTCCAGAGCCTTCTGGCGGCGCAGGGAGGACAGCTCGGAGATGATGACCTTAGCACCCTTAGCCTTCAGCACGGCGGAGGTCAGCAGACCGATGGGGCCGGCACCGGTGACCAGTGCGTATGCGCCTTCCTTGAACTCGCCGGCACGCTCAACAGCGTGGTAACCAACGCTCAGGGGCTCAATCAGTGCAGCCTCGTCCAGGGGAATGTTGTTAGGAATCTTGTGAACCCAGCGGCGCTTGACAGCAACCTTCTCGGACAGGCCGCCACCGCGACCTGCCAGACCGATGAAGTTCATGTCCTTGGACAGGTGGTAGTCCTTGGACTCGGGGCCGGTGTAGACGTCATCAGCAATGATGTAGGGCTCGACGACGACGTGGTCGCCGACCTTCAGGTCGTCAACACCCTCGCCCAGGGCCTCAACGACACCGGAGAATTCGTGGCCGAGGGTCACGGGGGAGTCCTCACCGGAAATCGGGTGGGGGTGGCCATGCTTGGGGCAGAAGATGGGGCCGTCCAGGTATTCGTGCAGGTCGGTACCGCAAATGCCGCACCATGCGACCTTAATCAGAACCTCGCCCGCAGCGGCTTCGGGTGCGGGGATGTCTTCAATGCGGATGTCGTTACGGTCGTAGAAGCGTGCTGCCTTCATGGGATGGAGCTCCTTAAACGTATTAAAACGTGGTTGTGGCGTCTCACGGCGGTGTGCATCTGCCAGGTAGTTACCATCGGGTTCTGCCGTGGTGAGCGGTAGAATGACGGTGCGCGCTCGCGAGGTTGAAAAGGGAAGCAACCTTGCGGATGCGTTCACCGAGATAGTGAACTTTCCTGCCGACATGCTCATCGCGACGCCGGTTGTAGGAGGACGGTAGGATTACCGCTCTCACTGCTTAACGCTACTCCTGTGAAGCGCAGAAAACTAGGCGACATACAAAAAATCTTTTATGTGACGCACATTTCTTCATAAAGTTATCTTGACCTACCAAATAGGGTTACTTCGACCCTTCATGTGCGGGTTGGCTAGCGTAGGTGATGCGCGCACGGTAGCGTAGAGTCCATGAGCACGAACCCCGCAAGCACTCCCGAAAATCCTGTCGCACCCGAGGCAAAAACTACGCTTGGAGCGGAACCCTCTCGCCCCGAACAGCCAGCCCCCACCGTGCACCGCTACGCCGCACCGGACGCCGACCGTCAGCGCGGCAGCGAGTACGCCGAGGTGCTCGCCTACGAGACGCAACAGCGCAAGAACGCCGCCGACCGCCGCATCGGCAGAGGCAAACACCACGCCGGTCACCACGGAGAACCCGACGGCGGAGGCTCTCTGCCCGGCCCGCACCCCAAGAAACGCCCGAGCAATCGCCACGGCAAACCTTTCGGTCATCGCCTCGACCACGACTGCGGCCTGGACGATACCCGCCGTGCCCTCGCGGACTCCATCGCCAACCGCGCCAGCGATCTCACCGAAATTCTTCGGGCGATCCACGCGCATCCCGAAACCGCCTACCGCGAGCGCTTCGCCTCATCCACGCTCGTCGAGGCAGTGCGCACCGCACACCCGGACCTCACCGTCACCCACCCCGCCTTCGGAATCGACACCGCCTTCGCGGTCGAGCTGACCAGCGCCGACTACGACCCCGAAAAGCACCGCACCATTGCGATTCTCTCCGAGTACGACGCGCTACCGGGCATCGGGCACGGCTGTGGCCACAATGTTATCGCCACCGCCGGCCTCGGAGCGTTCCTCGCCCTGGCGGATACGCTCGCGGCTACCCCGGATGCCTTCAGCGGGCGGGTACTCTACTACGGCACTCCCGCCGAGGAGTCCGAAGCCGGCAAGGAGCTCATGGCCCGCGCCGGTGCCTTCGACTCTGTGGATGCCGCAATCATGGTGCACCCCTACTTCATGGACGTGGCGGACCAGGCGTGGCTGGGCCGCCGCGAATGTCGCGTCACCTACACCGGCGTGAGCGCGCACGCCTCCTCGCATCCCTTCATGGGACGCAACGCGCTGGATGCGGCCAGCCTCGCCTACCAGGGGCTCGGCCTGCTGCGCCAGCAGATTCCCGGGTCCGACCGCATCCACGCGATTATTGACCGCGGGGGAGAAGCACCGAACCTGATTCCCGCCACCGCGAGCCTACACATTAATATCCGCTCCAAGCACGCCCCCACCCTGCGAGCGCTCTCGCGCCGCGTGGAGGAGGTACTGCGCGGTGCCGCCCTCATGGCCGGGGTTTCCGCTGAGGTGACCTGGGATGGCTCGCCCATGACCATGCCCGTGCGTACCAACGGGCCGCTACTGAAGCGGTGGGTGGCCTCCCAACGTGCCGTGGGTCGGCACCCGTATCCGCCCGGGACCGTGAGCGATACCCTGGCGGCCTCTACGGATTTCGGTAACGTGAGCCTGCGCGTGCCCGGTATTCACCCGCTCATCGGCATCGCGCCGGAAGGCACCGGCATGCACACCGAGCAGTTCGCGGTCGCGGCCAACACCCCGGAGGCTGTGGCCGGCGCACTGGATGCCGCCTTCGGCCTGGCGTTTGTGGTGGTGGATTACCTGGTGGACGACGAGCTGGCCCGCGCGGTGCGCACCCATTTTGAGGAGGCCGGCGGCGCCGTGGATGTGGAGGGCTACTTCGCCGGGTAGTAGTCGCGTGCCGTGGTCTTCGGGGCCGTATTGGGGTTTCCGGCCCCCGCGGGTTTGTCGGGGTTCGCGCTCGCACCGCTCGGGGGCAAGATACCCAAGTGCCCCAACCGGCAGATGTGAGATTGCTCAAAAGGTCAGAACCGCATTATTTGGTTTTATGAGCGAAAAACATCCCTGCACGCTCATAAAGTCACCATGACCCATCAGAAAAGACAAATTAACCCCACACAAAACGCAAATTCTTCGGCATAATAGAACATAACGAAGCGAGGCACCGGGAAACACCTCACCTCGGCCACACGTGCACCCCGCACTGTGCGCGGTGCAACAGAAACCCGAGGCACACACCCCGCTTCGCCATCCCGCGAGAAAACACTCGCACAGCACAGATAACTCTCACGAAAGAGGGCATACAGCAATGAACGGTGTCAACACCCCCACCAAGCTCGGCGTCATCGGTGCAGGCGGCGTCGGTAGCGCAACCGCATACGCAGCAATGGTTCGCGGTTCCGCCGATGAAATCGTCCTGTACGACATCGACGGCAAGCGCGCTCACGCAGAGGCACTCGACATCGCCCACGGCGCAATGTTCGCTCACGAGGCAACCGTCACCGGCGGCGACGATATCGAGCTGCTGCGCGATTGCGACATGATTATCATCACCGCAGGTGCCCGTCAGAAGCCGGGCCAGCCCCGCCTCGAACTGGCCGGCGCAAACGTTGCCATCCTCGAGAAGCTGCTGCCGAACGTGCTTTCCGTGGCCCCCAACGCCATCATCATGCTCGTCACCAACCCCTGCGACGTGCTGACCGTCGTGGCCCAGAAGATTACCGGCCTGCCCGCCAACCGCGTGCTCTCCTCCGGTACCGTGCTCGACTCCTCCCGTCTGCGCTGGCTGATCGCAAACAAGGCCGGCGTCTCCATCAAGAGCGTTCACGCGAACGTCGTTGGTGAGCACGGCGACTCCGAGTTCCCCGTCTGGTCCGCAGCCAACATCGGCATGGTCCCCCTGACCGAGTGGGAGCAGGACGGCAAGCAGCTCTTCACCGAAGAGGTCCGCACCGAGCTGGCCACCGAGGCTATGCGCGCAGCCTACAAGGTTATCGAGGGTAAGGGCTCCACCAACTACGCCATCGGTATCTCCGGTGCACGTATCGCCGAGGCATTCCTCGGCGGCCAGAACGCAGTGCTGCCCGTCTCCACCACCATCGCAGGCGAGCTCTACGGCTTCAAGGACGTTGCACTGTCCCTGCCCACCATCGTCAACCGCGAGGGTATCCAGCGCGTTCTGCCGGTTCCCATGAACGAGGCTGAGATGGCACAGCTGAAGGCATCCGCTGAGGCAATCCGCGCCTCGGCCGCATCGCTGGGCTTCTAACAGCTAGACCCGGGGCCAGCGCCCCATGAGAGCCCGCCGCATCCGTCACAGTACATGACTGGATGCGGCGGGCTCAGTCTATGGGGTCGTAACGTATGACGGGCGAAAACACGCCACGCTCCCGTAGGTAGTAGAATAAAGAGCATGAGCACTGATCCTCGCACCGAACTCACCCGCCTCCTCGACGCGCTGGAGGCCCACCTGTCCGCCGTGATTGAACGCAACGGCGAGCACGACCCCGCCATCGATGAGGCCTACGTAGAAATTGCCAACGCCTTCGAGGCTTACGAAGACGCCCTCTTCGAGGCCTACGAAGAGGTCACCCCCCTGAGCGTGTACGGTGATGATGAGGAAGACGATCTCGAGGAAATCCTCGACGACGAAGACGACATCGACGACGACGATATCGAGTACGAGGACTAATACACCTCACCATACGTTCCGACCCCTGATCGCCACCCCCACGCGGGGTGATGCGGCAGGGGTCGAACCGTACCCGGTGCACCCGCATGCGGCGCGACGAACACCGCAGATACCGCAGCCGCAGATGTCGCACGCACCCCGCGGGGGAACCACCGCGCATCCGTCAGAACCCGCAGAACGACAGTCAGCGAACAACTCTCGAGAACGGAGACACCCGTGAGCGAACCCCGCACCTGGCGCGATGCCGCCCTCATCCTCCGCACTCAAAAACTCGGCGAAACCGACCGCATCATCATCATGCTCACCCGCGACGGCGGAATCACCCACGCCGTCGCCAAGGCCGTGCGCAAACCCACCTCCAAGTTCGGCGGACGACTCGAACCGTTCATGCACACCGACCTTTCCTTCAGCCGCGGCCGCACCAACCTGCACACCATCACCCAGGCCGCAACCCTGCACGCCTACACCGGCCCCATCATGGCCGACTACGCCGCGTACACCTGCGCCTCCACCATCGCCGAACTCGCCGAAGACCTCACCCAAAACAACGCCGGAACCACCGAACTGTACACGCTCACCCACGGGGCATTCGCAACCCTAGCCCACGCGCAGCACACCCCCCAGCGCGTGCTCACCCGCTACCTGGCCCGCGCCATGGACCGCTCCGGCTGGCCCCTCATCGGCGAGCGATGCACCCGATGCGGCACCCCACTTACGCCCGAAGCCACGGCTCGGGAGGGCACGGCGGAAGCCCCGGGCCGATACCTTGCCTTCCACACTGCCCACACCTACGGCCAGTACACCGTCCTCTGCCCGAAGTGCGCCCCCGCCACTGATGCGCCCCTCACCGCTCTCACGGCCGAAGACCTGGCCTACGCGCTCGCCGCCGCCAGCCCCAACCCGAGCGCCTGGGAAACCATCGACGCCGCACCCCGCGGAACCGCCGATAAAATCCTCAAACTCTACCTCGCCACCACCCAAAATCTGCTGGAACACCCCCTCAAAACCTTCGGGGCGCTCGAGGCGGAAACCCCCGCAAAATAACACCCGAAGCGCCCGCCCATGCGCGCCGTGCCACGGTAAAATAGCTAACAGCACGCCAGGTTTATATCTGGCGCATATCTAGGCAAACGACCCCGGGGGAGAACCCGCCAGGGAAGAAAGGCACACATGGCACGCACCCAGCCCGTACCCCCGCCCCCGCACCCCACCGGGGCAACCCCGCCTCCCATCCCGAAGAAGTTCATCCCCCAGCACGTCGCCGTCGTCATGGACGGCAACGGGCGCTGGGCCAACGAACGCGGCCTGCCCCGCACCGAGGGCCACCGCGCCGGCGAGGCCGCCCTGCTGGATGTCGTCGCGGGCGCCATCGAAATGGGCATCCCGTACGTGACCGCCTACGCCTTCTCCACCGAAAACTGGAAGCGCTCGCCCAGCGAGGTTGCATTCATCATGCGTTTCTCCACCGAGGTGCTGCAGCGCCAGCTGGCAACCCTCAAGACCTGGGGCGTGCGCATCCGCTGGGCCGGTCGCCGACCCAAGCTGTGGAAGAGCGTCATCGAAGAGCTCGAGCTCTGCGAGCGCGAAACCATCGACAACACCGTCTGCACCCTCACCATGTGCGTGAACTACGGCGGCCGCGCAGAAATCGCCGACGCGGCCGCAGCCATCGCGGCAGACGTTGCCGCGGGCAAGCTCAAGCCCGGCAGCATCACCGAAAAGACCATCCAAAAGTACCTGGACGAACCCGACCTGCCCGACGTTGACCTGTTCCTGCGTTCCTCCGGTGAGCAGCGCATCTCAAACTTCCTGCTGTGGCAGAGCGCCTACGCCGAGTTCGTCTTCATGAACGTGCTCTGGCCCGACGTCGACCGCCGCACCCTCTGGGAAGCCGTCGAAGAGTACGCGCGCCGCGACCGCCGCTACGGGGGCGCAGTCGACGCCATCGCCGCCGAGTAGGCCGACCACTAAGCCCAGGCGTTAGCGCCCCAACGTGGCGACCCGGTTCGCCGCCCACAAACCACCCACACCTCCAACACTAGGGAGAACAAATGCGCATCTACCCGACCTTCTTCAACATCTTCTTCAAGGGCATGGACCCCGAGAAGGCACACCACATCGGCTTCTGGGGCGTGCAGACCCTGCGTAACGTCGGCATCACCCGCGCGCTGCGCAAGTACTTCCAGCCCGCACCCGAACTGGCAACCACCGTCATGGGCATCACCTTCCCCTCGCCCTTCGGCCTGGCCGCGGGCTTCGACAAGGGCGGCAAGGGCATCGCCGCGCTGGCTGGTATCGGCTTCGGCCACGTCGAGATCGGCACCATCACCGGCCAGGCGCAGCCCGGCAACCCGCAGCCGCGCCTCTTCCGCCTCGTCGAAGACAAGGCCGTCATCAACCGCATGGGCTTCAACAATGACGGCGCCGCAGCGGCAGGCCCGCGCGTAGCCGCCGCCCGCGCAGACCTCGAAACCGAATACCGCGGCGTCGTACGCCCCATCATCGGCGTGAACATCGGCAAGACCAAGGTCGTGGAGCTCGAGAACGCTATCGAGGACTACCTGATCTCTACCCGCACCCTGGCACCGCAGGCAGACTACCTGGTCGTCAACGTCTCCTCCCCGAACACTCCGGGTCTGCGCACCCTGCAGGCTATCGAGTCGCTGCGCCCGCTGCTCACCGCCGTGCGCGAGGAGGCAAACCGCGTCAGCCCCAACCGCCACGTACCCCTCACCGTCAAGATCGCACCCGACCTGGTCGACGAGGACATCATCGAGGTGGCGGCCCTGGCCAAGGAGCTGAAGCTGGACGGCATCATCGCCACCAACACCACCATCGCCCGCGAAGGCCTGGGCCTGACCAGCGATATGACCAAGGTCAAGGAAATCGGTGCCGGCGGCCTCTCCGGCGCGCCGCTGAAGCCCCGCTCCCTCGAGGTGCTGCGCCTGCTCAAGCGCGAAATCGGCGACGACCTGGCCATCATCTCCGTCGGCGGCGTGACCACCGCCGAGGACGTGCAGGAACGCCTGGACGCTGGCGCCGACCTGGTGCAGGGCTACACCGCCTTCCTGTACGAGGGCCCGCTCTGGGCGGCACACATTAACCGTGGCCTGGTGAAGCTGCGCCGCGCTCGCCGCTAAAAGGTTTACGCCCCGCCGGGTGACTGGCGGGGGAGGGAGCCTCACGCTCCCGGCGTGCTGAGGGGGCACCGTTCTCTACCCGTTGGGGTGGATGCGGTGCCCCTTTTGCGTTTCTGCGCGGGCAAACAGCTCGCGTAATCGGACGAACCACCGCGGACAACAACCGGGCAACAACCGGACGATGAGAATAGACCAATAACGGGTTCTAGGCGCGCACCCCCGCATAATGGAGATAGACGGGAAATCATGCACTACAACGATGTGGAGGACCACCCATGACCCCCAACGCGCTGAACCGCCGCTCAATGCTGACCGGAGGCACCCTCATCAGCCTCGGCACCCTACTCGCCGCCTGCGTGCCGCACGACATCACAACTGCAGGAGACGGATCCACCGCCTCCGGCACACCTGCCACCAACAGCAGCTCAAGCACCGGCAACAGCGCCGGCGAATACCGCAAAGCAGACGCAAAAGGCCCCGCCCAGAACGTTCCCAAACCCAACGCCCCCGAAAACGGATACCGCGCCAAGACCCCCGACGGCATCCGCAAAACCATGGACGCCTGGAACCAGTGGATTAACTACGGCATCCAAACCGGCGACTACAGCAAAGCACGCGAATTCCTCTCCTCGACAAACGACGGAGAACTCAAAATCTACCGGGAAATAGAAGCACTCTACCGGCGCGGCGGCTGGGTCATCGACGGCATCCAATACTTCAAGCCCGTAGGCGAGCCCTGGACCGAGGACGATCAAACCTACCGCCTGAAAACCCGCCACGAATGGGACAAAGAAACCGACGTGGAACCAGATGGTCGCCAAGAAACCTGGAGCAGCGACAAGGAAGAAGAAATCTACACCTTCGCCCTCGAACACCGCGACGGCAGATGGCAGATCCTCTACTCCCAAATCGACGTCTAAGCGATACATTCGCCGCGTAAGAGGGTAAGGATTAGCGGGCATAAAAATAGGGGAGAGGCCCAAACAATCAGGACCTCTCCACACACCCCACAAACGCAACCCCAACACGGGGCCGCGCCACAGGGTACTAACGATTAGCGCGGGTACTCGCCGTACTTCACCATCGGAACCGGACGGCGCCAACGACGAACCATCATCACACGGTTAAAGGTGTACATACCACCACCGCGCTGAACCTCGCCGAACTTAGCAATCAGCTTCTTCTTCAGGCCACGCCACAGAATGAAATAATCAATCACCCACAGCAACATCGCGGCATACATCGCGTACACAGAACCGTAATAAATCGAAACGCCAACCTCGGACGAACCCGAAACACCCTGACCGATCCAGCCGCCAACCAGCAGAACCAACAGAACAATCAGCATGAAATCGCCCAGGTTACGGCGCGCATCCACATAATCACGGATGTAACGACGCTGCGGACCCTGATCCACAAGAGGCAAGAAACGCTGATCGCCGCCATGCAACGCCTCATTCTGACGAGCACGAAGCTTAGCGTTATCCTCACGCTCACGACGACGAAGCTCAGCACGCGCCTCACGATCATTCGCAAGCGCACGATCACCGCCGCCCACCAGAGGCCTATGACGAGCCGCCTCCCGCTCCTTACGCGAAGGAGTCGGACGGCCCTTCTTCGGGGTAAACTTCGGATCAACCGGAGCCTGCGGCTCCTCTACAACCTGCGGCTGAGCAGCTTCAGTCTCAGCCTTCTTATTCTTACGACCAAACACCCTCCCATCATACCCGACACACACAGATACACCCCCTCCACAACAAAACCACATCAGAGCCTGAAACACCACAGCCCCACCCCACCGCAAGACCCCGAATAACACACCCCCACACCCCGCGATGTAAGGTAGAAACATGACTACTGAATTCACCCACCACAGCGCCCTCAACGACGCAATCAACGAACGATTCGAAGCCACCCTACAAACCCTCACCGACCTCGTCGCCATTCCCTCCATCGCCTGGGAATCCCACGACCTCACCCAGGTCGACCGCAGTGCAGAAGCAGTCGCCGCACTCGCCCGCAAGGCAGGCTTCGACAACGCACGCATCGAACGCGCCACCTACACCACTGCCGACGGCACCGAAAAGCAGGGCATGCCCGCCGTCATCGCCTCCCGCCCCGCCGCCGAAGGCTACCCGACCATCCTGCTCTACGCCCACCACGACGTACAGCCCGCCGGCAACCTCGACCTCTGGGACACCGAACCCTTCGTCGCCACCCGCAAGGGCGACCGCCTCTACGGCCGCGGCGCAGCAGACGACAAAGCAGGCATCCTCGTACACCTCGCCGCGCTCGCAGCCATCAACGAAACCCTCGGCGATGACTTCAAACTCGGCGTGAAACTCTTCATCGAAGGCGAAGAAGAAGCAGGCTCACCCTCCTTCGTCTCCTTCCTCAACACCTACCGCGACGAACTATCCGCCGACTACATCATCGTCGCAGACTCCGCCAACTGGCGCGCCGGCGTACCCGCACTCACCACCAGCCTGCGCGGCGTCGCATCCGGCGACATCGAAGTACGCGTCGGCAGCCACGCCATCCACTCCGGCATGTTCGGCGGCCCCATGCTCGACGCACACACCCTCATGGCACAGCTCCTCGCAACCCTGCACGACGCCACCGGCGCCGTAGCCGTCGAAGGCCTACACCGAGCCCCCGAACCCGAACTCGAATACGCCGAAGCAGACTTCCGCAACGACTCCGGCATCCTCGACTCAGTACCCCTCGCAGGCACCGGAACCGTCGCCTCCCGCCTGTGGACCCAGCCGGCCATCTCCGTCATCGGCATGGACATCCCCTCCATCGCGACCTCCTCCAACACCCTGGCAGTCCTCTCCCGAGCACGCATCAGCACCCGTCTCGCACCCGGCGACACCCCCGAAAACGCACACCGCGCGCTCGCCGAGCACATCAAGGCCCACGCACCCCACGGCGCTGAGGTCAGCTACACCGCCGTGGATTCCGGCATGCCCTTCTCGACCGAGGTGGACGCAGACGGTGCGCAGACCGCTCTGGACGCCATGCGCGCCGCCTGGGACCTGGAACCCGTACAGACCGGCATGGGCGGCTCCATTCCGTTCATCGCCGACCTGAAGCAGACCTTCCCGCAGGCACAGATTCTGGTCACCGGTGTGGAAGACCCCGACACCCGCGCCCACAGCGCCAACGAGTCCCTGTACATCCCGGACTTCAAGAACGCAATCCTGGCGGAGGCACTGCTGCTCAGCGCACTCGGCGCTCGCTAAACGCGCTCGCTGACCAGCACCCACTCGGCTAGAAAGCTTCAAGAAGCGCGGGGGAGAAACATCCACAAAAAGTGGGGGAGAAGGGTCACAAACCCCAACCCCCACTTTTTCGGTATCCTAGAAGCAGAATTAATTGTTAAGCCCCACACCAAAACTCACGCCCCCGGCGAACTATGCACACCCTAGGTTGTGCATCAAACACTCGGGCGCGTATCGTGAAGGATAAAACACCCGCACGCACCACACGCGGCGCACACGGGCAACCAACCAAACAAAAGGACAACACCAATGAGTGAAACCACCATCGAACTGCCGACCCACGGCGTCAACCTCACCGAAGTAGCACAGACCAAGGTCCACACCCTCCTCGAACAGGAAGGCCGCACCGACCTGCGCCTGCGCATCGCCGTCCAGCCCGGCGGCTGCTCCGGCCTCATCTACCAGCTCTACTTCGACGAGCGTGTCCTCGACGGCGACGCAGTCCGCAACTTCGACGGCGTAGAAGTTATCGTCGACAAGATGAGCGCACCCTACCTCGACGGCTCCACCATCGACTTCGAAGACACCATCGAAAAGCAGGGCTTCTCCATCGACAACCCCAACGCAGCAGGCTCCTGCGCATGCGGTGACTCCTTCCACTAAACCGAAGGCACCCACCACTAAAGCGCGACACGCCTAACAAACCCCCGTCTCGCATACTGCACCCAACCGTGCAGATACGCGACGGGGGTTTTACACTTAAAACATGACTACGCACGAAATCACCTGGAAATACATCCTCAACCAGCTCATCAAACACCAAAACCTCACCGACACCGAAGTCGCCTGGGCCATGGACCAAATCATGACCGGCCAAACCGAACAGCCGATCCTCGCGTCCTTCCTCACCGCCCTCCACTCCAAAGGCGAAACCCCCGAAGAACTCGGCGCACTCGCAGCCGGCATGATCGCCAAAGCCGAAACCGTCGACATCGACCCCCACGCCGTAGACATCGTCGGCACCGGCGGCGACCAGCAAAGCACCGTCAACATCTCCACCATGGCAGCCCTCGTCATCGCAGGCACCGGCGCCACCGTCGTCAAACACGGCAACCGCGCCTCCACCTCCAAATCCGGCTCCGCAGACGTCCTCGAAGCCCTCGGAATCCGCCTCGACATGCCCATTCCCGCAGTCGCCGAATGCGCTCGCGAGACCGGCATCACGTTCCTGTTTGCGATGACCTTCCACCCGGCAATGCGCCACGTGGGCCCGACCCGCCGCCTGCTGGGCATTCCGACCGCGTTCAACTACCTGGGCCCCATGACGAACCCGGCTCGCGTGAAGTCCTCGGCTATCGGCGTTGCGAACCCGGTCATGGCTGAGAAGATGGCTCACGTCTTCGCGGAGCGCGGCGATCACGCCCTGATTTTCCGCGGCGATGACGGCCTGGATGAGCTGACCATCGCCACCACGAGCCGCCTGTGGGAGGCTGTAGACGGCGAACTGACCGAGTACCGTTTTGACCCGACCGAGTACGGTCTGCAGAACGCACCGCTGGAGCAGTTGCGTGGCGGCGACGCCGAGTACAACGCGGGTGTGTTCCGCGCCATTTTGGCGGGGGAGGGCGAGGCCCCGAAGAGCCCGCTGCGCGCCATTCACGACGCTGTGGTGATGAACGCTGCGGCTGGTCTGGTGGCGTACCGCCCGACCAACGGCGAAAGCTTTGAGGCTCGCTTCACGCAGGCGTTGGCTGATGCACGCGAGTCCATTGCATCCGGTGCAGCAGAGCGCGTGCTCAATGCCTGGGTAGAGTTCAGCTCCAAGCGCGCAGAATAAAGAAACTCAGTAGCTGATGATAGGCACCCGAGATGGGGCGCACCGAATGGTGTGAACTCGTCTCGGGTGTTTGTCGTTTAACGGGAGGCGTTGAGGAACCCGAAGGGTCGGGGCATGTGAGCGTACGGCTAGATGAGATGCGCGGAGCTCAGAGAAAGGTGCGAGGTGCACGGAGCTCAGAGACATGGACGGAAGAGCGCAGTCGCAACAGTCGCACTACGAGGAGCACAGGTTCGACCCGTGCCAGCCAGAGCGTAGAAAGCACCGGTGAGCATCCGGTGGGGTAGTGAAAAATAGGTCTACTTTACATAATGTATATTATCGGCTTTTTAGGGAGATTGATGAATACTTGATTCTGCCTTGTTGAACGCCGTCTTAACACTCGATGTATTCACCCGCATTTTCCGTCATAACCCATCCCCGCAGGCGCCCCACCTGACATAATGGGCGTAGGCCGCCGAGACATTGATGACTCAGAACCCGGTACGTCCGAGACGTGTTGAGCTCGCACCCGCGCGGCACACATTCCGAAACTCCGAAGGAGGAAACATGGATTGGCTCTTCGAGACACCCTGGACGCTCTGGGTTGTTCTCGCCCTCGCCTTCGCCGTTATTGAGATGCTCAGCCTCGACCTGTTCTTTCTCATGCTGGCGATCAGTGCAGGCATTACCGCGGCAATATCGCCCTTCGTGGATAACATGCTCATCCGAACCGTTATTTTCGTAGTGATCTGCCTGATTCTGGTTCTTGGCCTGCGCCCGCCGCTGCTCAAGAAGCTCAACCGGTCGGCCGGTAACACCGCCACCAATGTCGAGGCACTCATCGGGTCTGAGGTGCGCATCACTCAAGATGTGACTAGTGAAAGCGGTTTGGTTGTACTGGCCGGCGATACATGGACGGCGCGTACCGTATCCGGAACGCTCCCCGCGGGAAGCCTCGCGAAGGTCAGGTCCATTGATGGTGCCACCGCAATCGTAGAGCCTCTCCCCCACAGTTAATACCCACCTGAATACCGGCTCTAGAAGCAGATTCAGATACCCAAAAACACGCCATATAACACACCGATAAGGAGAAATAATGCCTATCAGCCTTATTCTGACGGTCCTACTCATCCTCTTCGTGCTGACGATGCTGGCCAAGACCGTGCGCGTCATTCCGCAGGGACGAGCCGGCATCGTCGAGCGACTGGGTAAGTTCCGCGCCGTTCTCAAGCCCGGCCTGCACATCGTCATCCCCGTGATTGACCGCGTGCTACCCCTCATCGACCTGCGCGAACAGGTGGTGTCCTTCCCCTCGCAGTCCGTGATTACCCCGAAGATAACCTCGTGGTCGGCATCGACACCGTCGTGTACTTCCAGGTCACCGACCCCCAGGCCGCAACCTACGAAATCACCAACTACATTCGCGCCGTGGACGAGCTGACCAGCGCAACCCTGCGTAACGTCGTTGGCGGCCTGAACCTGGAGCAGACCCTCACCTCCCGCGACCAGATTAACGCGGAGCTGCGCGGCGTGCTCGACTCCACCACCGGCCGCTGGGGCCTGCGCGTCTCCCGCGTGGACATCAAGGAAATTCAGCCTCCCGTGTCCATCCAGGACTCCATGGAGAAGCAGATGCGCGCTGAGCGTGACCGCCGCGCGGCAATCCTCACCGCAGAAGGCCAGAAGCAGTCTGACATTCTGACCGCCGAGGGTGAATCCCGCGCCGCCATCCTGCGTGCTGAGGGTGAAAAGCAGGCACAGATTCTGCGTGCAGAGGGTGACGCACAGTCCGCCATCCTGCGCGCAAACGGTGAGGCCGAGGCCGTGCAGAAGGTCTTCGCCGCCATCCACGAGGCCAACCCCAGCCAGCAGCTTCTCACCTACCAGTACCTGCAGACCCTGCCCAAGCTCGCCGAAGGCGACGCCAACAAGCTCTGGTTCATCCCGACCGAGCTCGGCGATGCACTGCGAGGCCTGGGCAACGCGTTCGGCACCCTGCCCGCATCCAACCTGGCGGATGCACCCGCAAAGTCCTCCGCCCCGAAGGCCGAGGGTCAGAGCTACGGCATCAACGGCTAGCAGGCACCTAAAAAATTCATAGGGTTCAACCCCTGCACAGTGGGCGGGCGGAGACTATTACCGATATAATGGATGTTTTGTAAACGTTCGAGGGAATAGCTCTCCCCCGCCCAACGTTATACCTGAAGCGCCGCCCGGCGCACACGACGGACACTGGAGGAAAAATGAGCGATCGTAGCCTGCGCGGTATGCGCCTGGGTTCCCAGTCGATGGAAACCGAATCGAACGTGCAGCCGGCACCCCGCCAGCGCGTCGAGTACCGCACCGCAGACGGTGACCGTGTTTTCGTGACTTTCGCGGCCGAGGCAGAGATTCCCCCGGTCTGGACCGCAAAGTCCGGCAAGGAGGCCTTCCTGGTCAACGGTGATTCCACCGCCAACGCCGAGGATGAGAAGCCTGCACGTACCCACTGGGACATGCTCATGGAGCGTCGCAGCATTGAAGAGCTGGAGAAGACCCTGGAGGAGCGCCTGGAGTACTACCGCAACCACTTCGCGGTCTAAGGAACGTCTAGATACGTTAAGGGGCCTTTCAGCGGCATGTGAGCCGCCGAAAGGCCCCTTTTGTGTACCCCGGATGCCTTCCTGCCCGTCATGTGCGAGAGGCGTTAGGGGCTCTCAGAGGATTCCAACAGAAAGGGGCCGGGGCGGATGCTCGTAATGCGCATCCGACCCGGCCCCTCATATGAGGTTGGGTTATGACCCGGGACTACTTCTTGCCCAGGGCCTTCTTCAGCTTCTCCGCGTGGCTCTTCAGGCCCCAGCGGGTCACCTTCGACATCGAATCGAAGATGATGTTGCCGTCCATCTTTGAGGCGCCCACCTCGCGCTCAACGAAGGTAATCGGAACCTCGACAATCTTCAGGCCGGCCTGCTCCGAACGCCACGCCAAATCCACCTGGAACACGTAGCCCTTCGAATCGATGCCGTCCAGGTTCAGACGCTGCAGGGCCTCGCGGCGGTACGCGCGGAAACCTGCGGTGATGTCCTTGATGGAGGTGCCCAGTACCATACGGGTGTACAGGTTAGCGCCGCGCGAGAGAATCTGGCGGTGAGCCGGCCAATTCTTCGTCTTGCCACCCGGCACGTAACGCGAACCGATGGCCAGATCGGCGCCCGCCTCAACGGCGCGCACCAGGGAGGGCAGCTGCTCGGGCTGGTGGGAGCAGTCAGCGTCCATCTCAATCAGAATCTCGTAGCCCGCCTCCAGACCCCAGTCAAAGCCCGCCAGGTAGGCGCCGCCCAGGCCGTCCTTAACGGTGCGGTGCAGAACGTGAATCTGAGGGTCCTTGGCCGACAGCTCATCAGCGATCTGGCCGGTGCCGTCGGGGCTGTTATCATCCACCACGAGAATGTCTACCTCGGGAGCTGCCTTGCGAAGACGCTCCACCACAACCGGTAGGTTCTCCTTTTCGTTATACGTCGGGATGACAGTCAGAACGCGCATAATACTCTCTCACGTGTGCATATAAAACGGGCAGTGTAGATTCCCAGTATACCGGTTAACTATGTGAGCGACGGTACGCAATGGGGTATCTGGGTATTTCATTTCCTGTAAAAGGTGGTGGACTAGCCGAAAAAATTATTTACTTTCAGTGTAAATAGATTCAAGAATGGGTAGGGGCGAGTCGTCCTCCAGGACCGGAAGCAGCGGAATCCGGGCGCGCGGATCGGTGCTCCACGAGGCAACGCGCGAATCCGGAGCCTGAACCATCAGCGCCTCCACACGCCAACGCGTCACGAAGGCCAGGGTATCCGGCGCCAGCTGGCCCATAAACGGGTTCTCCTCATGCGCCAGACGGTATACGCCGCGGGTCAGCGCCGCGAACGCGCTACGTGCAGACACGCCGTGCTCATCGTTCACCAGCGCGCGCACCAGGGCCCACGCACCCGGCGCAAACAGCTGGGTATCGGAACCCAACGCAATCGAGGTGCCCGCAGCGTTCGCGCGGCGCGCAACCGAAGCCACCGACTCCTGGCCCTCTCCCCCGGCGGCCAGCGTGGCCAGCGCCTGCACAGCCTCATCGTCCTCGTCAGACTCCGGCTCGCACACACTCAAACCCAGGTGCACGCGGCCCTCGGCCAGCTTCTGCAACCACTCATCGCTAATGGGATTCTGAGCCGTGCTGTACGCTGCGTCCAGGCGAATCGGAAGCCACGGACGCTCCCCACGAATCGACAGGGCGGCCTCAGCGGCGGCAGCAAAACCTGCGGAAGCGTCAATCGACAGAACCAGCGCGGCGTCCTCAGCCACCTGGGCGTAGCGCTCCGCCAGCCCCGCGGGAACGTGGATACCCGTCAGCGACAGACCCGGCAACGCGCGCGGGCCCTCGGTCAGCGGACGCAGCGCCTTAATTGCGCTCACCAGCTCCTCAAGGTCGACGCCCGCCCGCTCACGGCCCTCAACCCGCGGGCCCGAAGCATCAAGAATCAGACGGATATCCGCCGGGCCGTGCTCCTCGATGTTGTGGCGCAGGGCCGACACCAGATCCGCCGCATCATCCATGGAAGCCAGCAGGGTATGGGTGTGGTAACCCACGGCGCGGTAGACGTCCAGGTACTCGAAAATCTCGACGGGCTCCTTACCGCCCACCGGCGCCAGGGCGCGAGCAAAAGCGGGCGTCAGCAGGGCCCCATCGAGCTCCACCACCTCGGTGGACTCATCGGCAATCGAATGAGCACCCGCATCAGAACCAACCCAGCGGACGACGCCGTCCTCCGTCAAAAGAGCCGTGGCATAGGGGTCGACGGGGCTGTACACGCTACCGTCCACAAAAATACGGGTGGCCATTGTTAATCCTTTCGCCATTGAGCGGAACGCTGCAACTCGGGCCGGGGCGCATCCGCCAACGCGGCGGAACACCCCAACAGGCCCTAGTCCGAGTATAAAAGCCCCCCGGGGGCTGCGGTAGTATGTGCATCCTTTCACGACAAAGAATGACCCGCGCCCTCCGGGGGTATCGAATGATGGAACGGCGATGGCGGCGGGGAGCACCCCAGCCCCCGCAAGAGGCACGCCGCGAGCGCGTTAGACGTCCAGCGCCACAACGCCGCGGCGCACCGCCTCGATAGCCTCCTCACAGCGAGCGCGGATGACCGGGTCCAGGGAGCGGATGTGCGCGATCTGGTCTAGGGCGTCCAGTACCTGTTTGGCCCAGCGGACGAAGTCGCCGGCGGCGAGGCCGGTGTCCTCGATGGCTTTTGCGAGGTGGGCGCCGTTTGCCCAGGCGTACATGGGTTCGACCAGGCCGAAGTCGCAGGCCGGGGTCAGGTCGACCTTGAACTGTTCTTCTGAAGCGTTGAGGTCGGCGAGGCGCTGCGTGATGGTGGCGATGGGTGCGCGCAGGGAGGGATGCGGGTAGTGCGCCAGGTACTCTACCGCGTCGCGTTTGCCCTGGTAGGTTAGGGCGGCGACGGTTGCGGCGATGGCGGCGGGTTCCAGGCCGTCGAGGAAGTGCGCGTCTAGGCACAGGGCGGTGAGTAGGTCGCGTTCGCCGTAGATGCGGCGTAGGGCCTGGCCGCCGGTGGTTAGCGACAGTTCACCGTCCTCGGTGCGTTCGACGTAGCCGTAGCTTTCCAGCAGGCGTGCGATGCGGTTGAAGACCTGGGCGATTGTGTTGGTGCGGCGGGCGATTTGGCGGCGCAACCCTTCGGTTTCGGAGTTGAGTTTCTGCCAGCGTTCGGCCCAGCGCATGTGGTTTGCGCGGTCGGAGCAGCCGTGGCACGGGTGGTTGCGTAGCTGCGCCTGTAGAGCCTCCAGCTGCGCGTCGATGCTGTTTTGGCGTGCCGGGATGTTCTGCTGTGCGAGCGCACGCGGGGCGCGGCCGTCGTAGAGTGCCTGACGCATGCGGCTTGCGGTGTCGCGGCGTTCCTTGGGGGTTTTGAGGCTCAGGCGCTTGGGGATTTTGATGCGTGAGACCGGTTCGACGGCGCCCTCGAAGTCGCGGGTTGAGGCGGTGCGCTGGTGCGCGTCCTCGGTGACGATGCCGATGCGGGGGTCGGCGTGCGAATCGGAGCGGGTGATGACAACTGCGTAGCCGCGGGAGCGGCCGTGCGGGATGTAGATGATGTCGCCGGGCAACAGCTGCTGGATGCTGTGGTGTGCTTGCGCGCGGGCGTGGCGTTCGTTGCTCTTGGAGGCTTTCTTTTCCAGTTCGGCGATGTGGCGGCTGAGCTGTACGTATTCGGTGAAGTCGCCGAGGTGGCAGGCCATGGCTTCGCGGTAGCCTTCCAGGGCGTTTTCGTTTTTGCGTACGCGGGAGGCGATGCCCACGACCGACTTGTCTGCCTGGAACTGTGCGAAGGAGGATTCCAGGATTTTGCGGGTGCGTTCGGCGCCGTAGGAGGCGATGAGGTTTGACGCCATGTTGTAGGTGGGGCGGAATGAGGAGTTCAGCGGGTAGGTGCGGGTTGAGGCGAGGGTCGCCACATGCTCCGGGGACAGGCCGGGGCGCCACATGACGACCGCGTGGCCTTCGATGTCGATGCCGCGGCGGCCGGCGCGTCCGGTCAGCTGGGTGTATTCGCCGGGGGTGATGTCTACGTGGGATTCGCCGTTGTACTTGGTGAGCTTTTCCAGGATGACGGTGCGGGCGGGCATGTTGATGCCCAGCGCGAGGGTTTCGGTAGCGAAGACCAGCTTGACCAGTCCCTGGGTGAAGAGAGCCTCCACGACCTCCTTGAACAGGGGTAGCAGGCCGGCGTGGTGTGCCGCGATACCGCGAATCAGGCCGTCGCGCCATTCGTAGTAGCCGAGGGTGTTCAGGTCGCGGGTGTCCAGGTGTGCCGTGGCCTCCGCAATGTAGGCGCGGATGGTCTGCTGCTGTTCGGGGGTGGTGAGCGTAATGTCGGCTGCCACGCACTGGCTGACCGCGCCGTCGCATCCGGCGCGGGAGAAGATGAAGCAGATGGCGGGCAGTAGACCCTGCTTGTCGAGGGCGCGGACCATTTCGGGGCGGGTGATGCGCTGGGGGCGCAGCGGTGCCTGTTCGCCGCGCTCACCGTCTGAGTAGCGGCGCGTGCGGTCTGAGCGGCCGCGCTCGCCGCTGCTGAAGGTTTCGTTGAGCCAGCCTTCGCGGCGGTGGCGGAAGCGTTCACGCTTGCCGCCGTAGCGGCCGCGTCCCGGGCCGGAACGGAAGCCGGGGCGTAGTGCCTTCAGCTGCGGGTTCAGGCGCAGGCCGGCCAGCAGAGGGTTGGCGCCCGCCTCTACGGATGCGCCGCGCTGCTTGGCCTTCTGCGCCTTCTTTGCCTGTTTGCGGGAGAGCTGCTCCTCCGGCTCCTGGTTTTTGCCGTTTTTGCCGTGTGCCGAGTTGTCCTCGGGCACGAAGAGGTCTACCACGCGGTGGCCGACCATCATGTGCTGCCACAGGGGTACCGGGCGGTGCTCGGAGACAATAACGTCCGTGCCGCCGCGCACCGTGTCCAGCCAGGCTCCGAACTCCTCAACGTTCGACACCGTAGCCGACAGGGAAATGACGTTCACGTGCTCGGGCAGGTGGATGATGGCCTCTTCCCACACCGCGCCGCGGAAACGGTCCGCCAGGTAGTGCACCTCGTCCATGACCACGTACCCCAGGCCGTTCAGGGTGGTGGAGTTGGCGTAGAGCATGTTGCGTAGCACCTCGGTGGTCATCACGACCACGGGGGCTTCGGTGTTGATGCTCGTGTCGCCGGTCAGCAGGCCCACGTAGTCCTCGCCGTACGCGCGCACGAAATCGTGGTACTTCTGGTTGCTCAGCGCCTTGATCGGGGTCGTGTAGAACGCCTTCATGCCGCGGCGTAGCGCCAGGTAGATGCCGAACTCGCCCACGATGGTCTTACCCGCGCCCGTGGGGGCGGCCACGAGGACGGAGCGGTCCGCCTCCACAGCGGCACACGCCTGACGCTGAAAGTCGTCCAGCGGGAAATCCAGGGAGGCCTCAAACGCGCCCAGGGCGCTCTTGGCGTATGCGGAGCGCTCTCGGGATGCGGCGTAGGCGGCGGCGTAGTCGGTGCCGGTCTGCTCGTTAGAAGCGGTAGAAGTGTGTGCGTCAGAAGTGTGCTGTGCGTGGTGCTTAGTCATGGTACATCCAGTGTAGCGGCTGGCCTGCCGGCGCTCGGCTCGAAGCGGCGGCTTCCGGCAGATATCAGGTACGGGCGAACACACGGGTGAAAACACGGGTGGCACGCGGCGGCTCGAGCCCGACCGCGAGCGCATCCGGCGCGCCTTCTGGGCTTTGGGGCCGTCCGGGGGCGGGTATGCGGAAAGGGCGGGGCGCAGAAGGTGAATCTGTGCCCCGCCCTTTCGGCGAGTACCCGTGATGTGGTGTTCCGTCAGGAACGTTTAGGAGGTTTTTTCTTCGTCGAAGTAGCCCATCTTGGCCAGGTCGTCGGCGCTGGTTGCGGTGTTCAGGGTTGCTTCGTCTGCGCCTTCTGCCAACTTGGCGAGCTTGCGGTCGCGGCGCTTGTCGTTGAACATGCAGATGCCGATGGCCGCGAAGAAGAAGATGAGCAGCGGCGCCATGAGGACGAACATCATCATGATGTCGCTGCCGGGTGCGGTCAGTGCCGCGATGACTGCGACGAGGACGACGACCCAGCGCCAAGATTTCAGGATGGTCTTACCGCGAATCAGGCCCAGCATGTTAATGCCGACCAGAATCACGGGGATGATGAAGGCGCAGGAGAAGGTGACGACGAACTTCAGGATGAAGGAGATGTACACGCCCGCGTCAATGTAGTTACTTTCGTTGACGGGGGTGAACTTCAGCAGTGCGTAGACGACGCCGGGGAGGGTGAAGTACGAGATGGCCACGCCGCAGCCGAAGGCGAAGATGGCTGCGGTGAGGAAGCCGAAGAGATACTTCTTTTCCTTGGTGTGTAGCGCCGGCAGTAGGAATCGCAGCGCCTGGTAGAGCCAGACGGGGGATGCAATCACCATGCCGATGTACATGCCGACCTTGAGCAGCTGGTCGAAGGGGGATGCAACGGAACCGTAGTTGAGGTTGGCGTTGCGGCCGGTTTCTGCGTTGATCTGCTGCAGGGGTGCGGAGATCATTTCGATGAAGGGCTGGTAGAGGAAGACCGTGCCGATGATGGCCGCGATGATGGTCGCGATAGCCGCCTTGATGAAGCGGTCGCGAAATTCGCGTAGGTGTTCCTTGAGTTCCATGCGCGCTTCAGGGTTGAGTTTGCGGTTGCGCACGTCCTGGTCGGGTGTTGCCACGGGGTGTCCTCTGGGTGTCTGTGCCTATGGTTGGCTGAGGGGTTTGGGGGCGGTGCCGCAAAACCCGTGCCGGCCGGTGGGCGGGCACGGGTTTGGGGCGTGGTGTGTTGAGACCGTTGGTTACTTGGTTTCGGTCTTGCCGTTGTCTACGACCTCGCCGGTGACGACCTCTTCACCGTTCTCTGCCTTGGTGGCGTCCTTCTTGGGGTCGCTCTTGGCGTCGTTCTTGAGGCCTTCGACCTCGGTCTTGAAGATGCGCATGGACTGGCCGAGGCTACGTGCCATGCCGGGGAGCTTGGGGGCGCCGAAGAGCAGGACGACGAGGAGGATGACGACGATGATGGTCGCGGGGTGGCTGAAAATCTGGCCCATGGTGTGCCTTTCTGGTTAGAGCAGGTCTCCGATGTTTTGAGGTTGGCCGAGTCGATCTCGTCGGGAGACCCGTCGCTTGATCCGCTCAGACCTGCGTGTCTGTTTGCCTTGTTCGTAGTTATTGTATGCCTCGGTGATGGGTGTGAATACCCCGAGGGTGGTGTCTCGCGGGAGTTTTCGAGTGGCGTTTGCTTGCGCGGTGTCGAATTGTCCCTCGATTGACTCGACCCAGGTAACGGTTTCGTCGAGTAGCGTGAAACCGCGAGTGAGTGCTTTGTAGGTGAACCATGCCAAGTAGAGGAGCGAGCAGATGATGAGCGCGCCCCATAGCAAAATCCAGAACCACCAAGACATGGGCACCATTATACAAGTTTTGAGGTGTTGTTTTGGTGGGGTGTTGATGTGTTCTGGGGGTTTTAGTCGTGTTTTTGCGGATGGGTGTAGGGTCTAGTTTTCTCTGGGCGAAGCGGGGTTGGCGTTGGCGAGGGCGGTGAGGTGCTCGAGGAGGGCGGCGCGCAGGTGCGCGGGCCCGGTGATTTCGAGGGATCCGCGGTGTGCAATGACGGTGTCGATGATGTTCTTATCCCCGGCGCCAGCGATGTTGTTGTAGTGCACGCGGACGTGGGTGGTTTTGGTGCCTTTTCGGGCGTGCTCGGCGCTGCGGCGCTTGTAGGTTGCGGTGAGGTTTTCGAGGGTTTCGCCGCCGGGGGTGTGGTCGGTGGGGTGGATGCGCAGATCGACGCTGGGGTTGGTGGTGGTTTTGTGCTGCTTGGCGTGCCAGTCGTTGACGGTGCTGTCGTGGTTGGGGCCGATGTAGTGCGGCTGTGCTTCGCCTGCGGGCGCGTAGCTGCTGATACGGGTGAGGCGGAAGTTGCGCCAGAAGACGGGTTCGACGGGGGTGGGCTCGGCGCTGGTGGAATTGGTGGAGGCGCTCTCCCCCGCCGCGCTCGCGGGCTTTGCCTCCTCGGCGGCAGGGCTCTCTGCGGCGGCGTCCTCAGACAGCGTAGCGAGGTGGCGTGCCTCGCTGGCGCGGCACCACGCGTGCAGGTAGAGGCGGTCACGGTGCAGGGTGAGCGCTACCGGGTCGACGACGCGTTCCGCGGCGCGGGTGCCGTAGGTGATGGTGAGGGCGCGTCCGCTGGCGAGGGCGGCGCGCGCCTCCTGCAACAGGGGGTCCTCGGGTGCGAAGAGCAGGTGCTTCGCGTAGTCGGTGGTGCGCGGGTAGGCCTCCGCGAGCGCGGCGAGAATCGCGGCCGATCGCGGGTCACCCGAGTACATCAGGTCGGCTGCGGAGAGCGTGAAGACGAGGATTGCCAGCTCGGTGTCGGTGAGGCGGGCGTAGTTGAGCAGGGTGAGGGACGCGGCGCCATCGCTGAATTCGGGGAGCAGGTTGAGACGGGCAGGGTTGGCTGCGTCGGGATCCTTAGCCTCAGAGTAGAAGGGTACCTCGTCGAAGTCTTCGTAGATGGCGTTGATAATTTTGTCGAGCTTGGCTGCGTTGTTGTTGTCGACGCGGTAGAGGGGGTTGAGCTTGTTGAGGGGCATGGGCGTCTCGCCGTGGACGTCGGCCCAGCGTTCGGCGCGGTGCAGCGCGAGGATGAGGTCGTCGAGATCGTCGAGGGCGTCGTTGCGGGAACGCTGGGTTGTGGGGAACCACTTGGCGGGGGTTTCGGGTTCGCCGGTGTGCAGGGCGATGAGCTCACGCAAAAGTTCCCGCTGGGCGGCGTGGCTGTCCTGCTGGCGGCCGGTCAGGGTCTTGCCGGATGCGGGGTTCGCGTCGTGGTGCGGCTGGATGAGCCAGCCGGCGCAGGTGGCGTCGATGGCGCTGTCTACGGCGCCATAGGAGGGCACGGTGAAGGGTGCGGCGGGGTCCTCGGCGCCGGGGTTGGGATCGAGGACGGCGAGAGTCTCTTCGTAGCCGCTGATTTTCTTGAGGCGGGTGCGGGCCTCGTAGGCGGGGTTGATGGGTGCGGGGTCGATGCTTGAGAACACGTCGAGGCTTCGGATGCGGTCGGTGCGGTAAGTGTAGGTCTTGCGCTCTTCGGGGGTTTTGTCGCCGAGGGGAAAGTGCGCGACGAGGTACCAAGACCCGTAGCTGTAGATGAGGCCGGCAACGCTGACCTTCTCGTAGGTTTTGATGTCTCCACCGCTGCCCTGATAGGTGAAGTTGAGGGTCTTGCGCTGGGCGTAGGCGGTGAAGAGCTCGTAGAGGTGCGGGTCGTCGCTGAAGTGCAGGCGCTGGATGTGCTCGCGGTAGGCGTGCAGGTCGCGGGCGCGCTGCTTGACGGTTTTGGTGAGGGGCGGCTGGTTGTCCCGTTTGATCTCTTCGATTCGGGTGACGTTAGCCGCGGTGAGCGCCTCGTCGGTGAGGTGTTCGCTCGTGAGCGCAATCTTGCGCAGGATGCGGTAGGCCTCGTCCTGCAGTTCGGTGCCTTCCCAGCCGCGCAGCTCGGCGTTGAGGAGGCGGAATTCTTCGGCGGTGGGGTTCCACGCGGTCAGCGAGTCGGGGGCTTCTGCGTTGAGGCGGTAGCGTCCGGAGGTGTCGGTGGTGAAGTGGGTGATGCGCGCGCCGGCGTCGCGCAGGGTCTGCTTGGCGCGTTCGAAGGCGCGTTCGCTCGCCTCGGAGAGCGCGGCCCCGGGGGCGGAGGTCTTGATGCCCAGGAGGCTGAGGAACTCGTCGCGGCTGATGCCGTTGCGACGGGTGGCTTCGTCGGGCGCCTCGGCGACGGTGGCGAGGCGGTTCAGGGTCATGAAAAGCTGAGCTGCGGTGGACATGGTTCCATCATACCGTGTGTGTTCCGCGGCACTCGTTGAGCGTGCGGGACGGCTGCGGGACGGCTGCGGGACGGTTACGGGAGGGATACGGAAGAGCCGTAGGAAGGGCGAGCCGGTATAGAAAGCCCACCGGCGCGCGCCATCAACACGCATCCCCGGTGCGCAAAAGCCCGGCGCCTCTCCCCCGTCGAGGGTGAGGCGCCGGGCCGAGTATCTCTTACGCGAGAAACGTGAGAACCTGGCTAGTCCTTAGCGAACGTCGAGCAGGTCCACCACGAAAATCAGGGACTCGCCGGGCTTAATGACCGAACCCGCGCCACGGTCACCGTAGGCCATGTCGGCGGGAATCTCCAGGCGACGACGGCCGCCGACCTTCATGCCGAGCAGACCTTCATCCCAGCCGCGGATGACCTGGCCAACGCCCACCTGGAACGGCAGCGGCTCGCCGCGGTTCCAGGACGCGTCGAACTCCTCGCCGGTAGAGAAGGCCACGCCGACGTAGTGGGTGAGCACGCGGGAACCGGGAACGACCTCGGCGCCGGTGCCCTCAATCAGGTCGGTGATGACCAGCTCGGTGGGGGCGTCGCCCTCGGGGAAATCGATTTCGGGCTTTTCGCGGTCGAGATTACGCTGGCCGAAAGACATGGTGGTCTCCTTTGATTGATTCGAAGTGATTCGAAATGGTGGGGTGCGCTCGCCGCCCATCTCATGTGGGCGGCGAGCGCGGTTGAAAACGTGGGTAGCGTTCCCTGGTTTACTGCGCGGTAGCCGAGGGCGCCGGGGTTGCGGTGGCCGCATCTGTGGAGGCGCCCGAAGCCGATGCGGAGGCAGCGGCGGCGGAAGCGGCCTGAGCCCGTTGCAGGGTCTGCGGGTTCTCCTCGGCGCCCAGGATATCCACGACGAACACGAGGGTGCCGGTCGGGGTGGAACCGTTGGCGGACTCGTTGCCGTACGCCTGGTCTGCCGGGATAATCAGCTCAACGCGGGAGCCGACCTTCTTGCCGGTCAGGCCGGCGGTCCAGCCCTTAATAACGCCCTGCAGGGACAGCGCCGCGGGGATCTTCTCGTAGTTGCCGTCGAAGACCTTGCCGTCGGAGTACTGCACACCGAGGTAGCGCACGTAGATGGTGTCGGTAGCCTTCACCTCGGGGCCGGTGCCCTCGATGAGGGTCTTAGCGGTCAGCTCGGTGACGTCCTGCTTGGTGTCGGGCAGCTTGATTTCAGCCTTGCCGGTGGACTCGTCCAGGGTGAAGGAGGGCAGGGACGGGTCGGCGGGCTGAGCGGTGCCGGTGGCGTACTTGGGTAGCTTAGCCTTGACGGTGTACACCTCAACGTTGGTTGCGGTACCCGGGGACGCGGTCGAGGCGGTGGGCGTGCCGGAGGCGGTGCGCTGCTGCAGGATGTTGGTGCTGTAGGAGAAGGAGCCGCCAACCTTGATCTCCTTGAGCTTCTCGTACACCTCGGGGGCTGCCTGCTTGAGCTGGTCGTTGATGGGCAGCAGAATCGGTTCGCTGGAGTAGGTGGAACCGGCCACCTTGCCGTTAGCACCGTTGAACACGGCCGCCTCGACGAGCACGAAATCGCCATCGTTAATGGAGTCGCCGTTACCGGTCTCAATCACGTGCGCGGTGGGGGTGGATGCGGCGAAGGGGGTCGCGAAGGACACCTCGGGCTCCGCGGTGGCGCTCTTGAGGGTGTACTTGACGCCGGAGAGGTCGTCGTTGGGACCGGCCTTGGGGGCGCATGCGCTGAGAGCGAGCGCAAGGGCGACGCCTCCGACGCCGATATAGGTTAGGGGTGAGCGTTTGGTCATGATATATCCTCTGGTTGTGTGCGCGCCGGATAATGCGCGCGCCTTCAGAATAGTTTACAGGTACGGGGTTTGGGCGGTCTCATGCTACCGTCCGCGGCTGTGGGCAGGCTGTGCGCGGACGGAGTATCCGCAGGGTTGAAGCGTGTCTGCGGGGTTGGGGGCGTTCGCCGGAGCAAACGCCCCCTCACGTATTTCCCGAGCAGAGTTCGCCTAACAGGGCTTGCCTAGCAGGGCGGCGGGAAAGCCGCCTCGCGGTGCTGACGCGCCTTGCCTTCCAGAAGGCTCAGCACCTCCTGCAGGCCCTCGCTGTCGGTCGCGAACGGGTCCTTGCACACCAGCGTGTGCTGCGGGTACGCGTTGAGCTTCAGATGCACCCAATCCACGGTGAACTGCTCCCCCGCCGCAACCGCCGCGTTAATGAAGCGCGAGCGCTGGGTGGCGCGGGTTGCCGGCGGCTCGGTCTTCGCGGCCTCTGCGGCACCCTCGGGCAGGATGCGCTTGACCGCACCGCGGCGAACCAGGGCGTGGAAGACGCTACGGTCCGGATCGATGTCGTGGTAAGCCAAATCCAGCTGGCGGATGCGGGGGCTACCGTAGTCGGCGGGCTGGCCTGCCGCGCGGGCGCGGGCGATGTACGCATCCAGAAGCTTCTTCTTGATGGCCCAGTCGATTTCGGTGTCGATGCCGCTGTAGTCGCCGGACTCGATGGCGTCCAGGGTGCGCTGCCACAGGTCCAGGGCGTAGTCCACGTGGCGGTGGTGCGCGCCGTACTGCTGCACGTACTGGCGGGCCGCATCCAGGTAGTGGCGCTGCACGCTCAGGGCCGTGTAGTACTGCCCGTCGGTGGTCTGGAAGGTCGCGGTGCCGGTCAGATCGTGGCTGATGGCGCGCAGGGCCGCCGGGACGGACACAATATCCAGGCTCGTGACCGGGAAGCGGTCCTCGAGCATGCGCAGCACCAGGTCGGTGCTGGCAATCTTCAGCAGCACGGTCGGCTCGGCCATGTTTGAGTCGCCGTTGATGACGTGCATGCGACGGAACTTCGAGGCGTCGGCGTGCGGCTCGTCACGGGTGTTAATGAGCGGGCGAGCGCGCGAGGTTGAGGTGGATGCCGCCTCCCAAATGTGGTCGGCACGCTGCGAGAACGAGTACGAGGGCACGCCCGTGCTGGAGGCCGGGTCGGTCGAACCGGGCACCGGGCCGCCCTGCGGGTGGGTCTTACCGGCGCCGACCAGAATCTGGCGGGTCACCAGGAACGGCACGAGCTGGGCAATCAGGTCGTTGAACTGTAGCTTGCGGCTAATCAGGTAGTTCTCGTGGCTTCCGTAGGAGTTGCCCGCCGAATCCACGTTGTTCTTGAACAGGTACAGTTCACCGTCGAGGGGGCGGCCCTCGGAACCGGCGAGCAGGCGCTTGCGGGCGGTGCGCGCCAGGTCGGCGAAGAGCAGCTCGCCGGCGCGTTCCTGTGCGAGCAGCTCGTCGATGCTGCTACATTCGGCGGAGGCGTATTCGGGGTGCGAGCCGACGTCCAGGTAGAGGCGGCCGCCGTTGGGCAGGAAGACGTTCGTCGAACGCCACTGGTCCAGTACGGGCTTGAAGAGGGCGGCGGCGGATTCTTCGATGCTCAGCCGGCCCATGCCGTGCGGGACGTAGCTGAGCCCGAATTCGCTCTCAATGCCGAAAATGCGGTGTTCCATGATGATGACCCGGCGCGGGGTGCGTCGGTTACTCGCCGCCCTTCTGGACGAAGCCGGTCACGAAGTCCTCAGCGTTCTCGGCCAGCAGGCCGTCGATTTCGTCGAGCAGGTCGTCGACCTCGCTCACGTCAGAAACCACGTGGGAGGCGGCGAGGGTCAGTTCCTGCTCCTGCTCGGCGGCGGTGGTTTCGGTCTGCTGCGCGTTAATGCGTTCGCGGCTCATGGTTCTCTCCTTGAGGTTGGTTAGGTTAGTTAGTTTGGTTAGTTGGTCTGTGGCGGTGGTGCCGGTCGGCGCGGGTTGCGCCACCGGTTTGCGGGTGCACCAGATGCACCGCCTCAGTGGGTTTTGTGGGTTTTGTGGGTTTTGTGGTTTTCATCCTTCCGAATGGAGGTATCAGCCCCGGGACGGAATGTGAGTTCATGTGGGTTTGGGGGCTGAAACGCCCCGCGGCGGGCCCAAACCCCGACACTGCCCCGCGCCCTAGCGCAGGCCGTTCAGCAGCGCATCCGAATGGTTTGCCTCCTCCAGCAGCGGCTCCACCTCGGCGGCACCGTAGCGGGTCGGCTCCATCATCGTAAAGCGGGTCGGCTCCTTCGAATAGCGGCCACGGCACGAAACCGTATCCCAGTTAATACCCAGAATCTCCTCGGGCCAGCGGGACATCAGTGTGCCGCGCAAAAACGCGCGCGTCTCACGCGGCGGCTCAGACACCGCACGCTCCACCTGCTCCGCAGAGAACAGCGTGCGCATGCGCCCGCGCGCCACCAGACGATGGTACAGGCTCTTCGACGGATCAATATCAGCGTACTGCAAATCCAGCGCCTTCAGCTTCGGGTTCGCGTAATCCACGCCCTTCTCAACGTAGCCGCGCACCAGCGCGTACTTCGCCACCCAATCCAGACGGTCCGCCAGCGAGAGCGGGTTGGTCTCCAGGGCATCCAGCACCTCGCCCCACAGGTCGAGAATCTGCGCGGTCGCCGCATCCACACCCGCCGGGTTCGACTCCTCGTGCACGCGGGACGCCTCGTAGTAGGCGCGCTGAATCTGCAGGGCGCTCGCCGAACCGCTCGTCGACACCGGGTTCGGCAGGGTCGCCGAAGAAGGAGCCAGCGGCAGCTGAACCGACAGCGACAAATCGTGGCTGACCGCGTGCATCGCCGCCACCGGGTCGGACAGACGCACACCCGGCAGCACCGGGTGCTGCTCGCTGTGCGACTCAATCAGGTTCATAACCAGCGCCGCCGTGCCGAACTTCAACAGGTTCGAGTAGTGCGAGAGGTTCGCATCCGCCGGAATCACGTGCAGGCGGCGGTACTTCGACTCATCCGCATGCGGCTCATCGCGCGTATTCACAATCGGACGGCGAATCGTGGTCTCCAGGCCAATCGTGCGCTCAAAGAAATCGGCGCGCGAACTAATCTGGAAGCCAGGAACCTCACCGTGCGTGCCGATACCCACGCGGCCCGCACCCGTGAAAATCGCGCGCGTGGCGAAGAACGGCAGGAGCGCATCCGCCACCTGCTCAAACGGAACCTCGCGGCTAATCAGGTAGTTCTCGTGCGCGCCGTAGGACTGACCCTTCGAATCGGTGTTGTTCTTGTACAGCTTCACCTGCGGCAAATCCTGCGCGTGATTGCCCAGCTCCACCAGCGACTCGTACGCCAGCGCGTCACCGGCAGCGTCATAGAGCACCGCATCGGCGGGGGTCAGAACCTCCGGCGACGAGTACTCCGGATGCGCATGATCCACATACAGGCGCGCACCATTGGGCAGAATCGCGTTCATGGTCACGCGGTCCCAGTCCAGACGCTCCGGGAAACCGCCGCGGCCGTGCACGCCGGCGAGCGCATCCAGGGCGCTGCGCGGCTCGGCCGGCTCACCCGGTGCCTGCACACCCGCCTCGCGCATAATCTCCAGGGCGATGTCCTGGCTGGTCAGCTCGGTGCGGGTGTGCGTCATCTGGCTCGAGTGGGCGGTGGAGGCGTCCTGAACCCGGCCGAAGGCGTCGCGCAGGGGCGACTCGGACTCCCCCAGCCACTGGCCCTCGGGTGCAGCGGGGGCGCTGGGTTCGGTCGAGTAGTTCTCGGCCTGGCGGGCCTCCTCGGCGACGAGCTCGGCGGCCAGGGCGCGGCGCTGCAGCTGCTCGCGGAAGGCCTCGCCGCGGCGGAAGGCGAGCTTGGCGTAGGTGTTGACCACCAGCGCCGACAGCACGGTCGGGTTGGTGCCCGGCGCGGAGGGTGCGATGACGCCGTATTCGGTTTCGGCGCCCATGATGCGGTGCACGCCGTAGCTGGGTGTGGAGTTCATGGGGTTCTCCTGAAGGGTTCCTATATAAATTCTGGACCTGCGGTAATGCCGGTTGTGTCGCGGGATAAGCGCTCGGTGAGTGCCGGATGAGCGCGACCCGGCTCATGCGTGTAAAGGCGGTTTAGCGGGCCGGTTCCACCGACACGAGGCGGCCGCGCACACCGGCGACGGTGAGCGCATCCTCGATATCGGGCAGAGGCGGCAAATCCACCTGATCCTCAAACTCGGCGCGTACCGCCTCCAGCAGGTGGCGGGTGCCAATACCCACACCCGCCGCGCCGTTTACCTCGGCCGCACCGGAAGCACCGGCGGCGGTCAGCGCCTGCAGCTGCTCCTTAATCGCGGCCTTCTTCGCGCGGTCCACAATATTGCGAATCACCGCACCCGAGGCGAAGTCGCCGCGGTAGAGCGTGTGCGTGGAGAGGTGGCCGGTCGCGGCGTTCGAAGAGCCCACAATCATGGAGGAATCCACGGTCGCCACGGCGTACGCGGTGGAGGGGGTACGCGCGTACAGCTGGCCCGTTGCGGCGGCAATCATCGAGGTCAGGGCGGCGCGGACGGATCCGGCGGCGGCCACCTCTGCAGCGTCTAGCGGCAGGTCCTCGGTCAGGTACAGGCCGAAGATTTCGGCGGCACCGGCGGCGTCCGGGCGGTTAATGCGAATCTTCAGGTCCAGGCGGCCAGGGCGCATCACGGCGGCGTCGATGAGGTCCTCACGGTTGGTCGCGCCAATCACGATGACGTTCTGCAGTGACTCCACGCCGTCAATTTCGGCCAGCAGCTGCGGCACGATGGTCGTCTCGATATCGGAGGAACGACCCGAACCGCGCATACGGAACAGCGACTCCATCTCGTCAAAGAACACGACGACCGGGTGTCCAGCCTCAGCCTTCTCGCGGGCGGCCACGAAAATATCGCGAATCTGGCGCTCGGTCTCGCCCACGAACTTATCGAGCAGCTCGGGGCCCTTAATGTTCAGGAAGTAGCCGCGGGTATTCGACCCCGGGTTCAGTGCGGCGGCGCGGGCGGCCAGGGAGTTCGCCACGGCCTTAGCAATCATGGTCTTACCGTTACCGGGAGGGCCGTAGAGCAGAATACCCTTGGGCGGTGCCAGGTGGTAGCGCTCGAAAATCTCGGGGTGCAGGTAGGGCAGCTCCACCGCGTCGCGAATCTGCTCGATCTGCGCGCCCAGGCCACCGATTTGGCTGTAGGTGACGTCCGGGATTTCCTCAAGCACGAGCTCCTGCGAGCGGGAGGCGGGCACCTGCGAGGTAATCATGCGGGTGCGCGTATCGAGGGTCACCGCGTCGCCGGTGCGCAGCTGCTCAACGTCGAGAGAGCCAGCCACTCGCGCCACCTGCTGGGCGCCCGAGGAGGTATCGACCAGCACGCGCTCGCCGTCGAGCACCTCGCGCACGGTCACCACGTCGCCGAAGGGCTCGGTGTCCAGGGCGACCACGGCCTCGGACTTGTCGTTGAGGAGCACCGTCATGCCGGGGGTGAGGGTGGACAGGTCAATCAGCGGGGACACCGGAATACGCATGAGGCGGCCGCCAACCTGCACGTCCAGGTAGGTGTCAATCTCGGCGGGGGTCTTATCGTCGGCAACCTGCTCGTAGGTCATGGTCTGGCCCTCGTGCACGGCCAGCACAATCGCCGAGTTCAGCGGCGGCATGACGTTCTGCGAGAGGGAGGCGCGCAGACGCTCCACCTGGTAGCGCATGCTGGTGATGGCCTCGACGAGCTTGCGGTTCTTCTCCCCCGCGCCGCGAATCTGGCGGCTCATATTATCGCGGGTTGCCTCGGCGGCGGTGAGGCGGCGCAACACGGCGTCGTACTCCTGCGCGCTGACCGGCTGGGAACCGGGCAGGGAGGTCGAACCGAACGCGGCGGAGTAGTGCGGCGCGGCGGATGCGGCACTGTGCGCGGTGCCGTGCTGCGGGGTTCCGTTGCGGTCTGCGGATTCGTGGGGGGTCACGGTCTCTCCTATGCGTGTCCGGGCGGGTCGGGCTGTTGCTGGCGGGCCCTTCGGCTGCCTCGATGCGCGGGCTCCGTCAGGGCCGCATCGAGGACGGGGTTGGTACTTTCAGTCTATCGAGAACGCGCGGCTCGGCCGGGGTTCGGGGCGCCAAATTCTCTGCGGGCTCACATGCTGACCCAGCAGTTCTCAGCTATTCCCCGCTCATCCCGGCGGTTTTAGATTTTTCCGGCGGTTCGGGGCTCATGCCCCGGCGTTTCAATGTTCAGAGGGTTGGCCGGGGGCGGCGTGCGCGGCGGCTCGAGAACAAAACCTGCGGGCGCTCCGCGGGGGCACCGGCTGATACCCGTGCCCCCGCGTGCCCGTATGAATTATTCAGCGGCCTCGACATCCTGCGCGGCCTCAGTGCTCTGCGTAGCCTCGGCGGTCTTCTCAGGCTCCAGGCCGTTTTGCGCGGTACCGTTCTGCTCCAGCGCAATCTCGTTCGCGCGGGCGGCGTGCGCGGCAAGGTTCTTCGCATCGCGTGCGGCGCGGCGAATCTTCTTATCGGTCACCTCGCGCTCACCCACGTTCATGGGAATCCACGCGTTCATATCATCCTCGGAGAAGTCCGTCTTGGAGGCGCGACGCTTCGGCGCCAGGCGCACCGCACCGTCGGCCAGGCGGCGAGCCACAATCAGGAACGCGGTGTGCGCCACCATGCGGTGGTCGGGGCGGACCGCCAGGCCCTCCACGTGCCAGCCGCGCACAATGGTCTCGTCGCACTCGGGTTCGGTAAAGCGGCCGTCCAGGCGCAGGCCCTCAACCAGGCGCGACATCTGGGTCACGGTCGCAACATAGCAGATGAGCACGCCGCCGGGTGCGAGCGCCTCCGCCACGGCGTCCAGGCACTCCCAGGGCGCGAGCATGTCGAGCACAACGCGGTCGACGCTGCCGGGCTCTTCGACCTGCGGCAGGGTGTCCTGCAGGTCGCCGATGCTCAGCTTCCATGCCGGGTGGGGGCCACCGAACATGGTTTCAATGTTGCCGCGGGCGACGTCGGCGAACTCTTCACGACGCTCGAAGGAGTGCACGCATCCGTAGTCGCCGACCGCACGCAGTAGGGCGATGGACAGTGCACCGGAGCCAACGCCGGCCTCGACGACGCGCGCGCCGGGGAAGATGTCTGCCTTGACGATGATCTGGGCGGCGTCCTTGGGGTAGACGACGGCTGCGCCGCGCGGCATGGAGAGAACGAAGTCCTTGTAGAGGGGGCGCAGTGCCTGGTAGAGGATGCCGTGAGTATTGGCGATGACGGTGCCTTCGGGTGCGCCGATGAGGTCGTCGTGCTTGAGGAAGCCCTTGTGGGAGTGGTATTCGCCGCCTTCGGCGAGGGTGATGGTGGTGATGCGGCCGCGTTCGTCGGTAATCTGGACGCGCTCGCCGGGGCGGAAGGGGCCGCGGCGGTTGATTGCGCCGGTGGGGATGGGGGTGCCGCTGCTCACGGGGTGGTTCTCCTCGGGTGGGTCTGTGCTGACGGGCTGGGTCCTCTCGGCGGGGAGAGCGTTTCCAGCAAAAAATCTCTACTCATTCTACCGGAGGTTACGGCGTGCACGGAGTGAACACAGAAAAGCGCGAGGGGCGGCGCCACGGCCGTATGCCGTAGCGCCGCCCCCCCCCGCGCTGTCTCGTCCTAGCCGGGCGTTGCTATAGAAGCCATCTTAGAGGACCACGCCCAGGCGTGCCGCCAGGATGTCACGCACCAGCGCGCCACCGCCGACGGTGGTGTCCGCCAGAGCCTTCACGGCCCACGCATCCACGGCAGCCAGTGCCGCCGGTGCGTTCAGGTCCTCGCTGAGCGCCTCACGCACAGCGGCCAGCAGCTCAACAGCCGCCTCATCGGTGACGCCTTCGGAACCCTCACGGCCCTCAGCCACCGACACCGCATGACGGTAGGTGTCCAGGCGGGCCTTCGCGTGCTCGAGTAGCTCGTCGGTCCAGAACCAATCCGAACGGTAATGCTGACCCATAATCGCCAGGCGCACCGCGTTCGCATCCTCACCGGCCGCACGCAGACGCGAAACCAGCACCAGGTTACCGCGGGACTTGCTCATCTTGTGGCCGTCCAAACCGACCATGCCGGTGTGCGCGTAATGCTTAGCGTGCGGGCGTGCAGACACAGCCCACGAATGGCCCGCACCCAAATCATGGTGCGGGAACGTCAGGTCGTTACCGCCAGCCTGAACGGTCAGCGAACCATCCACAAAACGGCGGGCAATCATCGTGCACTCAATATGCCAGCCCGGGCGGCCTGCGCCCAGCTCGCCGGCATCCCAGCTCGGCTCGCCCTCACGCTCAACACGCCACAGCAGCGGATCCAGTGCGTCACGCTTACCGGCACGGTTCGGGTCGCCGCCGCGCTCAGCGAAAATCTCCAGCATCTCATCACGGGTCAAGTGGCAGACCTCGCCCGGTGCCCACGAGTAGCCCTCAGCGTTCGCGGGCAGCTCACGCACAGCCTTCAAATCCAGGTACACGTCACCGTCAGGATGCACCACACCCTGCTCATCCGTGAAACCGGGCACGCGGTACGCCAGGCCGCGGCGCAGCAAATCCTCAATCAGCGGGAACAGCCACTCAATGGACTCCACGACACCCACATAGTGCGCCGGCGGAATCACGTTCAGTGCCTTCATGTCGGTGCGGAACAGCTCAGTCTGATCCTCAGCCAGCTCACGCCAATCAACGTTCGTCGCGGTCGCACGCTCAAGCAGCGGGTCGTCCACATCGGTCACGTTCTGAACGTACGTCACCGGCACGCCCGCATCCAGCCAGGCGCGGTGCAGCAAGTCAAAAGCAACATAGGTGGAGGCATGACCCATATGCGTCGCGTCGTACGGGGTGATACCGCAAACGTACAGGCTCGCCGCCTTATCCTCCTGAACCTGAACAATCTCACCGGCAGAAGTATCAAAAATACGCGGCAACGAGGCCTGACCGGGCAGAGTCACAGAGGCGGGGGCATCCCAAGCTCGCATGGGTTTCCTTTCCGTAAAAACGCCCACAACCGGTGGACGCGCCACACCCGCCGCCCAACCTCAAGGCATGCGGGTGCCAAAAAATCTACTCCAATAAGAATACCCGCCCGTGAGAAACTCACGGACGGGTATGTCATATCACGCTGAGGGCTAAAGCCTTAGAAGGCCGAAGAAGTTGCGTTCAGCACGCCGGTACCCAGACCCACAAAAATCAGGATACCCAGGGCAATGCGGTACCAGATGAAGATGCCGTAGGACTTCGACGACACGTACTTCAGGAACCAGCCAATCATCAGGTAACCCACCACAAACGCGACCAGAGTAGCCACGATGGTCGAGGGAATACCGTAGAAGCCGGTGGCCTCCTCACCGGTGACCACCTTGAAGGTCTTGTACAGACCGGACATGAACACGGCGGGCATGGCCAGCAGGAACGAGTAACGCGCCGCGGCCTCACGGGTGTAACCCATGAACAGACCCGCGGTAATCGTACCGCCCGAACGGGAAACACCCGGGATCAGCGCCAGCGCCTGCGCGCAACCGTACAGCAGGCCGTGACGGAACGTCAGGTCCTTCAGCTCACGCTGCTCGCGGCCAAAACGGTCCGCAAGACCCAGGAACACGGCGAACACAATCAGCATGGTCGCTACAATCCACAGGCTACGGAACTGCGTGTCGATGTAGTCCTCCAGCAGCAGACCCAAAATGCCGATAGGCAGAGAGCCGATAATAATCAGCCAACCCATGCGGGCGTCCGGATCGTTACGCGGCACGCGGCCGGCAAGAGCACCAAACCACGCCTTCACAATGCGCACAATATCGCGCCAGAAGAAGATCAGAACCGCGGTCTCAGTACCCAGCTGGGTGATTGCGGTAAACGCGGCGCCCGGGTCGGCCTTCTCCGGCAGGATCTGGCCAACAATGTTCAGATGCGCCGATGACGAAATCGGCAGAAACTCTGTCAGGCCCTGAACGAAGCCCAAAATAATCGCTTGAATCCATTCCACGCCTTCAAGGATACAGGAGGGGTACGGCGACGG
>NZ_KV797970.1:431592-449631 GCF_001809565.1 Rothia sp. HMSC072B03
CCGCCCCGTCCACACCGCGGAACGCCGCCGAGCGAGTCAAACGCGCCTATCCGCGCCGGATGCGCTCCCCCGCCCTCGCGGAAAACCCGCGTAGCTTAGGCGTCGCGCAGCGCACGGTTCACGGCCGAAATCATGGCCTTCAGAGCCGCACGGGTCGTCGAGTTATCCACGCCAATACCCCACAGCACGCGCGAATCCACGGCGGCCTCAACGTAGCAGGCCGCGTTCGCGGTCGAGGAGGAAGACATCGTGTGCTCGGAGTAATCCATCACGCGAATATCCACGCCCTCACCCGAGAGGATGTTCTGCAGAGCATCCACCGGGCCGGTACCCGATGCGGTGCGGTTGTAGGTGTGACCGTTAATGTTCAGGGCCACGCGCAGGGTGGTCGCACCGGTATCGGCCGAATCAATATTGATCGACTCGATGCGGTACTTACCCCAGCGCTTCTCGGAATCGGTGGCGGGCAGGTACTCGTCCGCGAAGATGTCCCACAGCTTCTTGCTGGTCATCTCGCCGCCCTCGGCGTCGGTGCGAGCCTGAACAATCTTCGAGAACTCCACCTGCGCACGGCGCGGCAGGTCCAGGCCGTGATCCTGCTTGAGCAGGTAGGCCATGCCGCCCTTACCGGACTGCGAGTTCACGCGAATAATAGCCTCGTAGGTGCGGCCCAAATCGCGCGGGTCGATCGGCAGGTACGGGACCTCCCAGTAAACCTCATCCACGCTCTTGCCGGCCTCGGCGGCGGTGCGCTCCAGGGCCTCGAAGCCCTTCTTGATGGCGTCCTGGTGCGAACCCGAGAACGCGGTGAAGACCAGGTCGCCGCCGTACGGGGAACGCTCGTGCACCTTCAGCTGGTTGCAGTACTCAACGGTCTTGCGGATACCGTCAATGTCCGAGAAATCAATCTGCGGGTCAATGCCCTGGGTGTACAGGTTCAGGCCCAGGGTCACCAGGTCGACGTTACCGGTGCGCTCGCCGTTACCGAAGAGGCAGCCCTCGATGCGGTCCGCGCCAGCCAGGTAGCCCAGCTCGGCGGCGGCCACGCCGGTGCCGCGGTCGTTGTGCGGGTGCAGCGAGAGAACGATGTGCTCGCGGTGGTTCAGGTTGCGGTCCATCCACTCCACCGAGTCGGCGTACACGTTCGGGGTGGCCATCTCGACGGTTGCGGGCAGGTTCACGATCAGCTCGCGGCCGTTCTGGCCAATCTCCAGCTCGTCGGCCACGGCGTTGACCACGCGGGCCGCGTACTCCAGCTCGGTGCCGGTGAAGGACTCGGGCGAGTACTCGTAGATAATCTTCGTATCGGAAATCATCTGCTCTTCGTACTTGCGGCACAGGCGCGCACCCTGCAGGGCGATGTCGAGCACGCCCTCCTGATCCTGGTGGAACACCACGCGGCGCTGCAGCACGGAGGTTGAGTTGTAGAAGTGCACGATGGCCTGCGGTGCGCCCTCGATGGCCTCGAAGGTACGGGCAATCAGGTGCTCGCGGGCCTGCACCAGAACCTGAATGGTCACGTCCGAAGGAATGTGGCCGTCCTCGATGAGGGTGCGCACAAAGTCGAAGTCGGTCTGCGAGGCGGAGGGGAAGCCCACCTCAATCTCCTTGTAGCCCATCTTGACCAGCAGCTTGAACATGGCCAGCTTGCGGTCGGTGTCCATGGGGTCAATCAGCGCCTGGTTGCCGTCGCGCAGGTCCACGGCGCACCAGCGCGGTGCCTTCTCCATGACCTTGTTCGGCCAGGTGCGGTCGGGAAGGTCGACAACAATCTGCTCGTGGAAGGGACGGTACTTGTGTACCGGCATGGGGCTGGGCTTCTGGTGGTTTTTCATGATGAATTTCCTGTGGGTTGGTCCGTCTCGTGCAGCCCGCTTCGGGGCCTGTGCTGTGCCCGGGTATCGGTTCCCGAGCCGTCGTCATCAAGGCGGTGCATCGTATCGATGCTGGTGAGATGCCGCGTCAAAAAGCCGGAACGGTCGCGGCAGGTTCTAGCGTGCCCCGTTCCGGCGAATAAGCAGCAGGTTTACTGCGGTGCGGTGCGCGCCGCTCATGCTCTCACCGTAAGTGGTCATGCCTCCACGCTATCACAGCCCGCGAAAGATTACCGCCGGCGCGGTCGGGCCCGTCCATCATCTGGAAGAACACGAGGTCGACGACTACGCCCGCACGCGGTCATACGCCCGGGCATACGAAAGGGGGCGCACCCACCGCAATGGCGGATGCGCCCCCCCCTTTCACTCACCGGAGACAACCCCGTAGGGTGTCTAGAAGGCGAAGGCGGTCTGGCACTTGTTCTGGTCGGCGGTCTGGCCGCTCGCATTACCCGCGATGGCCGCCTCCTGCTTCTCCATAGCCTCGCCCGAGGGGAAGTCGGTACCGATCGTCACCGACACGCCCTGAACCTCTTCGGTCGCCACCACGCGGGTGACGTTCAGCTTACCGGCAATCTCCTGGGCCTCAGCCTCGTAACCGGTCGAGTAGAACACCGTGGTGAAGTTCGTCGGCGTAGCCGAAGTACCCGGAGTAACATTCGTGTAGCCCAAGCCCTCAATCACCGAGGCGATCGTGGCGGAACGGCCCTCCAGGCCGGTCGCGTTGTACACGCTCACCGGGGCCTCACGGTTCAGCTGAACCGCCGGGGCGGATTCTGCGGGCTTTTCCTCTTCTTTCAGCGACTTGTCATCGCGCAGACGCTGGAAGACATTATTGGCCGCTTCGGAAACCTGCAGTCGGTTCGAGTCCTGGGTCCACGGCTCGGTCGGCACGGTCGCAAACACCACGTTCGACAGGTCCACGCCACCGAGGGTTGCGCCCACACCAATCAGGGTGCCGATATTGCCCAGGCCCTTGTCAACGGTCACGTTCTGGGTAATCGCCTCGGCGATACTTGCCAGGCGGCCCGGGTTCGACAGGGTTCCTTCGCTCTTGACCTTGCGCAGCAGCGAGGCCATAAAGCCCTGCTGAGCCTGAATACGACCGATATCGGAACCATCCGAGAAGCCGTGACGGCTACGCAGGAACGCAAGAGCCTGCTCACCCTCAACGGTGGAAGTACCCGCGGGAAGCTTCAGGCCGCTGTACTCGTCATCAATCGGAGCGTCCACACAAACCTGAACGCCGCCAACAACCTTCGACAACTCCTTCACAGCGTTGAAGTCGACCAGCATAAAGTGGTCGATGTTCACACCGGTCAGCTTGCTAATGGTCGCCACGGTGCAGCCCGCACCGCCGCGAGAGAGCGACTCGTTGATCTGAACGTTATCCTCGGCCGGGTAGACGGTGCCGTTATCCGGGTCGGTGCACTGCGGTACCGAAACCATCAGGTCGCGGGGGAAGGACAGCACGTTCACGTTCTTGCGGTCCTTGCTGATCTGCAGGAGCATCATGACGTCCGCGCGAGCCTCAGAATTGCGGTCCTCCTCGTCACCGTAGGCGCCGTTATTGCCTTTGCGGGTGTCGGAGCCGATGATGAGGATGTCCAGCGCGCCGTTCTCCAGGCCGTCCTTATAGTTACTGATGTTCAGCTCCTGCGTGTGCAGGTTGTTGCGCATACGCAGGGCGAATACGCCGCCGAAACCAACAACGATGACGAGCATGCAGGCCGTCAGCAGGGCAATCCAGCGATTACGTTTCGAGGTCATCACCGAGGTGCGCATATGGCGCCCGGTGCTTCGTAGGCGAGGTGCCTGGGGCATACCTATTCTCTTTCTGCCGGTGAGCAAGTATTTTCTCAGAGTAACATTCTTCGCTATGAGCGCCGAAAAGAAAAGGGGCGCACGTCACCCGAAAGACGCGGACTAGGCGGCGTTCTCCGGGTGACCGACCCCCTCTCGGGCGGCTGGCCTAGAAGCCCAGACGGTTCAGGGCGCGGGGGTCAGACTGCCACTCCTTAGCAACCTTCACGTGGATGTTCAGGTACACGCGGGTGCCGAGCATTGCCTCAATCTGCTCGCGGGCCTTCGTACCAATCTTGCGCAGGTTCGAGCCGCCCTTACCGATGATGATGTACTTCTGCGACTCGCGCTCCACAAACAGGTTCACGTGCACGTCCAGCAGCGGGTTATCCGCCGGGCGGCCCTCACGGAATTCCATCTCCTCAACGGTCACGGCAATCGAGTGGGGCAGCTCCTCGCGGGCACCCTCCAGGGCGGCCTCGCGCACCAGCTCGGCGATGAGGGTTGCCTCGGGCTCATCGGTCAGCTCACCCTCCGGGTACAGCGGCGGGGAGAGCGGAACGTACTGCGAGAGCAGGTCGGCGACCGCCTCCACCTGGAAATGCTGAATCGCGGACACCGGGATGATGGCCGCCCAGCCGCCCTTGCCGTCCACGGGCATCGGCTCGGAGATTTCGCCGGCTCGGCGCTGTGCTGCGGGGCCGGAACCCTTCGCGAAGGGGGTCGAGGCGTTCTTACCGCCCTTGCCGCCCTTCTTCTGGGCGCGGTGGGCCGCACGCTTCTCGCGCTGTGCACGCTCGGCGCTCATGATCTCCTCGCCGAGGGCCTCGACGGCCAGCAGCTGTTCGCGCAGCTCGTCGGAGTTCACGGTATCGGCCTTGGTCACAATCGCGACGACCGGCTTGTTGCTCGAAGCCACCAGCTGCGAGGCGATGTAGCGGTCACCCGGGCCGATCTTCTCGTTTGCCGGAATGCAGAAGCCCAGCACATCCACCTGCGAGAGGGTGCCGGCCACCAGGTCGTTCAGGCGCTCACCCAGCAGAGTGCGGGGGCGGTGAATACCCGGGGTGTCCACCAGAATCAGCTGGTACTCGTCCTTGTGCACAATACCGCGAATCGTGTGGCGGGTCGTCTGCGGACGGTTCGAGGTGATAGCCACCTTCTGGCCAACCATAGCGTTCGTCAGAGTGGACTTACCCGCATTCGGACGGCCCACCAGCGACGCGAAACCCGAACGGAAATCCTTCGGGTAGGTCGGCAGCGGGGTGCTCAAGTCCAGAGTGCTCAAATCGAGCGGGGCGTACTCCTGGTCCATTGTGTTTCTCCTTATCAAACCCCGTGCGGGGTGTGTGGGGTGTCAGCCTCATCTGCCTGCGCCTTCGGGGCGGCGGCGGGCTGGCTCAAAGTGTGTATGGGATGATGCGGTGTCTACTTCGACATTTAGCGGTTGCCGTGCCTGTCGGTGGCAGGTTCAGCCTCTGCGGTATCTCCCGGAAGGTCCGGATGCGCATGCGGCTCAGCCACAGCGGGCGGCTCGGTATCCACGGTGAGAAGGTCAGCAACCTCAGCAGAATGAGCCTCTGAGGAACCCTCAGCGTTCTCCTGCTCATCACGAGGCGGCTCGTACCAGGCCTGCAGCATATCCACCTGGTGGCGGCGGCCCGACGAACCAATCGCACGAATATGAATACCGTCAATCTCAATCTCAGAACCAACAATCGGTACCATACCCAGGTGCTTGGCGAGCAGGCCGCCGACCGTGTCGACGTCCTCATCCTCCAGGTCGATACCGAAAATCTCGCCGAGCTCATCAATACCCAGACGAGCCGACAGACGGAACGTGCCGTCATCGTTCAGCGTGTACTCGGGGCGCTCGTGGTCGTACTCGTCAGAGATATCGCCGACCAGCTCCTCAATCAGGTCCTCCAGAGTAACCAGACCGGCGGTTCCGCCGTACTCATCAACCACAATCGCCACGTGCGTGGACTCGCGCTGCATATCGCGCAGCAGGTCCATGGCGCGCTTCGTCTCGGGTTCGAATCGTGCCGGGCGCATGATCTCCACCAGGGTTGGCATGGGGGTACCCTCGGGGGCCTCGGAGTGCAGAATGTAGGTGCGCATCGAATCCTTGAGGTAGAGAATACCCAGGATCTCGTCGCTCGAATCACCAATCACCGGCATGCGGGAGTAGCCCGAACGCAGGAACAGGCTCAGCGCCTCGCGCAGCGGCACGTCGCGACCCACGGTGAGCATATCGGTGCGGGGCACCATGAGCGAGCGGATGCGCAGGTCGTCCATCTCGAACACGGACTGCACCATCTGCGCCTCGTCGTCCTCGATGGTCTCGGCGTCGGAGGCTCGCTCCAAGAACTCGCGCAGCTCCTCTTCCTCGAACACGCCAGCGGGGGCCTCTGCCTCGCGGGCCGGGGCGATGCGCGTCGCGAGGTGATCGAGCAGGCCGGTCACGGGGGTCAGCAGCTTCGACAGGTAATGCACCGGGCGGGCCAGCATGCGAATCGACGAAACCGGGCGGTTGCGCCCCGCGGAGCGCGCCAGCACGTGTAGCACCGGGTAGCCGACGAAGGCAACCAGCACGAGGGTCAGGAACGCCGCAAGGACCTGAACGCCCACGAGCTCCAGCCAGAAAGTCATGGTTGCTAGCACCGCGGCCGCCGCCGCGATGAGGCGGGTCAGGCGCAGCGGGTGCGTGTACACCTCGGAGTCACCGTCGAGGGTGCGCTGCAGAACGTGTGCGCCGAGCGTGCCGGGATGCGCCTCCACGGCTTCTTCCGCCTCGTTGTGTGGCAGGTACGTGAACGCGGTTTCGGCAATTGCGGCCACCACCGTGAAGCCGAGCGCCACGACAGCCAGCAGAATCGAGATGAAAATACCCATGCCGCTCCCCTAGTGTCGAGTCTCGACCGGTGCGGGTCGGCCCAGGAACTCTTCGAGAATCGAACGCTGAATACCGAACATTTCGGCTTCCTCTTCGGCGGTTCCGTGGTCGTAGCCGAGGCAGTGCAGAATACCGTGGGTGGTGAGCAGGCACAGCTCATCCAGGGTGCTGTGGCCCGCATCCGCGCCCTGACGTGCGGCAACGGGCGGGCAGAGAACGATGTCGCCGAGCATGCCACTGGAGGGGTTTTCGGGGGTTCCCGGTTCCAGCTCGTCCATGGGGAAGCTCATCACGTCGGTGGGGCCGGGCAGGTCCATCCATTCGATGTGCACGCGTTCCATTTCGTCTTCATTCACGATGGCGATGGACAGGTAGGTGTCATCGGCAAGGTGCATGCGCTTGAAGGCGTGCTCGACGAGGCGGGTGAGCACCTCGGTGTCTACCGCCTCGAAGGATTCGCGGACGAACGCGTCGGTCACCTCGCCTGTACCGGTTGCGGGTTCTTCGCAGTCGAATTCGATCTCTGCCACCGTTTAGCGTCCTTCCGGGGTGGTCTGTGCGTTATCGGCGTTGGCCTGGCCCTTTTCAGCGTTCTTTTCGGAGCCGCCGTTAATGCCCGCGCGGTCCAGAAGCTTCTCGGCTGCGGCCTCGATGGTGGCGCGCTTGACCTTGCGGTTGCGCTTGCGTTCCATTGCCTTCTGGTCTTCGCCCCACTGATCGTAGGCGGAGACGATATTCGAGACCAGGGTGTGGCGAACCACGTCGGAGGATTCCAGGATGCTGAAGTGAATATCCTCCACACCCTGCAGGATGTTGCGCACCTGCTTCAGGCCGGATGCGGCGCCACCGGGCAGGTCAACCTGGGTGATATCGCCGGTGATGACCATCTTCGAACCGAAGCCCAGGCGGGTCAGGAACATCTTCATCTGCTCGGCGGTGGTGTTCTGCGCCTCGTCGAGGATGATGAACGCGTCGTTGAGGGTGCGGCCGCGCATGTACGCCAGCGGTGCGACCTCAATGGTGCCCGCCTCCATGAGCTTGGGGATGGTTTCGGGCTCGAGCATGTCGTGCAGTGCGTCGTAGAGCGGGCGCAGGTACGGGTCAATCTTCTCGTTGAGGGTGCCGGGCAGGAAGCCCAGACGCTCACCGGCCTCCACGGCGGGGCGGGTGAGGATAATGCGGTTCACCTCGTGGCTCTGTAGCGCCTGCACAGCCTTCGCCATGGCCAGGTAGGTCTTACCGGTACCCGCCGGGCCGATACCGAAGATCACGGTGTTTGCGTCGATAGCGTCCACGTACTTCTTCTGGTTAATGGTCTTGGGGCGAATCGTGGTGCCGCGGGTGGACAGGATGCTCGTAGACAGCGAGTGCGCCGGGTTGCTCAGTTCGTCACCGAGCATGCCCATGAGGCGGTGAATCACCTGAACGGTAATCTGCGTGTCGTGGCTGGAGAGCACGCGCAGCTCGTTCAGCAGCTTTGCGGCGGTGTTGACGGCCTCGGAGGGGCCGGTGATGAGCACGTCCAGGTCCTTGGGGCGCAGGCTAATCTGCTCGAAGTAGTCCTCGATAATTGCCAGGTGCGCGTCCTGCGGGCCGAGCACGGCAATCATCTCTGCGGCGCTCTTGAAGGATACGGTGCGTGCGGTCGACAGCGGTCGGGAGGTAGTCATATGGGCTCCTTGGCTAGTGATGTATTTACAAGTATAGATGTGCGTGATGCGTCACGCCCCGGCCGGGTTTAGCGGCGGTGCTCTACCAGCGGCCCAGCACCACGTTCAGGGTGCACATAGCGGCGGACCCGGCGGTGGAAGAACGCAGCACCTCGTCGCCGAGCAGCGCCAGGTGTGCGCCGGCCTCGGTGAAGAGCTGCACCTCGCGGTCGCTGATACCGCCCTCGGGGCCGACGAGCAGGTAGATTTCTTCGGGCAGGTTCTCCACCTCTACAAGCTTGCGTGCCTGAGCGCTCAGTCGTTCGGTGGCCTGCTCGTGCAGGATGAACACCGCAGAACCCTGCCCGGTGACCTCCTCGATGAGCTCCACCAGGTCGGTGGTGCTGTACAGGTCGTACACCTCGGGAATGAGCGCGCGGCGGGACTGCTTCGCGGCGGCGGTCACCGTGTTCTGCCACTTGGTGTGCGCCTTGGCGGCGCGTTCTCCCTTCCAGCGCACAATCGAACGGTCCGCGCTCCACGGCAGCACGCCGTACACGCCCAGCTCGGTGGCGGTCTCAATGGCGAGCAGGTCGCGACCGTCCTTCGCGAGCGCCTGCACCAGGTAGATGCGCGGGCTGGTGTGTTCCTCGCGGAGCTGCTCCACGCGCACGATGACGCCGCGGTCGGTCAGGGAGTGCACGGTGCCCACGGCTCGGCGGCCGGTGCCGTCACCCAGGTCGATGCTCTCCCCCACTTCCATGCGCTTGACGAGGGCGTGCTTGCCCTCGGGGCCGTCCAGCTCGAAGGATGCGCCGGGGGTGAGGGTCTCGTACTCTTCGGCGCTGATGTAGAAGATGGGGGCGCTCATGGTGCTCCTTGGGTTCTTATGGGCGGTGCTTCGTGCGGGCGGTGCGGTTCGACGCGGCTGCGAGGCGCGGTCGCCGTCTCGGGGCCGGCTCCGCGTAAACGCGGCGGATGCGGCGCCCACCGGAAAGGCCCGGCGGGTACCGCATCCGCTACAGAGATTTACTTGAACTGATCCTTCAGGCGGGAGAACAGGCCACCGCGCTGCTTGACCTGCGAGCCTTCGTTCAGCGGCTCGTTGCGCAGGGCCGCGAACTGGCGCAGTAGCTCGCGCTGTTCCTCGGTCAGGTCGGTCGGGGTCGTCACCTGAACGCGCACGAGCAGGTCGCCGCGGCGTTCGGTGCCGAGTACGGTTGCGCCCAGGCCGTTGAGGGTAATCGTGTCGCCGCTCTGGGTGCCGGCGGGGATGCTGACTTCCTGGTCGCCGTCGAAGGTCTTCAGCGGAATGACGGTGCCCAGTGCCGCCGCGGCCATGGGGATGTTCACGGTGGTGACCAAGTTGTCGCCCTCGCGGCTGAAGTACTTGTCGCGCTTGACGTTCAGGTCGACGTACAGGTCGCCGTTGGGGCCACCGTGCAGGCCGGCCTCACCCTTGCCGCGCAGGCGGATGCGTGCCTGATCGTGCACGCCGGCGGGAATCGTGAAGGTCAGCGGCACGTCTTCGCGCACGCGGCCCTGGCCGTGACATTCGGGGCAGGGGGTCTTGATGACGGTGCCGTAGCCGTGGCAGTCGGGACATTCGACCTGCTGCATGACGGTGCCGAGGATGGACTGTACGCGGCGCTGCATGTAGCCGTGGCCGGCGCAGGTGGTGCAGGTTTCGGGCTGGGTGCCCTCGGCGGTACCTTCGCCGTTGCAGGACTTGCAGGTCACGGCGGAGCGGCGCTCGATGGTCTTCTCGACGCCGAACACGGCGTCCTGCAGGCTGATGGAGACGGTAATCAGGTCGTCCTGGCCCTGACGAACGCGGGATGCGGGGCCGCGTGCGCCCGAGGCGCCGCCGGTGAACATGTTCAGCAGGTCTTCGAATCCGCCGAAGCCGCTGAATCCGCCGCCCGGGTAGCCGCCGCCTCCGGGGTAGCCCGCGCGGCCCTGTTCGTCGCCGGTGGTGTCATAGTTGCGGCGCTTTTCGGGGTCGGAGAGCACCTCGTAGGCGAGGGTGACTCGCTTGAATTCTTCGGCTGCGTCCTCGGAGGGGTTCACGTCCGGGTGCAGCTGGCGTGCCTTCTTGCGGTAGGCCTTCTTGATTTCTTCGGGGCTGGCGTCGTTCGATACGCCGAGAGTCTCGTAGTGGCTCATGTGTCTGTGTTCCTGTCCCTCTCAAGATGGTGACGGCGCTCGATGAGTGCGCCGCCAACATAGTCGTATCAATTCTATGGGATAGTGTACGCGAGCCGATACAATGGCTAGGCTGAAAGGGGTCGCTCCCGCTATCCGCTTAATCCGCGGCGCGCCTGCGGCCCGTCGGCGGTTATTGGGCGCGGCGTTTACTGCGCATCCGGCGCCGTCTTCCCGCCCACCTAACCGGTCGTGTCCGCACCATCCGAAGGAGAATACCTTGAGTACCCACCACTCCCCCTACGGCTGGGGCGCACAGGATCTGAATGCAGACCGCCTGAGCCGCAAGGCCCCGCCCGCGCGCAAGGTTCCCCTGCAGCGGGGTTTGCTCATCGAGAGCGTGGACGGTTGGGTGGGCGAGGTGGTGCGCGCCGAACGCATCGGCGGCGCCATCTTCTTCGGTCTGGAGGACGCCAAAGGTCGCGTGAAGAATTACCCGCTCGGCACCGGCTACCTGATTGAGGGTGAGCCCGTTGAAATCATCGCTCCGGCACCGGCGAAGGCGCCCAAGCGCACGCTTTCTCGGTCGGGTTCCATCGCCGTGAAGAACGCCCCCGCGCGGGTGGCGCGCGCCTCCCGCATCTGGGTTGAGGGTCTGCACGATGCCGAGCTGGTGGAGAAGGTTTGGGGCCACGACCTGCGCGTTGAGGGCATCGTGGTGGAGCCGCTGCACGGTGTGGACGACCTGGCCGGCGCGGTGCGCGAGTTTGCCCCGGGCCCGGGCCGCCGCCTGGGCATCCTGGTGGATCACCTCATTGAGGGCACGAAGGAACAGCGCATCGTCGCGGAGGCGCTGGCCGTGCCGGGTGCGGCGGGGCACGTGAAGATTGTGGGCCACCCGTTCATCGATATTTGGCAGGCGGTCAAGCCCTCGGTTCTGGGCCTGAAGGCCTGGCCGCAGGTGCCGCGCGGCGAGGACTTCAAGAAGGGCACGCTGCGCCGCCTGGGCCAGCCGCACGAGACGCAGGCGGATGTGGCGCAGGCCTGGAAGCACATTCTTTCGCGGGTGGATTCCTACGCCGATTTGGACCCGACCCTGCTGGGGCCGGTGGAGTCGCTCATCGACTTTCTCACCGAGCCCGGCGCGTAATCGCGCTGTGCGGATGTGAGTTTGCTCAGAACCTTGCAATCCAGCGCATTAACCGCCGGCGGGGCTGGCTTGAGGCGGTACAATGGTGGAGCACCGATGCGGCCGCTCCATTGAGCCGCGGCGGTGCTTCACTACACTCAAGGGCCGTCACCACCCACACGGTTCGCCCCATTCGGGCGGATTCGCCGTTCGACGGTGACCACCACAAGATACTTCGATTGAACCAGGATTTTCGTGACTAACGACGCACGCCCGGCCACCGGGCCTCAGAAAACCCGCAAGATTAGCGTGATTCAGGACCGTAACCGCGCGACTCTCGCGCATTTCGGGGGGATTCTCGGCATTCTTCCCTCCGCCGCGGTGTTCTACGTGAGCCGCCGTAACGCACCCTTCGCTGAGCAGGAAGCTTTCGAGGCCATGAACTTCACCCTCGTGCCCTCTCTGCTGATTGTTGTCTGCTTCATCCTGGGCTTTGTGCCCGGCCTGGGTAACATTGCCCTGGTGCTGGGGATGCTCGTGTGGCTGTTCATGGCGATTGCTTCGGTACGCGCCGGCATTGAGGTCAACCGCGGTGAGCCGTACAGCTACCGCGTGAACCCGCGCCTGCTCGACCGCGTGGTGAAGAGCAACTAGGTTAGAGCACCCGGTGAGCAGCTAATGCCGAACCGGTTGCGTTCACGAGCGCTGCACCGCATTTTGAATACTTAATTTGAATACTTAAGGGGCCCGCACCACTCGGTGCGGGCCCCTATCGTTTAAGTCTGCGTCTTCGGTGCCCGTCAGCTCCCCTCGCGAGTCAGCTCTCCCATCGAGTCTGCACGTTGGGCCATTAAGTCAGTTTCGTGCCGCCCGCGAACCGGCGGAGGCTATCGCGGATCCGGGAGAGGCACGTAAGGGCACCAAATAACCCCGCTGGAAATCGTCGTTAAACGATCGTGGGCCCCTGTTGCCAGGAGCCCACAACCGTATTCACTCAACTTCAGCAAAGACGAGAACACGCTGTTAGACATATACCGTCCTGCCATGAACTATTATGGCACAGCCTAACCTTCAACCACAACTTGAGAAACGCTTTTTGGAGAAAGTTTTTAGGCCTTGGCGGCGGCTTCCAAAACCCGGTGACTGAACCCTCATAAAAACCCACTAAAAAACCACAGGCCTTTGAGCTAGTCCAGCGAAAATTTCCGAATCAAACCCAAAGATTCCACACCAAAACCTACCGATACGCGGCCAAAAATCCCTCAGAAAAAATTTTTAAATTTTTTCTCGCAACATTCGCGCGGCCCGGTGCAACTCAGAGAATACGCGGGCAGGTAGCCCTTCCTCACCCCACGCGTCTCTCCTCTGGCACACCCGGCGGCACGTGGGTTCGGCGAAACGAGGCCGCCTCCCCCCGGGGTAGGTGTCAGAGGGGCGGGCGCCTCATTCCCCGAGCGTCAGTCTTCGGCAGCCTCCGAGACCTCCGGCAGCAGCTCGCGCGTCACGGCGTCACCGAGCAGGCGGCCCTTGAGGGTGAGGCGCACGTGCGCATCCGGGTCGGGCTCGGCGGAGGCGGTGAGCGCATCCGGTTCGATGAGCCCCTGGGAGACGAGCCAGCGCAGAGACGCGCCCAACTGCGCCTCGTCGTGCACGGCGAGTAGCTCGCGCATCGCCAGGCCCTCGCGCACACGAATCATGAGCATGATGGTCTCGAAGGCGCGGGTCGAGGCGTCCAGCACCTCGCGCGCGGCCGCCGGGGACTCCCCCGCACGCACCTTCTGCGCGTACGGCACCGGGTGCTTCACGTTCCACCAGCGGGTACCGTTCACGTGCGAGTGCGCGCCGGGACCGATGCCCCACCAGTCCTGGTTGCGCCAGTAAGCGAGGTTGTGGTCGCTGCGGGTGTCCTCACTACGCGAGTAGTTGGAGACCTCGTACCACTGGTAGCCGGCCTCGGTGAGTAGCTCCTCGGCGAGCAGGTACATGTCCGCCATGAGGTCTTCGTCGGGCATGGTGTATTCGCCGCGGCGGATCTGCGCGGCAAGCTTGGTGCCGTCCTCCACGATCAGCGAGTACGCGGAAATGTGGTCGGGCTCGTAGGAGATCGCGGCGCGAACGCTGCGTTCCCACTGCTGCAGGCTCTCCCCCGGCGAACCGTAAATCAGGTCCACGGACACCTGCAGGCCGACCTCCTTAGCCCAGGCGACGACCTTCGGCACGTTGGAGGGTGTGTGGGTGCGGTCGAGTACCTTCAGCACCTCGGGGACGACGGACTGCATGCCGAAGGATACGCGGGTGAAGCCGCCGTCCTTGAGGGTCTGCAGGTCCTCGCGGGTCACGGAGTCGGGGTTGGCTTCGGTGGTGACTTCTGCCCCTTCGACGAGGCCGAATACGTCAATGGCTGCCTGCAGGATGCGTACGAGGTCGCGGGCGGGCAGTTTGGTGGGGGTGCCGCCTCCGAAGAAGACGGTGTGCATGGGGCGTTTTGCGACGCCGGATGCTTCAAGGGTGCGGGCGGCGAAGAGGATTTCTGCGATGGCGTCGTCGGCGTAGGTGCCGAGGCCGATGCCGTCGCCGAAGTCTTCGGTGGCGTAGGTGTTGAAGTCGCAGTAGCCGCAGCGTACAGAGCAGAAGGGGATGTGTACGTAGAGGCTGAAGTCGCGGGTTTCGCATCCTGCCGCGCTGGTGGCGGGGATGCGCCCGTCGCGGGGTGCGGGGTCGCCGGTGGGCTGGGCGGGCATTCTGCCTCCTGAAACTAGGTGTACGAGTAGTGAATCAAATAGGGGCACCGCGCATGCGGCTACGCGGGTAGCATCAAGGCGGGCGGCATCAACAGACAGCGTGCAGAGAACCCGGCGGTACACGAGGCACCAGCCGGGTTCTCCACACAAACAGGTCGGCACACAGCCGGAAAAGCTACGAAGCGGCGAAGGCTACTTCTTCTTTTCCTTCTCCTCGCCCGAAGACAGAGCCGCAATGAAGGCCTCCTGCGGAACCTCCACACGACCGACCATCTTCATGCGCTTCTTGCCTTCCTTCTGCTTCTCCAGCAGCTTACGCTTACGCGAAATATCGCCACCGTAACACTTGGACAGAACGTCCTTACGCATTGCGCGGATGTTCTCGCGGGCGATAATACGCGAACCGATAGCCGCCTGAATCGGCACCTCAAACTGCTGGCGAGGAATCAGCTCACGCAGCTTCGAGGTCATCATCAGGCCGTACGAGTACGCCTTATCACGGTGGGTAATGGCGCTGAACGCATCCACCTTCTCACCCTGCAGCAGGATGTCGACCTTCACCAGGTCGGCCTCTTCCTCACCGTCGAACTTCCAGTCCAGCGACGCGTAACCGCGGGTGCGGGACTTCAGCTGATCGAAGAAGTCGAACACAATCTCCGCCAGGGGCAGGCGGTAACGCATCTCCACGCGGTCCTTGGAGAGGTAATCCATGCCGCCCATCTGGCCGCGGCGAGACTGGCACAGCTCCATGATCGCGCCAATGTACTCGCTCGGGGCAATAATCGTACACGCCACCATGGGCTCGCGGATGGTCGCGACCTTGCCCTCGGGGAATTCGCTCGGGTTGGTCACGCGCTTAGCGTTGCCGGCCTCATCCACCACGTCGTAAATAACGTTCGGTGCGGTCGAAATCAGGTCCAGGTTAAACTCGCGTTCCAGGCGCTCACGCACAATCTCCAGGTGCAGCAGACCCAGGAAGCCACAGCGGAAACCGAAGCCCAGAGCGGCAGAGGTCTCCGGCTCGTAAATCAGCGCGGCGTCGTTGAGCTTCAGCTTATCCAGTGCGTCACGCAGCGCCGGGTAGTCCGAACCGTCAATCGGGAACAGGCCAGAGAACACCATCGGCTTGGGATCCTCGTAACCACCCAGGGACTCCTCGGCGGGCTTCGCCGCGGAAGTAACGGTATCACCCACACGGGACTGGCGCACGTCCTTCACACCGGTGATGAGGTAACCCACCTCGCCCACGCCCAGGCCCTTCGAGGGCACAGGCTCAGGGGAAATCACGCCGATTTCGAGCAGGTCATGCTCAGCGCCGGTGGACATCATCTTAATCTTCTGACGCGGCTGCAGGCTACCGTCCACAACACGCACGTAGGTGACCACGCCGCGGTAGGAGTCGTACACCGAGTCAAAAATCATGGCACGCGCCGGGGCGGATGCGTCACCCTGCGGGGCGGGAATCGCCTCCACAATACGGTCCAGCAGAGCCTCAACGCCCTCACCGGTCTTACCCGATACGCGCAGAACCTCGTCCGGCTCGCAACCAATCAGGTTCGCCAGCTCCTCAGCGTACTTATCGGGCTGAGCCGCGGGAAGGTCAATCTTGTTCAGCACCGGGATGATGGTCAGGTCGTTCTCCATCGCCAGGTACAGGTTCGCCAGGGTCTGAGCCTCAATACCCTGGGCGGCGTCCACGAGCAGAAGCGCACCCTCACACGCGGCCAGGGAGCGGGACACCTCGTAGGTGAAGTCCACGTGGCCGGGGGTGTCAATCATGTTTAGCGCGTAGGAGGTGCCGTCAACGTCCCAGGGCATGCGCACGGCCTGAGACTTAATGGTGATGCCGCGTTCACGTTCAATGTCCATGCGGTCCAGGTACTGCGCCTTCATATCGCGCGGGGCAACCACGCCGGTGGCCTGCAGCATGCGGTCCGCGAGGGTGGACTTACCGTGGTCAATGTGGGCGATAATGCAGAAGTTGCGAATAATCGCGGGGTCGGTCGCCGCCGGAACGGGCGGGTTCTTCGACATGGGTGCCAATCACATCATCCTTTCGAGATGCTGGGCGCGGGTATGGGCATAGTTATTTATCATTTTCCCATACCCGCGGCCGATGCGCGAACAGACCTAGCGTTCCGAAGAATCCTCCGCGACTCCCGCACCACCGTCTGCCGGGTTTTCGGCCTCGGATGCGCCGTTGAGGGAATCCAGGTAGCCCTCAATATCCTCGGCAATCACCTCGCCGGAGACAGTGCGCAGAGTCGAATCCATCTTCTGCTCAATCTCACGCACCAGCTCAACCTTCTCGTAGTCCTTCGCCATTTCTTCGGCTAGCTCCGCCTCCCACTCATCAGCGTGGGTGCGCAGGCGGTCGTACTCCTCAGACTCGACCTTGATACCGAGGATGACCTCCAGCGCCTCGATCAGGCTCACGACCGCGCGCGGGTTCTGCTGGTCAAAGCTCAGATACCCCGGGATGCTCATACGCAGCATGACCGAGGAGGGCAGGCCGTGCTCGGTGGCGAGCGCAGACATCGCCATCGTCACCGAGGTAGAACCGGTGAAATACTCGTGCAGAATACCGGGGATAGCCGCCAGCTTCTCGTCGTGAGTGGTCAGCGTGTACGGGTACGGGCGGGTGTGCGCCACCTGGTCCTCGAAGGTCTCGACGAAGATGGCGTGGTCCACGTGGAGCTTCTTCACGTATTTAAAGAAGCGGTTCATGAAACGCTGCAGGCACAGGCTCGGGGCGGGGCCGGTCACCACGAGCAGGCGCAGGCGGCGCTCCGGAATGGTGACCATGTTGTAGAACATCTTGGGCCACACCAGGACGGTGGATTCGGAGTCGTCGTTGTTCAGCAGCTGCGGGGCGACGGAACCGTAGTCGTAGAAGTCGTCCATGTCGAAGCCGGGGCTTTCGTCGCACGGGTCGAACGCGCGGTGAATCACGTCGAGGGCGTCCTCACCGTTGCCCGGGGGTTCCTTCGCGGAGTTGAAACCGACCAGCATGACGGTCGTGTAGTTGTCTTCCTCTGAGGATTCGCCCAGACCCAGCTTGCCGAGCAGTCCCTTCTTCGCGGGCTGTTCGGTGGAGGCGGGCTTGGCGAAAGCGTCAAAGAGTCGGGCGGGCGGGAAGTTCGGCTGGCTCATCGTTGGTCCTTAGCTCGTGGTCGGTGGTTGTGTGGTGGGTGGTGTTGTAAAAAATATGTTCTATATTCGGTTATGCCGCCCAAAACCCTGGGCGGAAAGGGAAACTATGTTAGAAAGGCAAAAGCGCTAAATCGTATGGAGTGCCAGCATAAACATCCGGCAACTCACCATTAGCTACCTTCTCACGATACAAGCTGGTTACTTCGCTGTAGTTGAAGGGGAATTCCTTAGCTTCGTTCCTACGCTTAATCTCTGCCAGACCCCACTCATATTCGGCACCGGGGCGCGCCACCGGAGCATTAAAAAAACGCCCATTCAACTCAGCACGCATCCACCCCTCCGGAGTATTTGCATCAGATATGGGCTTCGTAAAATCGAACGGAGCACGCCAATACTCAGGGTCTTCACGATAATCGTAAGCTTCTTCTGCGATCTCGCTACTCATGGGGAACCTCCTGATAATATGCAAAAATGTGTACCCACATCGGCGGTGCTCACTCCCCCGGTGCCGTCTATACAGCACTATTGCTAGGGCGCGGGCGGTGTGCGGTACCGCCGATAGTTCCCACTATACGGGCTCCCACGCGACCCGCAAGCGGTTTCGTCACCGGGCGGGCCCCCCCCCCCCCCCCCCCCCCCCCCCCCCCCC
>NZ_KV797970.1:449731-502285 GCF_001809565.1 Rothia sp. HMSC072B03
AGACCGAAGCATAAAGCCGCGGCCGCCCGAGCGTTATTGCCACACCAATAGGTGAGGCTCAGGGTTTCAGAGGGGTCGTTTAACTCCTTGAGCCCAAGTATACACGAAAAAGAAACCCCCTGCGTTCCCCTTAGAGGAGGGGGAACACAGGGGGTCTCTGCCCTTAAACCAGAGAGGTACTCACGTACCCCGCAAGTTTTAGAAAGCCTTGTTTACCAGCGCAGCAAGACCGGACTTCTTGTTTGCAGCGGTCTTCTTGTGCAGAACACCCTTGGAAACAGCCTTGTCCAGCTTACGGTTCACAAAACGCAGAGCCTCAACAGCAGCTTCCTGGTTCTGTGCCTCAACAGCAGCCTTGACCTTGCGGGTCGCGGTCTTCAGCTCGGACTTTACAGCGTTGTTACGCAGGCGAGCCTTCTCGTTGGTGAGGATACGCTTCTTCTGAGACTTAATGTTAGCCACAATTAAACTTTCTGTTTTGTCTTATTGGTCGGTGAGGGCGACGCTGGCCGATCATCGACTGAGCGGCGTGGGGATGCCTATGGCAACCGGCCAGCAGTGCCCGATGACCATCGGACACTCAACCACACATAATACCAGATGAACAGCCTCCACGACAGACCCCCGCGGAGAGAAAAATACTGTGAAAACCACTACACGCAGCCTCCACATCCGGCGCAGATAATCGGCACCGGTCACCGGTGAAACTACCGGCACAGGGCGTTAGCCGTTATGGCGAGTCCACGCACGCTCAATCAGGCGGAACGTATCCTCCGGCATAATCGCACCCTCGCGGCGCATCGAATCCGGGCGAACACGAATCACACGGTTCAGCTTCACCTCAGAAGCGCGGCCCTGCGGATCCCACGGACCCGAACCAATATCAAGGTAGTTCGAATCAGCGTGCTCACGGTTATTGTGATCCTTGCTGGTCATCATCAGCGCCAGCAGGTACTCACCGTCACGACCCACCAGAAGCACCGGGCGGTCCTTACCCTGCGAGTGGTCCTCCTCGAAGGGAACCCACGTCCACACGATTTCACCCGGGTCAGCGTCGCCGTCCAGGGAGGGCGAGTACTCAAAGTTAATCATGTCGCGGTAATCGCCCGGGTAGTCCGAACCGTCGGATGCGACGGTCGAAGCCGGTGCGGAAGGCTTAGGTGCCGAGGAATTTGCCGTGGACTTTGCCGAGGAAGACTTCGGGGCGCTCGGCTTGGGCGAAGACTGCGAGGACGCGCGGCGTTCCTCGCCCTTCGATTCGTGCGAGCCGTCGGAGCCCTTAGAGGAGGCCGCCTCGTTGAGCATGTCCTCCGCCGCCTTCTGCAGGTGGGGCAGCAGGGCAAAGAAAATTTTCTTCAGGAATTCAAGCATGCGCACCATTATGCACTAGTCGCGGGCGGGCAGTGCAATCGCCAACACCGCGCGCTCCACGGCGTACACCGCATCCTGCGATTCTCCCTTGAGCTGGGCGTCGGCATCAGCCAGAAGCTGCACGATATGCGCCAGCTGCGCGCCGGTGAAGCGGCGGCCGTCGCGCTGAGCCTGTTCTACCTGCCACGGCGCCATGCCCACCTCGCGCGCCAGCTCGTTGGCGCTCATGCGCACGTGGTGCACGCGTGCAATATTGCGGATACGCATGGCGAGCGCGCCGAGCATCGGAATCGGCTCCGTGCCGGTGGCCAACGCGTGGCGGAGCAGGCGCAGGGCCTCGGGAGCGTTACCCGAGATGGCGGCGTCACTTACTCGGAAGGCGGTGACCTCGGTACGGCCACCGTAATAGAGGTTCACGGATTCCTCGGTGATTTCGCCAGGGATATCGGCGAGCAGCTGCTGGCAGGCGGCGGCCAGCTCTGCGGTGTCCGATGCGGCAGCGGTCAGCAGGGCCAGCGCTCCCCCGGTGATGGGTCGGTGGGCGGCCGAGAACTCGCTGGCCAGGAACTCGCCCTTCTCACGGTCGGTTTTGAGCGCCTTGCAGTTGACGAGCACAAACTGTGATCGCACCAGGTCGATGAGCTTCTTGCCGCGGTTACCGCCCGAGTGGTTCAGGATCAGCATGATGTCCGGCTCGGGAGCCTTCAGGTAGGCCAGGGTGTCGGTGAGGAAGTCCTCGCTCATGGAGGCGACGTTCTCCACCTCAATGATTTTGGCCGAACCGAAAAGTGAGGGGGACGCCTGCAGGGTCAGCTCCCCCGCCGTGTAGGTTGCGGCGTTCATCTGCACGCGGTCCACCTCGGGGTGCGCCTCGCGGAAGAGCTCGCGCAGGCGTGCCGCGGCGCGGGAGGCGAAGTACTCCTCGGGGCCGTAGAGCATGACGGCCGGCGCGGGCGTGACGGTACGCCAGGCGGTGTCGAGGGCCGGGCCGCCGCGGCGGCTGTATCCTCCTCGGCCACGCTGGGGTGTACGCTGACCTGCCACGCTCATCACTCGCCTTCTGTTGGGTTTATCTCGCGGGGTTCCGCTGAGTATCCATCATAGCCTCTCCGCGCCGGTTGCCTCCTTTCTGCCGGTGATATTTCCGCCTGCACCTCGCGTGCCGGTGCTCCGCGCGACGACCCGCAGGTAGCGGCGGTGGGTTACGGTGCGGTAGCGGCGCGCATCCGCCCACCAGAGCAGTGCGCTAAGCCCCGCAACGACCGCGATGCTCAGGAGCACCGCCGGGAGGTTGTTTCCCGGTTCCCAGGGGTTTCCGGGGGCTTGGGCCGCGGTGACGGCGATGTGTTCGATGCCCGCCGCCGCGAGGCCTCCGACGCGCAGGCAGAGGTCGGCCAGGGGCGTCATGCCCGTCGCGAGGAATCCCAGGGCGGCCAGCCCGGCGAGCATGCTCACGGGGGCGAGGGGTGCCGCCGCGAGGTTGGCCGGGACCGCGTAGAGCGGCACCTTACCGCTCATCGCCAGAATCAGCGGGGTGCACCACAGGGAGGCCACGATGGGGGTTGCAAGCGCGTGAGCCCAGAATCCCGGCAGGGCCCGCATGAAAAGGCGTGCCAGGGGCGGGCCCAGCAGGATGAGCGCGGCGGTGGCCGTGACTGAGAGGGCGAATCCGGCGTCCAGGGCGCGATGAGGTGCCAAGAGCAGGCAGGCCAGCACGGTAACCTGCAGTGCGGCCAGCGATTGGCGACCCGAGCCGCGCAGCAGGGCGTAGGCGCCGAGCAGGCCCATGGCGAGGGAACGTACGACCGATCCCTCGTTCTCCAGGAGCGTGGCGTAGGCGAGCACCGCCGCGATACCGCAGAGCACCACGGCCCGGCGCGGGACGCTCAAGAGGCTCAGCCTGCGTACGAGCGGAGGGAGGGTGGCGCTCGGTGCCGGGTCGGTGGAGGTGACCGTCGCGTGCCTAGTGCCGTCGTGTCTCCTCGGACGGGTGCGTGCACCACCCCGCCCGGCGATACCGTGCCGCAACTCTCCCAGCCTCCTCAGCCGCTCGGCCCAGGAGCGGTAGTGCAGGTAGCCGGTGGCGATGCGGTAGGGCCGCACGTGTAGCACCAGATGGTAGGCGGCGGCAAACATGAGGGCGATGTTCGCCCCGGAAACCGCCGTCAGATGGCTGAGCCCGCTGAGCTTGTACTCCTCACGGATTGTGGCGCTCATGAGGGAGTCGTCACCGTAGGCCGTGCCCAGAACGATAGCCGCCGAGTCTGCCCCGAGAACCTCCCGGCCGTGGGCTCGTAGCCGCTCCTTAAGGCCGGTCAGTATGCCTCGGGGGTCCGCGCCACCGGGGTTACCGCTCGTTGAGCTGTTGTTCTGTGCGAAGAGCGTTCCGCGCAGGCGAGCCGTCGCGGTGAACGGGCCCTCGCCGAACTCCACGGTGCCGATGGCCGTCACCCTCGTTCCGGGTGGCAGCTGCCGACTCCCCGAGCCTCCCTTCGCGTCTTGGGGAGCCTTGCCGGAGGTCGTGCGCGCGTACACCCGCACCCGCTCGTTGACCGCGGCCCGCACGGCACGGCCCTGCACCTCCTCCAGCATGATGACCGTCAGGGTGGTGCGCGGATCGACGGGACGCACCTGTTCCACGACGCCGCTCAGGCGAATGGACCGGCCCTGAGCCTGGTGCAGGGTGGCGCGGGAGGCATCCACCCCCGTGGCGCAGAGCAGCACCGCCTGCGCGACGATGACGCAGGCAACCAGCACCCCCTGGCCCGCAAGGCGGAAGAGGAAGGGCCCCCGTGCCTTCGCGAGGCGCGCATCCGCCCCACCTCTCGGCGCCAGCAAGGCTATAGCCAGGCACCCCAGCACCCCAATCAGAACGCACGCCGCCGGGTGGAGTACCGACCATGTTCCACGGTTCAGGGCCAACGCGGTGAACCCCCAGAGGGTAAGCGTGGCCGGGATGAGACGCAGGTCCAGGTGGATGAGGCTCCCCTGGGCCCTCAGCTCCTCGCTGCCTCGGCGTTCTGCCCACCGCTCAGCCTGCACCGCCCAGCCGTGCCGAAGGCTGCCGTAAAGGCCACGCAGTCGATTGCCTCCGCGGGCCGGGGTGCGCAAAGTACGAGCCATCAGACCGTCACCAGCGGACGCAGGGTCTCGAGCAGGGTCGGGCCGATGCCGGGCACCGCATCCAGCTCATCCACGCTGCGGAAGCCGCCGTGGGCCTCACGCCAGGCGATGATGCGCTGGGCCATGGCTGGGCCGATACGCGGCAGGCTCTGCAGCTGCTCGGCGGTCGCGGTGTTGATGTTGACCGGGGCTGAGGTGGCGGAAGTACCCGTGCCGCCGGAGGGGGTGAGGGTGCGCTGAGGCTGCGAGCCTCCTCCCCGAGATGTACCCTGAGCCCCTCCCTGCGCGGTGTTGGGTTGAATGGGCGCTGGAGCGGCGGTTTCCCCTCGGCGCGGAACGTAGAGCTGCATGCCGTCGGTCAGCTCGCCGGCGAGGTTCACCCGATCCAGGTCGGCATCGGCGGCGGCCCCGGATGCGGCGGCGATGGCGTCCACGGCGCGGCCGTTCGCCGGGAGGGTGTACACGCCGGGGTTATTGACGGCCCCGGCCACGTGCACCCGCACCTCGGCCGCCTGACTGGGCTGGGGCGTCGGATGCGCGCTCTCCGCCCCCTGCCCGCTCACCTGCGCGGTGCCCGAAGCCGGTGCGGGCACCTGGGCTACCGGCTCGCTACGGGGCGCCGCCGAGAACTGCGAGACTCCCCAGATGACGACCGCCAGGACGATGAGCGCCACGAGTACCAGGGCGCGCGGCGAGATGCCCCAGCGCGTTCTGCGGGTGGTGCCGGGTGCATCGGCCTCTTCCCAGTCCTCCCAATCGTCCCACTCTTCCAGGGCCCCTGGCTCTTCCAGAGCGCCCGATTCGTCGGGGGCCTCCGGGCTATCCTCGGCGCGGGATGCGCTGCCCAGGCGCACGGTGTCTTCCCGGTCGCAGTCCGGAATTGCCTCGGCGCGCCCCGAAGGATTGGGCCCGACGGGCCCACCGCTTTCGGAGGCCGCGGGGTTCGCGGGTTCCGGGGCGCGCCCGGGCGTGCGGTACAGGCCGTTCATGAGTTCGCGCGCTGTGCGCGGCGGCACCCCGGTCGGCGTGGTGACGCCCGGTGAATCTGCCACGTGGTACCCGTATTCGGCGGGGACGTCTTCGTCGGCGAACTCGTTGAAAGCCCGCTCGGCCGAGGAATCTTCCCGCGGCGGGAGATTCTGAAAGGAAGTGCGGTGGTTGGGGGTCATGCTCGTCATATCCCCACACTAGGCTTGCGCGCGCGGCTATTCTGGAGCGCAGAAAAGCCTGTGGATAACGCTCCTTCCCCGGCGGGAAAAGGCGCAATCCACAGGCTTCTTTTTGAAAAAATCTACCCTTTTATTCAAATATGCACGGCGTGCACACGTAACACGGGGGCCAAAACATAACGGCTAAGTCGTGGGTTTTCGGCGTTCGTAAAACCTTCCGCAGCACCCACAAAATAGTTCGGAGCCCACACGAGTTCCTGGATATCCACGGGAGCCCCCGTGAGAGCACGGTTTCCGTTACGGCGCTATCAGGCAATTACCCGGTCAGGCAATTACCCGGCATCCACGCTGGCCCCGGCGCCCACAAAATAGTTCAACACCCGTGAAATCGTCCGGCGCCCCTATCGGCTCGCGGCCTTAGCCAGCCACGCCCTAGTCCTCGCGCGGCAGCTCGGTACCGGGAATACCTAGCTCGGCGGCACGCTTATCGGCCATGACCAGCAGGCGGCGAATACGGCCCGCAATCGCGTCCTTCGTCATGGGCGGCTCGGCCAGGCGACCCAACTCGTCCAGAGAGGCGTGCTTGTTCACCACGCGTAGCTCCCCCGCGTAACGCAGGTGTTCGGGGGCCTGATCGCCCAGAATTTCGAGGGCGCGCTCCACGCGGGCGCTGGCCGCCACGGCGGCCTGGGCGCTACGGCGCAGGTTAGCGTCATCAAAGTTGGCCAGTCGGTTGGCGGTCGCGCGCACCTCCTTGCGGGTGCGGGCCTCACGCCAGGTGGTGAGGGTGCCGGTCGCACCCATGCGCTCGAGCAGTTGCGCAATGGTCTCGCCGTCACGCACCACCACGCGGTCGGTACCGCGCACCTCGCGGGCCTTCGCAATGATGTCGAGGCGACGGGCGGCACCCACGAGAGCCAGGGCGGCCTCGGGGCCGGGGCAGGTAAACTCCAGTGCGGAGGAACGGCCCGGCTCGGTCAGGGAGCCGTGCGCCAGGAATGCGCCGCGCATGACGGCCTCCGCATCCTGCAAGGAACCGTTGACCACGGCCGGCGGCAGGCCGCGCACGGGGCGACCGCGCACATCCAGCAGACCGGTCTGACGGGCCAGGGCCTCGCCGCCCTGATCCACGCGCACCACGTAGCGGCCACCGCGGCGCAGGCCGCCACCGGTGACGCTGGTGAGCTCGGAGTCGTGACCGTAAATCTCAGAGATGATGCGGCGCATGCGGTGGGCGGTGGGCTCGTGATCTACCTCAGATTCCACCACGATTCGCCCCGAGACAATGTGCAGACCGCCGGTGAAGCGCAGAATCGTTGAAATCTCGGCCTTGCGGGCAGAGATTTTCGGCGCATCATAGCTGGCGAGTTCGTCTTTGACGAGGGTGGTCAATGCCATAGGTCGGTGTCCTTCTGGGCGGGTAGTCGGCACGGGTGGCCGGAAAAGTTCAGTCTGGTAAAGTTCGGGCTAAAATTCGGTGCGCCGCTTCCTGAGCGGGCGAAGAGAACCTCTAAGCGCTCAGCTCGAAGGTTTCGTTGTACGCGGAGGCGAGCTTCAGCGGATCGTGCACATCCGGCCGGGTGCTCGAACGCAGGTGCGCCCACACGACCTTCGCACCCATCGAGGCGGCCTCGCGCTCGAGTCCCGCGCGGTGGTCGGCCTGCATGTCGGCGTCGGCAATCACGGCGTCCAGGTGCAGCTTGGACGCGTACTGACGCAGAAGCTCCAGGTGGGTTGCCGGGGTAAACCCCACGGTCTCCTTGTCGTCGGAGAGGTTCATGACCACGCATCGGCGCGCCTCCGTGCGAATAATCGCCTCGCGCTGGGCGTCCAGCAGCAGGTGCGGCAGAACCGAGGTGCGCCACGAGCCGGGGCCGAGCACAATCCAGTCGGATTCCTCAATAGCGGAGAGCGCCTCCGGGCAGGGACGCGCATGCTCCGGGGACAGGCCAATATCGTGCACGCGCTCCTCCTTGGAGAGGTTCACCTGCCCCACGACCTTGACCCGCTCGATTCCGCCACCGGAGTGCTCGCGCAGCACGGTACCGTAAATCACCATGGGGTCCAGCGCCATGGGGAGCACGCGGCCGCGGGCGTTCAACAAGGCGCCCGCCCAGTCCAGGCCGGCCACCGGGTCGTCCAGCAGCTGCCAGAGCGTCGCGATGAGCAGGTTGCCAAGCGCGTGATAGTCCAGGGGAAACTCCCCCTCGTAGCCTTCGGGCGCGGCGAAACGGTGCTGCATGACGTCGCGCCAGGTGCGGCCCCAATCGGTGTCGTCGCAGAGCGCCGAGAGCGCCATGCGCAAATCTCCGGGAGGAAGAATACCCATCTCCTCACGCAGGCGACCCGAGGAGCCGCCGTCGTCCGCCACGGTTACCACGGCCGTCAGGTCGGGGGTCACGTGGCGCAGAGCCGAAAGCGATCCGTACAGGCCGTGCCCGCCGCCCATGGCCGTCACCTTCGGTGAACGGTGCGTGGTCTTCAGCAGACGCAGAGCCTGGGTTGGGAGCGCGGGTAGGCGGGGAATCCCCTGAGTGTCATAACTGGTTGAATGAGTGTTCATAGTCTGTATCTCACATACCCGGAAGCGGCCGGCCCTCCGCTCGGGGTGCGAAGGGCGACCGGTAGCTGATTATGGGTTGCCGGTCAGTACTGCGGGGCTATTCGCGGCCCTTGTCGCGGTGCTGCACGTTCACGTTGACATCGGGGAAGGCGGAGAGGCGGCGGGCCAGCTCCTCGGTCACGGCCACCGAGCGGTGCTTACCACCGGTGCAACCAATCGCGATGGTGGCGTAGTACTTACCCTCGCGGCGGTAACCCTCCAGCACGGGACGCAGGGCGGCCAGGTAGTTGCTGATGAACTCCTCGGTGCCGGCGTGCTCCAGCACGTAGTCGCGCACGGGGGCGTCCTGGCCGGTCAGCGGGCGCAGTTCGGGCACCCAGTGCGGGTTCGGAATAAAGCGCATGTCGGCCATGTAGTTGGCGTCCGAAGGCGCACCGTACTTGAAGCCGAAGCTCATGACGGTCAGGTTCAGCTTCTTGTCCGCACCCTCGGCGAACATCTCGCGCACCGTGCGGGCCAGCTCGTGAACGTTCATGCCGGTCGTATCAATCGTGCGGTCCGAGGCCAGGCGCAGGCCTTCGAAGAGGGTGCGCTCGGCGCGGATGCCGTCGAGCACGCGGCCCTCACCCTGCAGCGGGTGCGGGCGGCGCTGAGCCTCGTAACGGGCGATGATGGTCTCGTCCTTGGCATCCAGGAAGAGCATGGAGAAGTCAATATCGGACTTGCGCAACGTCTCGATGGCGGCCGGCAAATCAGAGAACAGCGCGCGGGCGCGCACGTCAATACCGAGAGCCACCTTCGGCACGCGAGCGCCGTCGCGGGTCACCAGCTCGGCCAGGGAACCGAGCATCTGCGGGGGGATGTTATCGATAACGTACCAGCCCTCGTCCTCGAGCACGTTAGCGACGGTGCTACGGCCCGCACCGGAGATGCCGGTAATCACCAGAATCTGCGGGCGCTCATCGCTCTGGACGGAATGTGCGGCGGCATGGTGCTGATTGTCTGCCATGGTGTCTCTTCCCCTTTGACGCGAACTACTCTATAAGCCATGATACAAGACCTTGATTAGACGGTCCGGGCCCATGCTCACATATTTCAGGACATGACAAAAAAGAGTCGCCCCTCCCCCATCTCCCCCGAGCGTTAACGCGAAACGACCCGCCGCAAAGAATGCGACGGGTCGAATGTTCCGCTCGTGAAAAGCGCCGTAAAAATGTTATGAAAACGTTGGGGAGAGCGCTACGAATGTGCTGCGGATGCGTCTGCCGCGGGAACGGCCGCGGGCTAGGAGCAGTCCGGGCCGAAGAAGCCGCTCACGTACTCCAGCAGGCGCACCGAAACGTCCTTCTTCGAGCCGATCAGCACCGGCTCCTCATCGGTCAGCGCAGAGAGCAGGGTAATCGTGTTCTCGTCCGTACCGAAGCCCAGGTTCACGCCCACCGTGTTCACGGCCAGGAAGTCGGCGCCCTTGCGCTGCATCTTCTCGCGGCCCAGCTCCAGCGGGGTCTTTTCTGCCGAGCCGGTCTCCGCGGCGAAACCCACAATAATCTGCGGGCCCATGCAGGTCTGACCGGCCTCCCGAGCCTGAGCGCGACGCACCACAACCTCACGCAGGATATCGGGGTTGCGCACCAGGTTGATGACCGGCGCATCCTCGGAATCGGCGCTCTTCTTAATCTTGAACTCGGCGAACTCGGCGGGCCTGAAATCAGCCACCGCCGCGGACATCACCAGAACGTCCGCGGATGCGCTCGCCTCCAGGACGACCTCGCGCAGCTCCAGGGCGCGCTCAACGCGGGTCACCCGCACGCCCTCTGGGGCGGGCACCTCGATGTTTGCGGCAATCAGGTGCACGTGCGCGCCCAGGTCGCGGGCCGCCTCGGCCAGGGCCACGCCCTGCTTGCCGGTCGAGCGGTTACCCAGGTAGCGCACGGGGTCGAGGGGCTCGCGGGTGCCGCCGGCGGTAATCACCACGGTACGGCCGGCCAGCGGACCGGACGAGACGGGCACCTCCCGGGCCGCGCCCTCGACGGCCTCGGGGCCGCCATGACCGTCAATGCTCACCGACCCCAGGGTCGCCAGGCGTGCGGCGGCCGCGCGCTCCTGCTCCGTATCGGCGTACAGGGGCTGGGTCGGGGCGTAGCCGGGCGTGTACACCGGGTGCGTGGAACGCTTCGGGAACCGCGCAATAACCTCCTGCGCCAGGCGGAAGATGTCCTCGGGTTCGGGCATGCGGCCGGGGCCGGAGTCCGGGCCCGTCAGACGGCCAATCGCCGGCTCAATCACGTGGTAGCCCCACGAACGCAGGGTCTGCATGTTCGCGCGGGTCGCCGGGTTCTCCCACATCTGCGTGTGCATGGCCGGGGCCAGAATCACGGGCGCGTGCGTGGTCAGCACGGTCGCCGACAGCAAATCATCCGCGCGTCCGGCGGCCAGGCGGGCCAGCAGGTCAGCGGTGGCCGGGGCAATCACCACGGCGTCGGCCTGCTCGGCCTGGCGCACGTGGTTCACCTCGGGCACGCGCTCGAACACGTCGGTCGAAACAGGGTTGCCGCTCAGCGCCTCCAGGGTGGGGACCCCCACGAACTTGGTCGCGTTCGGGGTGGGCATGGCGATAACCTCGTCACCATTCTTCGCAAAAAGGCGAAGGAGCATCGCCGCCTTGTACGCGGCGATGCCCCCTCCCATACCAACGATAATGCGCATGGTACGTCAGATAATCCTTAAACTAGCCGGTCGGCTCGTTACTCGGCGTGGTCGTCGAGGATAACCTCTTCAATCGCGATGACCTCGTCGCTACCGGCGGGAATGTACTCTTCCTCGATAGCGTCGGGGTACTCGGTGACGCTGAAGTCAATCAGAGCGTTCGGCTCTTCAGCGATCGGGTAACCGTCCTCGTTGAACTTGGTGCCGGGCTTGTGCTCAGCCTCAACGCGGTCGGTAATGATTTCGCGCATAGCAACCGACAGAGACTTCTCAGTCGAGTCAGCGTCGACCAGCGGGCCGATGTGAGGGTTCTTGGAATCCTGCAGGTTAGCGTAGTACGCGTTGATCTGGCGGGCGCGGCGGGCACCGAAAATCACCAGGCCGTACTTGGACTCTGCCTTCTCGATCAGCGAGTCTGCGCTGGGGCGCACGATGCCCTCGGGAGTAACGCCGTCAACGAAGTTGTAGTCCTCGTGTTCCTTGATTTCGTTTGCCACTAAAAACTCCAAAAATCTTGATGGATGTACGTACCGAACGCCCTTCGCGGGGTGCCCACGCTCGGATTCGGGCGGGCGCGGGAAGGGCTCGGTCAAAACTAAAGAACTATTCTACCCTCTCGGCGGCTAAAAAGCACGTACCGGATGGTGGAGAAGACGCAAAGGGGCGGGTCACGCTATTTTTGCGTGACCCGCCCCTCACGGCGGGAGACCTACGCGGCGCCAATCAGCTCGGCAATTTCCCGAGCCGCACGCTCCACGCTGTCGTTCACCACCGTCACGTCAAATTCCTTCTCGGCGGCCAGCTCAACCTTCGCGGTTTCCAGACGGCGAGCCTGCTCCTGCTCGCTCTCGGTACCGCGGCCCTTCAGACGCGACACCAGCTCATCCCAGCTCGGCGGGGCCAGGAAAATCAGGCGAGCGTCAGGCATGGTCTCACGAATCTGGCGAGCGCCCTGCAGGTCAATCTCCAGAATCACCGGGTGACCGGCGTCCAGAGCCTCCTGCACCTTAGCGCGCGGGGTGCCGTACTTATTCTTGCCGTGCACCACCGCGTACTCCAGCATCTGGCCGTCGGCAATCATCTGATCAAACTCGTCCATAGAGACGAAGTAGTAGTGAACGCCGTCGACCTCACCGGGGCGAGGATCGCGAGTGGTTGCGGACACCGAGAACCACACCTTCGGATAGTTCTCGCGAATGTACTGGCACACCGTACCCTTACCAACGGCGGTGGGGCCGGCCAGAACGGTCAAAGTCGGCTGAGACATAGCTTCCTTCCAGATGCGCCGCCGCACGCGCGGGGCGCAAACACTTTAGGACTGAGAAGATTCAGAAGACTGAGCAGCAGTCCTGCGACGTGCGCGGTTGAGATACCGCGAATTACGGTTGAAGTACTCCACCATCTTGCGACGCTGGTGAACGCCAAGACCACCCAGACGGCGGGTCGGCGCAATATGAAGTTCTTCAATGATGCGTTCTGCTCGAACGGCACCAATGCCCGGAAGTGCGCGCAGCATCTGCCCCACCGGCATTTTAGCCAGTGCAGGGTCGGAATCGACCATATCGAGAACCTGACGTACGGAAAGCTCACGTTCACTCAGTGCACGCTTAATTTCCTGGCGGTGTGCTCGGGCAAGTACTGCCTTCTCGCGGGCGGAGGCGCGCGCATCCTCGGTTAGCGGAGTCAGCGGCATGGTTGGGTCCCCCATTTCTGCGAGTATTGAATTTTACTTATCAACTAATGTATCACGAATGTCTCGGGAGGCCCCGCTCCATTCGCGGTGCTCCCCACGCACCAACAATGCGTCTACGCACGTCAGCACGTAAATTCCGGAAGCACTCTTCCTAGCATAGCGGAGTCATCGCCCGATCAAAAGCCACGCACGGGCGGGACCGATACTGTTTGGTCACACTGCCGGATGCGCGGCCCCTCCCCCCACCCCGGCGGACCCAGAAAAGGGCGCGCACCCCGGCCGAGCTCCCGAAGGAACCGACCGGGGTGCGCGCCCTTTTCTAGGCTTAGCTATACGCTGAGCGCGGACTACGCGCCGCGGGCAGCCAGCAGGTCGTCGCGAGCCGCCTGCGCAGCCTGCGCCAGAGCCTCAACCGACGGGCCCGCAGAGAGCACACCGCGGCTGGAGTTCACCAGCACCTGCGACTCCACACCCGCGAACACGCGGTACAGGTCAGCGGCCGAAGCACCCTGCGCGCCGTAACCGGGCGACAGAATCGGGCCGTTGAAGGAGCCCAGGTCAATGTCCAGGTCAACCAGCGCCTGGCCGACGGTCGCACCGACCACCAGGCCGCACGGGCCCATCTGCTCCCACTGACGGGACGCGTTCTCGGCGGTAGCCGCGGCAATAATGCGCTTGGCCACCGCGCCCTCGGATTCCGAGGCGCCCACGTGCTGCACGCTCTTACCCTCGGGGTTCGAGGTCAGCGCCAGCACGAAGGTGCCGCGGTCGTTCTGGGCGGCCAAATCCAGCGCCGGACGCAGCGACTCGAAGCCCAGGTACGGGCTCAGCGTCACCGAATCGGTACCCAGCGGCGAGGTGGAGCCGAGCCACGCATCCGCGTAGGCCTTCATGGTCGAGCCGATGTCGCCGCGCTTCGCGTCAGCCACAATCAGCACGCCGTCGGCGGCGGCGCGGGCGAACAGCGCATCCAGCACGGCCAGGCCGGCAGAACCGTGACGCTCGAACAGCGCCACCTGCGGCTTCAGCGCGGCCGCGAAGGGTGCGCAACCCTCGTACACGGCCTCGGTGAAGGCGGCCAGACCCTCGGCGGAATCCTCCAGGCCCCACTGCTCCAGCAGGTTCGGGTGCGGGTCAATGCCCACGCACAGCGGGCCGCGCTCGGCCATCGCCTTCGCCAGGCGGTCACCAAAGGAAGCGGACATTACGCCTCGCCACCCTCGGAAGCCAGGCGAGCGTCCACGGCGGCGGCCAGCTTGACGTCGTGCTCCTGCAGGCTCATGATGTCCCAGCTGTGCTCGCGCAGAGCGGTAATCGCCTGAACGGCGGCGGCGAACTCGGAGATGGTGGTCATGACCGGGCAACCCACCGAAACCGCAGCGGCACGAATCTCGTAGCCGTCGCTACGAGCGGCACCACCGGCGGGGGTGTTCAGAATCAGGTCGATGTCACCGTTGCGGACCATATCCACGATCGAGTGGTCGCCGTTTGCCTCGGCAAACTTCGAAGCGACCAGAATCGAGTTCAGGCCGTTGCGGCGCAGAATCTCGGCGGTACCACCGGTCGAAACGATCTCGAAGCCCAGCGACTCCAGCATCTTCGCGTAGATGATGACGTTACGCTTGTCGTGGTTGGCCACCGAAATGAACACCTTACCGGAGGTCGGCATCGGCGAACCTGCGCCGGCCTGAGCCTTCGCGAACGCGGTGTCGAAGTGCTGATCCAGGCCCATGACCTCACCGGTCGAACGCATCTCGGGGCTCAGCAGCGAATCGACCACCACACCCTCGGGGGTGCGGAAGCGGGCGAACGGCAGAACCGCAGCCTTCACAGCAATCGCGGTCTCCTGCGGCAGGGATGCGCCGTCCATGTGCTGCGGCAGGTAGCCCTCAGCCTTCAGCTCGGCAATGGTCTTGCCCAGGCCAATCAGCACGGCGGCCTTAGCCAGCTGCACGCCGGTAGCCTTCGACACGAACGGAACGGTACGGGATGCGCGCGGGTTAGCCTCAATCACGTACAGGTTCTCGGAAACGTACGCGAACTGAATGTTAATCAGGCCGCGCACGCCGGTGCCGCGAGCAATCTTCTCGGTAGCGTCCTTCACCTTGGCGATGATGTCCGGGCCGAGGGTAATCGGGGGCAGAGTACAGGAGGAGTCACCGGAGTGAATACCGGCTTCCTCAATGTGCTCCATGACGCCGCCCAGGTACAGCTCCTCGCCGTCGAACAGGGCGTCCACGTCAATCTCGATGGCGTCCTCAAGGAACTTGTCAATCAGAGCCGGCTGGGAGGGCGAAACCTCGGTAGCGTTCTCCAGGTAGCGGGCCAGGTTAGCCTCGTCGTAGACGATTTCCATGCCGCGGCCGCCCAGCACGTACGAGGGGCGAACCAGAACCGGGTAACCGATCTCGTCGGCGATGCGCTTAGCGCCCTCGAAGGTGAACGCGGTGCCGTTCTTGGGCGAAATCAGGCCGCCCTCCTCCAGCACGCGGGAGAACTCGCCGCGGTCCTCGGCCAGGTCGATGGCCTCGGGGGTGGTGCCCAGAATCGGCACGCCCGCATCCTTCAGGGCGCGAGCCAGCTTCAGCGGGGTCTGGCCGCCCAGCTGCACGAACACGCCCATCAGGCCGCCGGTACGACGCTCCGACTCAACAATCTCGAGCACGTCCTCAAGGGTCAGCGGCTCGAAGTACAGGCGGGTCGAGATATCGTAGTCGGTCGAAACGGTCTCGGGGTTGCAGTTGACCATGACGGTCTCGTAACCGAGCGAACGCAGCACCATAGAGGCGTGCACGCACGAGTAGTCGAACTCGATACCCTGGCCGATGCGGTTCGGGCCCGAACCCAGAATCATGATCGAGGGCTTCTCGTGGTGAGCGACCTCGTCCTCCAGGTCGTAGGAGGAGTAGTGGTACGGGGTGAACGCCTCAAACTCGGCGGCGCAGGTGTCCACGGTCTTGAAGACCGGGCGGATACCCAGGGCGTGGCGCACGCCGCGCACAACGTCCTCGGAGGAGCCGATAATCTCGGCAATCTGTGCATCCGAGAAGCCGTGGCGCTTGGCCAGCTTCAGGGTCTCCGGATCCAGGTGGTCACGCTTCTCGTAGACCACGCCGGCCACCTCGTTCAGCAGCACCAGCTGGTCCAGGAACCACGGGTCAATCTTGGTGGCCTCGTGCAGCTGCTCCACGGTTGCGCCGGCCAGCAGGGCCTGCTGAACCTGGTAGATACGCTGGGTGGTGGGAACCTTGGTCTTCTCAATCAGCTCGGCCAGCTCCACCTCGGAGAGGGTCAGCGGCTTGAAGGAGAAGGAGGCGCCCTTCTGCTCGAGCGAACGCATGGCCTTCTGCAGAGCCTCGGTGAAGTTACGGCCCAGGGCCATGGCCTCGCCCACGCTCTTCATGGTGGTGGTCAGGGTCGGGTCGGCAGCCGGGAACTTCTCAAACGCGAAGCGCGGAACCTTCACGACCACGTAGTCCAGGGTCGGCTCGAAGGAGGCCGGGGTCTTCTGGGTGATGTCGTTCGGAATCTCGTCCAGGGTGTAGCCCAGCGACAGCTTGGTCGCAATCTTCGCGATCGGGAAGCCGGTAGCCTTCGATGCGAGTGCCGAGGAACGGGACACGCGCGGGTTCATCTCAATGACGATGACGCGGCCGGTCTTCGGATCGATAGCGAACTGGATGTTGCAGCCACCGGTGTCCACGCCGACCTCGCGAATCACGTTAATTGCGATGTCGCGCAGCTTCTGGAACTCACGGTCGGTCAGGGTCAGTGCGGGGGCCACGGTGATGGAGTCACCGGTGTGCACGCCCACGGGATCGAAGTTCTCGATGGAGCAGACGACCACGACGTTGTCGTTGGTGTCACGCATCATCTCCAGCTCGTATTCCTTCCAGCCGAGGATGGACTCCTCGAGCAGGACCTCGCTGGTGGGCGAGTACTGAATACCGGCGCCGGCGATGCGGTAGAGGTCTTCCTCGTTGTACGCCATGCCCGAGCCGAGACCACCCATGGTGAAGGAGGGGCGAACCACCATCGGGTAGCCGAGCTCCTTGGCGGCCTCCAGCGCCTCCGGCATGGAGTGAACAATCACCGAACGTGCAGACTCGCCGCCGGCGCGCTCCACCACGCCCTTGAATGCTTCACGGTCCTCACCGAGGTTAATCGCCTCAATGTTCGCGCCGATCAGCTCAACATTGTACTTCTCGAGGATGCCGCGCTCGCCCAGCTCGATGGCCGCGTTCAGAGCGGTCTGACCACCCAGGGTCGGCAGGATTGCGTCCGGCTTTTCCTTCTCGATGATCTTCTCAATCACCTCGGGGGTGATGGGTTCAATGTAGGTGGCGTCCGCGAACTCGGGGTCGGTCATGATGGTTGCCGGGTTCGAGTTCACGAGGATGACGCGCACGCCCTCCTCCTTCAGCACGCGCAGCGCCTGAGTGCCGGAGTAGTCGAATTCCGCAGCCTGACCGATGACGATGGGGCCGGAACCGATGACGAGGACGCTATTAAGGTCAGTACGACGAGGCATTTATGCTTCCTTTGCAGTCTTGGTTGCGACCATCAGGTCGATGAAACGGTCAAAGAGGTAGGCGGAATCGTGCGGGCCCGCAGCAGCCTCGGGGTGGTACTGCACGGAGAACGCGGGGATGTCCTTACAGGTCAGGCCCTCAACCACGTTGTCGTTCAGACCCACGTGGGAGACCATGACCTGACCGAACTCGGCGTTCGGTGCGGTTACGTAGTCGCCAATCGGCGCGTCCACAGCGAAGCCGTGGTTATGCGCGGTGATTTCAACCTTGCCGGTGGTCTTGTCCATGACCGGCTGGTTGATGCCGCGGTGGCCGAAGGGCAGCTTGTAGGTGCCGAAGCCCAGGGCGCGGCCGAGCAGCTGGTTACCGAAGCAGATACCAAAGAACGGGGTGCCCTTACGCAGCACGCCCTGCAGCAGCTCAACCTGCTCGTCAGCGGTTGCCGGGTCACCGGGGCCATTGGAGAAGAACACGCCGTCGGGGTTGTAGGAGTAGATGTCCTCGAGGGTTGCGCTTGCGGGCAGCACGTGCACGCGCACGCCACGCTCAGCGAAACGCTGCGGGGTCATCGCCTTAATGCCCAGGTCCAGGGCGACGATGGTTGCGACCGGAGGTGCGAACCAGTTGAACTGGTGCGGCTCAACGGTGTAGGCGGTGTCAACCGAAACGGAGTCAGCGAGCTTACGGCCTGCCATCGGCTCGGAGGCGCGCACCTCCTCCAGCAGTTCAGCTTCGGGGCGTTCTGCGTGCTCACCGGAGAACACGCCCGCACGCATCGAACCGCTCGAACGCAGGCGGCGGGTCAGGGCGCGAGTGTCAATGCCCTGAATACCGACGATGCCCTGCTCGATGAGCTCTTCGTCAAGGGTGCGCTCAGAACGCCAGTTGGATGCCACACGTGCGGCGTCACGAACCACGTAGCCGGCAACCCAAATCTTGGGGGCTTCAGCGTCGGTGGTGTTCACGCCGGTGTTGCCAATATGGGGAGCGGTCTGAACCACAATCTGACCCGCGTAGGAGGGGTCGGTCAGGGTTTCCTGGTAGCCGGTCATGCCGGTCGCGAAAACCGCCTCGCCCAGGGACGCGCCGGTTGCGCCGTAGCCGTAGCCGCGGTAGACGGTGCCGTCCTCCAGGACGAGCAGCGCGCGGTCCGTACGCAGGGCGCCGGATCGTGTCATGTCAGTCATGCTCTCTTTTCCTTTTCTGTGGTGCTCTCCCCCGCGGGCCTTGCGGTGAGTGCCGCTCGGTGCGTTGGGGATAGTCTCTTGTTGCCGGGGCGGGCTGTTCTGCCCGCCCGGGCTAAATCTAGGGTGTCGTGCTGTGTCGTGCTCGGCTTCGGGGCCGGGGTATGTTGCCGGAAGTGCCGGGGTGCGTTGCGCCGCCTACTTGGCCTGCTCGGTGCCCTCGGCGGGGTCTGCCGCCCACTTTTCGGGCGCATCCACCGCGTTCGGGGCGATGCGGCGCAGCTCCTCCAGGGCCGCCTGCTTGTCCTCGGCGTAGCGGGTGCGGAAGCCGGTCTGCACGCGGTGACCGTCCAGGGTCCAACCAATCACGACCAGGCCGTTCTTCTCCACAACCTTGCCCGCCATACCGCGGTCGGTGGTGATGACTGCGAGCTTCTTCGCCGGAATCCACAGGTCCTTCGCGCCGTTACGGGTGAAGATGATGCTGTCCGGGTAAATCAGCAGGGTGGACTTGCTCTTGAAGCCGAGCGAATCGAAACCCACGCGGTCCAGCCAGTTACCGAAAATCGTGGTGCTGACGTACTCGCCCTCAAAAGCAGCGTCGGCGGTCATGCCCTCGTAGCGTTCGGGAACTTCCTTGAGGGAGCCGAACATGTTCGCCTGGCGTGCCAGGCGCGAGCGCCATCCATGCCACATGCCGTAGATGCATAGCGCAACCAGGGCGATGCAGATGATGGCGGTGATGAGCTTTCCCACGAAGGTTCTCTCTTTCGGTTGGGGCCTCAGGTCGGGGCCTCGGATTTGGGCTGGCGGGTCTGGGCTAATGGGTCTAGGTTGGTGGGGTTGGAGGCGGCGCTCCCCGCAAGGCGGTGGCAGGCGTGAACCTACCACCGCCAGGCACAGTCACCACGTACGTTCGCCTCGCGGGTTTAGCGGCGCGGGGTTGCCAGCTCGCCGTTCAGCACGGTCGGGTGGCCAGCGTAGAAGGTTGCACGGATCGAGCCGGGCACCTCCATGTCGCGGTAGGGGTTGTTCTTACCCTTGGTTGCCTGCTCCTCCGGCTTGATTACGCGGGTTGCCTTCGGGTCGACCAGCACAATGTTTGCCGGTTCGCCTTCGGCAAGCGGGCGGCCCTGCTCGTGGTCCAGACGACCAATCTTAGCGGGCTGCTCGGAGAGGATGCGTGCCACGTCGCGCCAGGTAATCATGCCGGTGTCGACCAGGGTCATCTGGATGATGGACAGCGCCTGCTCCAGGCCGGTCATGCCGTTCGCGGCGCAGGCCCACTCACATTCCTTGGTCTCTGCCGGGTGCGGTGCGTGGTCGGTACCAATCACGTCGATGATGCCGTCAGCAACAGCCTGACGCAGCGCCATGACGTCTTCTTCGGTGCGCAGCGGCGGGTTAACCTTGAACACCGGGTCGTAGGTGCGTGCGGTCTCGTCGGTGAGCAGCAGGTGGTGCGGGGTTGCCTCCGCGGTCACCTTCACGCCGCGGGACTTAGCCCAGCGCACAACCTCAATGGAGCCCTTGGTGGACAGGTGGCAGATGTGCAGTTTGGAGTCCAGGTGCTCAGCCAGCAGCACGTCGCGAGCAATGATTGCCTCTTCAGCGACAGCGGGCCAACCGGCCAGACCCAGGTCAGCGGAGACCTTGCCCTCGTTCATCTGGGCGCCCTCGGTCAGGCGCGGCTCCTGCGCGTGCTGCGCGATCACGCCGTCGAAGGTCTTGACGTATTCGAGGGCGCGGCGCATCACTGCCGGGTCGTACACGCACATGCCGTCGTCGGAGAACACGCGCACATTCGCGGTGGAGTTTGCCATGCCGCCGATGTCGGAGAGGCGCTCGCCCTTCAGGCCCACGGTCACGGCGCCGATGGGCTGCACGCGGCACCATGCGGATTCCTTGCCGAGGCGGTCCACCTGCTCAACCACGGCGGCGGTGTCTGCCACGGGCAGGGAGTTCGCCATGGCGAACACCGCGGTGTAGCCGCCCAGGGCTGCTGCGCGGGTGCCGGTCTCGACGGTTTCGGAGGCCTCGTAGCCGGGCTGACGCAGGTGGGTGTGGATGTCCACCAGGCCGGGCAGCGCCACCTGGCCTGCCGCCTCGACGACCTGTGCATCCGCGGCGTCAATGTTCTCTGCGATGCGGCTAATCACGCCGTCCTCGATGAGGATGTCGGCGACCTTTTCGCCGTAGAGGCTTGCGCCCTTAATCAGGTACTTGCTCATGGTGTTGGTTCCTCTCGTTAGGAAGGTCGTTTAGGATTCGTCGCCGGCGTAGAGCTTGGCGCTGGATCCGTCGGTCAGAAGCAGGTAGAGCACCGCCATGCGCAGCGCCACGCCGTTGCTGACCTGGCGCAGAACCCAGGAGTTGGCGGCGTCGGCGGCTTCGGTGCAGATTTCCAGGCCACGGTTCATGGGGCCCGGGTGCAGGATTGCGACCGGCTGCGGCTGCGCCTGCAGGGTTGCGAAGCGTTCGGCGGTCAGGCCCCACAGCTCGGTGTACTCCTCGGCGGAGGGGAAGTACGCGGCGCGCATGCGTTCCTTCTGGATGCGCAGCAGCATCACGGCGTCGGGCTTGGTGGCGATGGCTTCGTCGAAGTCGTGGAAGATTTCCAGGCCTGCTTCTTCAACCCAGGAGGCGGTGTTCAGCGGCAGCAGGGTCGGCGGTGCGACGAAGACGACCTGCGCGCCGAGGGTGTGCAGCAGCCAGAGGTTGGAGCGTGCCACACGCGAGTGCAGGATGTCACCGACGATGAGCACGCGCATACCGGACAGGTCGGTGCCGCGGGGGCTGTCCAGGCCGTCGCGTTCTGCCTTGTACTGGCGCAGGGACACGGCGTCGAGCAGGGCCTGGGTGGGGTGCGCGTGGGTGCCGTCGCCCGCGTTGAGCACGGGAATGTCGGTCCAGCCGGCCTCCGCCAGGCGCTGCGGTGCGCCCGAGGCGGAGTGGCGAATCACGAAGGCGTCCGCGCCGATGGCCTTGAGGGTCTGCGCGGTATCCTTGAGCGACTCACCCTTAGACAGGGAGGAGCCAGATGCAGAGAAGTTGGTGACGGCGGCGCCCAGGCGCTTCTCGGCGGATTCGAAGGAGAGGCGGGTGCGGGTGGAGTCCTCAAAGAAGAGGTTGACGACGGTCTTGCCGTTGAGCACGTTCAGGGTGCGGTTTTCGGCCTTGACCTGCGCCATGTAGTCGGCGACGTCGAGGATTTCGATGGCTTCTTCGCGGGTTAGTTCGCGGGTGTCGAGCAGATGCTTCATGAGAGCCCTCCCAGCTGGATAATGTCAACTCGGTCTGTTGCGTTGTCGGTTTCGGTGAGTACGACGCGCACGGTTTCGCTGGCGCTGGTGGGCAGGTTTTTGCCCACGTGGTCGGCGCGGATGGGTAGCTGGCGGTGTCCGCGGTCTACGAGGACCGCCAGGCGCACGAGGGCGGGTCGTCCGTGGGCGTTGAGTGCGTCGAGTGCGGCGCGTACGGTGCGGCCGGAGTAGAGGACGTCGTCGACGAGAACCACGGTTTTGCCTTCAATGCCGACGGAGGGCATAAGGCTCTCCCCCGCTGTTTGCGGTTCGGGGGCGTCGCGCTGGTCGTCGCGGTAGGCGGTGATGTCCAGGGCGCCGAGGCGGTCTTCTGCGGTGAAGGTCGGCTCGAGGGCTTGGATGCGTGCGGCGAGTCGCGCCGCGAGGGGCACGCCGCGGGAGCGGATGCCGATGAGTACGAGGTTGTCTACGCCTTTATTGGTTTCGATGATTTCGTAGGCGATGCGGGTGAGGGCGCGGCGAATTTCGTCCTCGCTGAGGATGGTGCGACCGACGGTGGTCGCCTGCTGCGAGTGAGGGGTCGCCGATTGAGGGCCCCCGAGTGCTGCGGGATGCAGCGCTTCAGGCTGCGCGGTGGTGGCCACGCGGGCAGCCCGGTTCGTACCGGTTGCGGGTACACTTGTCCCCGACATAGCCGTCTCCTTCCCCGCCTCACGGGACGGATTTAAAGGTTTTGTGCTTCTAGTAGGGTACCACAGTTCACAGGCTACGTTCAGGTTCGGCGAGAGACCGCTCACGGTGAGACGGCTGCGGCGGGCGCCGCTTTAAAACAGCTCCCCATTTCTGCTTTCTCTCGTTCAACTTCAGTGAGTAAATTTAGCTTCATAAGTTTTCCTGACCAGCAGGAATCCACAAATATGAGGGATTAAATTTTAATCGCTGAATATGATTAGCTGTGTCATTTTACTTATCCATTGCCTGGTATTATCGAACCGATATTCATTTGTCAGATGAAAGAAGATACATATGAGCGACTTGGGCTCGTTTATCTGGGGCACCGCCGATATTTTGCGCGGCCCATACAAGGCGTATCAGTACGGTAACGTTATCCTGCCCATGACAATTCTGCGCCGTCTGGACTGCCTTCTTGAGCAACACAAAGACGAGGTTGCTCCCCTGGTTGAGAAGTACAAAGACACCCCAGACATGCTAGGCGCACAGGTGCGGCGTAAAACCGGTTTGCCGTTCTACAACACCAGCAAATGGACTCTCAAGACTCTGCTGGGCGATCCTGCCGGTCTCGAGGCAAATCTGAAGCATTACATTAATAGCTTCTCTGCCAATCTTGATGTCTTCGAACGCTTTAAGTTTGCGGAAGAGATTAGCACGATGGCGGAGAAGGAGATCCTCTACTTCGTAGTTGAGCGCTTTGCCGGTATCAATCTGCATCCGCACAAGGTTACCAATGCTGAGATGGGTGACCTCTACGAATACCTCATCCGCACTTTTAATGAATCCTCTAATGAGGCGCCCGGCGAGCACTTTACTCCGCGTGACGCTATCCGTCTGCTCGTCGACCTCGTCTTCGCGGGTGATGATGAGGCTCTTAGCACCCCGGGAACGATTCGTTCGATTTATGACCCGACGGCGGGAACGGGCGGTATGCTCTCCATTGCAGAGGAGCATCTCATCGGCACTCCTGAGAAGCCCGGCCTCAACCCCGAGGCTCAGCTACGCCTTTACGGGCAGGAGTGGAACGACCAATCGTATGCCGTTTGTAAGTCAGATTTGCTGATTAAGGGACAGGATCCCAGTAATATTCAGCTGGGCGATACCCTGGCGGATGATAAATTTGCCGGTATCACTTTCGATTATTGCATGTCGAATCCACCTTATGGCACCGATTGGAAGAGTAGCCGGACTGCAGTCATAGACGACCTTAAAGAGTTCGGCAACGACTCACGTTTCTATGCGGGTAATGCAACCCCGGAGAAGAATGTTCCCCCTGTAAATGACGGTCAGATGCTGTTCCTTCAGCATGTGGTGAGCAAGTTGCGCCCTAAAGTTCTGGGCGGTGGACGTGGCGGCATCGTCATGAACGGTTCGCCGCTCTTTAACGGGGCCGCGGATACCGGGCCTTCTAATATCCGCAAGTGGTTGCTTGAACGCGATATGGTGGACGCAATTGTTGCACTCCCGACTGACATGTTCTACAACACCGGTATCGCCACCTACATCTGGATTGTCGACAACGACAAGCCGGAAGCACGCCGGGGTAAGGTGCAGCTGATTGACGGTACCGAATTCTACGAGAAGATGCGTAAGAAGCTCGGAGATAAGGGCCGTGAGCTTACCGAGGCTAACAGGGCTACGATTGTGAAGCTCTACGCCGACTATGTTGAGACGGAACATTGTAAGATTGTTCCGTCTGACGAGTTTGCCTACTGGAGCATCACCGTTGAGTGTCCTCAGCGTGACGAGAACGACGAGGTTATTACCAATACTCTCGGCAAGGTGAAGCCGGATACGAGCCTGCGTGATACCGAGCGGGTGCCCTTTACCTACAACGGCAATGCCAAGGGAGATGCCGCGCGCGATGAGACGATTCAGGCGTATTTCGAGGCCGAAGTAAAGCCGTACGTACCCGACGCCTGGGTTGATAAAAAGAAGACCAAGGTTGGTTACGAGATTCCGTTTACTCGTTACTTCTACCGTTATCAGCCCCCTCGCCCGCTCGAGGAAATCGATAGCGAGCTCCATGAAGTCACGCGTGAAATTCTGGGGCTCCTCAGCGAGGTGACGGAATGACCATCGCAAAGCCTATCTGGCTACCCGAATTTCAGTCTAACTGGGATCTAATTCCTCTCAAAAGACTATGTACTATCGAAACTGGAACAGCTGATACTCAGGACGCTGACCCGGATGGATCATACGATTTTGTAATTCGTTCGCCCCGGCTAAAGCAAGCTAGTACTTACACCTTCGATTGCGAAGCAATTGTGACTGCTGGTGATGGAGCTGTCGGTGAAGTATTTCATTATATGAATGGTCCATTTCTCGCTCATCAGCGCACATACGTGCTCCATTCGTTCCAAGGAATTGACGCTCGCTATCTTTTCTATTTTTTCTCATCTCATTTTCGATTTATGTGTCAGGATGGCAGCGCCAAGACGACCGTTGATTCTGTCCGTCGTTGGATGCTGACTGATATGCCGATTCTGGTTCCTCCTGAAAACCTCCAAAAGCGGATTGCTCAATTTCTTGATAGTGAGACGGCGAAGATTGACCACCTCATTGCCAAGCAGCAAAAACTGCTAAGTCTTACACAGGAACAAGCTGAAGCTAACGCAGAAGCTGCGATTTGGGGGCAATCTATCGCCAGAGAAAAGAACGACAGCATTGCCGAACATTCCTACCGGCCTCGTCCGGTGTTATGTCTCGCGGTTGCTGATCGCTTATCATCAATTCCCGAGTCATGGGATGTTCAGCGATTTAAGCGAATTTTTTCTCGCAAAGATGACCGCAATATTGATTTATCGTTGGAGATGCTATCCCTGCGACAAACAGGTGCCGTTGTACCGCGCTCCGAGACTAACCAAAATCAGGAGCCTAGTGAGAAGTCTTTACCCAAGTATCTTGCTGTGTCTCCAAACAATCTAGTTGTTAATCCGATGTGGCTAACTGGAGGAGCAATCGGTGTATCAGGACTTTCAGGTGCTGTCAGCCCTGATTATCGTGTATTTACGATTGGTACTGAGCTAATCCCAGCGTACGCGCACGAGATTCTTCGCAGTATTAGCTATCGTAGGCAGTTTAAGTTGTTCGAACGTGCTAGCACTACCTTCGACCGACGAATTCAGCAGATTGATTTAGATAATCTTCCTGTCCCAATTCCTCCAGTAGAGCATCAAGAAGAAATTGTTCGAATGGTTACTCAGATTCATAGTCACACGCAGAAGCTACATGAAGCTTCTGAACGCTCAATTAAATTGTTGCAGGAGCGACGTTCTGCTCTGATTACGGCCGCAGTGACCGGCCAGATTGAGGTATAGGAAACCACTTATGGGTGTTCAACACGAAAAGAGCTTTGAAACCGAGATTTGTGAATATCTCGGTTCACACGGTTGGCTCTACGAAGAGAAGTTCACCGGCTACGACCAGGAGCGCGCCCTCATTCCGGAGGACGTCTTCGCCTGGTTGCAGGCAACGCAACCCGAACAATGGGCACGCGTTGTACCCGAGGACGCCTCGGAAGATAAGGTCGACCGGGCTAAGCGCACCTTGCTAGACCGTCTGGTCAACGCCTTGGAGCAGCCTCTCGAACACGGCGGCGGATTGCTGGCTGTGCTCCGGGGTGGCTTTAAAGAGACCTCGGCGAAATTTGCCATGTGCGCTTTCAAGCCCGCGACCTCAATGAACCCGGTCGCTCAGGAAAACTACGAGCAGAACCGGCTTCGAGTGGTGCGCCAGGTACACCACTCGAAGAAGCGCCCGAACGATTCTATCGATCTGGTTTTCTTCGTCAACGGCCTGCCGGTAGCGACGGCTGAGCTAAAGACCGATAACACTCAGTCGATTGATGATGCTGTATGGCAGTATCGTAAGGACCGCCTGCCGCAGGGCGAACCACTTCTGAAATTTGGTCGTGGGGCGCTCGTACACTTTGCTGTCTCCAATAACGAGATTCAAATGACGACCAAGCTCGCCGGCCCCAAAACGGTGTTCCTGCCCTTCAACCTGGGCAGGGAAGGCGGTGCAGGTAACCCGGTCAACCCGGACGGCTCCGCAACTTCATACCTGTGGGAACGGGTTCTTCAGCGCGATAACTGGCTGCAGATTCTTGAGCGTTTTGTAAACCAGCAGACGAGCGAAAAGATTGACCCTGTCACGGGAACTCGCAAGCGCAGCGAACAGATTATCTTCCCCCGCTTCCACCAGTGGGAGGCCGTCACGTTTCTGCTCAACGATACCCGCACTGAGGGGCCGGGCCAGAAGTATCTGATTCAGCACTCAGCCGGTTCTGGGAAGACGAACTCAATCGCATGGCTGGCTCACGGCCTAGCAAACCTACACGATGATAACGACGCCAAGGTCTTCGATTCTGTCATCGTGGTAACCGACCGTACCGTGCTTGATGAACAGCTTCAGAAAGCCATTAAGTCCATTGAGGGTACCAAGGGTGTGGTGGGTACCATCAACTCTGACGAGGTACGCAAGGCATCCGCATCCTCAAAATCAGAGCTGCTGGCCCATGAGCTGACAAGCGGCAAGCTCATCATTATCGTGACGCTTCAGACCTTCCCGTTTGTGCTGGACGCGCTCTCCGAACAGGGCGGACTCGCGAACAAGAAGTTTGCGGTTATCGCAGATGAGGCCCACTCCTCCCAGACCGGTACCAGCGCTCAGAAGCTACGCACGGTACTCTCTAAGGCAGAGGTCGAAGCTCTGGAAGATGGCGGCGAGGTCAGCGTCGAGGATATGCTCGCCGCTGAGATGACCGCGCGCTCCGTTTCCCCGAACATTTCCTTCTACGCGTTCACCGCAACCCCGAAGGCGAAGACTCTGGAAATGTTCGGTCGCCCCGGACTGGATGGGAAGCCGATTCCCTTCCACGTGTACACCATGCAGCAGGCCATCGAGGAGGGTTTCATCCTCGATGTGCTCCGCAACTATACAACCTACCAGACGGCCTTCCGGCTGGCACAAAAGACCGGTGAACCTATCGAGGGCGACCTCGTGGATGAAAGTGCAGCCAAGAAGGGACTTATCCGTTGGGTCAGCCTACACCCGACTAACATTGCGCAGAAGGTGCAGATTATCGTCGAGCACTTCCGCGAGAATGTTGCGCATCTTCTTGATGGTCATGCAAAGGCCATGGTGGTAACTTCTAGTCGTGCCGCGGCCCTGAAGTACAAGATGGCAATCGACGCCTACGTTCGTAAGCATGATTACCAGTTGGGTACCCTGGTAGCGTTTTCTGGGAGCCTGACGTCGCGGCAGATTGATGGGGCTGTACCCGGTGTGCAGGAACCCTACACCGAGATAAATGTGAACCCCGACCTGCGCGGGCGAGGTATTCCGCAAGCATTTGCGGGCGATGAGTTCCAGCTACTCATCGTGGCGAATAAGTACCAGACCGGCTTCGACCAGCCGCTGCTGAGTGCGATGTACGTCGATAAGCGCCTCGATGGAATTGAAGCCGTTCAGACCTTGTCGCGATTGAACCGTACGCTTCCCGCTAAGGGTAAGGACACTACGTTCATCCTCGACTTTGTCAACGATACGAAAACCATCCTGGATGCCTTCCTCCCGTACTACCGGACTGCCGAAATTCTCGAGCCCACCGACCCGAATAAGGTGCACGACCTGGATCGCAAACTCGAGTACGCAGGAATCTACACGCGAGATGATGTTGAAGAATTCGCCCAGGCCTATGTTCGCGACAAGAACCATGGAGAGCACACTGCGCCGTTGAAGCGTGCCGCCGACAGGTTCAACGACCGTTACATTCTGGCAGTGCAGGACGACGATAAGGCCGAGATTGATAATCTTGACCTGTTCCGCAAGGACGTTAGCTCATTCGTGCGCCTGTACGATTTCCTCTCGCAGATTGTGGATTACCAGGATACTGACTTGGAAAAGCTGGCGCTCTTCCTCCGTCTGCTCCGCCGTTGGCTTACCGGCCGTAAGACCCCGGATAAGTTGGATTTCAGCAACATCGAACTGACCCACATTAAGCAGACCCGTAAGAGTGAAGGCGCAATTCGCCTCACTGGCGAGGGTAAAAAGCTTAAGCCTATGGGAGTCGGCGGTGGAAGCTCGCACGATCCCAACTTGGCCGCTTGGACTGACATTCTCGACAAGATTAACGCCTTGTTTGAGGATGAAGACTTCGACCCCGAGTCAGTGCAAACATGGGTGCAGGGTGTGGTCACGATTCTTGTACAGAACGAAGACCTCAGGAACCAGGCCAGCGCAAATACCAAGGAACAGTTCCGAGAGTCTCAGACGTTGGAAGCAGCGGTCACCGATGCGGTACTCGACCATCAGGATACTCAGAGCATCATTTCGGAGAAGTTCTTCGAGGACCGTCACCGCCGCGACAAGATTCTCGCCATGCTCTCCGACCTTGTGTACCTCGAGGTTCAAAGCCAGTCGAAGCAGGAACAGCGGAACAGCGACGACGAAGAGTCCTAGTCTCTTTCTGCCGTACCCGAAACGGTTTGTCTGAGCTGAAGAGCATGTGTTCTGGTTCAGTAGCCGCTATATAAAAACACAGAAGCCCCAGGTTAGAGATATTTCTAACCTGGGGCTTCTGCTACTTATCGAATCTGGAACACAAAAGCGGGGGCTCCGTCCTCAAGGCACTCAGCGCCGCAGAGGGGGCACTCCCCCGCCCGCGTTGTCCGGTGAAGCCTCGAACGTTCGTTACCCCTACCCACGGGCTCCGGTGCACCTCCCGACGTATCTCAGCCGGTACCACCAAATCTAGCCAGCGCATCCGGCTCAGCATCCCAGACCCAAGCACACGACAAGCGCAACGTAGACACAGAAAACCCCCGCCGTCCTGTAGCGAACTACAGCACGGCGGGGGTTTCACGTACGCTCCCCTGCGGGCGCATCCTCAAACAGCGAACCAACCAGCTACGGGCTGGCGGGTAGGCCGCGGCGGGACGTCTTACGCGAGCAGGGTCGGCTTCACCTGACGGAGCTTATCCAGCAGACCGTTCACGAACTTCGGAGATTCATTCGTGGACAGCACACGCGCCAGACCGACAGCCTCAGAAATTGCGACAGCATCCGGAACTTCGTCATTGTACAGAAGCTCCCAAGTGCCAATACGCAGCACGGCACGGTCCACGGCGGGCATACGCTCGAAGGACCAGTCACGGGCGTAAGTCTCAACAAACTCGCGGATCTCTTCGTCGTGGTCGCGGACGCCACGAATGATTTCCTCAGAGTAAGCAGAGATCTGCGCTACCGTGTACAGTCGGCGGCGGCGGAGTACCTCAATATAATCTTCGTTGCGCTGATCCGCCTCGAAGAGCACTTCGAGGGCGCGCAATCGGGCTTTCGTACGCGAATTCATTAGTCGTTCACGCGACCGAGGTACTCACCGGTGCGGGTGTCAACCTTGACCTTGGTGCCGGTCTCCAGGAACAGGGGAACCTGGATCTCGTAGCCGGTCTCAACGGTTGCGGGCTTGGTGCCGCCGGTGGAGCGGTCACCCTGCAGGCCGGGCTCGGTGTAGGTGATTTCGAGGACCACGGATGCGGGCAGCTCGATGTACAGGGGGCTACCCTCGTGCATTGCGATGGTTGCGGTCTGGGACTCGAGCATGTAGTTTGCTGCGTCACCAACAACGGTTGCGGGAACGTTGATCTGGTCGTAGGTCTTCATGTCCATGAAGACGTAGTCGTCGCCGTCCTGGTACAGGTACTGGTAGTCGGAGCGGTCAACGGTTGCGGTTTCGATCTTAGCGCCAGCGTTGAAGGTGCGGTCGACGACCTTGCCGGAGGTAACGTTGCGCAGCTTGGTGCGGACGAATGCGCCACCCTTGCCGGGCTTAACGTGCTGGAACTCTACGACGGACCAGAGGTTGCCGTCAATCTTCAGGACGGCGCCGTTCTTAATATCGGTAGTGGATGCCATGGGGCTCTCCTTCGTGTCATCGACGCTCACGCCGTAGTGGTACCCGGCGAGGCGCTAAGTTTTCAATGAGCAAAAATATGTCCCGTACATTCTACAGGATGCGCACGAATTTGCCTAGCAGGGGCACCACAGTTTTTCTGTGGCACCCCGCCCGGCTGCCGCGCGGAAGCAATCACACGGAAGCAATCACACGAAGGCGACCAAGTGAAGGCAACCACGTGGCCGGGCGCGCCCGGCGACTATACGGGACTCACCACCTACTCGGTAATCTCCTGGTAGGTCATGTACAGAATCGAATCGTCCGGCACCTCGTACACGCGCGGGCGAGCCAAACCGTCAAGAATGATGAAGCGCAGCAGGTTGCCGCGTGCCTTCTTGTCGCGGCGCATCGCTTCGAGCAGCTGGGGCCATGCGTCCGCCTTGTAGGAGGTGGGCAGGCCCAGCGACTCCAGGATGCGGCGGGTACGTGCCACGAGCTCCTCGTCGGCGTGGCCGGTGGCCAGCGACAGCTCCGCGGCGTACACCATGCCCACCGCAACGGCCGCGCCGTGACGCCACTGGTAGCGTTCGTTGCGCTCAATCGCGTGGGCCAGGGTGTGGCCGTAGTTCAGAATCTCGCGACGGCCGGACTCGCGCAGGTCCTCGGAGACGACCTCCGCCTTCACACGCACGCTGCGTTCAATGAGCTCGCGCATCACGGCGGACTGCGAATCGCGCACGGCCTGCGGGTTTGCCTCAATCAGGTCAAGAATCTCGGGGTCTGCGATGAAGCCACACTTGACGACCTCACCCATGCCGGTCAGCAACTCGTGCTCGGGCAGGGTGCGCAGGGTGCCAATCTCGCAGAGCACCGCGGCGGGCGGCCAGAACGCGCCGACCAAGTTCTTACCCTCGGCGGTGTTGATGCCGGTCTTACCGCCCACGGCGGCGTCCACCATGCCGAGCAGGGTGGTCGGAATGTGCACCACGCGCACGCCGCGCAGCCAGGTCGCCGCCACAAAGCCGGCCACGTCGGTGATGGCGCCGCCACCCACAGACACAATCGCGTCAGTGCGGGTGAAGTCGTTCTGGCCGAGCACCTGCCAGCAGAACGCCGCCACCTGGTAGTGCTTCGCCTCCTCGGCGTCGGGAATCTCGGCGCTGAACGACTCGTAACCCATCGCGCGCAGGTCTTCCATAACCAGCTCGCCCGTGGAACGCAGGGCACGCGGGTGAATCACGAGCACCTTCTTCGTGCGGTTACCGAGAATCTCGGGCAGGGTGCCGAGCAGGTTGTGGCCAATCAGCACCTCGTAGTTCTCGCGCGGGGAGCTACCGGTCACCGGAATACGGGTAATATCCGCTTCGCCGGAAGCGCCGAAGGTGGGCTGAGTGCTCATCGTGTGTCCTTTCACAGGAGAGTGGGTAGGAAGGGGTCAGGAGTTGTTCGCCCGCGCCTTGCGGCTGGCGGTCACGTACGCCTGAATCTCTGCGGTCATCTCGGTAATGGGTCGGCCGCCGCGAGCGTCCAGGGTAAAGTGCGCCAGCTCCTCGTAGCGGGTGCGGCGACGCTCAAAAATGTCGGTCCAGCGCTCGACCGGGTTCGGCTGCAACAGCGGGCGGGTCTTATTGCCGGTAATGCGCGGGGTGACGGTCTCGGCGTCAACCAGAATGTACACCACGCACTCGTCCTTGAGGAGCTCCGCAACCGAATCGGTCATGGGCGCGCCGCCACCGAGCGAAAACACCGTGTTGCGGTACACCGGGGAAGTCAGCACCTCTTCGATGGTCTTGCGTTCCAGCTCGCGGAAGTGTGCCTCACCGAAAATCTCGAAGATTTCGGAGACTTCGCCGTAGCGTTCCACGATCAGCTGGTCGGCGTCGAGGAACTCGTAGCCGTAGAATCGCGCCAGGTGCGTGCCAATGTAGGTCTTACCGGCCGCCATGGGGCCGATCAGCACGATGGGGCGCGACTGCTCGGCAAAGTTCTCGTGCATCTCGCGCACCTGCTGGGGGTGGATGCGGGCGGACTCCTCGATCTCGCCGGGCTCAAGTTTACCGGGCTCGAGCTCGGCGTTCAGCTCCGCCTCGGATGTGGCGCGCGCCTCAATCTCGGCAGCAGCCTCGGCGGAGTCCACCGCCGCGATTTCCTCAGCCACAGACTCGGCCGCAGAAACCTGCACCTTGCCGAATAGCGCCGGGGTCGGACGTAGCGGCTTAGCCACAGCGGGCTTGGGCACGGGGGCCGCGGAAGTTTCGGTCTGTGCCGGCGCGGGCTGGGGTTCGGCCTTCTGCGCGGGAGCAGGCACGGGGGCAGAGGTTGCGCTCTCCCCCGCCGCGGGCTGAGCCTGCTGAGGTGCGGCAGGTTTAGGAGCGGTCAGCTTGGGCGCAGCGGGCTTGGGCGCGGCCGGTTTTGGAGCGGCGGGCTTGGGAACTTCCGCCTTTACGGGCTCCTCGCGAGGCTCCTCCTCAGCCATGCCCTGCAGGGCGCTCAGTAGCTTCAGGCGCAGGTCCTCATCCAGGCCCGCAGCCGGGTCGGCATCCTCGGAGGCCGAGGAGGCGTACAGACGCACGCCCCGCGCGCTCACGGGAGCGGCGGGCAGGGGGCGAACACCCGAACGCATCAGGTCGGCCGGGGTCGGCATACGAGAAGCCGCGCGCGCAGAAGAAACTGACGCGGAAGAAACCGAGGCGGCAGCCTCACGCGCAACAGTCTCACGAACCTCAGCGCTCGCAGCCTCAACAACCCGCTCAGCCGCGGAAGATACACCGGGTTCCGCACCGGATTCTGCGCCGGATTCCGGGCGCGGCGAAGCGCCCCCTCGCGCACGCTGCGCAGCCGCAGCAATACGCGCCAGGGGGCTCGACGCGACGGGGTGAACGCCCGCAGGCTCAACCGGAAGGGGCACTACGCGTCCCAACCGGCAACGTTAGACTCCCACGCCAAAGACGCCGGAATGGCCTCCAGATAGGAATCCATGTTGCGGCGAGTCTCACCAATCGAGTCGCCGCCAAACTTCTCCAGCGCGGCCTCGGCCAGCACCAGGGCGACCATAGCCTCCGCCACTACACCGGCGGCGGGAACGGCGCACACATCCGAACGCTGGTGGTGGGCGCGAGCCTCTTCACCGGTGGAGGTGTCAATGGTCTTCAGGGCCTTCGGCACGGTCGCAATGGGCTTCATGGCCGCACGCACACGCAGCAGGTCACCAATGCTCATGCCGCCCTCAATACCACCGGCACGGTTGGTATCGCGGGTTACGCCGTGCTCGCCAATGGAAATCTCGTCGTGAGCGGCGGTGCCCGGGCGGTCGGCGGTCGCGAAACCGTCGCCAACCTCAACGCCCTTAATAGCCTGAATACCCATCAGGGCTGCGGCAAGGCGCGCGTCCAGGCGGCGGTCCCAGTGCACGTACGAACCCAGTCCGGGAGGCATACCGTACGCGAGTACCTCAACCACGCCACCGAGAGTCTCGCCGTCCTTGTGCGCCTCGTCCACGCGCTGAACCATCGCGTCCGAGGTTGCCTTGTCGAAGCAGCGCAGCGGGTCGGCGTCCAGCTGCTCAACGTTGCGGGGCGAAGGCACCGGGGCGCCCTCGGGGGCGTGCACGCCACCCACAGCCACGGTGTGAGAAACCAGCTCAACGCCCAGAGCCTTCAGAATCTGGGCGGCAACCACACCGAGCGCCACGCGGGTCGCGGTCTCACGTGCGGAGGCGCGCTCCAGCACCGGGCGAGCCTCAGAGAAGTTGTACTTCTGCATGCCGGTAAAGTCGGCGTGACCGGGACGCGGGCGAGTCAGTGCCGCGTTACGCGCGCGGTGCTCAATCAGCTTGGGGTCAACCGGATCGGAGCTCATCACGTCGGTCCACTTGGGCCACTCGGTGTTGGCAATCTCAATAGCGACCGGGCCGCCCTGAGTCAGGCCGTGACGCACACCGCCGAGGATGCGCACGCGGTCCTCCTCGAACTTCATGCGGGCACCGCGGCCGTAGCCCAGACGGCGGCGAGCCAGGGCGTCACGCACCATATCGCTGGTGAGTTCCACACCGGCGGGAACGCCCTCAATGATGCCGACGAGCGCCTCGCCGTGGGATTCTCCGGCAGTGAGCCAACGAAGAGCCATAGGTTAACCTCTTTTCGTGTCACCCGCACCGGCGCGCAGGTGGAAGGAATAATAATTCTTCAATGTAGAAAGTGTATAAAATGCGGGCTTTACTCGGCGAGCGGCGCCGGGAGGTGTTCACGGGACGGAAGACCTACCGCCGCGCACATCGCATTGATCAGGCCCAGCAATTCGGCGGGCTGCAGGGTGCAATCCGTGAAGAGCAGAACCTGCTCCACCGCCTGGTACAGCAGCATCTCCAGGCCAGAAACCACCGTGCCGCCGTTAGCCTCCCAGGCGCTCGCCAGCACCGAGGGCCACGGGTTATACGCAACATCGAGCAGCACCGGCCGGTGTGTTGCGGAGGCGCCCTTCAGCCCGCTCAGCTGGCTCGCCCACTCATCCGCCGCATGGGCAGGAAGAGTAGACACCACCGGGTGATGACCGCGCTCCGCAAGATTCTGCGGCAAATCAGCCAGGGAAACCTGCTCCAGCTGAACGCCCAGGCGGTCCGCCGCCTCCTGCACGCTACCGAGCTTATGCAACGAACGGGCGTACACGCTCGCGCGGCGGTAACCCAGCTTATGCAGGGCGGTCAGGGCGGAAATCGCGGTCGCTCCCCCACCAATCACGGCGGGCTCGTCGCGCTCGTGGTTCGGCTTCAGACCCGCGTGCAGCAGCGCGTTCACGATGCCGATCACGTCGGTGTTATCGCCCAGAACCTTCTCACCGCGCGGGTACACCGTGTTCACCGCACCGGTCACGCGAGCGGTCTCGCTCAGCTCATCGCAGTACTGAATGACCGCGGTCTTCAGCGGCATGGTCACCGACAGGCCCGCAATATACGGGGCTTCCTCGGTGCCAGCCGGGTTACGCACGCCGCGCATAATCGCCGGCAGGTCATCGGGCAGGGTATCGCGACGATCGTACTCGAGGTTCGCCTCGCCCAGGTACGCGTACGCGGCCCGATGCAGCGCGGGCGAGAGCGAATGGGCAATCGGGTGGCCCAGCACGTAGGCGCGGCGAAGATACGGGGCTTCGCGGTACGGTTCAGTCTTCATCGATACTCTTTCGCTCTCAATGCCGGGTCACGGACGGCCGCGGGGGCCACCTCCCATTTTAGCGGGTACAGCAAAGGCGGGCACCGCCCCACCCTCGTGGGAACGGTGCCCGCCCTCTACATCAGCTGCAGCTTAGTTACAGCGGCCCGGGTGCTTCGAGCACCACTGGTTGTACTCTTCCACGTAACGCTGGTGCTCAGCGTAAGTGCGGGAGTACTTGGTCTCGCCGGAATCCAGGTCGACGGTCACCCAGTAGTAGTACGGGTTCTTCTCCGGAGCGGCGGCGGCCTTGATGGACGCCAGCTGCGGGGAACCAATCGGACCCTTCGGCAGACCCTTGTTCGCGTACGTGTTGTACTTGTTGCTCTTGTCTGCCTTCTGCTCCTCCGTCAGGTGGTAGGAGCGGACACCCAGACCGTAGGTCACGGTCGCGTCCGACTGAATCAGGCCGGAGGTCTCACCATCCGGGTTATTCAGACGGTTCTCAATGATGCCCGCAACCGCCACGTAGTCCTTCGGCTGAGCCTCAAGCTCCACGATGGAGGCGATGGTCAGCACCTCGAAGGCCTTCTGATCGCCGCTCACGCCGGCTTCCTTCAGGTCGGCCTTGGTCTTATCGACCATGGTCTGAATGACCTTCTTGATGTCGGTGTCCTTCGGGAATCGGTACTCGCCCGGGTGCAGCCAACCCTCAATCGAGGGGAAGTTGCTCGGCACGCCGTACTGCGTGTAGTTCTGCACGGCCTCTTCCACCTGCTTGCGGGTGAACGCGCCGTCAGAACCGGAAACGATCAGGTCGATGGTCTCGGTCACGCGCTTACCCTGCGGAATCGCCAAGTACAGCACGTTACTGTTCGCCTCGATAATCGTGTTGATTGCGCTCGAGCTGCTCATGTGCTGCTGAAGCTCGTAGGTGCCCGGCTGCAGGTACTTGCCGTTGCTTTCCTTGCTGTACACCTCGACGAACTTATCGGCGTCGGCAATCACGCCGGCCGCCTCCAGCTCGTTCGCCACCTGCGCGGTGGACTGGCCCGAGCGGATCGTGAAGGTCACGGTCGTGCCGTTACCGCCGCCGGAGTAGTCGCGCGTCTTGAACGGGTCGTACCGCGTGATGAAAGCGGCAGAAATAATCACCAGGGCCGCCACGAAGAGCGACATGGCGCTCAGCATGATGGCGCGGCGACGGCGCTTGCGAGCACGCAGAGTCGCTACAGAGACAATCTCGTGCTCCAAGGTAATGCCGGTAATGCCTTTTTCCTCATCGGCTTTCGTCGGCCGAAAAAGGTCCAGACCGCTCTCTTCGGGGTGTTCCTCGGAATGTTTATTCTTTTCGGTCACTGAAGGTTCTCCGTTTCATTGACGGCACCAACCGCAGCCCCTTCTAACTCGTGCGATCGGTTCTCTTCGTGGGCCGGATCGCTCACCTTGTACCCGGCTACAGACTGCCCTGCCTTGAGGGCGTCCAGGCTGTACTGCAAAATGTTCACAGCCGCCACCTGGTCAACCATAGTCTTGAAGTCTCGGCTGGATACCCCAGCCTCGTGCAGTGCACGGTGAGCGCTCACGGTGGTGAGTCGCTCATCCACCAGCCAAATGTTAATGTGTGTCTTATTTTCGGCGTCCAGCTCGGAGCGCAGAGCCTGAGCGTATTCCCGAGCCATCTCGGTCGAGGAGGACTCCCCGCCGCGCATGGTCTTCGGAAGCCCGACGAACACCTCGACCACCTCGTTCACCTCAATCAGCTTGCGTAGCACGCGACGATCGGAGTTCTTCTTCTCGTCGCGACGCAGCGTCTTGAGCGGGGTGGCGAGGATGCCGTCGGGGTCGCTGAGGGCGGTGCCGACGCGGGCCTTACCCACGTCAACACCCATCCGCACTCCGCGCTGGAATTCTGCCATGTCTTAGGCCTGAGCCTGTGCGATAGCGTCGCGAACGGCGTCCAGAGCGGCACCAATCTTGGATGCGTCCTGGCCACCGCCCTGAGCGACGTCGTCCTTACCGCCGCCGCCACCGCCGAGAACACCGGCAGCAACGCGGACCAGTGCGCCAGCCTTCACGCCGGCGGCACGGGCGCCCTCGGTGGTTGCCACGAGGATCACGGGACGGCCGTTAGATACGCCGGCCACGGCCACCACGGCGGCCTCGGAACCGAAGCGGGAACGCAGGTCCAGGGCCAGCTCGCGCACGCCGTTGGCGTCCAGCTCGCCGGCGTTGTGGGCCAGAACGCGCACGGAGCCGATGGTCTGTGCGTTCTCCAGAAGCTTGCCGGCCTCGGCCTGCAGCTTCTCGCGACGCAGCTGAGCCAGCTCCTTCTCGGCGGCCTTCAGCTTAGCCAGGGTCTGGTTAATCTTCTCGGGTAGGTCTGCGGAGGACTGAACCTTCATCAGGCCGGTCAGCTGGTTCACCAGGGTGCGCTCAGCTGCCAGGTGGTTGAAGGAGTCCAGACCCACCAGGGCCTCGACGCGGCGGTTGCCGGAGCCCACGGAGCTCTCGGTCAGCAGCGACAGCGAACCAATCTCGGCAGAGGTGCCCACGTGGGTACCACCGCACAGCTCGCGGGAGAAGTCGCCGCCAATCTCAACCACGCGCACCACGTCGCCGTACTTCTCGCCGAAGAGGCTCATGGCACCCAGAGCCTTCGCCTCGGCCAGCGGCATCACGCGGGTAATCACCTCGTGGTTGTCGCGGATGGCGAGGTTAGCAACCTCTTCCACCTCGCGCTTAGCGGACTCGGACAGGCCCTCGCCCCACGCGAAGTCGAAGCGCAGGTAGCCTTCCTTGTTGAAGGAGCCGCGCTGGGTTGCCTCGTTGCCGAGCACCTGGTGCAGAGCGGCGTGGATGATGTGGGTACCCGAGTGTGCCTTCTCACCGTCGCGGCGGCGCTGCACGTCAACCTGTGCCACAACATCGGCACCGACGTGAGCCTCGCCCTCACGCACGATGGCGCGGTGAACGCTCAGGCCCTTGACGGGCTGCTGAACGTCCTGAACGTCAATGATGAAGCCGTTACCGGTAATCACACCGGTGTCGGCTGCCTGGCCACCGGCCTCGGCGTAGAACGGGGTTTCGTCCAGGACGACCTCAATCTTGTCGCCGGCCTTGGCGGCGGGCACGGACACGCCGTCCACCAGGATGGCGCGCAGCTTGGTCTCGGTGCGCAACTCGGTGTAACCGGTGAAGATGGAGCCGCGCTCGTCCACGAGCTTACGCAGCTCGGAGAGATCGGCAAAGGCACCCTTCTTAGCCTTGGCGTCAGCCTGTGCGCGGTGGCGCTGCTCTGCCATCAGCTCGCGGAAGGCCTTCTCGTCAACCTTCACGCCGGCCTCGGCGGCCATCTCGAGGGTCAGGTCAATCGGGAAGCCGTAGGTGTCGTGCAGTGCGAAGGCCTCGGCGCCGGAAACGGAGTTCGAGCCGTCCTTCTTAGCGGCGGCCACGGCCTCTTCCAGGCGCTCGGTACCGGTCTCGATGGTGTGCAGGAACGCCTTCTCCTCGGCGTAGGCAATGCGGGAGATGCGCTCGAAGTCGTCAGCCACGTACGGGAAAGCACCCTTCATCGCGTCACGCGAAGCCGGGAACAGCACGGGCAGGCAGGGCTCGGTCACGCCCAGCAGGCGCATAGCGCGGATCGCGCGGCGCATCAGGCGACGCAGAATGTAGCCGCGACCCTCGTTCGAGGGGGTCACGCCGTCGGCAATCAGCATGAGCGAGGAACGGATGTGGTCGGCCACCACGCGCATGCGCACGTCGTCCTCGTAGCCCTCGTCCTCGGCGGACTCGGAGCCGTGGTACTTCTTGCCGGAGAGCTTGGACGCCGCATCCAGCACGGGGCGCACCTGGTCGGTCTCGTAGAAGTTCTCGACACCCTGCAGCAGCATGGCCAGACGCTCAACGCCCAGACCGGTATCGATGTTCTTCTTCGGCAGGTCGCCCAGAATCTCGAAGTCGTCCTTGCCGATGCCCTCGCCACGCTGGTACTGCATGAACACGAGGTTCCAGATCTCGATGTAGCGGTCGTCGTCAGCCGCCGGGCCGCCTTCCTTACCGTAGGCGGGGCCGCGGTCGTAGAAAATCTCGGAGTCGGGGCCTGCGGGGCCGGGCTGGCCGGTGGACCAGTAGTTCTCCTTCATGCCCATGCGCTGAATACGCTCAGCCGGGAAGCCCACCTTGTTGTGCCAAATATCGAACGCCTCGTCGTCACCCTCATAAATGGTGACCCACAGGCGCTCCGGATCCAGACCAAAACCACCCTGATCCTGCGGGGTGGTCAGCAGCTCGTAAGCGAAAGGAATCGCCTGCTCCTTGAAGTAATCACCAAAGGAGAAGTTACCGGCCATCTGGAAGAAAGTACCGTGACGTGCGGTCTTACCGACCTCTTCGATGTCCAGGGTGCGGATGCACTTCTGCACGCTGGTCGCGCGGGAGAACGGAGGGGTCTCACGGCCCAGGAAGTAGGGAATGAACGGAACCATGCCGGCGATGGTGAACATGGCGCCGGGTTCGTTCGAAATCAGCGATGCCGAAGGCACCACGGTGTGGCCGCGGGAAGCGAAGAAATCGATCCAGCGCTTGGAAATCTCCTGTGAGAGCATCTCGTTCCTTTGAATAATCTGTGCGAAATTCTAAATAGTCTACTGACCTATGGTGCCTCTCCGCGCGCAAAATGGCTAATCGAGGGGCCATTATGGGCCCCTCCAACGCCCTCACGCTACGGGTCGGTCGGTTCGGTAGACGGCGGCCTTTCGGCCAAAGTCTAGTTAGTTGAAGAAGTCGTCCCCGAGCTCGCGGTCGCGGGCGATGCGCTGCTCGCGGGCCTTCTCCAGCGAGGCAATCTGCGACTCCACCTCAATGAGCTCACGCTCGGCAATGCGGCGGTTTGCGGCCTCAATCTCGGTCGTGCTCATGCCCCTCTCCCAGGTGTCAAGGGAACCGGGACGCAGGTCCTGCTTCTGGCGCTCCACCTTGGCGTTGAGCTCCATCTCCTTCTCCTGCATGCCCTCGCGCACGCGGGCTGCGAACTCGACGGCCTTCAGCGCGTAGGGCTGCAGGGGCTTGCCAATCGGCGAATCGAAGAATTTTGCCATCTGAGACTCCGGGTTGAGGGCCAGCTCGCCGTGCTCACGCTTGAGCAGGGCGCTACCGGGGGTACGCTGTGCGGGCTCCGAAGAGGAGGCGCGTCGGGAGGCAAGGTAGCCCGCCGCGGCACCGGCACCGAGCAGAAGAACGGAACGGAGCAGACCCATTAGTTCTCACCGCCCGCGGAGGTGCCACCCTGCTGGCCGGACTTGTTGCCGCCGCGGAAGGCCTGGCGCACGCCGTAGGAGAAGGAAGCCACCTTAATCAGCGGCTGGCCCACGGTCGAGGTCACCAGCGAGGACAGGGCCGAAACGTTCGCGGAGGCGTCCGAAACGTTCGAGGTGATGTCGTCAACCTTCTCGAGCTGCTCGTTGGTGGTCACCACGGTGCGGGTCACCTCTTCAATGAGCGGCGCGGTGCTCTGGTTGAGCGAACGAATCGTCACAATCAGCTCATCAAACACCTTGGTCAGGCGAATAATGGGAAGGGCCAACAGCGCCACGAGAATCGCGAAAACTCCCGCCGCAATCAGGCCTGCAATATCTCCGCCAGTCATCTGTACCTCATTTCGCGTAACGCATGGTGCTTGTCAATAGTCATACTCACCGGCGCGCCGCCGTGGCGCATCGGTCGGACTGCCTACACAGTTCAATCCCCTATTCTAGTCGAAAATTCCTTCTCGCGCCCCTTAAACTCTCATGAAACTCCCAGGATTGAACAATTCACAGGTTCCCGAATGAGCCGAGGCGAAGCCCGCATCCGAGGGGCAGAACCCCAAGCCGGGCCCTTAAACGGGAACAACCCGTCCCCCACCGAAACGGTACGGAACGGGTTGCTTCTCGAAAAATCGAGATTATGCCAGACGCGAGTAGTACTCAACGACCTGCTGCTCGTCGCAGATCACGGGGATCTCTTCGCGCTTGGGCTTGCGCTCAAGCTTTGCGTGCAGCTTCTCAATCTCAACGTTCAGGTATGCGGGAACCTCGGGCAGAACTGCCTGGTGCTCGCCAGCAGCCGCAGCCTGGAAGGGGGCAGTCTTCTCAGCCTTGGGGTGAACGTGAATCAGCTGGCCGGGCTTGACGAGGAACGAGGGGCGGTCCACGCGAACGCCGTCAACCAGAATGTGACGGTGAACAACCATCTGACGTGCCTGAGCAATGGTGCGGGCGAAACCTGCACGCAGAACCAGGGCATCGAGGCGGGTCTCGAGCAGCTCGACCAGGTTCTTACCGGTCTGGCCCTCGGTACGCTTTGCCTCGAGGTATGCGCGGCGCATCTGTGCCTCGCGGATGTTGTACTGAGCGCGCAGACGCTGCTTTTCCTTCAGCTGGGTAGCGTAGTTGGAGTCAGCCTTCTTGCGGGCACGGCCGTGCTGGCCGGGGCCGTAAGGACGACGCTCGAGGTACTTTTCTGCCTTCGGGGTCAGTGCAATGCCCAGGGCACGGGACTGACGCACGGTACGGCGGGTGCGGTTGTGCTTAGCCACAATCTACCTTTCTATGTGAGGCTCCTGCACCCTCACGGGTGGGGCCTCGGTCTGTTTGGATACTGGCCTCCTCGGGTGACCTCGCCGTGGCCCGCGCGCGACCGATTCGGTCGTTGCTGCGCGGCGGTGAGGCGGAGAGCGCGAGGCAGAGTACCTCGCAGCTACATTACTCATGCTCGCACGGATGCGGGCATAGCAATTGCCAGACCCGTCAAGCTTACCGGATGCGCCCCGGCTTTACCAGCCTTTTGGGGAATCTTTAGTTTAAATTGCCGTTTGTGTGGGTTTTTGACATATACCCACACGAACCCCACGGGGAATATTTACACCCGTCAGAAGCATTTAGGGGAGCCTTCCCCACAAAATTGCCGGGTGTAGATGTTGGATTGTAATCATTCCGTTATTTTTAACCTGTGAATCTATGGGATTAGCTTGCTTTCGAGCTCTCGCATCGCCTAGACTAGGCATACAAGCTTGGCGTCCGCCCTTCCGGGATTGGCCGGCGGTCAAGACATCTATCACAACTCAAACTCTGATGCGGTGCGCAGTACGACCGAGGTACTGCGCACCGCATTTTGCGTGTGCTCGCTGTCTGCTGTCCTATAGACGGGCCGGCGCGGGTGGTTTGCGTGATAAGTCCGCGCGGCTAATTCATGCGGCTAAACCGCTCAGCCAACCGGCCCGCGCGGCTAATGAGCACGGCTAGTCTGCGCGAGTAGTCTACGCAGCAAGCGCGCGCCGCGGCTAGTTCGCGCGGTGAAACGACACGGCCCCTCCGTGCGGCTAGTTGCCGCCGTCAAGAATCCTGCGGATACGCTCACGACGCTCCGTCAACGTACGCTCAAAACCGTGCTGAGTCGGCTCGTAGTACACCGTGCCGCGCAGGGTATCCGGCAGGTACTGCTGCGCCGCCACGTGGCCCGGCGCATCGTGCGCGTAAATGTAGCCGTCGCCGTGACCAAACTGCTTAGCCCCCGCATAGTGAGCGTCGCGCAGGTGCACCGGAACCTGACCCGAGGCGCCCGCACGCACATCCGCAATCGCGCGGTTAATCGCGTTATAGGCGGCGTTCGACTTCGGCGCGAGCGCACAATAAATCACCGCCTGCGAGAGGATAATGCGCGCCTCCGGCATGCCCACCAGCGCCACCGACTGCGCCGCGGCCGTCGCCACCTGCAGGGCCTGCGGATCGGCCAGGCCAATGTCCTCGCTCGCCAGAATCATGATGCGACGCGCCACGAAGCGCGGGTCCTCGCCGCCCTCCAACATGCGCGCCAGATAGTGCACCGCGGCATCCGCGTCGGAGCCGCGCATGGACTTAATGAACGCGCTCACCACGTCATAGTGCTGGTCACCCGAACGGTCGTAACGAATTGCGGCGCGGTCCACCGCTTCCACGGCGTGCGCCAGGGTGATGCGGACAGGGGCGGCGGGTTTCGGGGACTTCTCCCCCGCCGGTTCATCTGAGCCCTCGGCGGGGTCGGGCTGCGCAGGGTCGGACTGAGCGGGGTCATTCTCAGCCGGGTTGGTTTCGGCGGTTTCTGCGGTTTCGGCGGAGCCGCCCCCGTGCGAGCCGGCGGCCTCTGCCGAAGCCTGTTCGGCCTCGCTGAACGCGATGGCGGCCGCCGCCTCCAGCGAGGTCAGGGAGCGGCGAGCGTCGCCTCCGGAAACCGCCGCGAGGTGGGCGCGCGCGTCCTCATCAATGACCGCCGCACCGTCAAAACCGCGCGGATCGGCCAGAGCACGGTCAATCAGACGCTCAATATCGGACTGCTCCAGCGAATGAACCCGCAACAGTAGCGAGCGCGAGAGCAGCGGCGAAATAATGCTGAACGACGGGTTCTCGGTCGTAGCCGCCACCAAAATCACCCAGCGGTTCTCCACGCCGGGCAGGAGCGCATCCTGCTGAGCCTTTGTAAAACGGTGAATCTCATCGAGGAAGAGCACGGTGGTCGTGCCGTACATGTCACGGTCGAGTAGCGCCTGATCCATGACCGCGCGCACATCCTTCACGCCCGCGGTAATCGCCGAAAGCTCCACGAACTTGCGGCCCGGCGCGCGCGCAATCACATGCGCCAGGGTAGTCTTACCCGTACCCGGAGGGCCGTACAAAATCACCGAGGACGGGCCAGCCGGGCCGGCGTTCTCCCCGGCCAGCACGCGCAGGGGCGAGCCGGGGGTCAGCAGGTGCTCCTGGCCAAGAACCTCGTCGATGGTGCGCGGACGCATACGCACCGCCAGGGGCGCGCGGGACGCCGAACGGGCAGAGCGCGCACGCGACGCAGAGGGGCGCGAGGAGGCGGGCTCCTCGGCGGGCGCACCAATCAGGCTCACGCGGTCCCCGTCGTCGGGCAGCTCAAGGTCAAAGAGGGAATCAGCCATAGTCTTACTCTATCGTTTCACAGACTTGAGGCGGGCGCGGGGTGTGGATTTACAGGCGTGGATTTAGCTCGCGGCGTGAAGCCACGGGTTTTATCAACGGGGTTTTCGATAGGTTAGTGTCTTCGCCGCGGGTTTATAACCCGGGGGTAGGGTTTATACCCCGGGCCGATTCGCTCGCCGATTGAGATGTCGACCCTAGAGGGTCTCGCTGTCGAGGATCAGGGTCACCGGGCCGTCGTTGACGAGCTCCACCTGCATGTCCGCGCCGAACACGCCCGTCTCCACGTGCAGGCCACGCTCACGCAGCGCCTGAACGTAGTCGTTGAACAGCGGCTCGCTCACCGGGCCCGGGGCCGCGGCAGACCAGGAGGGGCGGCGGCCCTTCTTCGCATCCCCGTACAGGGTGAACTGACTGACCGCCAGCACGGGCGCACCCTCATCGAGGAGGGACTTCTCCCCCTCCAGCAGGCGCAGGTTCGCGGTCTTATCGGCAAGCTTCGCAATCTGCGCCGCGCCGTCGCCGTGGGTGATGCCGACCAGCACCAGGTAGCCGGGCTGCTCAATCGCGCCGACCGTCTCGCCGTTCACGCGCACCGCCGCGCGGGTTACGCGCTGAATAACTACTCGCATCGTTCACCTTTCATCATGGAGCCGGCTTTCGCCGGGCTCGAGCATCTCTTTCGATACCATCCGCGGCGGTCTGTTTAAAAGGAGCCGCAGTTCTAGAGGCAGCCTCCTCAGAGCACGCCGCGCAGCTGCACGGCACGCAAAAACTGGTTCGCCGCCCGCGGGGTACGGAACTCGATAAAACGCTTCTGCAGATGCTGCCCGCGAGCCTCCGCCAGCAGCTGGCCCACGTGCGGGTAACTCCTCCACGTGTACCGAATCATGTTGTCCGGGTCCCGCAGAATATTCTTCAGCGGCGGTTCCACGTTATCAGCCCACAGCTTCTGACCCGTCACCGCGCGGCGCACCGTCCGGCGAACCACGCGCCACATGACCACCGCGCGGCTATAGCGCAGGTAAATCACCACGTCCGCACGCTCCAGCAGGCGGCCACGCACCTGCGGATACTGCCACTCCGTAATCCACGCGGGCCGCTCGATGAGCGCCTGAACATCCGCCTCGAAGCTAGGGCGCGGGGTCCAGTTCGGCCCCCAGTGCAGCGAGTCCATCTCCGTATGTGGAATGTCCAGGATGCGCCCCAACCGCGCCGCAAACGTCGTCTTACCGCTACCGCTCGGGCCGGCAATCAGGATGCGCATACTCCCCTCCCGCTGTTCTCTCGCGTATCCATTGACAAAAAGGTGGGCTGCGACCCTGCACAGCAGAATACACAGCCCACCCTCAACGGCGACCCCGGCAAGACCCGAGCCTCACAGCTCGGAGCTCAAAGCTCAAGACTCAATGCCCCGCCGGATAATCGCCGCACGCCTCACACCCCGCACGGGGTGCAAGACCAAAGACTGGAGAAGATTACTCCTCGTCCTTCTTCTTCGGCTTGAAGTCCACGCCGGCTTCCTTACGCTGCTCCGGAGTAATCGGAGCGGGTGCGGCGGTCAGCGGGTCATAACCGTTACCGGTCTTCGGGAACGCAATAACCTCGCGAATCGAATCAACGCCAGCCAGCAGGGACACAACACGGTCCCAACCGAACGCAATACCACCCATGGGGGGTGCGCCGTACTTGAACGCATCCAGCAGGAAGCCGAACTTCTCCTGAGCCTCTTCCTCACCAATGCCCATCACGCCAAACACGCGTTCCTGCACGTCGCGGCGGTGAATACGAATCGAACCGCCACCAATCTCGTTACCGTTGCAGACAATGTCGTAAGCGTAGGCCAGAGCCGAACCCGGGTCGGTGTCAAAGGTATCCATGAACTCGGGCTTCGGGGAGGTGAACGCGTGGTGCACAGCGGTCCATGCGGAGTGGCCCAGAGCCACGTCACCGGACTCGGTAGCCTCAGCAGCAGACTCGAACATGGGGGCGTCAACAACCCACACGAAGGACCACTCGTCATCCTTAATCAGGCCGGTGCGGTGACCAATCTCAACACGAGCAGCACCCAGCAGTGCACGGGAAGCCTTAGCCTCACCAGCAGCGAAGAAGATGCAGTCGCCGGGCTTCGCGCCGGTAGCCTCAGCCAGACCAGCACGCTCAGCGTCGGTAATGTTCTTAGCCACGGGGCCGGTCAGCTCACCGTCCTCCTGAATGAGAACGTAAGCCAGGCCCTTAGCGCCGCGCTGCTTAGCCCATTCCTGCCAAGCGTCCAGGGTGCGGCGGGGCTGGGATGCGCCACCGGGCATCACAACGGCGCCCACGTAGGGAGCCTTGAACACGCGGAAAGTGGTGTCCTTGAAGTACTCGGTCAGCTCGGTCAGCTCCAGGCCGAAGCGCAGGTCGGGCTTGTCCGAACCGTACTTCTCCATCGCATCCTTGTAGGTCATGCGCTGAATCGGGCGGGGAACCTTCACGTCAATCAGGTTCCACACAGCCTCAACGATGCGCTCGCCCAGGTCAATGATGTCTTCCTGGTCAATGAACGAAGCCTCAATGTCCAGCTGGGTGAACTCGGGCTGACGGTCGGCGCGGAAGTCCTCGTCACGGTAGCAGCGGGCAATCTGGTAGTACTTCTCAATACCGCCCACCTGCAGCAGCTGCTTGAACAGCTGCGGGGACTGCGGCAGAGCGTACCACGAACCCGGAGCCAGACGAGCCGGCACCAGGAAGTCGCGTGCACCCTCGGGGGTGGAACGGGTCAGGGTCGGGGTCTCAACCTCAATGTAGCCGTCCTCGGCCAGCAGGTTGCGTGCCGCACGGTTCGCGTCCGAACGCAGGCGCATGATGCGGGCCGGCTCCGGGCGGCGAAGGTCCAGGTAGCGGTAGCGCAGGCGCGCCTCCTCACCCACCTCAACGTGCTCGTCAATCTGGAAAGGCAGCGGGGCCGCGGTGTTCAGCACCTCAACGGTGGACACCTCAACCTCAATCTCACCGGTGGCCAGGTTCGGGTTCTCGTTACCCTCCGGGCGCTTGGAAACCTTACCGGTCACGCGCAGAACGTACTCGTTGCGCAGGTGCTCGAAGTCAGCCTCGTTGTGGAAAACACACTGGGTGACACCCTCACGGTCACGCAGGTCAACGAAAGCGACGCCACCGTGGTCGCGGCGGCGAGCCACCCAACCGGTCAGGGTAACAGTCTCTCCAATATTTGCGGCGGTCAGCTCGCCGTTGGTGTGAGTGCGAAGCACAGACATTCCTTTCATAGCGAGCACCTCACGACTATAGACAGTAGCCGGGTACTCGCGGTTGATGATATGCGCACACTGCGTGCGCCCTATCCATTGTAGCCCGTCTTGCCGGGGCATGGACTCTCTCGCGGAAGGAGGTTGGTAGGGGCTGCGAGGGGCGGTTTCGGTTTGTGGGTGGTTTAGTCGCGTTTGGGGTGGTTAAGACCCACCGCGGATGCGACTAAACCATGCTTTGAGTGACTAAACCACCCACCGGACTAATCAGACCCCGATACTAGATCACCCAGAATCCATCCGACGGGACGAACCCCTCCCCTGTGGATGGGCAACCTCCTTCGTCTTCAGCCGAGTTATCCACAGATTTTGATTTTCGCCACGTGCAACGGCCACAACATGACAGCCTGATGGGTATGAACTCCCTGACCGCTCCCACCCCACGAACCGTCGAACTGTACTCCCTCGTGCTGACCACGCGCATCCTTAAGCTGCGGGGAATCGGCGCGAGGGAAGTCAATAGACTGATAGCCTCCGGGACCCTGCAACGCATCCAGCGAGGAGCCTACATCTACGCCTCCGATGCTACCGGCCTTCGAGACGATGATCGGCTTCGTGTACGATGCATCGCCGCCCACAAGGCCGGCCTGCAAGGGGTCTTCTCGCACGAATCAGCCGCGGTGCTCTGGGGGCTCGACCTGATGGGCGTTCCGGCCAGACTCAACGTGTGTAGCAACGCTAAAAGTCCCTCGGACCGGGGGCGAATCCGTCGGTACAGATTTACTCTTGACCCCAGCGAGGTGACCGTAATTCCGGGCACATCCATTCCCGTTACAACAGTGACTCGCACGCTGCAGGATTGCGTGCGGACCATGCCTTTTCGGAACGCCGTGGTGCTGACCGACTCCGTGATGCGGCGGGGGCTCCTGACGCCCGAGGCTGTGACCGACGCCCTCACGCACCTTACGAGGCGCGGCCGCTCGAATGGGCCGCTCGTTGTCCGGGCGATGGATGCATCCAGCGAGTCGGCCGGCGAAAGCCTCACCCGATGCCTACTCATGGAGCACGAGCTGCCCTCCCCCGTGACCCAGTACCCGATTGTGTGCGAGGGTCGACGCTACCGAACGGATTTCGCTTGGCCCGAGCTACGGGTCATTCTCGAGTTTGACGGCGAGCAGAAGTACGTCGATTACCCGGGTCGAGACCGGCAGGAGGCGGCCCGCGACCGGGCGCTCACCCGCGCCGGCTGGACGGTTATACACCTGACCTGGGCCGATATCTTCCAGAAGGAACCGGAAGTCGTGGCCCACCTGCGGAGGTTGCTTCTGCGGTGAGCCCGGTCGCCTCTCAATGGGTCGCGGTTTCGGTTTGTGGGTGGTTTAGTCGCGTATGGGGTGGGTCTTAACCATCCCAAAAGCGACTAGCCCATCCACCGGGTTACTAAACCACCCACCGGGCGGGTAAACGACAGACTTACAGCGGCCAGATAATACAGCAGCCAAATATTACCGCAGCCAGATAATACGGGTATTACAGGTATTTACAGACCCTCGGCACGCACAATCTGAACGTGCAGGTCCTCAGCCGGCGGCATCCACGAATTCGGGTCGGCGGGCACCTGCTCACCCGAACGGATATCCTTCACCTCGTGAACCGGGGCACCAGACTCATCCGAAGAGATGAACCACACGAACGGAATACCGCGCTTCTCGGCGTACTTAATCTGCTTGCCGAACTTCGCCGCATTCGCAGACACCTCGCAGGCGATGCCGCGGGCGCGCAGTGCATCCGCAACATCATTCGCGGCCGACCAGCCCTCATCATTCGTCAGGGCCACGAACACGGCCGAAGGCACCTTACGGCTCGCCTGCGCAAAACCCTGCGACAGAATACGAGCCACCACGCGGGTCACGCCAATGGACAGGCCCACGCCAGGGTACGTCTTCTTACCGTTTGAGGCCAGCGACTCGTAGCGACCACCCGAGCAAATCGAACCCAGCGACTCGTGGCCGACCAGCACGGTCTCGTACACGGTGCCGGTGTAGTAGTCCAGACCGCGAGCAATCGACAGGTCAGCCAGCACCTTACCCGGCGCACGGCGGGACGCCTCCTCAATGACCTCAGCCAGCTCAGCCAGGCCCTGGTCCAGCAGCTCGTGCTCCACCGAATACTTAGCCGCAAGTGCACGCACCTGCTCCACGAAGGATGCATCCTCGGTACGGATCTGGGCCAGCTCCAGGGCGGCCGCGGCAGCCTCCGCGCTCGCACCGGCCTCGGACTGAAGCTCCTCGGCCACGCGCTCGGGACCAATCTTCTCCAGCTTGTCGATGGAGCGCAGCACGGCCGCGGTGTCGGTCAGGCCCAGGCCCAGGTAGAAGCCCTCGGCCAGCTTGCGGTTATTCACGCGCAGCTTGAAATCGGGAATCGGTAGCTTCGACAGCGCATCGACAACGACCAGCGCGAGGGTCACGTCGTAACGGAACGGCAGCTCGCCGTCGCCAACCACGTCAATATCTGCCTGGGTGAACTCGCGGGCGCGGCCCTCCTGCGGGCGCTCACCACGCCAGACCTTCTGAATCTGGTAACGCGAGAACGGGAAGTTCAGGTAGCCGGCGTTCTCCACCACGTAGCGGGCAAACGGCACGGTCAGGTCAAAGTGCAGCGCCAGCTTCTCCTTGGCCTTCGCGGAGTCGTCCTCCTGCAGGCGCGAGATGGCGTACACTTCCTTGTCGATTTCGCCCTTGCGCAGCAGCTGCTCGATGGTCTCCACCGAACGAGTCTCAATCGGGGAAAAACCGTGCAGCTCAAAAGTCTCACGCAGGGTGTCGAGAACGTGGTTCTCAACCAGTCGTTCAGCCGGAAGATACTCGGGGAAACCAGACAGCGACGCCTTGCGAGCCATGCGCTCTACTCCTTGATAAAGAACTCGACAACAAAACCCCGGCGCTCTACGGTGCCGGGCATATCTATCATCATACCAACACCCGCACGCACGGCGGGGGCTCGCACGCGGACAGAGTGAACCGCTCGTCCCCATGCCAACACTCGCGAGCGGCGCGCCTGAACGTGACGACGACGATTAGGAGTCGAAGCGATGCACCGGGATGGTACTACCTGGCTGATTGCCGGTGTGAGTGGTGCCGGCGGCGGCCCTCCGCAGGGGCCAGTTGGTTGATTCAAGCCGAAGCACCCGCGGGCACGCGTAGCGGCGGCGGTTCGCATGCGCGGCAACGGAGGTAGCGGCTCAACGGAATAGCCGGAGCCCACATGCGCGGCGGCGGGCGGTTCGCCACGAACACAACACGACCGGACACTACTCACGCGAGGCCCGTACCGGCTATGCTTAGGAGGTGCACACGCACAACCCAACGGGTGCCCTGCGGCTGGCCGCGGCCCACGCCTCGGCGAGACGGCGCGAAGGCGCTCCCCGCATCCGGCACCCCCGAGTGAAAGAGTTATAGCGGTGACTACCAAATCCGACGACACTGTAAACCTCGAGAAGGCCCGCCAGTTTGGTCGCGTCTCCGAGGACGGCCACGTCTTCGTCATTGTCGATGGCGAAGAGTACGCTGTAGGTCAGCTGCCCGGCGCATCCGAAGATGAAGCGCTCAGCTACTTCGCCCGTAAGTTTGAAAACGTTGAGGCGCAGGTCGCCCTGCTCGAGTCGCGCCTGGCCAATAACGCCCCCGCCGCGGATCTGCAGAAGGGCATCGCCTCCATCGGCTCGCAGATTGGCGTGCGCAACATGGTCGGCGACTACTCCGGCCTGCAGAAGCGCCTCGTCTCCCTCGCTGAGCAGATCGCCGAACTTGGCGAGAAGCAGCAGCAGGCCCGCACCGAGAACCGCGAACGTGCCCTGGCCGTGCGTGAAGAGATTGTGGCCGAGGCCGAGCAGATTGCCGGCCAGGACCCCGACCAGATTCACTGGAAGAACTCGCATACCCGCATGAACGAGCTGTTCGAGGCGTGGAAGAAGGCTCAGCGTGAGATTCACCTGGCCAAGAGCGTGGAGGATGAGCTGTGGAAGCGTTTCCGCGCCGCCCGCACCACCTTCGACCGCAACCGCCGCGCACACTTCTCCCAGCTGGACGACCGCAACGCACGCATCAAGCGCGCGAAGGAAGAGCTGATTGCTCGCGCCGAGGAGCTGTCCACCTCGACCGATTGGTCTGAGACCTCCCGCGCGTACGGTGAGCTGATGCGCGCCTGGAAGCAGGTTCCGCGCGGCCACCGTCGCGAGGACGACAAGCTGTGGGCTCGTTTCCGTGCCGCTCAGGACGTGTTCTTCAACGCCCGCCACGAGGCTGAGGCCGCGCAGGACGCCGTCTACGCCGAGAACCTGAAGGTCAAGGAGGCACTGCTGGAGGAGGCCCGCGCGCTCCTGCCCGTTGAGGATATTGAGGCAGCAAAGGCCGCCTTCGAGAAGATTCTGGATCGCTGGGATGCGGCTGGCCGCGTGCCCCGCAACGACCTGCGCCGTATCGACGGCGAACTGCGCCGCATTCAGGACGAAATCAACGGCGCCGAAGAGGCAAAGTGGAAGCGCAACGACCCCGCCAAGGCGGCACGCGCGAACTCCCTGCTCGCACAGATCGAGGACTCCCTCGCCGAGCTGGAAGCAGAGCTCGCCGCAGCTGAAAAGGGCGGCGACTCTAAGAAGATCGCCAAGGCTAAGGAAGCTCTGGAGGCGCGCCGCGCCTGGGCAGCAACCCTGCAGGGTTTCGGCAACTAGGGTCTAGCCGACGGTCTAATTAACGCCGAGAAGCCACATGTGTTTCGAAAAGCCACCAATATCGTGGCTTCTCGAAACACATGTGGCTTCTGCGTGTCTGCGGGGGTTATATTCGCGCCCCCACCCGATGCAGATGGAGGGCGCACCGGGTTCATGGATTTTCGATAGGTTAGTGACTTTAATGCGGGTTAAAGACCCACGGTGAAGACACTAACCTATCGAAAACCTCTGTCTAAA
>NZ_KV797970.1:502385-567000 GCF_001809565.1 Rothia sp. HMSC072B03
TATCGAAAACCTCTGTCTAAAAAGCAGGCGGCCCCGGATGCGCCAGGTTGATGGGCGGGAGCCGGTTGTGGTTTAGGTTTTTCGGTAATGGGTTAGTGACTTTGGGCTGGGGTTTTAACCACCGCCAAAGACGCTAAGTCATGACTGAAATTGCTAAGTCATGACCGAATCTTTACCTGTGTGGGAGGCGTCGCCCCTGCAGAATTTGTGCCATGGTTTAGTGTCTTCGACCATGGCTTTTAACTACGACCAAAGACACTAACCTATGGTCGAAATTTTAGACACATAAAAGCAGGCGGCCCTGAATGTTCAAACATTCGGGGCCGCCTACTGCGGTTATTTATATATTGGGTCAGAACTGATTTACATGTCGGGCCAGTCGCGGTGCAGCGAATACTCCGTGTCCCCGTCACCGCTGTCGTTGAGATGCCAGCGCTGGCCGGTACGAATATCAGCCTTACGCAGACGCGGGTTCGGGTTATCCTTCTTGCCCATCGTCGGGTCATTCTTGCAGCCCCAACGAGTGTCGTCTTCATCGCAGGTGCCGCCGACGCGTCCCACATCAACCCACCACACACGCACCAGCAACGGATCACTGGTCGCCTGTGGAGTCACCATCATCATCTGCCACGGGCCACCATCCACACGGAAACGAGCCGTATAGTGCACGGTCGCGTACGCGTGGAAGTTACCCGAACGCTGGTAGGCGTAACTGGTAGCTGTTTGACGCGGACGCTCACGAGGGTAGGTGGTGACCGGTTTGCCTGCGGTGTAGTTGGTATCTGTATCACCATTGCCGTACTCGATGACATAGGAGGAGGGCATGAGCTCAATTTCGACGTGTCCGGCGAGCATGTCTGCTTCGAGGCGGTAGGGGCCTCCGTCATCGACGTAGAAGTTGATCTGATCGCCCTTGTAGACGTTGGGGTCGCCTTCTGCTCGGCCAGTGCCTGCGGGGTTGTTATAGGACTGATGCAGGGTTGGCTTGCCGGGTTCTAGGGACTCTGCAGCGTGGCGGATTTCCTCCATGACTTCTTCGTAGGTCGGGCCGGTGGGACCTGGGCTGTCGGCACTGGTCAGGGTGCGGGTATTGTTGGGAATGCAACTAGCAGAGGAAGGGCTTCGAGGACTTCCGTGATCTACAGGAATGCCAGATTCAAGCGACATATTTGTGAACTTGAATGTTCCTATTCTTCCGTCTTTGGTTGTGCATGACATAATATTGGGATTTTCGTTGGCGTAGGTAACTTTTACGCCATTTCCCTGATTTACTGTGGAATAAGTATATTGTTGCTGAATTTCCTGGTCAGCGACACCAGAATTTCCGTGTCCATCGTGATGTCCATCGGTTCCTCGTCGCGTAGTCGATTTTTTGACTTCGACTTGACATACCTTAGCGGAAGTTTCAGAGCAGGAGGTAGTAACAACATATGCGTTAGCTCCCGATACGCATTCTAAAACGGGTAAGAGAGCAATAGCAGCAGTGTAAGTGACTTTTCGTAAAGTACGCATATTAGTCATCTACCTGTTCGCAGCCAACAATCTTCCAGGAAGAATCGGAGTACTTAAACTCAAACTTCCACGTATCGTTATCCTTCTGGATATTGACGTCTCTGTGCCACTCGCCAGTAGGCTCCACAAGAGTTATATAATTCCACTCGCGATATGCCTTCCAAAAATAGGTTTCCCCATCCTCAGACCACGGATTTCCATCAGCAACATAGTTGTCAATGCCATCAATAATCCAACCACCGCGCTTATACAAATCCTCAAAGCTCTTATACCCTTCCAGTTCCTCCGTAAAATCGCTGGAAATATACTTTCGGGATTCCGTAAAATCGCCTACCTGAATTCCATAATTAGTCCATTTAACCCAAGCGTCCATCGTCTTACGGATACCTTCAACAGACTTCTCACGGTAGCCCTCTTCAGGAGCATTAGGTTTAGGGACGTTCTGGGCAGGACCGTAGCCGTCAGCTTTACGGTATTCACCGTCGGGGGCTTTGGATTGTCCAGAGTAGCCGCGGACAGTAGACGGGGTAGCGCTTGCCGAAGGCGACTCAGACGCTGCCGCGGAAGCCGAAGGCGACTCGCTCGGCACGGCAGATGCGGTGGCTGCCGCCTCGTTATTTGCCTGCTGGCCACATGCCGCCAGCAGGCCGGTCAGGCTGAATAGTGCGCCGCCGCTCAGCAGGGTGCGGCGGGTCAAAACGGATTCAGGTCCCATTAGGGGTGCTCCAATCGTCGGTGATGGTGTGTATGTGCTAGTCAAGAAGCTTTCTTTAGATACATCAACGTGTCCAAAAGCGACCAGACGAGGTTTCCTGCGCTATCAATGCACCGGCGCATCACTATGAGTCCCAGAACCACCCTACAGGAAATTTAGCCATGTTTGCACTCTTTTGCGGTTTATGACAGTCAAAAAACCGCAATACATTATTTTCGCTATCAAACAACATTTGCCTACCGCAACGATGCCTATACTCTTACGGCAACGAAGCCACTTCTGTCAGGCCATCGCACCGTCAAAATGCAGGACCCTACTCCCCCGGCGGCTCCGCCGCATCCCGGCTCAGACGGCGAGCGCGTACATGTCGCGGAGGGCATCTTCCGCCTCGTCGAGGGCGTATCCGCTCTGGCAGAGCGCGTCGCAGCCGTTACCGTAGCGGAGGCCGGCGAGGAACTCGCGGTCGGTGACTTCGGGCAGGTGTTCCATGAGGTATTCGCCGTTGTCGGTAAAGAAATCGTCGATGTTGGCGGCGTCCTGACCGGAGCAGAAGGTGCGGAAGTCTTCATCGCTGTAGTAGCCATCCGTGTACATGGGTTTCTCCTTTGGTCGTTCGATGGAGGAATGAGAACGCGTCGTTGTTCTCTACCACCAAAGGTACGGGGCACCCCTGACAAGATAAGGGGCTGCACCACCCTGCGCCAGAAAAACATCAAAAAATATTGTGTGACGAGGGGTTTTCTGGAGGCGCACCCCCCTGCCAAACTCCCCCGCCGTGCGGAAGATTAGGTGCGGACGGGCTTGCCTCCTGTGTGCCGTTGCCCCGCCTCCCATACACCGGACGGAAAATTCGGTCATGGGTTACGGACTTCGACCATGGGTTAGTGACTTTGGGCTGGGGTTTTAACCATTGCCAAAGACGCTAAGTCATTACCAAAAATCGGCACCGGGCAGAGGAGCTGCCCAGCAGCGTAGATCCGTGCCGATACCGGCCCTCCCCCATAAACAGCGAAAAGCCACATATGTTTCGAGCAGCCACCAAAGAAGTGGCTTTTCGAAACACATGTGGCTTCTGGGCGGATTACCTCTGGGCGAATAACCGCAGGCTACCACCGGTCACAGCACATCACCGCGGGTTATTCTCCACCGAGGAACGGCATGAAGCGGACGATGTGCTTCTCCAGCTTCTGCTTCACGCGCTTCGCCTTGGTTGCTGCGTCCTCGGTCTTCGCGCCGCCGAGCTTGCCGCCGAAGAGCGAGATCTTACCCTTGACCAGGCGGCTGATCTTGCCGGGGATGGTGCGGCGGTTTTCCTTGAGCGCACGGTTGACGACGCGCTGGGTTTCGGCGGAGTCCAGCTCTTCGTCCTTCACGATGGTGTCTTCTTCGCGGGTGCGGCGGTCGGTCACGTAGTGGTGGAAGTGTTCCTGCACGTCGTGGTCTTCGGACTCGTTCAGGTAGGTGTCGAAGTAGTCCTCGATGATATCGCCGCTTTCGCGCAGGTCGGCGTCGTTACGAATTGCGAGGCGCACGCGGTCGCGGAAGTGCTCCACGCTGTCCTGCGCGGTTTCGGAGGTGCCGCTCTCCCCTGCCGCCTTGCCGTGGCGTGCGGCGCGGGCTGCCTTGACGAGCTCCAGGATGTAGAGCACACCGACTTCCTGCTGCCTGACCAGTTCGGTCAGGAAGGATACGCGATCAAACAGGTCAACTGCGGTCGGCTTTTCTTCGCCTTCGTTGGTTTCGCTTTCGGCGCTGTCCTTCGCTTCTTCCTGTTCGCGGCGCAGTTCGCGGGCTTCTTCGTAGATGTCGTTGTAGACACCGGTGTAGCCCTGCATGTCGTAGTCGCTGATGAGTTCGTTGCCGCCGTCGCGGATGAACTCGTCGTGCACGCGCAGTTCCTGCTGCAGTTTAAGCACCTGGTTCATGAGCTCGATGTAGCGGGCCTTGTCTTCGGTGGTGTCCACGGTGATGGAGCCGCCCTCGTCGATGGGGAATTCTTCGCGCAGTTCAGATACGGCCTTGTCGTATGCGGCGTAGGCTTCCTTGTAGGGTCGGGTGAAGGCGATGTCGAGGGCGGACTGGCCGTTGCTGTTTTCGGTGTCGCCGAAGAGGGTGAAGGCGTCCTTGGTTGCCTGTTCGAGGTCGCGGAAGCACACGATGTTGCCGGAGGGCTTGAGCGAGTTGAGGATTCGGTTGGTGCGGCTGTATGCCTGCACCAGGCCGTGCATCTTCAGGTTCTTGTCGACCCAGAGGGTGTTGACGGTCTTGGAGTCAAAACCGGTCAGGAACATGTTGACGACGATGAGCAGGTCCAGTTCGCGTACCTTCATGCGGCGGGAGACGTCCTTGTAGTAGTTGTCGAAGGAGTCGCCGTCGGTGCTGAAATTGGTGCCGAACATGGTGTTGTAGTCTTCGAGGAAGCCGTCCATGCGGCTGCCGGTGTCTTCGGTAGCGAAGGTGAAGTTTTCTTCTTCGCCAAAGGTGTCGAAGAGCTGCCCGCCGTTGCCCTGCGAGTAGATGATGGCGACCTTGAGCTTCTGTTCGGGGCGCAGGGTACCGTCTGCGATGCGCTCTTCTTGCAGGGTGTTGAGGGCGTCGTAGTAGGTGCAGGCGGCGTCGATGGAGGAGGTTGCCAGGATTGAGTTGAAGCCGCGCACGCGCTGTACGTAGTGTTCGGTGACGCCGTTGATGGTGCGGGTCTTTTTGATGTCGTAGCTGGTGGCTGCGCTCTGGTTGGTTTTGCGGTCGTAGTTGTCCAGGATGTAGGTGGCTACGGCTTCGATACGTTCGGGGCTTTCGAGTACTTCCTTGCTCTTTGCGAACTTGGCGAGTTCCTTCGCGTCGGGGGTTTCGGCGCGTTCGGCGGCGATTTCTTCTGCGTAGGAGGTTTCTTCGAGTTCAGCAAAGGTGGGGCTGGTGTTGGTGTATTCCAGGTGGAATTTCAGCACGTTCTTGTCGTTGATGGCGTCGACGACAGTGTAGGTGTGCAGGCAGTCGCCGAAGACTTCGACGGTGGTGGTGCCGGGGCCGCCTGCGGAGTTCTTTTCGAAGATGGGGGTGCCGGTGAACCCGAACATGCTGTACTTCTTGAAGTGCTTCTTGATGGCGGTGTTCATGCGGCCGAACTGGGAGCGGTGACATTCGTCGAAGATGATGGCTACGCGCTGGCCGTAGACGGGGTGCTTGGGTTCGGCGGTGATGAGGTTGGACAGCTTGTGGATGGTGGTGACTACGATGTTGGTTCCGCGGTCGGCGAGGCGGTTGCTGAGTTCGCGGGTGCTGCCGGTGGAGCTGACGGAGTCTGCCTGGAAGTTGTTGTATTCGAGCATGGTCTGGTAGTCGAGGTCCTTGCGGTCCACGACGAAGAGTACCTTGTCGACGAGCCCGGTTTCTGCCAGGCGGCGTGCGGTTTTGAAGCTGGTGAGGGTCTTACCGCTGCCGGTGGTGTGCCAGATGTAGCCGCCGGCTTCTTTGGTGCCGAGCAGCTTGGGGTCGTTGTTGGCGATTTCGACGCGCTTGATGATTTTCTCGGTTGCCGCGATCTGGTAGGGGCGCATGACGAGCAGGTCCTGGCCTACGGTGAAGATGCAATAGCGGGTCAGGATGTTCGCCAGGGTGTGGCGGGTGAGGAAGGTGCGCGCGAAGAGAATCAGGTCGTTGATTCGGTTGTTCTGTTCGTCTGACCAGTAGCTGGTGAATTCGAAGCTCTTGCCTGCGGAGCCGCCGGAGTCGGTCTTACGGCCGGCCTTCTGCTGGTCTTCGACGTGCTTGTGGCGCACGGTGTTGGAGTAGTACTTGGTTTCGAAGCCGTTGCTGATGACGAAGATCTGGGCGTATTCGAAGAGGCGGTGCTTGTCCTGCTGGAAGCCTTCGTTCTGGTATCGCTCGATCTGCTGGAAGGCTTCGCGGATGCTTACGTTGCGCTTCTTGAGTTCGATGTGTACGAGGGGCAGGCCGTTGACGAGGATGGTCACGTCATAGCGGTTGAGTACCTTGCCGTTGGGGGCGGGTACGCGGTACTGGTTGATGACCTGCATGTGGTTGCGTGCGGGGTAGGCGGCGTCGATGAGCATGATGTTGCGCAGGGTGCCGTCTTCGAGGCGGAAGTCGATGAAGCGTTCTTCCTGGATGAGCTTGGCCTTCTCCAGGATGCCGTCGTTGGAGCGGGCGATGTGGTTCTTGAGAAGACGGTCGAATTCTTCGTCGGTGAAGTGGAAGCCGCTGTTGGGGCCATAGGCGCCTTCTTCGGGGCGGGTGTTGAGGCGTTCGAGCTGTTCGCGCAGGTTGTGGATGAGCGCGGCTTCGTCGGTGAGGCCCGGCAGGTAGTCGTAGCCCTGGGTTTTGAGGGTTTCGATGAGTTCGGATTCGAGCTGCGCTTCGCTCTGGTGCTCACGCTTCTTCTGGTGCTGGGCCTTCCATTCCTTGTAGTCCTTTGTTTCGGCAAGCTTGGCGATGACGGTGAAGTCGTCCGAGCTGAGGACGCTTTCGGTGCGGCCTTCGGCGGGGCGGGGGTGGTTGGGTACGGTTTCCACGGGGTGCTCCTTTGCGTAGGGGGTTGAGTGTGTGGACGGTTGGGCACGGGGTTAGCGGGCTCGGGGTTGGTGAGCCCGGCTATTTGAGTGTTGGTTGTTGAGTGTGGTTGAGGTATGTGGTTGAGGTCTAGCGGCCCGTGCAGGGGTGGCGGGTGCCGCCCCTGCACGGGGTTTGCGCGTGATGCGCGGTTTGATGCGCGGGTGGCTACTGGTTTTCGCCCTTACGGGGGAAGGTCAGTAGCTGGTCGCGGTAGTACTCGTACTGGCTACGACGCGCTGCCAGTTCTGCGGGTAGACCTTCGGAGAGGCTGGTGGTTAGGGCGTCGAAGCGGTCGAGAATATCGACAATGCGCTGCTGCTCTTCCAGAGGCGGAAGGGGAAACTCAATTTTCGCAAGGTTCTTAGGCGCAACATCAATAACCTTCGTACCAAAAGCATGACGCCTTTTATCCTTATTGAACTGACCAGTCGCCATGTAATAAGAAATAAACTTTGCGTTCTGCTCAGGAGCCTTAATAACCGTTGCGTGACCGCCAGTAACAATGTCAGATTCTCCAACCCAAGCTACAGCCTTGCAAACATCTTCAAGGTTTTCACTCGTATTAGCCACAATGACATCACCGGGGTTAACTACAGCAAGCTTTTTCGCTTTCTCTTCCGGAACGTGCGCAATAACTTCTGCGGTTGCAGTACCAAATTTGGTGTAAATCTGACCGTAGTGAATTGCACCTACACCGGATTCTGAAAAATCGGTTTTCGGCATACCTGAACCACGCACAAGCCGCGCAAAAGAGCCCAAAGGAACACGAGGACAGTCGAGGGCTTCGAAGAGCGAATCACGGTAGTACTCGTATTGCAGAGTACGCGCTTCCAGCTCCGCTTCCAGCTCCGCTTCCAGGTTCGTGAATTTGTCGAGAATTTCAACAATCGCTTCCTGAATCTCCAAGGGAGGAACAGGAACTTCAAGTGAATCCGTATCTTTCACAGCAAGCTGGGGAAGTTTCACTGATTTACTCCGGGCAAGTTCCTGCAGATAATATGCTTGGGTCAGCAGGTAATAGTAAATAAACTTCTGATCCACAATCTTGCTATCTAAGGTATAAGACCACATTTCATTTTTGTGGGTAAAGGACTCCTCATAATATTCGAAGCCGATATAACCTCTAGATTTAACAATAATTGCCGGGCCATGCAGAATATCTTTAGCCGGAATATTTGAAGAATCAGTATCAACAAATGTAGATCCAGCAGCAAAGATTCTCAGGTCTTTATTACCAGGCTCAAGGGACCGCATCTTAGAGGCTGTAATCGCAGTTCCCTTATTTCGCTTTCCCAGAGATTCCAGCGGGCGGTACTCAACCCCGTCTGGGCAGAGCTCAGCCACCAGGCGGTCAATATAATTCGTCACGTCCGCCACGATTACTCGCCGCCTTCCAGGCGCGCCACAATAGCGTCAATCTCCACGCGCAACTGAGCCTGACGAGCCACAATGTTCTCAATACGAGAATTCAGCTCGACAATATCCACACGCTCACGGGTGTCCTCCGGCTCAACCCAGCTCGACACCGCCAGGTTCGCCTCCTGCTCCAGCAGCTTCTCAACCGGAACCAGCGCCGAGAAATGCTCACGTTCCTCACGAGCCGCCAGCACATCCAGAATCTTCTCACGGTGCGACTTGCCCAGAATATTCTGGTTCGTGCCCTTATCAAAGAGCTGCGAAGCATCCACGAACAGCACCGAGTGATCCTTGCGGCGGCCCTTCTTCAACACCAGAATGCAGGTCGCAATGCTCGTACCATAGAACAGGTTAGCGGGCAGCTGAATCACAGCGTCCACCACGTTCTGCTTCAGCAGGTACTCACGAATCTTACGCTCCGTACCGCCACGGTACAGCACACCCGGGAACTCAACGATAGCAGCCGTACCCGCCTCATCCAGAGACGCCAGCATATGCATCGTAAACGCCAGGTCAGCCTTCGACTTAGGAGCCAACACAGCCGCCGGAGCGTAACGGTCATCATGAATCAGGGTCGGGTCATCATCGCCCTTCCACTTCGTCGAATACGGAGGGTTAGACACAATCGCACCAAACGGCTCCTCAAAATCGCCGCCCGCACCGCCGCGGTGCTTCGGGTCAATCAGAGTATCACCGTGCGCAATACTGAAATCATCCACCGGCACACCGTGCAGAATCATGTTCATACGGCACAGGTTATAGGTCGTCAGGTTAATCTCCTGACCCACAAAACGCAGGCCGTCCGAGTTCTTACCCAGCTCACGCTTAACCTTCAACAGCAGCGAACCCGAACCACACGCCGGGTCATACACGGTACGAATCTGCTCGGCATCACGACCATCCATGGCAATCTTCGCCAGCAGCTCCGAAACCTCCTGCGGAGTGTAATACTCGCCGCCGCTCTTACCCGCATTCGCCGCGTACATACCCATCAGGTACTCGTAGGCGTCACCGAAAGCGTCATTCTCGCTATCCTCGTAACCCTTCTCAAGATTCATGCCCGCCACAGCATCCATGAGCTTCAGCAGGTTCTCGTGACGAACCGCCGGGCTCACACCCAGCTTATTTGAATCCAGCACGAAGTCGTCGAAGAGGCCCTTCACGTTCGCTTCGGAGTCGGTACCGCGCGCCGACTCTTCAAACGCCTTGAACACGTTCGCCAGGGTCTCATTCAGGTTCTGATCCTGACGAGCCTTCGTGTGCACCACAGAGAACAGCTGCGAAGGCAGCAACAGGAAGCCGCGCTCCTCCACCAGCATGCGGCGAGTATCCTCGTCAAAAGCCTCATCAGGAATCAGCTCAAAAGCCTGGTCCAGACCGTACTTCTTCTCCACAAAGCGCACCTGGCTCTCAGAGAGGTAACGGTAGAAAAGCATGCCCAGCACGTACTGCTTAAAGTCCCAGCCATCTACCGAACCGCGCAGGTCATTCGCAATACGCCAAATCGTAGAGTGCAGCTGCGCACGCTCCGCATTGCGGTTACGGTGCTCGTCAGTAGTAGCGGAAGAATCCGTAGACTGCGTCGTCATAGGGGCGGTCAACCTCTCATTAGTTATCGTTTCTAGTCGCAGAAACGTCAAAAGTTCGGGACCCGTACGGTCCCGGTCGTACACATGCGCCAGCGCCGGTTTAGATGCCTTACTCGGTGGGAGCGTTCATAGCTTCCACAAGCCGTTTCGTACCCGGCAGCGCGAACTCTTTCAGTATACGGCTCCCCCAGACCCCGCACTCGCCGGTTCGTCATCGCCGAGCCACTGGCTGTTTCGATAGGTTAGTGTCTTCGCCGTGGGTCTTTAACCCGTAGTGAAGACACTAACCTATCGAAAGTTCCCCCGACCCCTCCCCCATAGACAGCGAAAAGCCACATGTGTTTCGAGAAGCCACCAAAGAAGTGGCTTCTCGAAACACATGTGGCTTCTCAACGTAAAGACCAGAAAATAGAAATCCGGCCCGTCTACTCCATCAAGAGTAGCGGGCCGAACGGTTAACTCAAGAGTACAAAAACCAGCACCCAAAAATCAACACATGAAGGATATTTCTAAAGAGCCTACGCCTCCGAGGGTTTCGCGCCGGTCAGGCGGTACGCCTTGTACACGCCCGTCACGTTACGGACCACGTTCAGCACGTGCTCCAGCATGAATCGGTCACCCAGCTCCAGGGCGAAGCGGTCCACCACGGTACGATCCTCTGAGGTGTGCACGCGCGCATCCAGAATGTTCACGCCCGACTCAGAAATCGCACGAATCAGGTCGCTCAGCAGGCCCTTACGGTCCAGTGCCTCCACCTGAATCTGCACACGGTACGTAGCGGACGGCGAAGACGCCCATTCGACCGTGGTCACGCGCGGCTCCTCGTCAGCGTTACGCATGTTCGGGCAGTCGCGGCGGTGCACCGAAATGCCGTTGTAACGGGTCACAATGCCGATAATGTCATCCGGCGGGACCGGGGTGCAGCAGCGCGCAATCTTCGTCAGCACACCCTCAGCGCCCGGCACAATCACGCCGTTATCGCCAATCGCCTTGCGGGTCGACTTCAGTAGCGTCTCGTCAAAGTCGCTGACCTCAACCTCGGGTGCCGGCTCGTCGCCGCGGTGCACCTCAACGAGGGTGTCAATGACCTGCTTTGGCGCGATCTCGTGCTCACCAATCGCACGGTACAGTGACGCCACATCGTTCTTGTGCAGCAGCTGAGCCACCTGAGTCATAATCTCCGGGCTCATCATCTTCTGCAGCGGCAGCTCACTGTTGCGCATGCTCTTGGTGAGCATCTCGCGGCCGGCGAGCAGCGCCTCCAGGCGGCGTTCCTTCGCGAAGTACTGGCGAATCTTCGTGCGAGCGCGTGAGGAGCGAACGAACTTCAGCCAGTCCTCGCTGGGTCCGGCGTCTTCGTTCTTCGTGGTCATGATCTCCACGGTGGCGCCGGTGGGCAGGACCGTGTGCAGCGGCACGAGGCGGCCGTTGACCTTCGCGCCGACGGTGCGGTCGCCGACTTCACTGTGGATGGCGTAGGCGAAGTCCACGGGGGTGGAGCCGTTGGGCAGGGCGATTGCCTCACCGTTGGGGGTGAGTACGACGATTTCGTCGGTGTCGAGGGTGTCCGCGAGCGACTCGTAGAACTTCTCCGACTCCGGGTTGGAGTTCGAAATCTCGGCAATGGACTGCAGGATGCCGACGTTCATCATCGCCGAGGTCTGGGTGCCCGGCTCCTTCGGGTCCTTCGCGGGCGCGCCGCCACGAGGCGCAACCTTCTCGCCGCGCGATGCCGCCTTGTAGCGCCAGTGCGCCGCCACGCCGTACTCAGCCTCTTCGTGCATCTTGTAGGTGCGGATCTGAATCTCAAGCGGCAGGTTACCCGGGCCGTACACGGTCAGGTGCAGCGACTGGTAGTTGTTGTTCTTCGGGTTCTTAATGTAGTCCTTGAAACGGCCGGTCATCGACGGCCACAGGGACAGCACGTGGCCGAGCACGGTGTAGCATTCCGCCTCTTCCTCGACCATGATGCGCACCGCGAGAATGTCGTTAATCTCGTCGAAGCTGCGGCCCTTCGTCTTCATCTTCTGATGAATCGAGTAGTAGTGCTTCGGGCGGCCGGTCACGGTCGCCTCAATGCCAACCTCTTTCAGACGCTCCGTAATCTTGGTGCGCGCCTCATTCAGGAACTTTTCGAGCGCGGGGGTGCGTTCGCCGACCATGCGCACCATTTCGGCGTAAATTTCCGGGCTCATGGCGGCGAAGGACAGGTCCTCCAGCTCCCACTTGATCGTGTTCAGGCCCAGGCGGTGCGCGAGCGGCGCGTAAATCTTCAGGGTCTCTTCTGCCTTCTTCGCGGCGGAAGCCTGCGGCACGAAACGCCAGGTGCGGGCGTTGTGCAGGCGGTCGGCAAGCTTAATGAGCAGCACGCGGATGTCCTTGCTCATGGACAGCACGAGCTTACGAATCGTCTCGATGGAGGCGTTCTCACCGTACGTCATCTTATCCAGCTTGGTCACGCCGTCGACCAGGTAGGCGACTTCCTCGCCGAAATCCTCGGTGAGCTGCTCCATCGTGTAGTCGGTGTCTTCCACCGTGTCGTGCAGCAGGCCGGCGGCGAGCACGGGGCCGGTCGCGCCCATCTCCGCAAGAATCGCGGTCACCGCCACCGGGTGCGTGATGTACGGGTCGCCGCTCTTACGCTTCTGGCCCTCGTGGTAGTGGTTCGCCACCTCGTAGGCGCGCTGCAGCACGCGGATATCCTCGTCGGGGTGGTAGCGGCGCACCGCGCGCACGACCGGCGCGATCATGGGCGAGAAGTGAATCGTTTCGCCGTTCGCGTCGGAGGTTTGCATGGTGGTGCGGCCGCCAAAGACCAGGCGGTTCGGCCTGCGTCCACCGGCGGCCATAACGCGGTGCGAGCCGCGGTGCTTCTTCGCGACGGATGCATCCGGCTCGGGCAGGGGAATCGGGCCGGCGGGGCGAACCGCGGGCTTGTCCTCGGCTTCCGCAGCAGGATGCGCTGCGGTGTTCTGGTCAGCCGCGGCTCGGTTAGCGTCAGCCCGATTCGGCGCAGGCTGGGAGGGCTTCACCTGGGCAACCTCGTTCGGCGCGGGGGTCTCAGCGTTGGCGTTCACGGCAGGTTCTGCACTCATTCCAGGCTCCTTCGGGCTCACGATAATCAGCCGCACGCTCGGGTTCCTCATCGTTGAAAGCTACCACCGGGCCGGTTGGCTGGCTCACACGCGGGCGCACAGCTTCTTCTACTCTTATCGTACCCAGCGGCCCGGAAGGCACCAAACTATGCGGCGTTTTGACACGCCCCAACCGCACACGCCCGGGCAGGCTAAACCAGGCACGCTAAAGGGGAGCCGACACCTTTCGGTATCGACTCCCCCAGCATCGGCGAGAACGCGGGCTACTCGCTTACGTTCACGCGATGAATCTCAATCGTCGCGCGGGCCGACTTCTTGACCGACTTCTTGGCGGGCGCCTCCGCGGAATCCTCGGAGCCCTCATTGCCAGAGTCTTCGGAGCCCTCAGAGTCAGACTCCTCAGCCTCCTCGTCGTCCTTGAAGTCGCCGTTCTCAACCTTCGCGGTGTGCTCACGAATCTTAGCCTCACCCAGGCGGAGCGTCGCATACAGCGGGGCGGACACGAACAGCGTACCGAACATGCCCACCAGAATACCCACGAACAGCGACAGCGACAGATCCTGCAGCGTACCCGCACCCAGCATGAACGCGCCAATGAACAGGATCGCGCCCACCGGCAGAACACCCACGATTGCGGTGTTAATCGAGCGGACCAGGGTCTGGTTCACGGCCAGGTTAATCTGCTCGGCGAAGGTCGTGTCGCGGCGTTCCAGCACGCCGTCCGTGTTCTCACGGATCTTGTCGAACACCACCACCGAGTCGTACAGCGAGTAGCTCAGAATCGTCAGGAAGCCGATAATTGCACTCGGAGTAATCTCAAAGCCGAACGCGGCGTACAGGCCGACCGTCACCACCACGGTGAAGAACAGGCCCGCGATAGAGGCCAGCGACATCTTCCAGGTGCGGAAGTAGAAGGCCATACCCACCAGGGCCAGGATCACGAACACCACGAGGCCCCAGAAGGCCTGTCGAGTCACATCCGCACCCCAGGTCGGGCCCACGAACGAGGAGGTCACGTCATTCTCAGAGACACCGTACGCCTCCTGCAGGGCCTTCTTCACCTGCAGGGTCTCGTCGTCGCTGAGCTTGCTCATCTGCGCGCGAATCGTGCCCGGCGCAATATTGGTCACGTGAACCTCGGAGGCATCCTTCGCCTTCTCGTGAATGACGCGCTCGCCGGTTGCGACATCGACGTGCGCGGTCTTCGAGACCACGAACTCCGAACCGCCGCGGAAGTCAATACCCAGGTTGAAGCCTCCGCCAACCGCCGGAATCAGAACCGAGACGGCCATCAGCAGCGCGGCCAGGGCCAGCCACAGGCGGCGCTTACCCACGAAGGGGTATGAGCGGGCGCCCGAGTGCAGGTCGTTACCGAAGCGGGCAAAAGCATTAGGTTTCACATCGGTAGCCATGCCTAGCTCTCCTTCTTCTCGTCCGAAGCGGAAGCAGCGTCGTCGGAGGCCGACTCCTCAGCCGCACGTTCCGCACGGCGACGCTCGGCGATGCTCAGCTGCTTCTCCTCCGGGGTGCGGATGCGACCGGCACCGCGGTACAGCGGCGTGGAACCCAGCGACTCAGGCGACAGGCCCGAGTGGCGGTGACCCTCGCCGAAGTAGCGGGTGTTCGCCAGCAGGGTCAGCGCCGGGTGGGTGAACAGGTACACCACCAGAAGGTCGGCGATTGCGGTCAGGCCCAGCGTGAACGCGAAGCCCTTCACCGAACCCACAGACACCACGTACAGCACCACGGCGGCCAGCAGGTTCACGGCCTTCGAGGCCAGAATCGTGCGGGATGCGCGCTTCCAACCGTGGTTCACGGCCGAGGGAATCGTGCGGCCCGCACGAATCTCATCACGAATACGCTCAAAGTACACGATGAACGAGTCGGCCGTCGCACCAATCGCCACGATCAGACCGGCCACACCGGCCAGGGACAGGCGGTAGTTCAGGGCCCAACCCAGCAGGGCGATCGCCTCGTACGAAATGATGCCGGCAACCACCAGCGACGCAATCGTCACGAAGCCCAGCAGGCGGTACTGGAACAGCGAGTAGATGAACACCAGCAGCAGACCGATCAGGCCGGTCAGCAGACCCACGCGCAGCTGCTCCGAACCCAGGGTTGCAGAAATCTGCTGCTCCGACTGGATCGTGAAGCTAATCGGCAGGGCGCCATACTTGAGCTGGTCGGCGAGAGCTTTCGCCTCCTGCTCGGTGAAGTTACCGGTAATCTGCGGCTTACCGTCAGAAATCACGGCCTGCGAAATCGGGGCGGACAGCACCTTGCCGTCCAGCATAATCGCGAAGCGAGCACGCGCATCAGAAGAGTTCTGGGCGCGAATCGCGTTCAGGCGGGAGGTGATGTTCTGGAACTTTTCGCGGGCGGCATCGTTGAACTGAATGGTCACAGCCCAGCGACCGGTGGTTACGCCCTGGCCGCTGGTCTCCTGGGTGTGGCTCGCGGTAGAAATATCGCTACCGTTCAGCTCCACGGGACCCAGGATGTACTTCTCCTTGCCGTCGGCGGAGCAGGCCACCATCGGCTTGGTCGGGTCGGCGCTATCCGTGTCCTCGTTGCGGGCCGCGGTGCAGTCCTTCGCCTCGTACTGCTTGTACAGGTCGGCGGTAATCCAGTTGCGGTCCGAACCGTCGGTCGGCTCGGCGGTCGGCTTGGGTAGCTTGTCGTCCGCGGTGCGGGATCCCTCGGCAACCGCGGCGCCTTCACCGGCCACCAGGACCGGGCGGAACGTCATATTTGCGGATGCCTGAATCAGCTGACGGGTCTCGGAGCTAATCGTGCCGGGAACCGAGACGACCACGTTGTTACCCGAGCCGAAGGAGGTGGTGACCTCCGCCTCAGACACGCCGGCGCCGTCAACGCGCTGACGAATAATCTCAACCGCCTGGTTCAGCTGCTCCTGGGTAACGTTCCCGTCCGATGATCCATTGACCTTCGGGGAGAGAATCATCTGCGTACCACCCGAGAGGTCCAGGGCCAGTTTCGGCGCCCAGGAGCCTCCCGAGTAGGTGCTGCCGAAGATGCCGGCAGCCATCACAACCATGAGCAGGACCATCGAGAGGAGCGCCCCTCGCGCGGCTGCAAGCGGTGAACGCTTAGCCATAATGTTCCTTCTATGAGTATTTTCGTGTGTAGATTTGGTGTTCTACAGATTCCTTAGCGGACGCGAAAACCCGACGCCGGGTGCGCGGCGCCGGGTCGTTCGGTCTTAAGTTACTGGGCGGTCTTCGAGGAGTCCTCGGAGACGCCGCCTTCCGCGGGAACCTGAGATTCCGCGGATGCCGGCTCGACGTCCTCGGTCAGGGGTGCGGCGGGGGCCTCGTCCTCAACAACGCTCATAATTGCGTTCAGCGCCACGGTGATAACAACGCCCTTAGCCAGCTCCAGCTGAATCTTATTGTCATCGAAATCGGTGCTGACGACGGTGCCGTAGAAGCCGGAACCGGTCATAACCTGAGTGCCGGGGACGAGAGACTGCTGCATTGCACGCAGTTCCTCCATCTGCTTACGCTGACGCTTCTGGGCGGAGAACATCATCCATGCCAGGAACGCCATCATGGCAATCATAATCAGGAGGTTAAAATCCATGGTCTCACTTTCACATCCGCACCTGCACCGCTCACCGCGCGGGTTGAGCGTGCTAAAAGGCGTGGAATCGTAGATACAGTACGTATCCATCCTACGCGAGAGCAGGAGCTTTAGCGCACCGAACCAGCGTTTTTGTGAGGTTTACCTGAGTTTTGTCCAGCCCGTGGCGTAATTTTATGTCGTCGGCAGGGCTTGGCGACGCCGACAGAGCCTGCAGAAGAGCTGTTGCGAACGCGTAGAAGAGCCCGCGGGAGGGGCGATACCTCCCACGGGCTACTTGCTGTATGTCTTGGCCGGTGCGGCTCTAGAGCTGAATCTCGGGGGCCTCCAGACCCAGGTGTTCCCAGGCCGCGGGCAGGGCCACGCGACCGCGCGGGGTGCGACCAATCAGGCCCTCGCGCACCAGGTAGGGCTCCGCCACGGTCTCCACGGTCTCGGTCTCCTCCCCCACCGCAATGGCGAGGGTGGACAGGCCAACCGGCCCGCCGCCGAACTTGTGGATGAGCGATTCCAGCACGGCGCGGTCCAGGCGATCCAGGCCGCGCGAATCTACCTCGTACATGTCCAGGGCGGTCGCGGCATCACGCGCGTTGATGCGGTCCACGCCGTTCACCAGGGCCCAGTCGCGCACGCGGCGCAGCAGGCGGTTCGCGATACGGGGTGTGCCGCGGGAGCGACCCGCAATCTCGGTGAAGCCCTCGGAGGTAATCTGCATGTCCATCAGGCCGGCGCTACGGCGCAGCACCAGCTCCAGCTCCTCAACCGAGTAGAACTCCAGGTGACCGGTAAAGCCAAAGCGGTCGCGCAGAGGCCCGGGCAGCAGACCCGCGCGGGTTGTTGCGCCCACCAGGGTAAACTGCGGAAGCTCCAGCGGGATGGAGGTCGCGCCGGCACCCTTACCCACCACGATGTCCACGCGGAAGTCTTCCATCGCCATGTAGAGCATTTCCTCGGCCGGGCGGCTCATGCGGTGAATCTCGTCGAGGAACAGCACCTCGCCGGGGGTCAGCGAAGACAGAATCGCCGCCAAATCCCCGGAATGTTGAATCGCGGGGCCGGAGGTGATGCGCAGGGGCGCGTCCATCTCGGCCGCAATAATCATGGCCAGGGTGGTCTTACCCAGGCCGGGAGGGCCCGAAAGCAGCACGTGATCGGCGCTGCGGCCGCGCATCTTCGAGGCCTCCAGCACGAGGGAAAGCTGCTGGCGCACGCGGCGCTGACCCACGAAGTCGTCCAGGGACTTGGGGCGCAGGGCCGCCTCAATCATCTTCTCTTCGGGCTCTTCTTCCATTGCGACCAGGCGCTGCGCGGGCGCACCCGGGACGCCGGGCACCTGACCGGGAAAATACCCGCCGGAAACCGGGGATACCGCGGCCTGCGAATCGTAGGGGTTCTGGGTCATAAAATTCTTCTTTCGTGGAGTGAATGAGGCGCGAGGTAACGGGCGCGCCAAAATCGGCCGGGGTCAGCCAAGGGCTCGGCGAGCGGCCCTAGTGGCGACCCACCGTGTTCTGCGTACCCAGGGATGCGAGCACACCGCGCAGAGCCACGCCCACCGGCTCGCTCTCGGCGGAGGGATTGTGCTTCACGTACGCGTCGATGGCGGCGGAGGCGTCCTTCTCGCTCCAGCCCAGGGAGGTCAACGCATCCAGCACCTGCGGCTTCCACACGATGCCCTGGCTCAGCGGCAGCTCGTCGGTCTGGCCGTCGCTCAGAATCAGCTTGCCGGCAAGCTCCAGCACGATGCGGCGGGCACCCTTCGGGCCGATGCCCGGAACCTTCGTGAAGGCCTTGTCGTCACCGGTGGCCACGGCTCGCTCCACCTCCGCGGCGGTGTGCACGCTCAGCACCGCCAGGGCGATGCGAGGGCCGATGCCCGAGACCGAGAGCATCATGTCAAAGACCTCACGCTCGGCCGGTTCCGAAAAACCGTAGAGGGTCATGGATTCCTCGCGCACGATCATGGTGGTCAGCACGGTGGCCTCCTCCCCCGTGCGCAGCTTGGAGAGAGTGCGTGCGGTGGCGTGCACCAGCATGCCGAAACCATTAACGTCAATCACCGCGTGGTCAAGCCCCACCTGGGCCACGCGGCCGGTCAGTGATGCAATCATTCTCTCCACCTTTCAATGCCCCGCGCCGGGGCGAACGATACTGCACTCCCCCGCGGCCTGCTGTGCCGCCGGCGCGCATCGGGGCCGGCGGGTATGCCACGGGAAGATACTATCAGTATATTAGAATATTTCTTCTGAAATCAAGGGATATTCGAATTCTTTAGCGAATCCAGCTCCCGGTACGTTCGAAGGGGTTTGCTCGAAGGGTAACGAGTCGGCACCCCTAGCGGCGGGCCTTAGCCTCCGCCTCCATCCAGGCGCGCTGCGCGGGGGTCAGCGAACCCGCACGGCGAGCCTTCGCGGGCCGCGATCCCTGGTGCGTCTGCGTCTGCGCCGACATGTTAATACCTGAGCCGATGCCGCCGCCGCGCCAGCCGTGACAGATGGCGATGGCCAGCGCGTCGGCCGCGTCCGCGGGCTTCGGCATGGCGTTCAAGCCCAGAATGCGGGTCACCATGCGACCCACCGAGGCCTTATCCGCGCGGCCACTACCGGTCACCGCCGCCTTCACCTCGGAGGGCGTATGGAAGAACACCGGCACGCCGCGCATCGCCGCGGCAGAAATCACCGCGCCCGAGGCGTGCGCCGTACCAATCACCGTGTTCACCTGCTCCTGCGCAAAGACGCGCTCAATCGCTAGGGCGTCGGGCCGGTAGGTGTCCAGCCAGTGCGAGGCCGCGTTGAAAATCCAGAGGATGCGCTGGTCCAGCGTGCGGGCCGGGTCGGTACCCGCCACGCCCACGTTCACGAAGTGCGCCTTACGGTCGGCGGTCATGTCGAGCATTGAGAAGCCGCAGCGCGTGAGGCCGGGGTCCACGCCCATGATGCGGGTCGCCCCCGGCACGCGGTCCACGGCGGCGACCGTATGGTTTTCGCGCATGCTATCGCGCGCGGCGGATGCAGCGTTCACGTGTGCTTTCCTTCCACAGTTCGCTTTCCAAAGTTCGCGGGGTCTTCACTGGGTCTTCGCGGAGCCTTCGCGGGGTAAAGTCTGCGATACCGCAGTTCGCGGGGCCGCCAGCCGGAGCACGGCCGGGCGTTTAGGCCGGGCGCCGACCGGCATAACGTTCAAAAGCCACCTCCCGCCGGGTCCACGCGCGGTGGGCCGGCCGGGAAGTGGCTTCAGTGCACGCTCAGAAGTGGCGCGCTCGGGCGGTGACTACTCGGCTTCCAGCTGAGCAGCAACCTCGTCAGAGACGTTAGCGTTCGAGTAGACGTTCTGCACGTCGTCCAGTTCCTCGATGGCGTCTGCCAGCTTCAGGAACTTCTTGGCGCCCTCGGCGTCCAGGTCGACCTGCATGGTCGGGCGGAAGACCGGGTCGTCGTTGTTGTACTCCAGGCCGGCCTCGTCCAGAGCCTTACGAATCTCGGGCAGGTCGGTAGGTGCGGAGATGACGGTGAAGATATCGCCCTCGTCCAGGACCTCTTCGGCGCCGGCATCCAGAACAGCCATCAGAACGTCGTCCTCGGTCAGGCCGTCAGTCTTGGTGACCTCAGCAACGCCCTTGCGCTCGAACAGGAACGCAACCGAACCCTGGTCAGCCATGGTGCCGCCGTTACGGGTCACGGCCAGGCGAACCTCAGACGCTGCACGGTTACGGTTATCGGTCAGACACTCGATGTACAGGGCGGTACCCTGCGGGCCGCGTGCCTCGTACATGATTTCGGTGTAGTCGATGGTCTCACCGGTCAGGCCGGCGCCACGCTTGATAGCGCGGTCGATGTTGTCGTTGGGGACGGAGTTCTTCTTCGCCTTCGACACAGCAAGGTCAAGAGCGGGGTTACCGGCGATATCGGCGCCACCCATACGTGCCGCAACCTCAATAGCCTTAATGAACTTCGCGAAAGCCTTCGCGCGCTTGGCGTCGATAGCGGCCTTCTTGTGCTTAGTAGTCGCCCATTTAGAGTGACCCGACATTCGTATCTCCCTTAGTCAAAACCTCTGCGCGGGCACGGCGAAACGCCCCGCGCACTGTACTATAACTCAATCAACTATACCGTAGCGGAGGCGCACACCACCTCTTAGAGTGCACGCCAGCGCCCGGAATAGCACGTCAGTGAACCGCTAGCGGGGGCGAGACGCGGCCGAGGCGCGCGCCTTCTCCACCAGCGAGTCGTCAATCGCGTTCGGAGTGAACTCGCCGAAGCGACGAATTGCGGCCTGCTCAATCAGGTAGTCCGCAATCTTCGGGTTCTTCGGCAGCAGCGAGCCGTGCAGGTAGGTGCCGATGACGTTGTGCACGCGTGCACCCTCGTAAGAGTCCGTCACGTTGTTGCCCTCGCCCTTGGTCACGGTAGCCAGCGGGGTGCATCCGGAACCCAGGTAGGTCAGGCCCGAGTGGTTCTCAAAACCGATGACGGTGCCGAACTCTTCGGACTCCTCCACGATGTTGCCAATCAGGCGTTCGTCGCCGCCGACCGTGTGCGCATCGAAGATGTTGATGCCCTTGAGCACCTCGCCCTCACGGGTGCGGAATTCCTTGCCGAACAGCTGGTACAGGCCGCAGATGACGAGCATGGGCACGCCGTCCTCGGCCAGCGAGCGCAGGGTGCCGCCGATGGCGTGCAGGTCGTCCTGAATCACGGACTGGCCGGAGTCCTGGCCGCCGCCGCCGAGGATGATGTCAACATCCTCGGGGAAGGGCTGGCCGGGGTTGTGGTCCAGAATCTGCACGTCGAAGCCGTGTGCCTGCGCGCGGCGGGCCAGCGCCAGGGTGTTGCCCCAGTCACCGTAGATGTTCATATCCAGCGGGTAGAGCTGCACGATGCGCAGCGTCTTGCCGTTGTTCGGGCCGGGCGCCGGGGTGCCCTCAAAAGTGTGGGTTGCCGTCATTATGAGACCTTCTCAACGTCGGTAATCTTTGCCAGCTCCTCGCGCAGGGCCAGCATGGCGGTGTAGGTGCAGAAGATACGCATGGGCGCATCCCCGCTGGAGGCGATGAACTGCTTGAGCGCATCGGCCAGGTTCTCGTCGACCTCGCCGACCTTCACGCCGTCGTGCTCCAGGCGTAGCGCCATATCCCAGGCGCGCACGCCCGAGACCATCTGCACGCCGGTGCCGCGCAGGCCGTCGAAGTCAACATCCCACAGCCAAGACACGTCACGACCGTCAGCGTACTGGTCATTAATCGTAATCATGGTGGCGTAGTCGTCAGCGTTCGCGCTGGCCAGGGACAGGCGGAAGCCGCTGGGGTTCTTCACGAGCAGCAGCTGCAGCGGGCGGCCGTTCACGTTCAGGGTCTCACCGCGACCGAAGGCGGGAGTAATCTTCGCCAACTCTGCGATGAGCTTATCTTCATCGAGCTTCTCGCCCATGACGGCGCGGGTCAGGGCCATAGCGCCAGCCGCGTTGAAGATGTTGTAAATGCCGTACAGGTTAATCTCACCGACTCGCTCCACACCCGCCACATCGAAGGTTGCGGAGGTGCCGGAGAAGGCGGTGAGGGTAACGTCGGCATTGGGCAGAGACTGCTTCGCGACAGTGCCGCCGCGCATCTCATCATCCGAGGGGAAGTACGAGCGAAGGGACTCGGCCAGGCCGTAGTAGTTGACCTTCACGCCCGGCTGCACGTTCTCGGCGAGGGAGCGGATGCGCGGGTCCTCGCGGTTGAGCACCACGGTGTTGGTGGTTGCGGCGGCCACGGTCGCGAGCATGCGGCGGGTCGTGTCAATCTCGCCGAAGCGGTCCAGCTGGTCGCGCAGAACGTTCAGCAGTAGCGCATAGTCGGGCTTGACGGCCTTGACGAAGTGCACGGCGTGCGCCTCGTCGAGCTCCAGCACGGCGATGTCGGCCTCAAGCTTGCCGGTGAGGGTCATCTCACCCAGCAGGGCGGCGGCCACACCGCGCACAAAGTTGGAGCCGGTGCGGTTGGTGAAGACCTTCAGGCCCTGCGCTTCGAGCAGCTGAACGGCCATCTTCGTGGTGGTGGTCTTACCGTTCGTGCCGGAGACGACGACCACGCCGTAGGGCAGCTTCGCGAGCTCTTCGGCTACGAACTGCGGGTGCAATTTTTCCATGACGAGGCCGGGGAACGCGGAGCCGCCACCGCGAAGCTTAGTCGCGTAGCGCACGCCCTGACCCAGAAGGCGAATGAGGGGTTTGGACATGCTTACCATTTTAGTACACGCGCACGGTGCCGCTGAAGGGTGCGGCGGGGGCGTTCGCTCAAGCCAAAACGGACCGCGGCGGGTTTGAACCCTGCCGGGCGGGCGACTTTAGAAGAGCGAGCCCTGCACCCTCACCCGCGTGAATCCCCGGTCGGGAACCACCAGCAGGTTGCGCCACTCGGCGGTGTTGACGAGGAACGCGGCGTCGGGATCGCCCACGTGGGCGCTCACAAACTGGCCCGCCGCACCCGTGCAGAAGAACCCGGCCGTACTACCGTCCAACGTCGAGTCGCACGGTGCGAGCGGTTCCGGGTTGCGCGCGCGCAGGGCCGCGTACGGGCGGTTCATCGCCAGGGAGGGAACCCACGGCTCGTCCAGGGCGGATAGCTGCAGGTCGGGCTCCCTCGCCAGGAACTCGGTGAGGGCGGCGCGGGCGCGGGCCACCGCATCCTCGTGGGCGGCGCGCAGCTGAGCACCCGGGAGCGGATGCGTCCAGGCGCGGTACTTGCTCGCCACCTGTTTGACCTGGCCGATTCCGGCGAGGGCGGTCACGGCATCCTCGGCGCGGCGTATGGTCAGCCCGTCCGGGGCAAGCGCAATGTAGGTGACCGTGGCGACGGCCTGCTCGTCGAGGCGTCGCGGGGTTGAGGTCAGGGAGCTCGTGCCGACCTTGTGGGTACCGTCTGGGAACGTGGCGATGTAGAGGCGGTGCTCCAGCATGGCGTAGGCGCGCATGGAGTCGGTGAGCGTTCCGGGGTAAAGGTGCGCGCTGTGCAGGGCGATGAATTCGTCGCGGGCGGCGCATCGGGGGCACTGCTGGCCCCGGTCGATGCGGGCGGCCTCGGGGCACGGGTGACGGCGGGTTCCGGGGGTGCCGGGGTCGGTTGAGCCGGTCGTGTAGCCGGAGCAGAAGCGGTACGGCGCGCCGGATGCGTCGAGGGCCACGCGCAGACCCAGGTAAGCCCCGGGGGTTAGCGGCACCCGGAGGCGTCGGCCCGCGGGGCGCGCTGGCAATTCGGCTTCCGCGGGGCCGGCCCCGTTCGGTCCGGGTTGGCCCGGTTCGGCCTTGATGTCCTCTAGCTCGAGTACGGGGCGGCGGTCCACCCAGCGCAGCTGCCGCCACACGAGGGCGCGCGGAGCGGTTTCGCCGCCAACGCCGGCGGCAGGTTCGGTGGGGCAGGCCTCGGCACCGTCGAGGGTGTTCTCGAGGAAGGCGTTCTCAAGCAGATTGGGGTAATCCATGACTATCAACTCTAGCGGTTTGAACGGCCCGAGAAGCGCTGCAGAGCGGCAAAGAGCCGGCCCGGCGGGGCGCCGCGAAAGAACGCTCTCAAAGCGCCGCGAGCCCGAGGGCGTAGAAAAGAGCCTAGAAAGGTTGGGCCGCCCTACCTCAAGCATGCCGGCCTAGCTCAGGCGGGCGAACCCCTCCGCGAGCGCCGAACGCATGTCGTCCAGGGTGCGCGACATGGTTTTGGTCTGGGCAATAATCGGCAGGAAATTGGTATCGCCGCTCCACCGCGGCAGAATGTGCTGGTGCAGATGGTCGGCAATTCCCGCGCCGCCCACCTTGCCCTGGTTAATACCAATGTTGAAGCCGTCGTTGTGCGAAACCTCGCGCAGAACCTTCATGGCGAGCTGGGTCAGCTGCGCAATCTCAAGGGTTTCCGCCTCGGTCGCATCGTCGTAGAAGGGAATGTGGCGGTACGGGCACACGAGCAGGTGCCCGGGGTTGTACGGGTAGAGGTTGAGAATCACGAAGGCGTGCTCGCCGCGGTGCACGATTAGAGACTCCTCGTCGCTGCGGCCGGGGGCGGTGCAGAACGGGCAGGTCTTTTCGGTGTAGTCCTTCTGCCCGCCGCTCACGTAGGCGGTGCGGTGCGGGGTCCACAGGCGCTGGAACTGGTCGGGTGCGCCGGGTAGCTCGAAGGAATCCTGCACCGAGGGTGCGGCGGTCTCGGGGGTCGTGTTCTCGCTCATAGTCCCATTCTATAGCGTTTTCACGTTCCTACCAGGGGCGTCCACGGGTCGGCAGCATGGGTCGGCAGAGGCCCCGCGGCAGAAGCTAAAAGGGGCACCGGTCCCGTCCACAAGAACGAAACCGGCGCCCCTCAACGCTACGGGCCCTAGCCCTCGAACTTCGTCAGCTGCACCGTGCGAGTCTCACCGCGGAAGGTGAGAGAGAAGGTCAGCATGCCGTCGCGCACCGCAAATTCCTTTTCGGATTCCGAAGATGCCAGCGGGTTGCTGTCCATCGTTCGGCGGTCGCCGACCGAGGTCCAGCTGTAATCCCCCTGACCGGCCTCGAAGGTTCCGACCCAGACGACCGTGGCCATCTCTTCATAGTTGAGGTGGTAGGTCACGGTGATCTTATTGCCGCGCACCACGGCAGCCACGTAGTTCTCGGTATCACCGAGCTGCAGCCATGTGCTCTCCGTCTGCGATGCGTCATCGCGCGGAACGTAGGTCTCGGAACTGGAGGAGGGAACCTCGGAGATAATCTGAATTTCCGAGGTTGCCGCGCCGGACGGGGTGGCACGAGCGGAGGCGAACGAGGCGTCATCGACGGTGACCGTTCGGGCGGCCAGGAATGCACCATTCGATGAGCTAGAAGCGCCGGCCGTTGCGGAGGCGCACATGCCCAGGGTGAGCGCACCGGTCAGAGCCAGCACGCCCAGAGTGGTTTTAGAAGCCACGGATTGCTCCCATTGATATGAGTGTTTGAGTGAGAGTTGTGAGTGCATGCCGGAACGAAACGAACATAAAACAACACCCCGTAGCACGCGGGCTACAGGGTGTCTTCGTACGCCAGCACGTAGATAGTGTATCCGCAGTGGTGACCTATTGTGTAGACCTACTAGGCATCTTGAGTGATAGTTTCCTCACGTTTTGACTTTTTGGGGAATAGTTTCGAGCTAACCATCCGGGGTGTCTCGCGGCCACAATGAGGGTTTGATGCGCTGTAAATTAAATGTTGCTTACCGTTGGATTAAGTGCGTTCAAGGTGCTTCGATACGTTTTGAGGGGAGCACCTGCTCGTACCCTCCCAAACCCCTCGAAACAGGGCCTCCCGAAGCTACTTGCGGGAACGGAATGAGAACTTCTCACGAATAATCGTGAAGGTCTGGCGGGTTTCCTCCAGCAGGGCCACGGGCTCCTGCTCGGACGCATCCTCGCGCACCGCAACCTCGCTGCCGGTGGCACGACCGGCCTCGGCACCAGAGTCAGCGCGGTCAGCCGCAACCCGGCGACTGAATCCAGCCCACTCTTCACTCGGGTCTTCAGCTCCCGAACCGCCACCCCAACCAGCGGCGGGCGCATCCGTCGCCGCGGGTACCGGGTGAATACCGTCCTCGTCCACCACCTCCCGAAGCGTGTAGGCCGGGTTATCGCGACGTGCATACTCGCGGGCCAGTAGCGCCCGAAGCTCCGCAATCTCCAGGCGAAGGTCGTCCACGTCAGCTTTGGTGGCGGGGTGCTCTTGCTCCTCCACTCCCCCGATTTTCTCGATAATCCAGCTCGCGAGCGCACCGGTAGCAACCGCGACCAAGCCCCCGCCGTACAGCATGACGATCACGGCGATGACCCTGCCGATACCGGTGACCGGGTAAACGTCTCCGTAGCCGACCGTGGCGAGGGTCGTGAACATCCACCAGTAGGCGGTGGGCAGGTCACGAATCATCGCGCCCGGCTCGGAGGACTCCACCGAATAGATCGACAGGGCAAACATGATGATGAAGATCGCGGTGTATCCGAAGAGCTTCACCGCCAGCTCTGAGAGCCTCTTATATTGGCGGTTGGCGGTCATATAAATCATGGAGAGGAAGCTGACAATACGCCACGCGGGCAGCAGCACAATCGCCAGGTTCATCAGGTTATGCGTGATGAAGTAGAGTCGCCGCGGCGCCAAGTACAGGCGAATGCAGTAGTCGGCGGCGAATAGGCCCCACAGGATCATCTGAATGATGTTGAGGTACCCGTCGTACGGCTCCTGAATACGCGTGCTCATGATGGGCGCGGCGAACGCAAGCAGGTACAGCACGGACGCCACGAACATGGGCGTGGAAGTGCGGTCTTCCCACGCGGCCAGGTTCTTCTCGCCGCGGTACTTGCTGAGCGTGCGGAAGAGGCGGGTTCGCGGAGTGCGACGCGGCGGGTCCGTGACGGTGCGGGTGACCGTGCGAATGGTCGTGGTGTGCGTTTCGGGTTCGCCCGCATCGATTATCTCGGCGGCATCATCGGGGTTGCCCTGAGTGCCTGCTTTCGGGGAGCCCGTATTCGGAGTGCCAGCTTTCTGGTCGCCCTTGCCGCGCGGGTGATGCGTGGTGCGGGTGATGCGACGCTCCTCGCGGTGCGTGCCGTCGGGTTCGTCGCTGGTGGCGTACTCTTCGACTACCTCTTCATAGTCTTCGTCCCGCGCGGGATCGTACGCGTCGTTGTCCGCGGGGTCCTGTGCCTGATTCTGTGCCGTCCTATCCATAAGAGACATGATACTCTGCGCCCTTTGGGCCCCGGAGCGCCTCCGAGTGTCCCGAAGCGTTCCCAAGCGTCCCCGAGTGCATTGGCAGGCCCGCGGGGTTGATTCTGCGGGTACCGACGCGGCGAGGTTTCGTTGCACCATATGCACAAAACTGGCACAATGTGTGATGCGTGCATCCACAGAAATTGCGAGCGCGCACCGCCGATATCTTCCGCCCATGAGTCCACACCGGAGTGCCCCATGACCCCTTCACGCTTCCTCTCCCCCGCCTTTCCCACCACGCCCTCGGGTCTTCCCGTGCACGGCCTGCACGGGGGCCGTGCACGGACCCGCGGCATCGCGCTGACCCTGGCCGCGGCCCTCGTCGTGCCCCTGAGCGGGTGCGCCACGCCGAACGCCGATTCTTCCGCCTCGGCCTCGGCCAGCGTGGACGGTTCGCTTGCGGTCAGCCGCGGGGTCGCCCCCGTTAATGAGGAGCGTGAGGGCTACCGCCTGTTCTCGGGTCGAGGCCCCGTCGATGAGGCCGTGTTCGAGGGCCCCTCGGGTGCCGGCTCGTACTCCTATATTGAGTTTGAGCGGCGCGGCGAGCCGACGGCCCCCATGCGCGTTTCCCTACGCGATGAGGGTGGGACCTCGATGGAGTTCCCGGCGGGTGAGTCGGGTGAAATGGGCGGCGTGTGGGTTCGCAATACCGCGGAGGCTCCTTCCGCGAGCGCGAGTGGTTCCGGGGTGTCGTTGAGCGCGACGCGGGTGACTGCCTCCACCTCGAACCTGGCCGATGACGCGCAGTGGGTGGTGTCGGTGCGCTCGCTGGGCGTTGATTCTTCTGGCGAGCTGACCGCCCCGGAGGGCCTGGCACTCGTGAGCCAGACGCTGTCTTCGGGCGATATTGTTCAGCAGGGCACGCGAGGTTTTGTTCACGATGCGACGGGCCGAACGAGTTCTGCCGCCGTGGAGAACCGTTCGGACGCACCGATTCGGGTGTACTGCGCGGGGACCACTCGCCAGGAGCGGAGCGTGCCCTCCGGCGGTCGTGTTTTCCTGGATGATCTGGGGGTGCGCGCGGCGGGTAAATCGCCGCTGCTGTGCGGTGTGGTGGCCTCGGATGCATCGGCCCGCTGGACCCTCACGACGCTGAGCTCCCGCGCGTAGACGAGGATTTCTTCGACGAGTCCTAAATCTTTCACCCCCTGCGGCAGGGGGGGCACCGGCGCGGGGCGGAAGGCAGGCAGCTTTCCGCCCCGCGTTTTTTAACGCGCTTTTTAAACCGTTGATACCTACCACTCTCCGTTCCCTACTCCCCCGCTTTGTAGCGCCGCGAACCGAAGGAGAAAACACCTCTCATTCTGGGCTTCGCCCTCTCAGCTCGCACCCAGTTTGCGCCCCGAAAGCGCGATGGCCGTTGCCTGCCGAATTGTTACAGCGTCCGGCGGGTGGAATCTAAAAAATCCGAATCGGTCCATATGCGGCGTAGGCACCTCCCCCGGGTGCACGCAAAAACCCACGGGATGCCAATAGATACAAGGGAAAACCATATTACTGCCCGGCGCATACCCGGCGCCCCATATAGTGACAGATAGTCTCCAAGCTTAGCCAACGCTAAGAAGAAAAGACGGGGTTCAAAGGAAGATACTGGATACAAGGACAGCATTACGCTCTTCACCAGTAAGGAAGCTCAAGATTATGACCGTTGTGTCAAACACGTCCGAAGCACTCAAGTCCCCCTACGAGGACACCCTCAAGCGCCTACTCTCCGATGCGCGCGCCGAGGCAGTCGAATCCAGCGTCTCCGAACTCGAACGCCTCGCTATTGCACACGACGCATCCCACTACCTGCTCGTGCCCGCCGGCCTGGTCCGCCCTGACTCTGCCGAAGACGTCGCAAACATCTTCCGCGCAGCCGGCGACCTCGGCCTGCCGCTCACCTTCCGCTCCGGCGGCACCTCCCTCTCCGGCCAGTCCAGCGGCGACGGCCTCATGGTCGACACCCGCCGCCACTTCAAGAAGATTGAGGTCCTTGAAGACGGCAAGAAGGTGCGCGTGCAGCCCGGCGCGACCATCATGATGGTCAACAACTACCTGGCGCCCTACGGCTACAAGCTCGGCCCCGACCCGGCATCCTGGTCCGCCTGCACCGTCGGTGGTGTGGTTGCGAACAACTCCTCCGGCATGTCTTCGGGTACCGCCTACAACACGTACAACACCCTGGACTCCATGGTGTTCGTGCTGCCCAGCGGCACCATCATTGACACCGCCGAACCGGACGCCGATCAGAAGCTGCGCTCCCTCGAACCTGAACTTCACGAGGGCCTGCTGCGCCTGCGTAAGCGCGTCACCGAGAACCCCGAATCCATGGCGAAGATTCGCCAGCAGTACTCCATGAAGAACACCATGGGTTACGGCCTGAACTCCCTGGTCGACTTTGAGACCCCCGTGGACATTCTGCAGCACCTGCTGATCGGTTCGGAAGGTACCCTCGGTTTTGTTGCTTCGGCAACCTACCGCACCCGCCCGATTCTGAAGAACATTTCCACCGGCCTGCTGGTGTTCAACAACCTGATTGATGCGGCGCGCTCCGTGCCCGAGCTGGTTGCTAACAAGCTGGCGACTGTCGAGCTGATGGACGCCACCAGTATTCGTGTGGCTCAGCGTACCGGTCAGGCTGCGGAGGCGCTCGCCGCCATCGACGTGAAGGACCACGCCGCCCTGCTGGTTGAGTTCCAGGGCAACTCCGAGCAGGAGCTGAGCGACCTTGCCGCCACCGCAGCCCCCATGTTTAAGAGCCTGCCGGTGGCTTCGCCGGTGTCGATGACCAGCAAGCTGTCTGAGCGTAACGCCCTGTGGGCAGCACGTCGCGGCCTGTACACCACCGTGGCGGGTAACCGCCGCTCCGGCACGAACGCACTGCTTGAAGACGTGGTTGTTCCTGTTGAGGTTCTGGGTAACACCTGTAGCGACCTGACCAAGCTGTTCGACTCGCACGGCTACAAGGATTCCGTGATCTTCGGTCACGCGAAGGACGGCAACATCCACTTCATGCTGAACGAGCAGTTCCGCGACCCGAAGCAGCTGGACCGCTACCGCGAGTTCACCGAAGAAATGGTTCAGCTGATTCTGGGCAACGAAGGCTCGCTGAAGGCTGAGCACGGTACCGGCCGCATCATGGCTCCGTTTGTGAGCCGCCAGTTCGGTGAGGAACTCTTCGACGTGATGCGCCAGATCAAGCGCCTCATCGACCCGAAGGGCTTCATGAACCCGGGCGTTCTGCTGGTTGAGCCGGGCACCGACTACGTGACCGATCTGAAGGTCGCCGAAACCGTTGAGGAAGAAGTCGACCGTTGTGTGGAGTGCGGCTACTGCGAGCCTGTCTGCCCCTCCCGTAACCTGACTTTGACCCCCCGTAAGCGTATTGTGCTGCGCCGTGAGATTGCCGCCGCTGAGGCGAACGGCGACCACGAGCTCGCTGAGCGCCTGCGTAAGGAGTACGAGTACTACGGCATTGAGACCTGTGCAGTGGACGGCATGTGCCAGACCCGCTGCCCCGTGAATATCAACACCGGTGACCTGATTCGCCGCCTGCGTTCTGAGAACCAGGACAAGCTGGCCGCTACCGGCTGGAAGATCGCCGCGCAGCAGTGGGGCATCATGGATAAGGTTGCCGGTAAGTCGCTGACTGTGGCGAAGAAGCTGCCGTTCCCCGTGGTGCACGGCACCACCAATATTGCCCGTAAGGTCATGGGTGACGACATGGTTCCTTCCTACAAGAAGGACCTGCCGGTTGGTGGCCCGGCACGTAAGCCGCATAAGGACGCAACCGCTGAGATCGTGTTCTTCCCCGCCTGCGTGAACTCCATGTTCGGCGGCGTGGACGGCGACGGCAAGCACGACCCGGTCAACGCAACTCAGGCGTTCATCCGCCTGTGCGAGCGTACCGGCGTGAAGTACCGCATCCCGGACAACATTGGTGAGATGTGCTGTGCTACCCCGTGGAAGTCGAAGGGCTTCACCGACGGCTACTCGATCATGAGCGACCGTGTGCTGAAGTCCCTGTGGGAGGCTACTGACGGTGGCCGCCTGCCGGTCGTGTGTGACGCTTCGTCCTGTACTGAGGGCCTTGAGGTGATGCGCGAGAAGGTTATTAAGGCGCTTGAGCACAAGATCGTGAACGGCCTGAAGCCGGGTGAGCCGGACTTCTCGCGTCTGCGCATGTACGACGCGGTGCAGTTCGCCGCCGACAACATGCTGGACAAGCTGACTGTGTCTGCTCCCCTGCCGTCGGTTGCTCTGCATCCGACCTGCTCCATGACTCACCTGGGCACTCAGCCTGCGTTTGAGAAGATTGCGAACGCGATGAGTGACGACGTGTATGTGCCGAAGCACTGGGGTTGCTGTGGTTACGCGGGTGACCGCGGTATGCTGCACCCCGAGCTGACGGCGAGCGCTACGGAGGCGGAGGCTGCCGAGCTGAGCGAGCAGAAGCAGTTCGCCGCATACATTTCGGCTAACCGCACCTGTGAGCAGGGTATGACGGAGGCGACCGGCCACAGCTACCAGAACGTGTTGCAGCTGCTGGAACGCACCACCCGCTAATTAGGGTTGAGCGCATAAGCTGACGAAAGAAGGGACCCGGCGGGCTATCTGATGGATAGCCTGCCGGGTCTTTTTGATGACTTAAAGTATCTCGCAGGAATCGATAACCCTGTATTATTGCTAGTCAGGACCCCTATGAGGGTCTCATCTCGATTGTTCACTCACAACGGCAGCGAAGGAGCACCGTGTCTATCACTCCAACTACTGTTCAGCTATACACAACTCTTTGGGAGGGTGATGTTGTAGAGCGTGTTACTTACCAGCTCTATAACCGAAACATCACGATTGATAAGCTCCCCCGCACTCTGCTTGAGAAATACAAAAACGAAGAGGAACTGCATTTCTCCGGTATCTACTTCCTCACGAATTCCTCAGCAAACGACCCCCGCCTGTATATTGGCCAGGCGGCAAAACGCCTGAATGGAAATGGGCTGATAGGCCGTATTCGTGAGCATGACCGCTCTAAGGATTTCTGGGATACCGCGTATCTGATTACTTCCACCGACAATTCTTGGGAAGCGACGGAACTGAACTACCTGGAAAGCGCGTTCTGTCGTGAGGCTCAGAAGGTTGGCAGATATCGTCTGGAGAATGGCATTATCCCCTTCGCCGGAAATATCGCAAAAGTGAAGAAAGCAATTCTGCGTTCCCTCGTCCTTGAAGTTCTACTGATGCTACGCGCGAGTGGTCACCGCATGTTTGAGCCCATCACCCCGAAGAAGGCTAAGTCGACGGGTACAGAGGTAACAGCGAATGCACCGGCTGATGATTCTTCTACTATTTCTCAGCCGGAAGAAGCTCAACTCCCTGCCGCTTTGGCTGATGCAGTATTCCGCATTAAGCGCAAGGAGTTGAAGCATCCGGCTCGCGCGCGGATTGTCAATATCTCTGGTACTCGTGTGGGCGTTGAAGTATTTGAGGGTGAGCTTCTGCCGGTGCGTGCACCGAAGAAGGCCGAGGCGCGCTATCTGAAGGATTTGGAGGCTTTGGAAGTTACCCGCGCTGAGCAGGTTGCCGCCGGTCACCTGGATGGTTTGAAGATTGTGAAACCGATTGAGTTTACAAGCCAGTCTGCTGCTTCCCGTTTTGTTCTGGGCGGCGCTTCGAGCGGTAATGCGGATTGGGTTTTGGAAACTGATCCGAACATTTCGCTGGGTGTGTTCCTGCAGAACCTTGACGGTTCTCAGAACTAATCCCCTGTGTGCTGTGTATGAGAAGACCCGGCGGATACTACTTCTGTAGTACCCGCCGGGTCTTCTGGTAGTTTTAGGATTACCCAGCCTAATTGCTCTCGCTCTCGAAGAGGCGGGCGCAAAGTTCCCCGTCAGCTTCGGTCACGATAATGACCGGTTTACCGCCCGCAACCTTGCGTGCACGGCCGAGTACGTCAGCCTCATCTTCGCCGGGAGCAACAGGGATAACGTGGCACTCCCCTCCCGCCTTCTGTGCAGCGAGCGCAACGAGTGCCTGATGTTCCGGATTGCGGCGGGCAGACAGGTTGAAGCGTCCCGCGATGCGAGCTCGTTCTTTCATCACTTCGATGCTTGCCATTCTTCAATCCTTTCAAATGCACCTTCTACGATAAAGGCTGTTGCTTCTTCGTAAGCGGCGTTGCTTTCCATAATACTATTCAGGGGTCGGTTCTCTTCGACTATGTAATAGCGAAGGCACAGGTATACCCGCGCAAGCACCGTGATTGACCGCCGCCGTCGCGCAAAAAGATTGGGAACAACTAGGTGCGAGTACAGGATTTCAAACGAACCCTAGTGCGCTACCGTAGACACACCATATGGCACAGACACACAAAAGAGAGGTAGGGCTGACAATAGCCCTACCTCTAAGATGTTTTAAGATAGCACGGTTGACTAGTCATGATTCCTGAATGCAAAGAAGTACATGGTAGCCGATGCCAAACCCATACCTAAGGAAATCATAAGAACGTTTGGTGAACAAAGATTTCCCATTCCCTGAATCACTGTCAAGAACAGACAGGAAAGAGAAAATACGAGGATAAAAGCACCTATGCTCTGAAAAATAATACTTTTCATAATATACCTCCTTGGTTGCTTATAATTCACCTCGGCAGCTCCATGCAGCTACTCCCAGCTGAGCGGCCAAACTGGGAAGACCCCCAGCCCCCTTTTCTCAGTTGCAGCACTTATTTTCGACTATTAAATAGTCCAATAACCAATACTGCTATTGAGATGCCGTAGAGAATTCCAAGCACCAGGTCGCTGACATTTGACACTACATTCAAGATAATTGCCAGGATCAAGAACAGCATCCCAACAGGAACATACTTATTCGACTTCATACGCTCGTGCTCCCTCAATAATCAACGGCGATACGCCATTTCAGGGCTATATTAAATATCTACAGTATACATAATATTGATCTATCGAGAAAATCGCCAAAATTGAGAGGAATCTGACGGTTGTTTCGTGCTACATCTTTTCATTGTGTTTTATTATCAATTTTACGAGTCACTACCCCCATTATCCAGTGAACAAATATCAAATTTAGAAACATTAAAATTACACACAGAATGGATGCTGCAACTATACTTTCAAAAGTAAGCCCCAAATATTCAACGGAACTATATACTAAATAAACACTACCCGGAAAAAGTACAATGCTTGAAATTAGCGACGGAATATACCTCCTTACTACGATGCTTTGCGCTATATGAATTAATAAATGTATCAAGAATGCGATAAACACACCTATCCACACTACATACATTTTCCATATTGTAGCCACATAGGTCACCGCAATACATATCACGTATTCTTCAAGAACCGCAACCGCAAACCCTTCAGTACTGAAGTTTCTATACAATTTTCGAAGGATGCTATATTTTTCTATTAGGTCAAGATTTTTTTCAAACCATACCCTGAAACCTACTATCTCCTCCATCTCATGGACCATAAAAATAACAGGAAACAACCACAGATTTACTTCCACTTTCACCTTCTAAATATCTAGATTTAATTACATAGACCAAATAATTCCTTGCCGTTATTATTTTTCAAATATAATCATCATTTCAATTATAAGACCGTGGTGAAAAATTTTAGACTGGAACACTCCTCTTTTTAGAATACACAAAGAAACCACCCCCTCCGCAGCTTGTCGCCGCAAAGGGGGTGGTTTTCTATATAGCTAGGTTAGAAGCCTAAGCCCTTACTCAGCACCCTCAGTGCTGGGCTTGGGGTCTTCGTTCACGCGGTTGCGGATATGCTCCACAATACGTGCCACAGCCTCATCCACGGGCACACCGTTCTCCTGCCTGTTGCCGCGGAAACGGAACGAAACAGCGCCGTGCTCCGCATCCTCACCGCCAGCAATCAGAATGAACGGAACCTTCTCAGTAGACGCAGTACGGATCTTCTTCGTGAAGCGGTCCGAACCGTAATCCACCTCAACACGCACACCGTGCGCGCGCAGCTTATCCGCGATCTCAGTCATGTAGTCGTTGAACGCCTCAGCCACCGGCACACCAATCACCTGAACCGGTGCCAGCCACGCCGGGAACGCACCCGCATAGTGCTCGGTCAGCACGCCCAGGAAGCGCTCAATCGAACCGAACTTCGCCGAGTGAATCATGACCGGTTCCTGCACGGTGCCGTCAGCAGCCTGGTACTCCAGACCGAAACGGCTCGGCTGGTTGAAGTCGTACTGCACGGTCGACATCTGCCAGGTACGGCCAATCGCATCCTTCGCCTGAACCGAAATCTTCGGGCCGTAGAACGCAGCACCACCCGGATCCGGAACGAGCTCCAGGCCGGTCTCCTTCGCAACCTGCTCCAGAACCGCGGTAGCCTCTTCCCACTGCTCATCAGTACCGATGAACTTATCCTTCTTATCACCCTCAGTGTCGCGGGTCGACAGCTCAAGGTAGAAGTCGGTCATGCCGAAGTCCTCAAGCAGGCTCAGCATGAACTTCAGCAGGTGACGCACCTCGTCCGGTGCCTGCTCCTTGGTCACGTACGAGTGCGAGTCGTCCTGGGTAATCATGCGCACGCGGGTCAGGCCCTGCAGCACGCCGGACTTCTCGTCACGGTACACGGTGCCGAACTCGAAGAAACGCAGCGGCAACTCACGGTACGAACGGCCACGAGAACGGTAAATCTCGTTGTGCATCGGGCAGTTCATAGCCTTCAGACGGTAATGACCGTTGTCCAGCTCCATGGGCGGGAACATGCCGTCCGCATAGTACGGAAGGTGACCGGAAGTGTAGAACAGGTCTTCCTTCGAAATGTGCGGGGTGCTGACGTACTGGAAGCCTTCCTGAATGTGGCGGGTGCGCACGTAGTCTTCCATCTCGCGCTTAATCACGCCACCCTTAGGGTGAATGACCGGCAGGCCGGGGCCAATGGTCTTCGGGAAGGAGAATAGGTCCAGCTCACGGCCCAGACGGCGGTGGTCGCGGCGCTCCGCCTCAGCGATGCGCTCCTTGTAGGCGACCAGCTCGTCCTTGCTCGGCCATGCGGTACCGTAAATACGCTGCAGCATGGGGTTCTTCTCAGAACCGCGCCAGTACGCGCCACCGGCACGCATCAGGGCGTAACCGTTAGCGATCAGCTTGGTGTTCGGCAGGTGCGGGCCGCGGCAGAGGTCCTTCCAGACGGTCTCGCCGGTCTTCGGGTGCACGTTGTCGTAGATGGTGATTTCACCCTCGCCGACCTCCACGGATGCGCCCTCGGCAGCATCCGCACCAGAACCGGGGCCCTGGGTCAGGGAGAGCAGCTCCAGCTTGTACGGCTCGTTCGCCATCTCGGCGACAGCCTCGTCGTGGGTGACCACACGGCGGCGGAACAGCTGACCGGACTTGATGATCTTAATCATCGACTTCTCGATCTTCTTCAGATCTTCCGGAGTGAACGGCTCAGCCACATCAAAGTCAAAGTAGAAGCCGTCAGTAATGTACGGGCCGATGCCCAGCTTGGCGTCCTTGCGGTACTCCTGCACCGCCTGCGCCATCACGTGCGCGGCAGAGTGGCGCAGCACGTTCAGACCGTCCGGTTCGTGAATGAAAACCGGCTCAACGGAATCGCCAGCAGACAGCTCGTGGGAGAGATCAACCAGCACGCCGTTCACGCGTGCCACAACGATCTTCGGGTCGTCAGCGAACAGCTCAGCGGCAGTCTTCGCGGTAACCTCGCGCTCCTCACCAGAAACGCTAATAACAATTGCTGAAGAATCAGCGGCAGACATAAGTCTCCTTAACTCAGGCGCTCGCGGCCGCTCGGGGCGCCGCCGGTGCGCATACTATTCCGCACTGTACTGGTGCACGGACACACACCATCTTACAACGGCTCCCAGGCAACGCTCAGCTTGAGGGCGAACTAGTCCGCATGATGCTCACGCGTATGCTCGTGAACGTCAGTCACAATGTGACTAATATGATGGTCCTTCAGCCGGTAAATCGTGGTGCGGCCGTGCTGCTCGCGGTCAATCACGTGCGCCTCACGCAGGATGCGCAGGTGATGCGAGGCCAGCGGCTGAGAAATGCCCAGGCAGGTGTGCAGCTCGCTCACGCTGTGCGGGCGGTGCACCAGGTGGTGCGCAATGGCCAGGCGCAGCGGGTTCGCGAGCGCCGAGAAGATCGCCACGGACGGGCCGAACTGCTCCTCCCAGTCCTTGGGGCCGCTCCCCTCGAAAAGAGGTGCGGAGGCGGGCGCCTCGGTAGCGTGGTTGGCGGCGTGGTGGGTGTTAGCTTCGGCGGAATTTTCGTGGTGGTCTTCGTGGTGGCTAGTCATAGTATTTTCACCTTATGTACAGGTGCGGGGCACGTCAAGGAAGTTACGCCTGCGCGGCGTGCTTTCTTGACGTGCCCCTCTCCCCTATGTGCGCTCATACTGCTGGTGCGTCCGGCTAGCGGTTAGCGACTGCCACCTGCAGGTAACCCTCGGAGGACTTCACGCCCTTGTCGGTCACCGCGCGGTAGCGAACCAGCGGCGCGAAGCCCTGCTTCGACTTGGCGGTCACCGCAATGCCCTGGGTGCCGTCGGGCAGGTTCACCACGCGGTAGGTGCCGTACTCGTCGCTGTAGGAGCTGACGACCTGGCCGCGCTGGTTCAGCAGCTCCAGCTTCTTCACGGTCTCACCGCGGCTGAACGCGCCGAAGGAAGCCTCGTCGTTGTTCAGCACCGCCACGTTCTGGGTGGTACCCGAGTACAGCGAGACCGAATCCTCGCGGGCAATCGGGCTGTTCTTATCCACAACGTGCACCTTCAGCGGGATCGAGTACAGCTGCGCGGCGGCACCCTTCTTCGCCTTCACGTCGGACATGCGGGCGGGCGCCTTGCCGGTGCGGTTCACAGTAATCTTCGAACCATTATCGCGACGCAGGTCCCATGTGGTGCCGGTGACCTCGTGGGTATTCAGATCAATCGAGTAGGTGCCGGTCTTGCCGTTGGAGGCAAAACGAATACCGGTCTCAGCGCTGGAGAACTGGCCACCAGCGGTGTTGACCTTCTCCTTGTTCACCCAGCGGCTGGGGCGGAAGTTCGGGGTCTGCTCGATTTCCTGGAAATTGTAGTCACGGGCGTAACGGTAGTTCGGGGAGACCTTGTGGCTCTGGTGCACGCTCTGCGCCACGGCGGTTTCACCCGAGTAGACGGTGGCGTGATGCTCTGCCGGCTGGTAAATCACGCCGGAGCCGGTTCCGGTCTTGCCGTAGGAGTCAGCGGGGAAGCTGAACTTCACGGCGCCCGAGGCCTGGTTCACCGCGGTCGCCTGGCTGTCGGCGTCGCTGATGCGCGGCGCATCCGGGGTGCGCACGGTGGCGCGGCGAACGCGCAGGCTACGTGCGGTCACGGGGCGTGCAATCTTCTCCGCGGCGCCCTGCTTATCCTTGTCAGCGGCGTTATCTGCCGCGTTGTCGGTGGCGGCCTTCGCATCGGCGGCGGCGTTCGTCTCGGGAACCTGCAGGCCCTCGCGGCGGGCGGCGTTCTCTGCGGACTCGGTGTAGTTCACCGGCATCCACTGCACCTGCTGCCACGGGAACTGGTTGCCCGTAAAGCCGCTGGGCACGAAGTTCGCGAACATGGCGGCCAGCTGCGGGTCTTCCTTGTACACGTTCTTACCCTGGCGCGCGTAGGGCGCGTAGGAGCTGGGAGCCTCCAGGTTGAAGGCGTTGGTGAAGAGGTTGTGGTCCGTCAGGATGAAGCCGTATTCCTTCATCGCGGTCAGGATCATGCGGGTGAGCTGGTCGTCCGCGTGGCCAGTGTTGGCCAGGAACTCCTCCACGTCGAAGCTGGCGGGCAGGAAGCCACGCTGGCCGGCACGCGGTGCGTTCGGGTACTTGGAAAGGTCCAGCTTGCCGTCGGTACCCTTCGCGGGGAAGGAGGCGCTCATGGCGGCGTAGTCGGCGGCAGTAATGGAGACCATGTGGTTGATCTTGCCGGCCTTCAGCTCGTCCACGCCAATCTGGGTGAGCTCGTTGGCCATGCCCACGACCGAGGAGGTGCCGTTCTTGAGGGTCAGCCAGTAGTTGTCCTCGCCCACGCCCTCGAAGTTGGGCTTGGCGAGCATGTAGCCGCCCGAGGAGACGTGGTAGGTCGCAGGGTAGTCCACTGCCACGGGAATATCCACGGTGCCGCGGGTTCCTGCAGGCACCTTGTAGGTAATCTCGCCGGTGGTCTCGTTGATGGACGCGCCGGGCACGTTCTTGGCCAGGCGGAACTTGGCGCCGCGCGCAATCGGGTACGAGGTGCGGGCGTTGCCAGACTTCACGTCGATGCTTACGGGGGCCTTGATGGTCACGGTCTGACCGGCGTTGCCGCGGCCCACGGTCTCGTACTGAATCTTGGCGCTCTTGGGGGTGGAGGCGTTGCCGCCGCCAACCTGCACACGGGCGGTGCTGGTGTAGGTCTGGGCGTCGGCGTCCTTCACGAACTTGAAGTAGGAACGCCAGATGCCGGTCGCCTCGTCGTACAGGGCGAGGGACTGGTCACCCGAGAGGCCGTGGTCTTCGGCCAGCCAGCCCGGAATCGGCACGCCGCCGGTCAGGATGCGCTTGTTCTCGGCCTTGGCGTTAACGCGCTGATCGCGGGAGACGACCTCGACGTACTCCTGGTGCGGGTTGGCGGAGTTCACCGCGAGGGTCGGGATGTTCTCGTGGGCGCCAACGGTCTGGGAGCGGTCCTTACGGACGGTACCCGCGTTAATGGCGGTGGTGACGGGGTGGTTGCCGGCGTCTGCGCTGTACTCGAGGAAGGTGCGGCTGATCTCGCTGCTGTTGGGGGCAACGGCTTCGGTGCCGGTGAGCTTCTGCGCGGCGAAGGAGTCGCTGGCGAGCTTGCCACTCAGGGGCGAGGTGTTCTCGGTGGTAATCAGGTTTTCCCGAGTCAGGGACGAGTTCACCGGTGCCAGGGTGTTGATGGTCTGGGCGGCCGGGTCGTCGTTCCAGTAGCAGGTGGGGCCGGGTGCCACGGAGGTGAGGGTTACGAGGGTCGGCACGTTCTTCTGGCCAGCCTCAACGCAGGTGGTTCCATCGGAGGCGCCGTACTCGGTGGTCGAAGCGGCGGGAGCCGCGAAGGTCGCCGGCAGGTTGGCGCCGGTGATGGCGGTGGCCAGTGCCGCGGTAACGGCGAGGGATGCACGGCGGCGGCCGGCAAAGCGCGGGTTCGCGTTCTGCGCCGAGCCGGCGGCCAGACCCGTCGCGGAGGTTAGCGCGAGGGCCTGCGTAAAGTTCTGCGCGGCGGCCTCAGCAGTGGCTACCGCGGGGTTCTGTACCTGGTTTTTGGGTGCAGTAATGGTCATGCGTTTTTCTTCCGTTCGTGTCGGCTTGTTTGAGTGAGTGCGTTTGTATGAACAAACACGGACGTGAGTGAAATATTCGTCTGCGAGTGCGTTGCGATGCCCCCGAGAAACTGGCAGGAATTCCCAGGAAACTCTCAGACAATCCCCATACCCTACCGATTCCCGAGGGGTAAGCGCAAAACGAGAATGTGATAACAACCACTCGTATAGTCGCTAAAGGTTTAGGTTCAGGGTGAATTATCACTGCACTGTAATGTATTTACCGGTGTTCGATTCAAAAGAATTTGCACCGGAGTGCCTAAGCCTTCCTCCTAGTCAGAGGAAACTCCCGACGAAAAACAAAAAATCCGCACCCTTCCCCGAAATGGTGCACCAAACAAGCCCACCGTGACCCCCGACATGACAAATGTTGAATTTCTCACACCTGGCCACATCCTGGGACTCCTGCCCCATTGCACCCCCGCAGCCACCCCGCCACAAACACCTCGAACCCACTCGCACGAGGGTGAAATCGGGGTAAAGGGTGAAGGTTTTTACACCCTAATCCCGCTCTTACGCACAGATTAATCATTCATCCCTGCAATTTTTCTTACCCTAGAATGTAATCCCCATTGCGCGGTTTCCACTAGGCAGATAAGGCATAAAAAGACATCCCACCCGCGCCTTGCCGACACGGATGGGATGCATAAGTATTCGGTTCTGAAGGCCTTCTGAGGACCCGTGCGAAGGGCCGCAATCCGGGCCTTTTCAACAGGAACCGGCACGAAACCGTATCGGCCGAACCGATCCCGCATCGTCCCTATCCTGCAGGCACTCCCCTACAGCGCGCCCGCCTCCGAGCAGACATTCACCAGCTCGCCGATGCCCTCGATGCGGGTGCGCACCTCCTGCCCCGGCTTCAGCCACCGGCGCGGATGCAACGAAAGCCCCACGCCGGCGGGCGTACCCGTGGCCACGATATCGCCGGGCTCAAGGGTCATGAACCGCGAAATATACGACAGCAGGTACGCGGGGCTGAACAGCATGTCCGCGGTCGAGCCGCGCTGACGAACCTCACCGTCCACCGCGCAGGTCAGCTCCAGGCCGGCAAGCGGATCCACCTCGTCGGCGCTCACGATGACCGGGCCGAACGGAGTCATCGCATCCCAGTTCTTACCCTGGAACCACTCCGAAGAACGCCCCTGCCAGTCACGCACCGACACATCGTTGATGACCGTGTAACCCATCAGACCCTCAAGCGCCTGCTCCTCGGTGGCGTTGCGCAGGCGCACCCCAACCACCAGGCCCAGCTCAACCTCCCAGTCGACCTTCGTGCTACCCGTGCCGTCGTCGGCGGGCATGCGAATCTGATCATTCGGGCCGATGAGCGCGTTCGAGAACTTCGCAAAGAGCGCCGGGTACTCGGGCACCGGCAGGTTCATCTCTTCGGCGTGGTCGCGGTAGTTCAGGCCCGCGCACACGACCTTGCCGGGCTTATCCAGCGGGCGCACGAAGGGCAGGGATTCCCAGAGCTGCTCGCCGTGGCCCATGACCGTCGCACCGTTCTCCTTCAGAATCGACAGCGCGTTCTTCGGGTCGCCAAAGTTCAAGCGGAACCGGCTGTAGAAATTGAGCAGAGGGCTCAACTTGGCCGGCAGCTCGTAGACCGTTTCCTCAAAGAAACAGACGGCGCGGCTGCCCTTCTCGTCTTTAATCTGTGCCCAACGCATATGCGCTCCTTTGCTTTACTCTAGTGCGTTTACTGTGTACGGATGTTCCGGCGTTCCCGCTCGGGCCGCCTACTTGAAGCCGTGGCTCGCGTAGGCCTCCACGATGGCGTCCTCAAGGTCCTCCATGAGCAGGCTCGGGTTCGCATCCTGCGCCGCGCCCACCGTTGCCGGGTTGAGCTCCATGCCGAGGGCGCGGTACACGTCCGCGGTGACCGCCCGCAGCGAAGCCGAATCGGAAACCACGATGCCCGTGCTGAACCACCAGCCGCCGCTCACCACGCGCTGGGCCGTGCCGACCAGTTTAATGCGGCCACCACCTGCGGAGGCGGGAAGCTGCGCGTGCACCGAGTACTCGCCGGGGCAGTACTCCCCCGGGATCTCGCCCACGCGTGCGTCCACGCCGACCTCGCGCAGGGCCTGAGCGAACATGGAACCGAAGAGCCGATAGCGCACCGTGTTGCCGCTGCGGGCGTCGGTGGCCGGCTGGAAGTGGTCCACTACCAGGCATCCGCGGTGGTACGCGGCGGCGTGGCCGCCCACCTTACGCACCAGGGTTCTAAAGCCGTGCTCCTCGCACGCGGCCACGGCATCGGCGAATCCGGGGTTCAGCTCGTCACGGCGGCCGAACGCCACCGTGGGGTTCGGTTGGTACATGCGTAGGGTCGCTTCGCGCTGGCCGCTTGCGACCTCGCGGAGCATCTGCACCGTCTGCTCGTGGTGAATGAGGATATCACCCGACTCGGGCGTGGTTTCTCGAATAATCTGCACGTTTTCTATCTTACCGGCGGCGGCAAAAACGCCCGCGCAGAAAAATGCTCACCTGTTCAAATGCGCCGGCTTACCCCTTCAGCATGGCACCCCCAAACGCTAAGATTAAAGGTGCTAGGGTGCGATACCCCACACAGCCGCACCGAGCACATAGACACAGCATGACAACGCAGAAGAAACGCACTCCGCGCCCGGTGAGAACCCCTCCCCGAGCGCGCCAACCTGTACGTTTCGCAAAGGAGATCGGACCATGACACAGTCCACCCCCGCCAACGCAGCGGCGCCCACCGCCGCATCCGCCGAGGAGGTGAAGGCGGCGAAGTCCAAGCGCACGAAACTTATCGTGCAGGTTGCCATCATCGTAGCCGTCACCCTCGCCCTCTGGTTCGTTCCCGCCCCCGAAGGCGTCGACCCACGCGGCATGCACATGCTCGCCATCTTCGTCGGCACCATTCTCGGCCTGATTTTCCAGCCGCTGCCCACCCCGTCCGTGGCTCTCGTGGGCCTGGCCGTCGCCATGATTACCGGCACGATGGCCGCCAAGAATGAGGCGCTGACCGGCTTCGGCAACTCCTCCATCTGGATTATCGTGGCCGCCTTCTTCATCGCCGACGGCTTCCTCATTACGGGTCTGGGCAAGCGCATCGCACTGCTGTTCGTGCGTGCGCTCGGCAAGTCCTCCCTCGGCCTGTCCTACGGCATGGCCATCACCGACCTGGTCCTCGCCCCCGCCACCCCCTCCAACACCGCGCGTGCCGGTGGCGTGATTTACCCGATTATCCGTTCCCTCTCCGAGGTCAACGGCTCCACCAACGAGACCCCCGAATCGCGCCGTAAGCTCGGCTCCTACCTGCTCATGACCGAGGCGCAGGTCAACACCATCACCTCCGCCATGTTCCTGACCGCGATGGCGGGTAACCCGCTGGCGCAGAAGTTCGCGCACGACCACAACATCAACCTCGACTGGGGTACCTGGGCGCTCGCAGCAATCGTTCCCGGTCTTGCCGCGTTGATTGTCATGCCGTGGATCATGTCGAAGATTTACCCGCCGACCATCAAGAAGACCCCGGACGCACCCGAGCACGCCCGCCAGGAACTGCACGAAATGGGCCCCATGAGCTCCAAGGAATGGATTATGCTCGGCACCTTCGTGCTGCTGCTAATCCTGTGGGTGACCGGTACCGCTCTGGGTATTGACGCCACCAGCGCCGCTTTCTTCGGCATCGGTATTCTGCTGGTGACCAAGGTTCTGACCTGGAAGGACATGGCGAAGAACTCCAGCGCCTGGTCCACCCTCATCTTCTTCGCCGTGCTCGTCGGCATGGCCGACCACCTCAAGAAGCTCAAGGTCGTGGACTGGATTGGCCAGCAGGCCGCCCACAGCGTCAGCGGCATGGCCTGGCCCCTGGCCTTCACCGTGCTGGTTCTGGCCTACTTCTTCATTCACTACATGTTCGCCTCGAACACCGCCCAGATCGTGGCCCTGTACGCTGTGTTCCTCGGCGCGGCCGTCGCGGCGGGTGTTCCGCCGATGTTTGCGGCTCTGTTCCTCGGCTTCATGGGCAACCTGATTGGCGGCATCACCCACTACGCCTCCGGCCCGGCGGGCGTGTACTACGGTTCCGGCTACTTCAGCGTGGGCGAATGGTTCAAGATCGGCTTCATGGCGGCTATCGTGAACCTCGTCGTCTGGGGTGCGGTCGGTACCGCGTGGCTGTTCGCGCTCGGCTTCGCCAACTAGTAGCGCAGGCCCAGCGGCGGCTTAGCTCAGCGTAAAAGCCTAGCTCAGCGTAAAAGCGCTGTATAGGAGCACCGCGTAAAAGCCCGGTGTTCTCACGTGAATTTTCGTGTGAGAACACCGGGCTTTCGCATACCCGCATAATGCCCGAAAACAGCACAGAACCTAGCAATCCCCCACCCCCTCCGCTAGGGTAGAAGAAAACCCCAAAACACCTTGGAGGACGCCGTGCATCAGGACCAGCACATCACCGCCCAAACCACCGCTCTGCCCAACTCCAACCCGACGCTGACCGAGCCGCAGCCGCTCGGCGCGTTCCCCGCCGGCTTCCTCTTCGGAGGCGCCACCGCCGCCAACCAGTTCGAGGGCGCCTGGAACGAAGACGGCAAGGGCCCCAGCCTGCAGGATGTGTTGCCCGCCGGCGGCCTGTACCCGCGCACCGCGGAACCCACCGAGGACAACCTCAAGCTGGAGGGCATCGACTTCTACCACCGCTACCGTGAAGACATCGCCCTGCTCGCGGAGATGGGTTTTAAGGTCTTCCGCTTCTCCATCGCCTGGTCGCGTATCTTCCCCCGCGGCGACGAAGAAACCCCCAACGAGGCGGGCCTCGCCTTCTACGACCGCGTGCTCGACGAGCTCGAAAAGCACGGCATGGAGCCGCTCATCACCCTCAGCCACTACGAAACCCCGCTGCACCTGGTCGAGCAGTACAACGGCTGGACCAGCCGCGAGCTCATCGGCTTCTACGAACGCTACGCCCGCACCGTGTTCGCCCGCTACGGCAAGCGCGTGAGGTACTGGCTGACCTTCAACGAAATCAACTCGATGCTGCACCTGCCGTTCATGTCCGGCGGCATCAACACCCCGGCGGAGCAGCTCAGCGACGCCGACCTCTACCAGGCGATGCACCATGAGCTGGTCGCCTCCGCACGCGCCACCGCTGCGGCACGCGAACTGGCACCGGGCGCCCAGGTCGGTTGCATGATTCTTGCCATGCCCACCTACCCGCTCACCCCCGACCCCGCGGACGTGCTCGCCGCCATGCAGGCGGAGCAGGCGAACTTCGCGTTCGGTGACGTGCACGTGCGCGGCGCCTACCCCGGCTACTTCCTGCGTGCCCTGCGTGAGAAGGGCGTGGAGCTGAACATCACCGAGCAGGACCGCGAGGACCTGAAGAACACCGTGGATTTTGTGTCGTTCAGCTACTACATGTCCACCTGCGCGTCCGGCGACCCGGCACGCGGCGAGCGCGGCGAAGGCAATATCATCGGCGGCGTAACAAATCCGACCCTGCCCGCGAGCGAATGGGGTTGGCAGATCGACCCGACCGGCCTGCGCGTGGTCCTCAACCAGTATTGGGACCGTTGGCAGAAGCCGCTGTTCATCGTGGAGAACGGCCTGGGTGCCCGCGACGAACTGGTCGAGGTGAACGGCGAGCTCACCGTGGAGGACGACTACCGCATCGACTACCTGCGCCAGCACCTGCACGCGGTACGCGAGGCGATTGAGGACGGCGTGAACGTGCTCGGCTACACCACCTGGGGTTGCATCGACATGATTAGCGCCTCGACAGCGCAGATGTCCAAGCGCTACGGGTTCATCTACGTGGACCGCAACGACGACGGCACCGGCACCCTGGCGCGCTACCGTAAGAAGTCCTTTCACTGGTACCGCGAGGTGATTGCCAGCAACGGCGCGGAGCTGTAACCGGTCAAGGTTCTAGACGTTGTTCCTTATGCGGCGACTCTAGACGCTGAACTCCGCGAAAATCCCGGCACGCTGAACCCCGCGCGGCTAACACGCGAAACTCAGCAGCAAAAAGCCCCCGAGACTCTGATCTCGGGGGCTTTCGCGCATATGCTGCGTACCTATTGTCCGTTATACCCAGCGCGGGCAATTCTAGTCCAGGGGCAGGTCGTTCAGGCTGGTGGACACGTACTCCCACCAGGTCGGCACCAGCCCCGCGTTCATCGCAACCCGCTGCGACAGCATGTGCGACGGGCTCGTACCGTAGAACGGCAGGTAACCCTCCGCCAGGGTCAGGCGTGCGGCATCTCGCACCAGGGCGCTCGCAATACCCGCGCCGCGGAAGGCGGGCAGCACGTCAATGCCAATCTGGCGCATAATCGGCGAATCGTCGCTCAGGCCAACCATGGCTACCGGGTCGGCATTTGCGGGGCTCTCCCCCGCCGCGGGTGCATCAGGTGCCTTAGATGCGTTCTCATCCACCGGGTATGCGGCGAGCACCAGCACATCCGGGCGGGTCACGCTAAAGCCCAGGGCGTTTGAGTAACGCTTATCCCCGCGGAACGACTCAATCTGCTCTTCGCTCAGCAGGTCCACGCGCAGGCGGGTTACGCGCGCTTCCGTATCCTCCGGGGCAACCTCAAGCGCCCCCGCGGAGGCGTTCGCCTCCCTGCGAATAGTGCGCTCGCCGGTAATTTCGGCAAGCAGTGCCGCCTTCAGCTCGGCGGGGTCGACGCGGCGCATCATGCCCACACCGGGCACGGCGCACTTGACCTCCTGCGCCTTCACGCCCTCGGGTACGACCGAGTTCAGCAGGGCGCGGCCGGGCGTATAGTAGATGCTCGTGCCGCTAACCTGCTGGGTGTAGGGGGTGAGCAGTTCGTTGAGCTGGCGCAGCTGCGCGTAATCGCCGAGCCAGTTCGACTGGTCGCCGAGCATGTAGTCGATGGCCTTTTCGAGTACGCGCGGGTGCTTGGCGCAGAGAATGCCTACGCTCGCGTAGTTGGCGACGCGCAACTCCCAGATGTCGTCGTTGCGGCGGCGTGCGGCGCCCATCTTCTCGGAGGGCGGCTGCACGGTGGCGAGTAGCGGCAGGCTCTCGGCTTCCGGGTAGTCGCGTAGCTCTTGAAGGGCGCGACTAATCGAGCCGGGCGCCTGGCAGAAGTCCGCCTCAAGCTGGGTGTGCAGGATGTGCCGCGCCCGGTCCAGAGTGGTCACGGCACCACGGTTCACGACGCCACGACGCGCGCCAAAGCTCGTAGCGCCTCGGGCAACTCCTTGAGCAGGTGTGTTTCCTTGAGTGTCGGTCACGTAACTTTCCTTTAGTTCAAGTTCTCGACTAGTTCAGAATCTCTGCCAGGAAGGCGCCGGTGTGCGAGCCTTTGACGGTCGCCACGTGCTCCGGGGTGCCCTCGGCGATGACGGTGCCGCCGCCGCTACCGCCTTCGGGACCCATGTCGATAATCCAGTCAGCGCACTTGATGACGTCCAGGTTGTGCTCGATGGTGATGACGCTATTACCCTTGTCCACCAGCGATTGCAGCACGGCGAGCAGCTTGCGGATGTCCTCAAAGTGCAGGCCGGTGGTCGGCTCGTCCAGCACGTAGATGGAGCGGCCGTTGGAGCGCTTCTGCAGCTCGGTGGCGAGCTTCACGCGCTGCGCCTCACCGCCGGAGAGGGTGGTTGCGGGCTGACCCAGGCGAATGTAGCCCAGGCCCACATCCACGAGGGTGTTCAGGTGGCGCGCAATCGGGGTGAACGCGGCGAAGAACTCTGCGGCTTCTTCCACGGGCATTTCGAGCACGTCGGCAATGGTCTTGCCCTTGTAGTGAACCTCGAGGGTTTCGCGGTTGTAGCGCTTGCCGTGGCAGGTTTCGCAGGGCACGTACACGTCCGGCAGGAAGTTCATTTCAATCTTCAGGGTGCCGTCGCCGGAGCAGTCCTCGCAGCGGCCACCCTTGACGTTGAAGGAGAATCGGCCGGGGGTGTAGCCTCGCATTTTCGCTTCGCTGGTCTCTGCGAACAGCTTGCGGATGTGGTCGAACACGCCGGTGTAGGTGGCGGGGTTCGAGCGCGGGGTACGACCGATGGGCGACTGGTCCACGTGAATGACCTTGTCCAGGTGCTCCAGGCCGTCGATGCTCTTGTGGCGGCCGGGCACCTGCTTGGCGCCGTTGAGCTTGTTCGCCAGGGAGGTGTACAGAATGTCGTTGACCAGGGTGGATTTGCCCGAGCCGGACACGCCGGTCACCGCGGTAAACACGCCCAGCGGGAAGGACACGGTCACGTTCTTGAGGTTGTTTTCGCGGGCACCGCGCACGGTCAGCTGGCGTTTCTTGTCCACGGGTCGGCGGGAGGCGGGCACCTCGATGCGGCGGCGGCCAGCCATGTAGTCGCCGGTAATGGATCGGGTGTTCTTCAGCAGGTCCTCGAAGCTGCCGGAGTGCACGATTTCGCCGCCGTGCTCGCCCGCGCCGGGCCCGACGTCCACGATCCAGTCGGCCTCGCGCATGGTGTCTTCGTCGTGCTCGACCACGATGAGGGTGTTGCCCATATCGCGCAGCTTGGTCAGGGTCTCGATGAGTCGGCGGTTGTCGCGCTGGTGCAGACCGATGGAGGGCTCGTCGAGCACGTAGAGCACACCGACCAGGCCCGAACCAATCTGGGTGGCGAGGCGGATGCGCTGCGCCTCACCGCCGGAGAGCGTACCGGCGGAGCGTGAGAGGGTCAGGTAGTCCAGGCCCACGTCCAGCAGGAACTGCAGGCGCGCGTCAATTTCCTTGAGGACCTGCTCGCCGATCTTGGCTTCGCGGGCGCTGAGCTGCAGGCCGCGCACGAAGGCGAGCGCGTCAGCAAGGGACAGGTCGGTAATGTCTGCGATGGACTGGCCGCCGACCTTCACGCCGAGGATGGTCGGGTTCAGGCGCGCGCCACCGCAGGAGGGGCAGGCGACCTGGCGCATGTACTGTTCGTAGCGGTCGCGGGCGAAGTCCGATTCGGTTTCTTCGTGCTTGCGTTTGATGTACGCCTTCACGCCTTCGAATCCGGAGGTGTAGCGGCGTTCGCGGCCGAAGCGGTTGCGGTAAGACACCTCAACCTTGTAGTCCTTGCCGTCCAGGATGGCGGCGCGGGTCTTGGCGGGCAGGTCCTTGAAGGGGGTGTTCAGGTCGAAGCCGAGCTCCTCCCCCAGGCCTGCGAGCAGGCGTAGCCAGTATTCGGTGGTGGCCTTGCCCTGCGACCAGGGGGCGATGGCGCCCTCGCCGAGGGTCAGGTCGGGGTTGGGTACGAGCAGTTCGGTGTCGACTTCCAGGCGCGAGCCGATGCCGTCGCAGGCGCTACACGCGCCGAACGGCGAGTTGAAGGAGAAGGCGCGCGGCTCGATGGTGTCGATCTGCAGCGGGTGGTTATTGGGGCAGGCGAGGTTTTCGCTGAAGGAGCGGGTGCGTTCGGGGTCGTCCTGCTCGCGGTCCACGAAGTCGATGAGCACGCGGCCGTCGGCGAGCTTGAGCGCGGTTTCGATGGAGTCAGTCAGGCGCTGGTGAATACCGTCCTTAATGACGATGCGGTCGACGACCACCTCGATGGTGTGCTTGTACTGCTTGGCGAGCTTGGGCGGGTCGGAGAGCTGTACGGTTTCGCCGTCCACGCGGGCGCGCGAGTAGCCCTGGGTGAGCAGGTCCTTGAAGAGGTCTACGAACTCGCCCTTGCGTGCGCTGACGACGGGCGCGAGAATCTGCAGGCGGGTGCGTTCGGGGTACTCCTGCAGGATGTCTACGATCTGTTGCGGGGTCTGCTGGGTGATTTCCTCGCCGCAGACCGGGCAGTGCGGGTGGCCGATGCGCGCCCAGAGCAGACGCATGTAGTCGTAGATTTCGGTGATGGTGCCGACGGTCGAGCGGGGGTTCTTGGAGGTGGACTTCTGGTCGATGGACACCGCCGGGGAGAGACCCTCGATGAAGTCGACATCGGGCTTGTCAACCTGGCCCAGGAACATGCGGGCGTAGGAGGAGAGCGACTCGACGTAGCGGCGCTGGCCCTCGGCGAAGATGGTGTCGAAGGCGAGGGAGGACTTGCCGGAGCCGGAGAGGCCCGTGAAGACGACCATCGCGTCACGCGGGATGGTCAGGTCTACGTTCTTAAGGTTGTTTTCTCGGGCACCCTGCACACGAATACTGGTCAGGTCATTGGGTTTGAGCGCGGTGCTTCCGTGTGCCGGGCGGGGTGTCATCGAAAATCCTTTCGTCTTAATCTTCGAACTTAAATTCTACACCCTCACGACTTTCACCGGCGGGATTATGCGACCGGTGAAGGCATGAGGGTGCAGTACTTATATGAGGCGGACTAGGAGGCGCAATTCGCCAGGCGCGGTTTACCAGCCGCGGGTGCCCCAGTCTTCCAGGTGGGGGCGCTCGTCGCCGAGGGTGGTGGAGCGACCGTGGCCGGGCAGCACGATTGCATCGTCTTCGAAGCCGCCGAAGAGCTTTTCGAGCACGTTAGAGAAGAGCTCACCGAACTGCTGCGGGGAGTCAGTCTTGCCCACGCCACCGGGGAAGAGCGAGTCGCCGGTGAACAGCAGGGTTGCGGGAGTGCCGTCTTCCCAGGCGGTTTCGAGGGTGTAGACGATGGATCCAGGGGTGTGACCGGGCACATGCAGGGCGCGCACCACGGTGTCGGAGAGGTAGAAGTCGAAGACCTCACCACCGTGCAGGGGCTCCTCCACTTCGAAGTTCTCCTGCTCCTTAATGGCGTCGGCATCGGCATCCCCGGCGGAGGTGATTGCGCCAGTGAGCTTCTCGAGCTCGGCAATGGCGCGAATGTGGTCCCAGTGGCCGTGGGTAACCAGGATGCCGGTCAGGCCGATTGCGCGGGGTTTGAGGGCATCAAAGTCTTCTTCCTTCTCCATGACGCGCACGCGGCGGTCCTCGGCATCGGTGAGTTCCAGCTGCGGGCAGTCCTGAAGTAGTGCATCGAGGGTGAAGGCGTAGAGCTCCTCGGCTTCTGCGGCCGGGTCGATGAGTACCTGTTCGCCCGTGGCGCGCATGGTGATGAGGTAGACGCTATTGTCCATCTCGGAAACACTGAGCGCGCGCACGGTCAGTTCGGGGTTCTCGAAGATGAGTGTGGATTCGGGGTATGTAGTCATACTTCCAGTGTAGGGGGTGTTCCGGTTGAGGAGGTGCCGGGGTACTCCCCTGCGGGATGCGCCTCGGCGGTTTCTTGGGTGCGCTCGACTTTGAACGCACAGCCTTTGCCCGGGACGGGTGCAGCTCGGATGAGGTTCCGGTCGAGGCACCGCTTGAATTTTAAAAGTTAAACAGAGAAGCGACCGTGCATCGATACACAGTCGCTTCTCATGACACCCAGGGGTATCTATCACTCACTCAAACACAAGCAACCCGAGGACTTTGGAAATCTCACGATTACTTGATGCATCCATCATAGCGGAGTTTTTTCACCCTGTCCGGCGAGTCATTTTGGTACGGAGTGCCAATTTAAGTGACCGGAGCCTCACTGTAACCGTTCTGTAATAATTCCACCCGTTTTTTAGGATATCCATACGTACCAATTTTATTTTTCAGCTCCAATAAGTGAGCCATATCACTGAAAAAAATTTTTAGCTTTCCCTCAATTTGACACTCAGGTGCATCTTTCTCAGGGGGTCCCACTGAGACTTTTACGAGGGTTGAATACCCCGTTTTCCCTTGATATTCCGCGGAATATCAACCTAAACCTAAAGAAACTTTCTAGTTGAAGCAACTACTTTTCACCTCGTTTTGATCACATCCCTTCGCATTGCCCGCCACAAAACAGCCCACAAAAGCCTCCAATGGGAAATCTTATTGGTCTGCTCCACCCCTAAAAACCCCCAGTTGGCCAACGCTTTTATAAACAAAGGCTTCGTCATCCACCCTTCCATGGACCCAAAAGTGCAACCTCGAAAATTTTCACGAAAAAGAAAAAATACTAGTCAAAGCCATATTTTCACAAAATGCAGGTGCATGACTCGCTTAAAAATCAACCTCCAGAGGGTGTTTAACGAAAGATAAGGCTCAAGCAAATATCGAGGAGGAAAAATAACACATACAGACCAATTTAAGATTTACAGACCCCGAAAGGGCCCCTCATGGCAACCCCTTACAGTCCGTATATCACCCCGTAAATAAACCCTCCAGCTCATTGTGAGGATGGTCTTCAAGCCACCTAGCGGAGCTCTCCACAGACGACGAGCGGCGAAAACAACCGACGAATCAGCATCACCTACGGGGCTAGATCACCACCCGGCAGACCCCATATCGGCACACGGCGCGCAGAAAGGCGGCGCCCCTCCCCCGCTCTAGGGAAGGAACGCCGCCTCTTACCAGCTACAGATTAGCTGAAACAGCCGTCTTAGGACAGGCCGACCATCACGCCGTTCTCGTCGAAGCCGATGCGCTCAGCCGCGGGGCTCTTGCTCAGGCCCGGCATGGTGCGCATGGTGCCGCAGATTGCGTAGACGTAGCCGGCACCGGCAGCCAGGCGAACCTCGCGCACGGGCAGGGTCCAACCGGTCGGTGCACCCTTCAGCGATGCATCCGAAGAGATGGACAGGTGGGTCTTCGCAATGACCACGGGCAGGTGCGAGTAGCCCAGCTCCGCAAAGCGCTTGAGCTGCTTAGCGGCAGCCGGAGCAATCGAAATGCCGTCCGCGCCGTAGACCTTGGTCGCGACCTTCTCAATCTTGGTCTCGATGGAGTCCTCAAGATCATAGGTGTACTTCAGGTCCGAAACGTCGTCGCAGGCCTCGGCCACAACGTTCGCCAGGTCGATGGTGCCCTTACCGCCCTCGGCCACACCGTGGTGGATGGCCACACGAGCGCCGGCCTCCTCGGCGATACGGCGAATCGTCTCGTGCTCGGAATCGAAGTCGGTCGGGAAGGCGTTAATGGCCACGACCGGCTGAACACCGAAGTCGCGCACAATCTCGATGTGCTTCTTCAGGTTCTCCGCGCCCTTCTCCACATCGGAGGGGCTTTCCTGCAGCATGCCCTCGGGCAGGGGCTTGCCCGGAACAATCTTGTACAGGCCGGAGTGGGACTTCAGGGAGCGCACGGTCACGACCAGCACTGCGGCGTCCGGCTTCAGACCGGAGACGCGGCACTTGACGTTGAAGAAACGCTCGGCACCCATGTCGGCACCGAAGCCAGCCTCGGTAATCACGTAGTCGGAGTACTCCAGGCCCACGTAGTCGGCAACCACGGAGGAGTTACCGGTTGCGATGTTGCCGAAGGGGCCGGCGTGAATCAGGGCCGGGGTGTGCTCCAGGGTCTGCAGCAGGTTCGGGTTGATGGCGTCGGCCAGAATCACGGACATTGCGCCGTCAGCCTTCAGGTCGGCCGCGGTGACGGGCTCGCCGTCGTAGTTCAGGCCAATCACGATCTTGGCCAGGCGCTCGCGCAGGTCCTTGAAGGAGGTGGCCAGCGAGAGAATCACCATGATTTCGGAGGCGCTGGTGATGTCGAAACCGGTCTCGCGGACCACGCCGTCCATGCGCTCGCCCAGGCCCACGACGATGTTGCGCAGGGAGCGGTCGTTCATGTCGATAACGCGGCGCCACTCGATTGCGCGCGGGTCGATGCGCAGCTCGTTGCCGTGGTGCAGGTGGTTGTCAATCATTGCGGCCAGCAGGTTGTGGGCCGCGGTCACGGCGTGGAAGTCGCCGGTCAGGTGCAGGTTCAGCTTCTCCATGGGGACAATCTGAGAGTAGCCACCACCTGCGGCACCGCCCTTGATGCCGAAGGTCGGGCCCATTGCGGGCTGACGCAGAGCCAGCGCAGCCTTGCGGCCGGTCTGTGCGAAGCCCTGTGCGAGGGAGACGGAGGTCGCGGTCTTGCCTTCGCCAAGCGGGGTCGGGGTCACCGCAGTCACCACAATGTACTTGGAGCCGCGCTTGCGGGCGGTCTCTGCGTTGGTGCTTTCGTCGAGCAGAACCTTGGCGACGTACTTGCCGTAGGGCTCGAGGCGATCTTCGCTGATGCCGCTCTCTGCTGCGATCTTGCTAATCGGCCACAGATCGGCAGCAAGCGCGATTTCGAGGTCGGAGGGGAAAGGCTTCTTCGTCATTGTCATCCTTCGAGTTGTACGAATCATGCTCTTTCATTCTATGTGTTAGCTCACGCATTTGTCCCTCACCTCGCCGTCCCGCGCATCAAGAAAGTGGTTTTTAACCAAAGTCATCCCCGCCTCCGGTACCCTACGCTCACATGGAGTGGGCAGGGTCGGATGCGGGGATGAGTAACGCGTACATGCCGGATTGCCGGTACAGGAACCGGCTCTACGACCAGCTATTACGGCATGGTCAGCAGCACCTTGGTGGCGGTGCGCTGGTCCATTGCCTCGTAGCCCTTGGGGGCCTCGTCGATGGGCAGGACCAGGTCGAAGACCTTACCGGGCTCAATTTCGCCCTTGTAAATCAGGTCGATGAGGGTCGGCAGGTACTTGCGCACGGGGGCGGGGCCACCCTCCAGGTGCACCTGCTTGCCGAAGAGAGCATCGGTACCGATGGAGCTGTCGTGCGGCACGCCCACGAAGCCGATGTAGCCGCCGTGGCGCACGCATCCAAGAGCCTGGTCGAAGGACTGCTGGGTGCCGACAGCCTCCGCCACGCCGTGCGCGCCCACGCCGTCGGTGAGCTCCATGACCTTGGCGATGCCCTCCTCACCGCGCTCCTCCACGATGTGGGTTGCGCCGAATTCCTTGGCGAGCGCCTGACGCTCGGGGTTACGGGACATGATGATGATCTTCTCCGCGCCGAGCTGCTTAGCGCCGATGACTGCGCTCAGACCAACCGCGCCGTCGCCGACGACGACAATGGTCTTGCCGGGGGCTGCGCCGGCGGCGTCTGCCGCGTACCAGCCGGTGCCGAGCACGTCGGAGGCAGCCATCAGGTGCGGAATCTGCTCCGCGGTGGGTGCGGCGGGGGTCTTGACGAGGGTGCCGTCCGCGAAGGGCACGCGGGCGTACTCTGCCTGGGTGCCGTTGGAGCGTGCACCGATGAAGGCGTCGCCTGCTGCGATTGCCTTCAGGCAGCGGGAGGGGTAGCCCGCGGTGCAGGTTTCGCATTCGCCGCAGGAGATGCAGAAGGAGCCTACGACGAAGTCGCCGGGGGCTACGGTGGTGACCTCGGAGCCTACTTCGACGACCTCGCCGATGTATTCGTGGCCCATTGCCCGGTGGTCGACAGGCTGTGCGCCGCGGTAAGACCACAGGTCGGAGCCGCAGATGCAGGAAGCCGCGAGCTTGATGATGGCGTCGGTGGGTTCGAGCAGGGTCGGCTTGTCGACCTCGTTGACGACGACCTTACCGGGGGCTTCCATGACGACTGAACGCATGATGTTCCTTCCAGGATTTGGGGATAGTGGTTCCACAGTACGCCCCGCACCCCGATATATCAACAGTCTTTTATGCTACGGGGTGAAGAGTTTGTAGCGAGGTGCCCACAGCTGGAACCAGGGTGCCGCTCCCCCGCTTCCCTAGCGCTTGCCCACTGCATCCTGGCAGGTTAAATGGCCTGGTTAAACGGCGGAACCCCCGCGCATCCACAGTGGACACGCGGGGGTTCCGCTCGGTTTGTCAAGCCTTATATCTCAAGGCAAGAAAGGGTGCTTAGAAGTCCCAGTCCTCGTCCTCGGTGTTCACAGCCTTACCAATCACGTAGGAGGAGCCGGAACCGGAGAAGAAGTCGTGGTTCTCGTCAGCATTCGGGGACAGCGCCGAGAGGATGGCCGGCGAAACGTTGGTCACGGTAGCCGGGAACATTGCCTCGTAGCCCAGGTTCATCAGGGCCTTGTTGGCGTTGTAGTGCAGGAACTTCTTCACGTCCTCGCTCCAACCCACGCCGTCGTACAGGGAGTGGGTGTAAGCGATTTCGTTCTCGTACAGTTCGTACAGCAGGTTGAAGGTGTACTCCTTCAGCTCTGCCTGACGCTCCGGGGTCTCCTTGGCCAGGCCACGCTGGAACTTGTAGCCGATGTAGTAGCCGTGCACAGCCTCGTCACGAATAATCAGACGAATCAGGTCGGCGGTGTTGGTCAGCTTCGCGTGCGAGGACCAGTACATGGGCAGGTAGAAGCCCGAGTAGAACAGGAAGGACTCGAGCAGGGTCGAGGCAACCTTCTTCTTCAGCGGGTCATCACCGGTGTAGTAGGCCAGGATGATCTTGGCCTTCTTCTGCAGGTGCTCGTTCTCAGAAGCCCAGCGGAATGCCTCGTCAATTTCCTTGGTGGAGGCGAGGGTCGAGAAGATCGAGGAGTACGACTTCGCGTGCACGGACTCCATGAACGCGATGTTGGTGTACACGGCCTCCTCGTGTGCGGTCACGGCGTCCGGCAGCAGGGACACAGCACCGACGGTGCCCTGGATGGTGTCCAGCAGGGTCAGACCGGTGAAGACGCGCATGGTCAGCTGCTTCTCTTCGTCGGTCAGGGTCTTCCAGGAGGGCACGTCGTTGCTCAGCGGCACCTTCTCCGGCAGCCAGAAGTTACCGGTCAGGCGGTCCCAAACCTCGAGGTCCTTCTCATCCTCGATGCGGTTCCAGTTGATGGCCTCAACGACGTGGTCGACGAGCTTCACCTTTTCGCTCATGATAATTCTCCGATTCTTGGGGGCGGTGACGACTCATCTGGGCCGCGTCAGGCTCCGCGCGAGTCACCCTGAATCGCGCGGAGCCGCGGGCCGGCCGCCCCGCCCCCTTTAGTAGTTATGGTGTGTCAGCTCAGGCTGAATGTCTCCGACGTTCGGGCCTAGAGCATGCAGGATACGCAGCCTTCAACCTCGGTACCCTCAAGAGCCATCTGACGCAGACGGATGTAGTAGATGGTCTTGATGCCCTTACGCCATGCGTAAATCTGGGCGCGGTTGATATCGCGGGTGGTGGCGGTATCGCGGAAGAAGAGGGTCAGCGACAGGCCCTGGTCCACGTGCTGGGTTGCCACGGCGTAGGTGTCGATGATCTTCTCGTAACCAATTTCGTACGAGTCCTGGTAGTACTCCAGGTTGTCGTTGGTCATGTACGGTGCCGGGTAGTAGACGCGGCCGAGCTTGCCTTCCTTGCGGATCTCAATCTTCGAAGCAATCGGGTGAATCGAAGAGGTCGAACCGTTGATGTAGGAAATCGAGCCGGTCGGAGGAACGGCCTGCAGGTTCTGGTTGTACATGCCGTGCTGTGCGACGTCGGCTGCCAGCTGAATCCACTCCTCGCGGGTGGGGATGTGGTGCTTGGCGAACAGCTCGCGGGTACGTTCGGTCTGCGGTGCCCATTCCTTCTCGATGTACTTGGCGAAGAACTCACCGGAGGCGTACTTCGAGTTCTCGAAGCCCTCGAAACACTCACCGCGCTCCTTAGCGAGCAGCATGGAGGTGCGGATTGCGTGGTAAGTCACGGTGTAGAAGTACATGTTGGTGAAGTCCAGCGCCTCTTCGGAACCGTAGAAGACGTGCTCGCGTGCCAGGTAGCCGTGCAGGTTCATCTGGCCCAGGCCCACGGCGTGGCTCATCTTGTTGCCACGCTCGATGGACGGCACGGAGCGGATATCGGACTGGTCCGAGACGGAGGTGAGCGCGCGGATTGCGGTCTCCACGGTCTTGCCGAAGTCGTCGCCGTCCATGGTGAGGGCGATGTTCAGCGAACCGAGGTTGCAGGAAATATCCTTACCGACGGTCTCGTAGCCGAGGTCGGCGTGGTAGGTGGACGGCTCGGAAACCTGCAGAATCTCGGAGCAGAGGTTCGACATGATGACCTTACCGGCGATGGGGTTCGCGCGGTTGACGGTGTCCTCGAACATCACGTACGGGTAACCGGACTCGAACTGAATCTCCGCGATGGTCTGGAAGAACTCGCGAGCGTTAATCTTGGTCTTGGTGATGCGTGCATCGTCGACCATTTCGTAGTACTTCTCGGAGACGTTGATGTCGGAGAAGGGCACACCGTAGATGCGTTCCACATCGTACGGGGAGAAGAGGTACATGTCCTCGTTCTTCTTGGCCAGCTCGAAGGTGATATCGGGGATCACGACACCCAGGGAGAGGGTCTTGATACGAATCTTCTCGTCGGCGTTCTCGCGCTTGGTATCCAGGAAAGAGTAGATGTCGGGGTGGTGTGCGTGCAGGTACACCGCGCCGGCGCCCTGACGTGCACCCAGCTGGTTAGCGTAGGAGAAGGCGTCCTCCAGCAGCTTCATGACGGGGATAACGCCCGAAGACTGGTTCTCAATCTTCTTGATGGGCGCGCCGGATTCGCGCAGGTTGGTCAGGGCGAATGCCACGCCACCGCCGCGCTTAGAGAGCTGCAGGGCCGAATTGATGGAACGACCGATGGATTCCATGTTGTCTTCCATGCGCAGCAGGAAGCAGGAGACCAGCTCGCCGCGTTGCTTCTTGCCCGCGTTGAGGAAGGTCGGGGTGGCCGGCTGGAAGCGGCCCGAGATAATCTCGTCCACGATCTCCTCGGCCAGCTTCTCGTTACCCTCTGCCAGCAGCAGCGCCACCATGCAGACGCGGTCCTCGAAGCGCTCCAGGTAGCGCTGACCGTCGAAGGTCTTGAGCGCGTAGGAGGTGTAGAACTTGAAGGCACCCAGGAAGGTCGGGAAGCGGAACTTCACGGCGTAGGCGCGCTTGAACAGGTTCTTGATGAACTGGAAGTTGTACTTCTCGAAGAGCTCAGGCTCGTAGTACTGGTTCTCGATCAGGTACTCAATCTTCTCTTCCAGGTCGTGGAAGAACACGGTGTTGTTGTTGACGTGCTGCAGGAAGTACTGACGTGCTGCCTGGCGGTCGGCGTCGAACTGAATCTTGCCGTTCTCATCGTAGAGGTTCAGCAGAGCGTTCAGCTCGTGGTAGCTCATACCCCGGAACTTCTCGGGTACGGTGTTGCCGGTGTGGCTCGCACCGAGAGTCTCTAGTGCTGAGGGCAGTTTTGCGTCCAAAATGCTTCCAATCCTTCGTTGACTTTTTCTACATCTGCTTCGGTACCCATGAGCTCGAACTTGAAGAGCACGGGCACGTTGCATTTCTTCGCGACGATATCTGCCGCGATGCCGAAGAGCGGGCCAAAGTTAGTGTTGCCGGATCCAATCACACCGAGCATGTTCGCGCGATTCTGATCCACGTTTAGGAACTTTACCACCTGCGGGGGAACATTGCCTGCACCTTCGGGCTTGCCGTAGGTGGGAACGATCAGCACGAAGGGCTCATCAAGCACCAGGGTGTCTTCGCCGGTGCGCAGGGGCAGGCGGAGACGGCGAGCACGAAGCTTCTCCACGAACTTGTGGGTGTTGCCGGAGATGGAGGAGAAATACACGACGAGTGGCGCGGATGCGTCCGCCAGAGCCTCGGTCGCTCGACCCTCAGAGGAGTTACGCGCATCCATGAGAATCTTGCGGATTTCTGCGTGTTCATCTGCGGGGTTGGGCGTGAGGACGGTACTCAACGTGAGCTCCTTACTTCGTATGTGCCGGTATGGCTGTGTGACGCCGATTCCGTTTATGTGGGTTTCGGCTGGATTTACGCTTCCAAAGCGTTGATCTTATCGGGGCGGAAACCGGACCAGTGCTCCTCGCCTGCGATGACGACGGGGGCCTGCAGGTAGCCGAGGGACTTAACCATCTCAAGGGCCTGAGTGTCTTCGGTGATATCAACCTTGGTGTAGCTGATACCCTTCGCGTCGAGGGCGCGGTAGGTCATGTTGCACTGAACGCACTGGGGCTTGGTGTACACGGTCACTACCATGAGAGTGCCTCATACTTTCTCCCGCTCAGGCGGGTTTATCTTGTGAATGATTCTGGCGTGTTTTCCTAGGGGCTCCACCGTCGTACCTCTACCCTGCCGGGGCGGTGCCGCCCGTCGTGCGGGGGCGGATCTGTTGCCTCGCGGTTCTGCGGGGAGGGCCCCGAGGGGCCTAAGCGGTGGAACCGAGTATTAATACTACATCTAGTGCCAAGAAATTTCTGCACCACAAGATGATGTGGTGTACGGGTCGTGTTTCGTTCGATAAACCCACAGCCGAACCCACTTAATGGGATGCCTCGCGGGCTTATCCACACCCGCCCGGTGGTGGAGTTCGCCGGATTTTCGGGGACCTCGCGGGGTTATCCACAGGTGGGTTTTAAGTTGGGCGGCATTTTGGTTGGCCCTCCCCGCTCGTTTCTTAGGGTGCTTTTAACCCCTCTGACGTTTTAAGACGTCCGGGGCCGTATTCCTCGGGCTTGATTTAAGCGCAGGTTTAACACTCGCCCAGCATGACGCGGAACGACGGGGTTTTAAAGACGAACAGGTTTTCTTAATGAGCCCTTAACCCGGGGGCTGACCGCGACGAAGGGGTGTGATTAAAGCTGTACAAAAGATTTTTAACTCTTCGCGACTGGCCGGTGTGTCGTTGGTTTAAGTTGGTTAAGCCTTAAACACCCCACAGCCCCGATGGACGAACCGGAATCTTCGGGGCAGGGTCCGGGGCGGGCTTGGAGCCTACAGAGCTCAGTACGCAGAGAAGGCCGACCACCCGTGCTGGAGTGGCCGGCCTTCACCGCATATAGGGTATGCGTGGGCGCAAAACGTGCAGCTGAGAACGTCTAGAAGTCGATGATTCCCAGATCGCGTAGCTTCTTGCTGAGCGTCACGCCGTCGGTGGCTTCAATCCACAGGGGTGAGCGCATCATCTGCTCGGCGCGGTGGTCGCTCCACACGCGGCCCGAGGCGAGCACGGACTCCCCCACCGTCAGGTTACGAATCACGATGGCCGCCACGTTGTCCGGGTAACGCACCGCGAAGCCGTTGTAGATATACGGGTCGCGCTGCCCGTCGTCACCAACCAGGATCCACTTCATCTGCGGGAACTCCTCAACCAGGCGCTGCAGGGAATCCACCTTGTGCTTGGTGCCGGACCGGAACCAGCGGTCGGGGGTCGGCCCCCAGTCGGTGAGCAGGAACGTGCCGCGCGGGTAGCCGTTACGGCTCAGGAATCGGCGCAGGGTCGGGGTAATGTTCCACGCACCGGTGGACAGGTACATGAACGGCGCGTTCGGCTCACTACGGCGAATACGGTCGGTCATGACGGCCATGCCGGGGGTCGGGATGCGCGCGTGCTCGTCGAGCACGAAGGAATTCCAGGCGGCCACGAGGGGGCGCGGCAGCATGGTCACCATGACAGTGTCGTCGACGTCCATGATGACGCCTAGCTTCTGCGACTCCGGCACGATGTAAACGCTGGTGGCTACGGCGCGCGACCCGGGCACGTACATGATGACCTCGTGCATGCCGGGTTCCAGGTCGATCTCAAGCTTCACGTCGAGCACGCCGCCGCGGTCGGTGTACGCCTCGTACTTGGTACCGCCGATAACGATGGTGACCGGTGCATCCGACATAGCGATCGCGGTGAAGGCACGCCAGCCTCGCATGGGATTGGCGGTGTCTTGGGTTCCCTCCACGACCTGCAGGAGTCGCTCAAGGTCGACCGTGTTGTAGAGGGCTCGGGCGATGATACGAACCCAACCCGGGTTCCCTTCGGATGCAACTCGTCCGTACCCCTCGCTGGGAACAAGAATCGGCTCGCGGCCGGCGGCGATAGCGCGCTTCTCGCGCCACCTATGCAGGCGGTCGGCCACGCGGTAACCGATGTTAACCGCCTCGTCAGCGGCGTCATTGACTAGGTTGCGCAATTCGTTATCCCCTCAGACTCTTACCCCACTAGTGTAACTGAGCCCGTCCCCTCGCGGGCCGAGCCCAGCACGTCGATACCTTTAAATACGCGGGTGAGAACGTGACCCCGCTGTGATATGCGCATTATTTAGGGCGGCGGGGCTGTTCAGGTTCTTGTAGGACCCACGCGGGCGTTATCCTGGAAGGTATGATCCACTCACAGCCTAACCGCCGACTTTTTGTGCTCGGCACCGCTATGCTTCCGCTCATCGCAGCCTGCTCGAACAAGTCGAATAACGACTACGACAGCACGAGCGGCAACTTTACTCCCTACCAGGCCGGTAGCGATAGCCCCTCCGTTACTCCCCGACCTGTAGCCACGAACTCGCCGACCCAGTCCGTCACCGGTAACCCGATTGATAAGCCGCGCGAGTGGCCCGGCGTGGGCAACGCTCTCGTGGGTGAGGGCAAGTACATCGCGTGGACGGTTGACGACGGTGCCAGCCCCGAGGCTATTCGCGGCTATGCCGAGTTCTCCAAGCGTACGAATACTCGCCTGACCTTCTTTATTAACGCCTCGTACGTGGGTTTCAAGAACAACGTTGATATTCTCCGTCCGCTGGTTCAGAGCGGGCAGATTCAGATTGCGAATCACACCTACAACCACACCGACCTGACCACCCTGGACGCCGAGGGCGTGAAGGAGGAGTTGCAGCGCAACGAGGACGAGATTATGAGCATCTTCGGTGTCTCGTCTAAGCCCTACTTCCGCCCGCCGTACGGCCGTTATAACGAGGCCGTGCTGAAGGCCGCCGGTGAGATTGGCTTTACCCGCCCGGTCATGTGGAACGGCACGACCGGCGACGAGGCAAAGACCAGCGCCCGCGTGATTTACATGCGTTCGCTGCGCTATATGCTTCCGCAGCAGATTGTTCTGGGCCACCTGAACTACGAGACGATTATTCCGATTCTGGATAAGCTCAAGGGCCTGCTGGACGAGCGCGGCCTGACCCCGGTCACGATCCGCGACTACTACGGCGACGCCTCGGAGGAGGAGATTAAGGCAGCGGCTCCCAGCCCGACCGCAACCCCCGAGCCGAGCGAGACTCCCTCCGCGGAGGCAACGACCGAGGCTCCCTCGCCGACCCCCACCCCCACTCCTACTCCGGCCCCGACCCCCCGGTACGAGGATGAGGTAGCCGCAACCAGGACCCCCTCGCAGCCGGCCGCCACCACGCGCGCATCCCAGCCGCCCCAGCCCGCGGCTTCGCGTTCGACCACGGCCTCGGCCACTGCGGGTGCCCCCGCCGCGGCAAACCGCTAGGCCGGTTCGGATCGGGTGATTCCGAGAGGTGCACTCGAGGCTGTGATTATTGGAAGCCCCTTCTCTCCCTGCGCGGGAGGGAAGGGGCTTCGCCGTGCCCACCGCTGCCGGTTTTCTTTCCCCGACTCGCTGAGAACATCGGGCGGGTAGCGCGGGAATAAACAGGGTGGTCCGTGCGTTGGGTGAGCATACAGGGTGGCAGCGTGCCGCATCCGAGTATGAAAGGAATAGATAACATGCGTATTGATATTTGGTCCGATATTGTGTGCCCCTTCTGCTACGTGGGCAAGCGTAACCTGGAGCAGGCGCTCGCCGAGTTTGAGCACCGCGACGAGGTTGAGGTGGTGTGGCATAGTTTTGAGCTGGACCCGTCGGCTACGGAGCATCCTGCCGGTTCGCTGCCCGAGCTGATTGCCGGTAAGTATCAGATGTCGTTGGAGCAGGCGATTGCGAGCCAGGAGTCGTTGGCGGAGCGTGCCCGCGAGGTGGGTTTGGATTTCAATTGGCGTCAGGCACGCTACGGTAACACGTTTGATGCGCACCGCGTGATTCATTATGCGGCGGAGCAGGGTTTGGCGTCGGCGGCGGAGGAGGCGTTTAAGCTGGCGTACTTTACGCAGGGCCGTTCGGTGCAGGATCACGAGTCGATTCTGGATATTGCTTCTGAGATTGGCCTGGATACTGCCGAGGTTGAGGCGGTGTTGAAGAGCGACCGTTACGCGGCGGATGTGCGTGCTGACGAGCAGTTGGCGCGCCAGCTGGGCATTAATGGTGTGCCGTTCTTTTTGATTGAGTCGAAGTGGGCGGTCAGTGGTGCGCAGCCTGCGGAAGTGCTGGTGCAGGCGCTGCGTCAGGTGTGGGAGGAGACTCACCGTGTTGAGTTTTTGGACCCTCTGGCGGGTGCGGCTGGTGACGCGGCAGGTAACAATGCTGCGGAGGCGGGTCCCTCCTGCGATATGAACGGCAACTGCTCCTAGCGGTGGCTCTGGCTAGAGCTCTGACTAGAGCTGTCCGGTCGGGGCGCTACTCCCCTAGCACCCCTAACTAATTCAGAAACCTTAATAGAGCGAAGCCCCCTTGTGCCGGTTCTTGCGTGAACCGGCAC
>NZ_KV797970.1:567100-568053 GCF_001809565.1 Rothia sp. HMSC072B03
CCTTGTGCCGGTTCTTGCGTGAACCGGCACGAGGGGGCTTCGTTATGCCTGCAGGTTGCATCTTCCCTTGTCAGATTGTTTGATGCGGTCCAACGTTGTCCGCAGACGGGGTGGTTTTCCTTTACACTGGAGTGTGTGTTCTACGGTGAACACCCTTGTCCACTCACTTTATAAAGGAATATTGTGTTGAAAATTTATGCCGCCGCTGGCGTTCTTGCGGGTGCTCTACTGCTGACCGGTTGCTCTTCGCCTGTTCGCACTCCGGAGTCTACGCCTTCTGCCTCGTCGTCGACGTCTGCTTCTGCTAGCCCTTCGGTTTCAGCTACTCCTAGTTCTTCTCCGACGCCGAGTGCGTCTGCGTCTCCTTCGGAGTCTCCTACCCCGACGGTAACCCCGTCTCCGGTTCCGACGACCGAGGCTCCCGTGCAGGCGCCGGCTACTGAGGCACCTTCCGCGCAGGCACCGGCTACTGAGGTACCTTCCGCGGAGGCTCCGGCGGCACCAGCCTCAGAGACCCCGGCACAGCAGGCACCGGTTCAGGAAGCTCCCGTTCAGCAGGCTCCGGCAACTGAGGCCCCCGCTCAGCAAGCTCCCGCGCAGCCGGTTCAGCAGGCTCCGGCGCAGTCGAGTGTTTATTACGAAACATGCGCTGATGCTCGTGCGGCTGGTGCGGCGCCGCTGCATCGTGGCGAGCCGGGTTACCGCCCTGGTCTAGATAAAGACGGTGATGGCGTGGCGTGCGAGCCGAAGAAGAAGCACTAAGCTTCTACCCCCAGGTATAGCGAAGCCCCCTCGTACTATTTTGAACTGCGCCCCGAAACTTGGACGCAATAAATAATAGCCATTACACGGCTACCTCAAGGGCCTGAACCCGGTACTCTACCGGAGTCAGGCCCCTAAGCTTTACCTGACGTCTTACTGTATTCCAATGCGTGATATAGGCTTCAAGGTCA